>JAJYUB010000065.1 GCA_021792795.1 Acidobacteriota bacterium | reverse complement strand
CTGTCAACGCTTCGACGCCGCCCTCACGGACGGCTCCGCATGACTCGGGGCCAGTGTGGTTCGCTAGTCCTTCACCGTATGAAACTTGCATTCACTACACCTCGCCGGTTTTTACCGGCGCACAGGAGGATAAGAATGAACAAACGTGAAACGGTTAAGTGCAAAATCGAAGACTGTCCGAACCTGTGCTACCCGCCGAATGTCTACTGTGGAATTTGCGGCGGCTATTCGCACGAAATGTCAAAGAAAGAGCGCACCGAGTGTCTTACACGTAATCGCAGAGTTGCTCATCAAACGTGTCACCTCCGCTGAATGTCGAAGCGACCCGCGCACAGCGGCGCAATCTCGGTGTGATCTTGCTTCTGAATGCGGTGCCGAGATAGCTATTAGATCGGAAGTGCCAGAAAGGAGGATACATGCAGCCGTTCATCGATTGCGACGGCGTTTTAGCCGATTTTGAAGGACATGCACGGAGCATTCTCCATGAAGACCTCACCGTAGCACTCAGGCGCGACGAGAAGTCGGTTTGGCAGATACTGCGGCAATGCGAGGTATTTCGCCATCTTCCCGTCCGCGAGGATGGGATGAAGTTGTTTCGCGCGATCCGCCACCTTCACCCCATCATTTTGACGGGATGCCCGCCAGGTGGCTGGGCAGAACAGCAGAAGCGGGATTGGGCCCAAGAACACTTTCCCGGCGTTCAAATCCTCACATGCGCGTCGAAAGACAAGCGCAATTTCATGCAGAGCCCTGGGGATATCCTCATCGACGACTACAGGAAATATCGGAGTCTATGGGAGGACGCCGGCGGGATTTTTGTCCACTATCGGACCGCCGATCAGACCCTCCGAGACCTGGCGCCCCATCTCGGACCCCAAGAATAGCCGCTGCGCGCGGTCTGCGAAATATAATTTCGCTCTTTCGCTTGAGTCCATCGGCAATACATGGTATATGTATTAAATGGACAGCTTCCAAGCGCTTTCCCCAGTCGATTCCACGATCTGCGCATGTTCAGCCCGGGACACTCTGGGCTTCAAGGGGCGGGTAGCTCCAGTCCATTGTCCAAGCAGTCATTATCCTTCCGGCAAAACAATCACCCCTGGTTTCTTCGAGGCATTCCCATGGCATGTCTTCAGCGGAGCAAAGTGCCCGATAGTTTACGTCGGCTTCATCGTGCCCAGGCCCTTCTCAGTAAGGCCGAGAAGCGACATCGGCGCGCCACCTTGCAACTGGAAAAACGACAGAAGAAGGTAAGACAAATCGAACTTGAACATCGGAGAGCTGTGCAGGGTTCTCTGTGGGAGGAAGACGCAGATGTTGCACTCCAGCAGAATCCAAGCTCCATCGGAACTTTGTTCCCAGTCTGACGACATGGTCCTCTACAGTGGATCGATCTCGCCCGATGGACACGGCAACGTCGTCCGGCTGGGCCTCGGAGAGTATCGACATACTCCCCTTCCAACCCGTACCGACCTCAAAACACTTTCATTCAATGGCTTCAGCTGGGGAACATGCTCGCCGGGCGCCGGACAGCTTGCGCTGGCGTTGCTGTGCGACGTTTTGGGGAACGACTCGCGAGCGGTCCGCCTTTGTTCTTATCTTTGCGATCTCGTGATACGGAACCTGTCTCCCTCCGTTTCATGGATCCTAACCGACCGCGATGTCCGACTTGCCGTTGAATCCATTGAGACCACGATGGGGTGGAATTGGGCCGAAAAGCAGCAGTGCTATGCCGACCAGATTCCCGTGTAAAGGACCACATGATGAAGCTAGTTATCAATCTCAAACTAAAGCGCAGGGTCAAGCATATCTGCGCCAAACACCCTCGCTACAGCCCGGAGCGCAACGGCCAGGCCGGAATTGTTGGCGACTGTCCAGTGTGCAGCCAGATGTTCTCGCTCTATCGCGCCAAGCTCTCCGTTGAATCCGCCATTCGGGATTTTGAGTACCAGGCAATCCGCTTCTCGCAAGAAGGGCAACGCAATTCAATCACTGCAGCCTAAGCCGGAGAGAAATCGTTTTTCTCACACTCTCCGGCAACGCACAAAAAAGGAAACAAATTTTATGACAACAAAAACTGAACCCTCCACCGGCACCCAGTTCAGCCGGCTACTCTCCGACGAAACCCTCAGTCCCTTCGACATGGTTGCCTGGGAAAAACGCGACGCGCAGATACTCGACCCCAAGGGAAACGTGGTCTTCGAGCAAAAGGACGTTCGCGTGCCCGCCGCCTGGTCGGACACCGCGTTGAAAATCGTGGCCAACAAATACCTGCATGGCGCCATAAATACGCCCGCCCGCGAACGAGGCGCGGACGATCTCATCCGGCGTGTCGTCACCACGATCACCCACCGAGGCCATGTCCAAGGCCACTTTGCCTCTCAGCAAGATGCCGATGCCTTCAGCGATGAGTTGTCCATCCTGCTGCTGCAGCAGTATGCCAGCTTCAATTCGCCAGTATGGTTCAATGTCGGCTGCGACAAACTGGAACCGGAAAACAATGCCAGAAACTGGCATTGGGATGCGCGCAAGGGCGCCGTGGAAGCCTCTCGCAGCGGCTATCGGAATCCGCAGTGTTCCGCCTGCTTCATCAATTCCGTCGAAGACTCGATGGAATCGATCATGGACCTGGCGAAGGTCGAAGCCATGCTCTTCAAGTGGGGCTCCGGATCCGGGACGAACTTGTCGCCGATTCGCGGGGCCAACGAATTGCTCTCCGGCGGAGGTGTTGCCTCTGGCCCACTGAGCTTCATGCGTGGTTACGATGCGTTCGCCGGCGTCATCAAGAGCGGCGGCAAGACGCGCCGCGCCGCCAAAATGGTCATCCTCGACGCCGATCATCCGGACATCGAGGAATTCATTGCCTGCAAAGGCAAAGAGGAAGCCAAGGCCAAAATCCTCATGGCTGCCGGCTACGACGGTTCCAGTCCCGACTCGGAGGCATTCACTTCCGTCTCCTACCAGAACGCGAACAATTCCGTCCGAGTCACGGATGAGTTCATGTCTCTGGCAAAGGCCCGGACGGGCAAGGTCTGGGAGTTGAAGGCCCGCGGCACAGGCGCCACGACCAAGACCGTCGATCCCGCCGATCTGCTGCAACAGATTGCAAAGCAGACCTGGGAATGCGGCGACCCTGGCGTGCAGTTCGACTCCGCGATCAATCGCTGGCACACCTCGAAGGCCACAGGCCGGATCAATGCCTCCAATCCCTGCTCGGAGTACATGTTTCTCGACAATTCGGCCTGCAACCTGGCCAGCATCAATCTCGTGAAATATCTTCGCGAGGACGGCAGCTTCGATCTCGACCTGTTCCAGTACCACGTTCGCCTCTTGATCGTGGCGCAGGACATTCTGGTCGACATGGCCGGCTACCCTACCGAGACGATCGCCAGAAACTCGCACGACTACCGTCCTCTTGGACTCGGTTATGCGAGCCTTGGCGCTCTGCTGCTGCGCATGGGCCTGCCGTACGACTCGGACGAAGGCCGCGCAGTCGCCGCCGCCATCACTTCGGTCATGGGCGGGACCGCCTACCTGGCCTCGTCGGAGATGGCTTCCAAACTGACGCCTCTGGACCCCGCCGATGAGGGACTGCGTTCCTCAGCGTCCAATACCGGCGCATTTCCTGGCTTCGAGAAGAACAAACTATCGTTTCTCGATGTCATGCGCATGCACCGGGAGGCCAGCAGCAAAATCGATGGCCACATCCCCGTGCCAGACTGGACAAGGCTTCACGCGGTCTCCCAGAAGATTTGGGAGGACGTGCTCCGCAACGGCGAAGTCCATGGCTTCCGCAATGCGCAGGTCACCTTGCTGGCCCCCACCGGCACCATCGGCTTCATGATGGATTGCGACACCACCGGCATCGAACCGATGCTCGGTCTGGTTGCCTACAAGAAGCTGGTTGGCGGCGGATGGATGACCCTCGCCAACGCGGCGGTGCCCGATGCGCTGCGCTCGCTTGGCTACACCGATGCCCAGATCGAACGGATCGGCGTCTATGTGGCCGAGACAGGCATGATGGAAGGCGCGCCAGAATTCCGCGAGGAACATCTGGCAATCTTCGATTGTGCGCTGCGTCCCGCCAAAGGGACCCGGTCGATCTCCTGGCTGGGCCACATTCGCATGATGGCCGCTGTCCAGCCATTTCTCTCCGGCGCGATCTCGAAAACGGTGAACATGCCGTCCGGATCCACCGTCGAGGACATTGCCCAGGCCTATCTCCAGTCATGGGAGCTTGGCCTCAAGGCGGTCGCAATTTACCGCGATGGCTCGAAGGGCGGACAACCCATTAGCGTGACCAAAGAGAAAGCGGATGAAGTCGCGCCCGCCACAGCCGTCGCTGTGCCGGCCCCGGCAACCGTGAACGATCTCAATGGCCCTCCCAAGGCGACGCGCAACCGCATGCCGCTGGAACGTCCGTCGTTGACGCATAAATTCAACATCGGCGGACACGAAGGCTATATCACGGTTGGCTTGTATCCCAATGGGCAGCCGGGAGAGATCTTCATCCGCATGGCCAAGGAAGGCTCCATCATCTCCGGACTGATGGACTCTTTCGCCACGTCCGTTTCTCTCGGCTTCCAGCACGGCGTTCCGCTCTCTGTGTTCTGCGCGAAATTCTCGCACATGCGCTTTGAACCCTCCGGCTGGACTGGCAGCGAAGAGATCGGCTATGCGAAATCCATCATGGACTACCTCTTCCGCTGGCTCGATCTGCGCTTCCTTACCGGACAGCAGCTTGAGATCTTCCCCGCACGCAAGGCGCAAACGGCGCCGCTTGCGCTCGAAGGACCGGCAGAAGAGGAGACCTTTACCCAGAGTGGACCGAAATCGATCACGGACATGCTCGACTACGGCGACGCACCGACCTGCCTCAACTGCGGCAGCATCATGCAACGCGCCGGAAAGTGTCATGTCTGCAGCGATTGCGGCACCACGTTTGGCAGCTGCAGCTGACTTCGTCGGTGGACTGAGATCCTCATGTTTCATGGGGATTTCAGTCCGCTTCGATCCAAGCTCTCCAACGGAAAGGACATGTGGATGATTGGCAACCGGACCGGTAAACACAAGCAGTATTCGCGGCGACTGAATGGGCCCTCGCGCACTCGCAACGGCTGTTGTCCCGACCGATTTCATCGTGCCGGACAATCTGCCTTGAAGAACACGTCCCCTGCAGGGAACCGAGGGACACGCTTCGCCTCCCGCCGTGGGGAGATGGATGGCCATTCCACAACCGAGGCACAGGCGATCGCGGACATGCTGCAAGATTCATCCATCGAGCAATCGCAACAGTCCAGGAAAGTCCGTCCGGCACATCTTGAGAACAGTCAACGACTTGCTCGATTGGAGGCACTGTGAATATTTTTCATCGGAACTTCGTGAAGGTTTCGGATCGCCTGGCTTCGGCCACCTACGAGTTGACCGTGTTCGGGCAACTGACAAAAGCGTTTGCCATTGCCCTCCCGATCTCTTGTTTGATCTGTGTCCTTTTCTTGACCGGGAACGACTGCTGGTGGTGGTTCTCGTCCGCGTGGATCTATCGGCATGTCGACTTGTATGGTTTTGCGCTTCTCGTTTCCGTGTTGCTGCCTGTCTTCCTAACGGAATGTCTTGTCCTTGCCGGCTCCATCTGGATTGTTCTACGCGCGTTCGTTCGCCGTGGACTGCATCGCGCCGACTCGATTGCCGGCAAGTTTCAAGAAAGCAAGTAAAAAGAGCGCGCGATGGCCATCGGATTCACTTGTCCGTCGCCGGACGAAGAAAGGATTGTCATGAAAACAGAAGACGCATCCCGGCTTCTCGATGAAGCCTTGCGGATTGCGGTGGAGGAAAGCGATATCTTCGCCGAAGCACTTGAGCAAATCCGGCAGGGTGGTTTCTCCCTCGACGGCATCGCGTGCAATCTCTTCATTCACGCTGTCGAAAGTGAACCCGTCCAACAAGGTCGATCGGATGCGGATTTTCTCCGCGAACTGCATATCGATCCCAACTTGACC
This sequence comes from Acidobacteriota bacterium, assembly GCA_021792795.1. Taxonomy (GTDB): domain Bacteria; phylum Acidobacteriota; class Terriglobia; order Terriglobales; family Acidobacteriaceae; genus JAKAAZ01. The sequence goes on along the minus strand of JAJYUB010000065.1, from coordinate 12,110 downwards.
CCCGGCATTATTCGATCGGCGGCTTCACGCAGGCGGAGAAAAAGAGCCGCGAGAGGACGATAAACAAGGCTTGGATGCGCTTCATTAACGCAAGAACACGAGGATGGATCATGGCTTCCGAAAAGCGATCGGATCGGAAATGCTGTTTCAAGGGATGCACCAACCAAGGCGTTCCTCGCAATGGCTACAACTTCTTCGCCTGTGACGCCTGTCTCGATAAACTTGAGCGATGTTTGCAGTTTGAGTATCTGAAGCGCATTCAACGCCACCTCAACAATGGAGATTCATGGGTCATCGTTTCTGAAAGGGAATTTGCCATGCTTGCCATCGGTTCCAGTCTGAAAATGTCGGCCCTCGATGCATTGAAGGATGTGTTTCCGTACGACGCGCTGCTGTCTCCAGAACTGTCCACGGTACGCGTTCTCAAAGATGCGGCCCGGAATGCCTCGCTCGAGAGGCGCTACAGCGCCATGATCGCCGATGCGCGGCTCCTCTACATCGAGAAGTCGCTCTTCCTCTCCGTTCCGCCGAAGCACATGGAAACCGCGCTTCATTCGCTCGCAGTGCTCCACGAGGTGTTTCGGCGGATCGGCATGCCGCTCTCCGACGCCAGCGTGAAAGTCAACTCTTTGGAATGCCGTTACTCAGAAATTCATTAAGGAGAAAACACGTGTCTTCACTGAAAACACAACGTATCCGTCCGGCGGTCGTGCGGTTGAAGCCGGACGCCGCAGTGCCGTCCCAAGCCGATTTGTCGAGAGACGACCTCATCGACGACCTGACGCAGCAGTTGCGCACCGTCTTCGACGCAATACCAACACACGCCGGTCCGGGAATGGTCGAGGACGACGGCCATGCAGGATCGCGCGTGGTCTCGTCGCGCAAGTTCGTCATTGAAGCGCGCGAGGTCGGTCCCTGCAACACGGAACTGCGAGACGCGATCGGGTCGTCCGTCCTGGAAACGATGAAGGTGTTGTTAGGCGTATTTGGCATGGCACCCGCCTCGATCACCGTAACGGAACAATAGCAAACAGGAGCAAGCAGGAGAGAACATGGCAGAGTACCGGGTGAACAAGAGAATCGTATCGGACGAAGATCCGAACTTTGAATCCATGCTGGAATCTGTCTACAAGACAGCCAGCCGGCCGCTCTGCATGTGCAGCGAGCCAGGCATCGAAATGCAGATCGCCAGGATCAATGGCCATTACTTCATCAAGCGCATGCCCAACAAAGGCAAAGACCATTCTCCCCAATGCGGGTCGTTCGAGACGCCGCCGGAGTTGTCGGGCCTCGGCGACCTCATGGGCACTGCCATCCACGAGGAGAACGGCAGCATCGCCTTGAAATTGGATTTCCCTCTCTCTCACAGGTCCGAAAAATCGTCCGCTGAAGAACCAAAGAAAGAGGAAGAGAAGGAGAAGGAGAAGGAGAGCGTGAAATCCCCCAGCAAACGTCTCTCTCTCCGTGCCACACTGCATTATTTGTGGCAGGAGGCCGGATTGAACCGCTGGCACCCAACCATCAAACAACGCTCCTGGAAGGACGTATACCGGCAGATACTTCTGGCAGTGGACAACAAAAAGGCGAACGACTGCTCCATGAAAGAATTCCTTTACCTGCCGGAGCCCCGTACCGCCGACAATGCGTCGGAGATCATCGGTCAGCGCATCCATCTATGGTCCGCCTTTCACTCGAAATATCCGAAAAAACTTATGTTGACGATCGGCGAAGTCGCCAAGGATGGCATCAAAGGCTACGACTTTGGAGCGACGATCTCCATGGAAGAAATCCCAGATACGCATCTCTTGTGGAGTTCGCAGCTCCACAAGAGTGTTGTCAGCCGATTTGCCAGCGACCTTGCTCTTTCCCGCTTAGGGACAAACCGGCTTGTTGTGGCCGCGACTTTTTCCATTTCCAATCATGGTGTTGGGAGCATGGAACAGATCACCTTGATGCCCACGACGGAAGAATGGATCCCCATTGAAACAGAGCAGGAGCGCACTCTGATTACGGAGTTCCTGAAGCACAATCGTTCCTTCGAGAAAGTGCTTCGCTACAATTTCGCGCGCGATTATCCCATGGCCAATTTCCTGCTTCTGGACACCCTGCCTACGCCCACTGAAATGTATGTGATACGGATGATGGAAAATAATCTCGAATATAAGCTCGGAGTGGACGCTGCCATTGAAAAAAGCGAGAAGTCGACCTGGAGATGGGACCCAATGGAGGAGAGCATGCCGGGCCTTCCAGAATCGATACTAGGACCTGCCGTGGCGATGCGATACGGCATTCGCGCTGTGATGTAGCTCTCTATGGAAGTTCATGCTGTACGCAACAACATCGCGATTCAAAGAAGGGCGGTCGACCATGCGCGCGAATTCAGCAACCACGATCCGGAACTCGAACATGCGCACCGATGGCCCTTCCAGCACTGCGGACCACCAGCGGCTTGCCATGGAAATTGCCGTGGACGCTTGCTGGGCCGAACTGGCAGCCGCTACACGCCAGCATGGCGGATGGTTCGATCTCGGAAGCGTGGATCCAACCGAAGTAGAGGCCGTCATTCGCGCGGTGCGGTTTCTGGAGGCAGGTGGACACTTGGAACGTCGTGTCAAACTTCCGTTTTTTGTCCGTCGAAAAAATGTGGGAAGACCCGTCGCCGACCGGCCGTCATTGCGCGATACCACATCGCACCGAACGCTTGAAGGAGGCCCCTCTTGATCGCCAAGACAATCATGCTCTTCAAACGACATCCGATTTCTATCTTCACTTTGCTCTTGCTTGCGCTCATCATTGTCGACTGGTGGATCCTGTCCGCGTATCGAGGGCGGCAACACAAGCGAGAGAACTTGTCCTGGAGAAAACACCTCAATGCCATCCGGCCCGATCGCGACACTCGCCTCTAGCTTTCCCTACTACTACGCCTGGGACCGCATGGGAAGGAAAGGCCAACGCTGCGCCGTTCTCTTGCGCGCCAGGACCATGAACAGCTGTCTCGTGCGCTTCGAGAATGGCTTTGAAGCCATCACCTCCCGTAATGCAATCCGGAAAACCAAGGAACATCCATGTCCACAGAAACAGTCCTAGATTCCATCGTTGAAAAACTCACGAAGCTGCTGGCCCACGCCAAGAGCGCCGAGGAAATTGGCAGCCTTGCCGAAGCGCAGAGCTTCATGGCGAAGGTGCAGGAAATGTTGAGCCAGCACCGTCTGTCCATGGCAGACTTAATGGACGGCGCGGAACGAGACGAGGCGATCGATGCCGACCTTGTGCTGCTCCGCGACCTCAAAATCTCGACCCGTTCGTTGCAACCGTGGCTGCAGTATCTTGCCAATGCGACTTCGCATGCCAATGGCTGCCGCATATGCTACGACCCAAACCGCAAGGCGTTCATGTTCCTCGGCCGGAATGTCGATCGCAAAGTCGCGATCAGCCTGTTTTTGTATCTGGTCGCACTCGGCAATCGACTCTGCTCCAAGGAAGCAACGGTCGTTCGCGCGCGGGCGCGCCGCGTTGCCGCCGACACTTACGGCAAGGAAAGCCTCCCTTTTGCGACCAGGCGCATTCGGCAGTGGAAGGACAATTTCCTCGACGGTTACAGCTCTGCCATCGGGGAACGATTGGTCGAACAAAACAATGCCACGGTGCAAGAGCATGCCACCGGCGCGGCGCTCGTCCTCATGAAGGACGATCTGGCGCGGATCGACTCCTATATAGCGCAGACCCTAAATGCAGTCCAAAGCGATATCTCACATCGCGCGATCCTCTTTCAGGGCGCATTTTCCGCCGGTTATCTTGCTGGATCGAATTCCAGCCTCACTCCCGGCGGCGAACTCGCATCCTGAATGGCGGAGCGAGTGGATCGCGCATGCTGGCGGGCTCGCAGTTAATATACACTTGACGGGATATACTGCTGGAGGTATTGTAGGAATGGAATGGACGGTCTTGATTGACGACGAATTCGAGCCGGATTTCTTCGCCCTTCCCAGAAAGGTACAGGACGAAATTCTCGCAATGACGCGCTTGCTCCAGCATTTCGGCCCGCATCTGGAACGTCCGCGTGTCGATACGCTCAAGAAGTCGCGACACTCGAACATGAAAGAGTTGCGTTTCGACGCAGCCGACGGAGTCTGGCGCGTGGCCTTCGCTTTCGACCCGAAACGCAGGGCCATCCTGCTTGTTGTGGGCGATAAATCGGGCGGCAGCCGGAAACGGTTTTATCGCGAACCTGGAACGTATCAAGAAGGGAAGGACATAAGACCATGGCCCGAAATGTAAACGATATCGTCAAGAGTTTGCCGTCCCGACGCCGCCACAAGGTTGAAAAGCGCGCCAGGATGCTGGTTGCCGAGGAAATGACCTTGCAGGAGTTACGCCGCGCCCGCGTCATGACCCAAGTCCGCATGGCGAAGGACCTCGGGATTGCGCAGAAGCAGATCTCGGAAATCGAAAAGCGGACCGACATGCACATTTCCACGCTTCGTCGCTCCATCGAAGCCATGGGGGGAAAGCTGTCCCTGGTTGCAGAGTTTCCCGACCGCGAGCCGGTCATGCTGGCTGGCATCACCTCATTGGATGTCTAAGCGCCCGGAACTTCCAGTCGGCATAATATTCTGCCGATCACAGGTTTCCTTTTCAATACGATGGCCCACAATGTGCCAGCCAGCTACGTGGCAGCTCGCCATTAGATTGTCGTGACCGTCCCGCAACGCTCGCAAAGATAGGAACGCTGCCATTTGTCCCAAAGCCGCGGGAACGCGCGGGAGTTCCACCACCAGGCCCTCGCGACGATGTAGGTGCCCAGCCACCCGGAAGCCATTGCCGCTATGGCCGCGTACTCCTGTGGAATGAATTGCTGGAGCGGTCCCATGACAGCAAATTCAATCCCCATGGCAAGGGCCACCAGGAAAATCCCGAACGCATACCGGCGTTTCTCCGGCGGCGCGCATTTGTCCGCAAGGAGCGATTTTGAGGTCCTCGCGGTATATCCGCGCTTGAGAAAACGTCCGCGCCGCGACACGGACGTATATACGCCCCGCCCATAGACAGAGGCCAAGCTGCGGATTTGTGGATTGTTGCAGATGGGGCATCGATACGCCTGCCGCTGCGGGCTACGGCCCCGTACGTTCCAGTCCGGGTATGCCTTCCGCTGGATCTGGGTGTTCGGGGCCTGCCCACCCAATTGCTTCTGCTGCGAATATCGCGTCATGCTGCCTCCTTCGAACGATGCGTCTACTTTACAACATACGGTATATGGAGTATACCTATTTGTGCCGGCGCAAGGCCACTTGTGAACTGCACGCATGGGTGCATCCTTGAAGCAACGCCGGCATGTTTTCATGTTCGCGAAGGCGACTGGCTTTCCAGCGTAACTGCAAGATGGCGCGGCACACGCGCAGGACGAACGACCAACCTGTCGATCTGGGGGCCGCCGCCGCGCGAATCGGATTCGAGACAACCCATATGGCCACACAACCGTCAAGAAACAAGAACTGGATGCTGGGAATTCTCCTCCTCCTCCTCCTCCTCCTCCTCTGCTGCGCTGCGGTCCTGGCCCGCGCGCAACGCGCCGAAACGGCCCCGGTCCGCTATTCCTGGATGCCGAACCAGGTCACCGCATCCTGGATCTATACCCGCGACGACTATGGGCTGGCGACCCAACCCGGCATGCTCCCCCCTGGGGCATCCATCACACAACAGCAGGCAGATTCCATCCCCTGGCAGCGCGTGATGTTGTCCGGCTTCAATCTCGAATATGCCTACCGCAAGTTCTATCCCTGGGAACTTCTCGGTTCGTACCGCAACGAGTCCGGCAATCCCCTGGGGCAGAAGCTTGTCACCTACGCCTCGGGTGTTGGATATGCGCGGCAGTTCGGACGGTACGCGCCCTTCGCCTCTCTCCAGGTTGGGGCCTCTCATACGAGTTCCACTGGCGACCAGTACCTGCTGTCGGCCCCTGCTACGGGCCTGGCTACCCTTTTCACCGGCGGCGTCGACGTCCGCCTGCTTCCTCGTTGGGGAGCGCGCGGTTACGTCGAAAACCAGTACCTTCCGTTCGGCCCCTCTGGATCCGTCTATTGGTCCGCAGGGGCCGGCATCTTTTTCCGTTTTGAGCCACAACGCTAAATTTGGAGATCCTTCATGCGCCCTACAGCCCTTGCGTTCGTCTTACTGCTCGCTGTTCCCTTCTCGCTCCATGCCCGCAATCGTAGCGAGGCCAACAAGCCCATGAATGGGCAAGATGCCGCCCTGGTCGCCAAGGCGGTTGAGCACGAGGCCGCCATCCTGTCCGAAATTCGCAAATCGACCCCGATTGTCGAGACCTACATCCAGCGAGATACGATCGACGACGGCGGACCCGGCGCGCCCGTCTCCGATTACTACTTCATCAGCCGGGCAACGGTAAAAAAGGCGTTGAACGCCGACATCTTCGTCCGCCGCGATCAAAAGAAGACGCAGGTCAAGCGAGGAATCGGCGACATCTCGACGCTTGTGCGGACCAAGAACGGCGTGTATCAGGCAGACGGCTTTCTCGATATGGTGACCCCGGACCAAAAACACTTCGACCTGAAACACTACACGTTTTCCTACTCCGGTCGTGAGTTCCTGGGCTCTGTGCGGACCCGCGTCTTCGACGTTGCGGCCATCAAGCCGTCTCCGGGCAGCTTCGCGGGCCGGGTCTGGATCGAGGATGAGGGCGGAAATATCGTCCGCTTCGATGGCACATTTCAGGGCGACCACAATCCAAAACATCCACGATATCTGCATTTTGCTTCCTGGCGGACCAATGTCCAGCCAGGATTATGGCTGCCCAGCGCGATCTTCACGGAAGATACGGTCGAAAGCACCGAACTGAAGGCCGTGACCCACTTCTGGGGATACGCGCTGGTCAATGCCCGCAGCGTCGATGCGTCGGACAATACGTCGATCCACGTGGACAATGCGCAAGACATGAGCAAGGATTCCCCGGATGTGTCTCCGATCGAGGCCTCGCGCCTCTGGTATTCGCAGGCGGAGAAAAACATCCTGAATCGCCTTACGTCCGGCGGCGTCGTCGCGCCGGACAGCAGCATCGATGCCGTGCTGCAGCAGATCGCCACCAACATCATGGTGCCCAACGATATTTCCTTCTCGTCCCCGGTCCACTGCCGCGTCATCCTGACGGCGCCGCTGGAAGCAACCACGGCCGGCGATACGGTCCTGCTCAGTAAGGGATTGATCGACTCCATGCCGAACGAGGAATCCTTGGCGTCCATCATTGCCATGGAGCTTGCGCATTTAGAACTGGGCCATCGTGTCGACACCGCCTATGCCTTCAGCGACCGGCTGCAGTTCCAGGACGATGCGACCTATCTGCGCCTGAAACTTCGCCACTCCGAGAAGGACAACACCGCGGCTGCGGCCAAGGCCGTGGAACTGCTGAAGAACTCCATCTATGCAACAGATCTCGCCAATGCCGGGCTGTTTTATGAGCAACTGGCTGTGAGCGCCAAGGCGCTCCATAGCCTCGCCGATGCGCAGCTTGGCGATTCCCTGCTGAATCGCAACGGCGTTCCATGGTTGGTAGCGCTCGAAACCGGCGCTCCGAAGTTGATGCCTTCCAACTTGTCCCAGGTGGCGGCGCTTCCCCTTGGCTCCAATACGGTCGCCAATCCCTGGACAGACCGCGTCCGGCTCATCGACGCAACCCGCTATGCGCCCAGCGGCACATTCGACAAACTGCCCTTCGAGGTCACGCCCGTTTATTACAGGCTGGCGCGATACGGCAGCTCGGACAAACATGCGAAGCTTGCCGGCAAAGCGGAGTAGACAGTATCGGCATCTTCCACCAAAGAGAAAGAGAGGGGGGCCACAATCGATTGCGGCCCCCTCTCTTTTCTTGCTGAATTGGATGGTCCTCTTTTTTCAGCTTCATTTCGTGAATTTCAGCAAATCCCGCTTCCAGGCCCAGAACGCCACCAGTAAACGGATGAATTCACTGCGGTTCCGCACGCCCATAATGGCCCACCCCATCTGCCGTATCATCTCCAGATGCTCTTCCGGAAGATTGATCCGGTTCTGAGTGACCGGCCCGCTGAAAAGCTCGTCCCTGCGGAGCCAGAAATCGGAATAAAACTTGGCCAATTCCTTGCGGTACGCATCGCTTGCGTACGTCGTTTCGACCAGGTTCGCGATCAATTCCAGCTTGTTCATCTCGAGCTTGATGCTGAGGTTCCGGAGGTTCTGCCAGGTCAACTCATCCGCGGTCGTGCATACCTTTCGGATGTTCCTGCCCGGGTCCATTTTGCCTTTCCGGTATTGAGGGGAGAGGGCCGTGGGCTCGATCTCCCCTTTGGGCTTTATTTTCGTGGCATTGATTTTCATTTTCGTGTACCCATGTTCGGAATATAACGGCGAACAACTTTTATGTCAGTAACTTAGCACATTATACCCTATAGGACAAGCGCATCATGCGCGGCGGGGTATATGCCCGCGGGAGAAGCTGCGATTCTCTTGCTGAAGCGGTGACGACGGCAATTGCCCGGATTTGCGGGCATGGATTTTGGCCGATTTCAGAATTGCCTTCATTCGTTGTGAGTGGCGGGCCCTCCTCCGACGCGCCAGCGGATGGCCCACCGGCAAAAGGACGAGAGTTTGCAAGCGTATTTTTTCTTTGAGTGTCTGCACTGCTGTATCTCCCAATTGAAAACAAGGCATGGATTGGACTGCTGAATGTTGATCGGATTATTGCACGGGTAATGCACTCCAGTGTAACCATTTTTTCCTATTGTCCACACCAAAGTTTTTCCGTTGGCAACTCGCCACAATAACAATATCGGCAATATGCATTTCATGCATTTACGATCGGCTCCAGGCCGTATTTGGGAATCGGACGCCGGGCGCGTGATCCGCGTACTTGACAGACCGGAGCGCGCGATGGCAGCAGCGGCAGATATGGGTGGATCGAGAAGGAGATCCGGAGAATTGATCGATTGCGATTCGCGGTAGACATATATGTCATAGCAGGTATACTTATGGATGTAACCGTCATCCTTCTTTGCGGAGCCACGCATGCGTCACGTCTGCCGACTGGCCTTGTTCCTATGTCTGCTGCCTACTTGCTCGTTTATTGCCGTCGCGCAGTCCTGGCAAGCTCCCACGCTCTATCCCTCTGGTAACGATGCCCCGTTACGCATCGCCGCCGCGGACCTGCTGGGCGCGCAATCCAGCGATGTCCTGGCGGTCACAGCCGCGCACGATCTCGTTCTCTACGCAAACGATGGAGCTGGGCACATCGGCTCATCCCCGCAGACCCTGCGCGAGAATGTCGCGGCAATCACAGCGGCGAAGTTCTCTGGCTCCATGATGGACGACCTGCTCGTCCTCTCTTCGGCCACGCCCACGGCGCCTCTCCAACTGATGTTGCTTCCGAGCCAGGGCAGGCGCGTCTTTGGAACGGCCGTCGCGATCGCACCCCGGCTTGCGCTCGGCGCAACATGCCAACTCAATGCCGCGGACTTCAATGGAGATGGCGCTCCGGACGTTCTTGTCTTTTGCCCCGGATCCAACTCTCTTGTCATTGGGACCAACAACGGGAAAAGCGGCTTCACCTTCACGAGCGTTCCTGGTTTTCTCGAAAGCGGACGCCAGATTCGGAACGTCGGCGCCGGAGACCTCGATGGCGATGGCCTGGCGGACATCGTTGTCCAATCCAGCCCCGTCTACAGTCCAGCCGATTCTCGCATCGATGTCCTCTGGGGTAGCGCAGACGGCACGTTCTCTCCCCAGCTCAATTATGTTACGCAGCCAGACGTCACAGCGCTGTACATTGCCAAAGTCGACGGACATCCTTCCGCAAACCTCATTACCGGCGGCAGCAGCGTCTCCGTGTTTGCCGATCAAACGGACCGGAATGCTCCTACGCAGTCTACGGCCTTGCAGGTTCCGTCCGGCTGCAGCGTTGCAGCCGTGGCCTCGGGCCGGATCGTCAACGTGAAATACTCGCTTGGCCAGGACATCGTTGCCGCCGCAACATGCAACGGCCAGAACCAGCTGCTCGTCGATCTCGATAGCGCGCAGGTTGTCGCTACCTTGGCGCCCCTGTTGGACATGTCGAGCGGTGCGCCGGTTGTCGAGATCCATGCGGAGGTCGCTTTCGCCCAAGGAAGCACGATACCAACTGGGCAAATGACCCTGAATGCGAACGGGAATCCGGTGAACGAAACCCTTACGAACGGGTCGGCCGACTTCACGTTTCCTGGCGCGCCGGGAAACAACTTTTTCACGGTGACCTACACCGGCGACCCGAATACTGCCGGAGCAAAACAATATGCCTCCGTGGTCCTGGCTGGCGATGCAGCGGGCACGAGCTCAGGCAGCAGGCCGCAGACGTCAATTCCGCTCAGTCGCGCACCGGTAAACCTTGGGCCGAGCAGCGATGTTCGTACGATGATGCGCGTTTCCCTGCCTGCCACGACTGGATCGCTGCCCTCCCCTGCTCCTGCGATCTCAACCGGCAGCGGTCCGACTCCCACCGCTGGAGACACCGGAAGTTCGACGACAAGTTCCTATACATTGTCCGCGCCTTCCGTTCCGGGCAGCGACAGCGGGTTGTTGGCGAATACTCCATACACGGTGGTATCGAGCGTTGCTGCTCCGTCCGGCGGCCCAGTTGCAACGCAAAACGGGTTCCCCGTTTCTGTGAGCTTTCAGATAAATTCGACGACCCTTGGCCAAGGAACGGCGTCGGCGCCGGCGACAGATCTTTCTTCCTGGAGCCAAAGCAGTTGTACGTGGAACGGAACATCGTGGAGCGGGAGTTGCGCGCCCGATGGCTCTGGAAGCTATTCAGTTTCCATGGAGCAGGATGTCGTGACGTATAGTAGCCCACTTACTTTTCCGGCAAGCGGAACGTATCAGGTGTCCGCGATCCTGACACCAACAGAGAGCGGATTACCAAGCCAATCACAGAGTGCTAGTTTGTCCGTCAGCGATCCTTGGATATCGAGGTCAACATTGCGGCCTATGGCATCGGGATCAACTGGCGCAACGTGCAGTCCCACGGGTTTTACCTATGGGACGAGTTCAACTTGCATTTTTACTACATCGTGTTCTCTCAACAGCGGAAATGGGAGCTACACGTTCGTCTCCAATCCAGCGGGCTTCTTCTCTATTGGTGGAACCTTAATCACAGGACGTGCAACTCTTATGGTTACCTTACCTGCCGGAACATACGGAAGCACGGTCACGGAAGCTACGAGCTGTGGAACAGCTTCTGTGCCCGGTCCATCGTTGACGGTGGGAAAAGCAACTCCGTCTGTCCTTCTTAGCAGTTCCAATACAACCATTACCTATGGGCAGAGTGTGACGTTTACCGCCACCGCGCAGCCAGTTGGTGGTGGAAGCGATCCGACAGGCTCCATCACGTTTTATGTGAATGGGACGAGCATTGGCACTGTTGCCGCGTCGAATGGATCTGCATCGATTTCCACTTCTACGCTTGCGTCCGGCTCCTCTACGGTAACAGCGTCGTACAGTGGCGACAGCAACTACAATGGAGCGACCTCTGGCGGAGTGACACAGACGGTCAGCAAGGCGACACCCTCGCTCTCCGTCTCCTGCTCGCCGAACCCCATTGCCTATGGCTCGCAGACTACAGACTGCACGTCTTCTATCAGTGGCGGGACCACCGGTTCTGAAACCTGGACAATCAACGGCGGCGGCTGGACCACCACGGGCCTTAACGGGTCGGCGGGCGGATTCGCCGGGTACGCGGCGGGTACCTACACCATCGGCGTCGCCTACTCAGGCGATGGCAACAACAACCCGGTCAGCTCGTCCACGACCCTGACAATTAACAAGGCGACACCGAGTATTTCGGTTTCGTGCAGTCCAAACCCAATCGCATACGGCTCGCAGAATACCGCTTGCACGGCCGACGTCAGCGGCGGAGCAACCGGTACAGTCGCTTTCACGTCGAACGGTGGAGCGTGGACAACAGTAGGCCTTATTCTAGTTAGCTTTCAAGTTGAGACTAACTATCCAGGGCCATGCCGTCAGGCTTCGCAGCGCTTGGGTGTTTGCCGCCATCTGCGGCAGGCCAGCTTCCAGTTGACTCACAACCCCTTTCA
>JAJYUB010000064.1 GCA_021792795.1 Acidobacteriota bacterium | reverse complement strand
CTTGCGTGGCAAAGAGAATGTCAGCCGCGAGTGGAAGCTGGCGTGCGCGGTCAGCAACCTGCTGAAGCTGTTCCGGGCCGGCGGGGTTTTGGAAATGGCATAAAACGGCGGGGAATGAGGCCCGTTGTACCCAAAACGGCCCAGAAAGCCTGCTATAAGCTACCAACGGGATACTGCCTGCGCTCCCCAATACGAACACCAGCTTTGCGAATCGCTGCATCGCCCTTGGCAAAATGCTATGCCCGACACGCACCTAGGTCGGCGCTATGTGTCGCCGTGCTCAGACTGGCTGACGGCGGCGCGGATTTCTTCAACGTCGGCAAGATCGCGCATTCGGCCCGCTGCAAGCTTGGAAGCGATCAGATCATTTTTGCCAATGAAGAATACGGTCAGGCCGCTTATCTCGTCGATCACCTCCCCGATCCGCCTCTCCCACGCCTCATCGAAATTTACGCCGTCGATGCCGGGGAGAAGGTCGACCGCAACCGGAGGTTCTCCAAAGCGGATGAACTTTTTCGGGTCCGCAAGATCGCTCTCGCTGATTCCACCGAGCGGCGCACCAAATGCCGCCAGCGCCGCATACGTCGCGCGCGCGTTCGCCGGATCGGCCTTGATAAAAATATCCAGGTCTTTCGTTGCACGTGGCTGCGAGTGGAAAGAAACCGCATGTCCGCCGACAACCAGGTACTTAACCCCGTGAGCGTTGAAGACAGACAACAGGTCCTTGAAGTCGTCGAACATGGCACCCCGGCCCTTTCATTGCATACGCGGAGAGGGTGAGTTCTTTTACGGCGCGCATACGCTCATGGACCGGGCGACTCTGCCAATATCGGTATTCCTCAGCCTTCATCTCCTCCAAGCTGTCGAAGATGCGCACCGTCTTGTCCATACCCGTTTGTAGCACTCGCCGGAGCGGTTTTCAACGCCGATCTTGCCAGTTCGAATGGCCCCACGTTCCACCTTGGCAATGGATTCAACAGTATCCCTATAGGAGATGTGCTGCAACCCGTCGGCGATGCTATGGATAAAATCCTGCCGGCGAATCGTAGCCATGATGATGGGTGTTCTCCTCGAAGAAAGTCGAACATACTAGTTTAGACCGTCGCGGCGGACGGCTCATGTGGTCGCGATCACACACGCGGTGACGAAGTACGCCAATGCAACCCCTTGGAGGAAGTATGCTTATTGCGGAGGCAACAGGGAGATCTTATGGTCAGCAAAGCTAAGCAGGGAACGAGGCGGCAAAGCCACTTGAGGAGCGTAATTATCGAGCCCGACGGCTCGCCGGCAGACAGCTCCGACCTGTTAACGACGACACAGCCCAGTCCGATGGTTTTCATCAGCCACGACGCGCGAGATGCGGAGCTTGCTGAAGCTTTCGGCAAGTTGCTTAAGAGCGTAAGTGCTGGAATGATTAAAGCGTTTCGTTCCTCCGATAAGAAGGGAACAGACGGCATTGACTTCGGCGACGAGTGGTACAGGCGCTTGTTGACTCAGCTTCAGGCGACCTCGGATGTCGTTTGCCTGTTCACAGAGCGTAGCTTGGATCGACCGTGGATACTTTTCGAAGCAGGGGTGGCGAAGAGCAGGTTGGATACCAAGGTCATAGGGGTCGCATTAGGCGTCCCGCTGAGCCGCGTTGCGGTCGGACCTTTTTACCAGTTCATGAATATGGACGACAGTGCTGAGGATCTGACCAAACTGGTCAACCAACTCGCACAACGGGTTCCAAACCTTGAGCTCGACAAGGATGTAGTCAAAAGTCAGATTGAAGTTTTCAAGGCAACCGAAGCCGGCCTTCTTAAGAAACTTACACAGGGTCACACTCGCCCCAATGTGAAAGATCAGGCAGACGAGAGCGCGGTTGCTAAATTGGCGGAGGAAATGAAGGCTCTACCATCGCGCGTCGCAGAGAGGTTGGCGGACGGAGTTGACCCTTCTCGCCGCCGACGTATGCGCCGTTTTCATCCGATGATGTTTGAAGAGCTTTTGCATATGTCGGGTGACCCAAGCGACCCGGTCACCATTCTGATGGCCGCGAGTGTGGTGCGCGAAGATGCTCCGTGGCTATATGAGTTGGCTATGGATGTCTACAGGACGGCAAAAACCGGCAACCCGAAAGCCATAGAACAGGAAGTCGAAAGGCTACGCCGGTTTTCATCGGTCGCAATGCACGGCCCATTTGCGGAAGAGTTTGGCCTCGTGAATAAGGACTCCTACCTATTTGTCCGAGAATTTCCGAAGATGCTCGAGCATATCTTGCTGCGTACCCTACATGAGGGGACCACCCTTGCTAGGCGGAAACCGCCAAAGAACCTGAAAGAGGTTAATGAATGAAAATCACCTGAGCCCACGTCTACGGGAACTTACGTGCGATTACCAACATTGGCGGGAGTTTTAGACGCCTGGGAGAAATTTTGATGCGCAAAACACGCATGGAAAAAGATTCTCTCGGCTTTATCGAGGTTCCGTCACGGGCCTACTACGGTGCGCAGACTGCGCGGGCGGTTGCGAATTATCCCATCTCCGGGATGCGCGCGCATTCCTTGCTGATTCGCGCCATTGGCCTGATCAAGCGGGCTGCCGCCGAGACCAACAAAAAACTCGGCCTGATCGACGCGCATCGTGCCGACGCGATCTCGAAAGCCGCGCAGGAAGTCATCGACGGCAAGTGGGATGAGGAATTTCTGGTCGACGTGTTTCAGGCTGGTGCCGGCGTCAGCTTCCACATGAACGCCAATGAGGTGATCGCCAACCGCGCCAATCAACTGCTCGGCGGCAAGCTCGGGGAGTATGCCCAGGTCCATCCCAACGACCACGTCAACTACGGTCAGTCCACCAACGATGTATTTCCCACCGCCATGCGGCTGGGCACATTGCTGGCGCTTGAAACGCTGTACCCGGTGCTCGAATCGCTCGCCGCCAGCTTCGAAAAGAAGGGCAAAGAGTTCGACGGCATTCTCAAGTCCGGCCGCACGCACCTGCAGGATGCCGTCCCGATTCGCCTCGGCCAGGAATTTGCCGCCTACGGCGTCGCCATCCGCAAAGCGCGCGCCAACATCGCCCAACAGGCCGACGGCCTGCGCAAACTTGGCCTTGGCGGTTCCGCTGTGGGCACCGGCATCAACACGCACCCGAAGTATCGCGTCCAGGCCATCGCGCAGCTCGCAAAGCTCTCCGGCCAAAAGCTGCTCCCGGCGAAAGACATGCGCTGGGCGATGCAGTCGAATGCCTGCATGGCCGACGTCAGCGCCGCGCTGCGCTCGCTCGCGCTCGAAATCATCCGCATCTCGAACGACCTGCGCCTGCTCGCCTCTGGCCCCAACACCGGCCTCGCAGAAATTGTTCTTCCCAGCCTGCAACCCGGGTCTTCGATCATGCCGGGCAAAATCAATCCCGTCATGGCGGAGCTGGCCGCCATGGTCAGCTTCCAGGTGATCGGCAATGACACTGCCGTGGCCTATGCCGTGCAAGCCGGCCAGTTGGAACTCAACGTGATGATGCCGACTATGGCGTACAACGTCCTGCAATCGATCACGATTCTCGCCAACATGCTGCGCCAGTTCGACCAGCATTGCGTCGCAGGCATCACCGCCAATCGCGCCCGCTGCCGGATGTATGCCGAAAGCACCGTCTCCCTCGCAACTGCGCTGAATCCCTACATCGGCTATGCCAAAGCGGCGGAAATTGTCAAGGAATCCATCGCCACCGGGCGCTCCATCGTCGAACTTGCCCGAGAGAAAAATCTCCTCAGCGAAAAGGAAATCGCCGAAATCCTCGACCCCCAACGCATGACCGAACCGCAAGCCCCACTGCGGGCCGCGAAAAAGCGCGACTCCGGCCCATCGCGTCGAGGAAACTAAAGTTACGCGCTGGCGTCGCAAAAACTGACGCGGCAACGCTCGATTCCTGTCATCCCTGGTCGCCTGGGCGACCCAACCGAAGGCAGATCGCCCCGCGAGTCGCCGCAGCGGTGAAACCTGCGTTTTCTACCCCTCATTCCCAATCCGGGCTCCAAACACCGGGGCATTCCCGCGGTTGATACCTTCCCCGATTCCCCTGGGCCAACGTTCCATCCGCAGGCGAACCCGCATGGCCGTACAATGAGAGACAACACGATTCCCCCAAAAGGCTCGTACAACACTGAATGTCCTCTAACGGCTATCACTCTCGCTCCTCACGCAGCCACAATCTGCGTTCGCTGTTCAGCTTGTTCTCAAGCGACCTGGCCATCGACCTTGGCACGGCCAACACGCTTGTCTTCGCGGCTGGCAAGGGCATCGTTGTCAATGAACCTTCCATCGTTGCGTTGAACAAGACCACGGGCGAAGTGGAAGCTGTGGGCAAAGAAGCCAAGGAGATGCTGGGCCGCACCCCCGGCAACATCGTCGCCATCCGTCCCATGAAAGACGGCGTCATTGCCGACTTCAAAGTCACAGAAAAGATGTTGAACTACTTTATTCAAAAAGCGCATGGCCGCAAGATGCTGGTCCATCCGCGCATCGTGATCGGCGTTCCGTCGGAAATCACTCAAGTAGAAAAGCGCGCCGTGGAAGATTCCGCCTATCGCGCCAAGGCCAGCGAGGTCTACCTGGTCGAGCAGGCCATGGTGGCCGCCATCGGCGCGGGCCTTCCCATTACAGAGCCAGGCGGCAACATGGTGGTCGATATCGGCGGCGGCACTACAGATATCGCGGTGATCTCGCTTTCCGGCATCGTCTATTCGCGCTCGGTCCGCATGGCCGGCAACCAGATGGACGAAGCCATCATGAATTACCTCAAGCGCAAATACAATCTGCTGATTGGCGAGCGCACCGCCGAGCATATCAAGATGGAACTTGGCTCCGCCTATCCGCTGGACAAACCCGTCACCATGGAAATCAAAGGCCGCAACCTGATTGAGGGCGTGCCCAAGACCATCACCATCGACGACAGCGAAATTCGCGAGTCCCTGGCGGAATGCATCAGCACCATCATGAACGCGATTCGCGTTGCCCTGGAACGCACCCCGCCGGAACTTTCCGCCGACATCAGCGATCGCGGCATTGTGCTGACCGGTGGCGGCGCGTTGATCAAGAACCTGGACAAGCGGATTCGCGAAGAAACCGGACTGCCGGTCTCCGTGGCCGACGATCCACTGGCCTCTGTCGTACTGGGCACGGGAAAAATGCTGTCCGATTTTCGTTTGCTGCGCAAGATCAAGATCGATTAATTTTTGCCCTCCCCCCAATGATCCGCCGGGCTGCGCGGTATGATCCTCGCAGCCCGTTTCAAGCCTCATGGAATCTTTTCTCAGCCGCTACCGCAATCCACTGGTCCTGCTGGCCATCGTGCTGGCGCAGTTGCTCGGCCTCGCCGTGCAGGTTCGGCGCCCCAACACCGGTAAGGATGGACAGCAGACGCGGCTCATCCGCTATTGGGCGGTCACCGTCTTCTCGCCGTTTGAGCGGGCACTCCTGTCGGTGGGCCATGGCGTCAGCCACACCTGGAACAACTATGTGGATCTGCGCCACGTTCGCCGGCAGAACCAGCAACTGCAGGCGGAATTGGACCGGATCCGTATCGAGCAATCCTCGCTGGCCGTCGATGCACGCGAGGGACTGCGCCTGCAGAAGCTGTTCGGGTTTCAGCGGCAATATATTTCAAAAACCGTCGCCGGCCATATCATCGGCACCAGCGGCACCGATCTGTCGCGCGTATTGGTCATCGATAAAGGCTCGAAAGACGGCCTCAAAACCGACATGCCGGTCATCACCCCCGACGGCGTGGTCGGCAAGGTGCGCGATGTGTTTCCGCACACCGCCCAGGTGCTGGAGATCAACGACGAAACCAGCGGCCTCGGCATCGTCCTCACGCAGACGCGGCTGCGCGGCATTCTGCGCGGCAACGTCGCCGGGCAAACGGAAATTATCGACGTCCTGCCGGATGAACGCATTCAACCCGGCGAACAAGTTGTCACCAGCGGAGGCGACAGCGTGTATCCATCCGGGCTCCCAGTCGGGACCGTCGAGCGCGTGGTCAACGATCCGGAGCACGACCCCTATGTTGCCGTGGTGGTCCGGCCTGCGGTCAACCTGTCTCGGCTGGACGAAGTGCTGGTGATCACAGAGACCCAGAACACCATGCCAGCCACCATGCAGCAGGACATTGCGACCAGCGAGCAGAAGGCGGCCGATGTTCTGGCGCAACGGCTCCCCAGCGTGCCGCCGCCCGCAACCGTCGGGCCCGATGGAAAACCCATCAACGCAAATACTCCGCCCTCCCCGGTGCGCCCCCCGCCTTCTCTGCATCCTGACCAGTTCACGCCGGACGCGACACCGCCGGCGTCCGTTCTCACCCCAGGGGCTGCGTATCCGAATCGGGTCTTTCCCGCGCAAGCCGCGCCGGTTTCGGCGGGACACTCGAACACCGCAGTGCCTGCGGAGTCTGTCCCAGCAACCGCAGGACCGAAGCCCGCAACGGCGCAGCCCAGGACGAACACGCATTCGAATCCAACAAGCGCAACCACGGCAACCCAGCATCCGAAAACGGTGCAACACCTGGCTGCCCCCACCCAGCCCACCACCGGTGAGGAGCCGCAGAACTGACCATGGCACTCTTGCCCCAGCGCTCGCGTCGAGAAATGGAGGAACACCGCTTCCACCCGCTCGTCCTGATTCTGGTCCCCCTGATTGCTATTTTTTTGCAGGTGTACCTGCCGCTGCGCTTTCCCTCGTTCAACATACTGAATCTGCCGGTTCTGGTCGTGATCTATTTTTCCGTCTCGCGACGCAGTCCGATCGGCGGAACGCTGCTTGGCCTGGTCATCGGCATCGTTCAGGACGCCATGACCCACCTACCGCTTGGCATCAACGGCATCGTCGATTGCGTTCTCGGCTATTTCGCTGCGTCCATCGGCCTTCGGGTCGATGTCGACAATCCCGGCACTCGCCTGATCATGAACTTCACCTTCATCTTGCTGGCCAGCATCCTCCATCTGCTGATCCTGCGCCGACTGGTCGGCATTCATGAACAGTGGTACGGGTTGCACGATCTGATTCGCGCCCTGGTCAACGGGCTGGTAGGGGTAGTTCTTTTTGCACTGCTCGACCGCCTGCGGCAACGGGAATAGCTGAGCAATTCCGGAGTATTCTGAAGTCAACCCTTCCCCATGGCTGGCACATATAACAAAGACGAAAGAATTCCATCGATCAAGCTGACGGCGATGCAGTACGTCATCGCACTGATCCTGGTGATACTTGTCTCCGGCTTGTGGAGGCTACAGGTGCTGGGGGCGCAGAATTACCGCGCGCTTGCCGAGGCCAACCGCATTCGCAAGGTGCCCATTCTCGCGCCGCGCGGAAAGCTCTACGATCGCGACGGACGCCTGCTGGTCGACAATTATCCTTCCGTCACCTGCTTCCTGGTTCCAGAGCAGGCCCACGATCTTCTGGGCGATGTTCCGCTGATCGCCCAGGGCCTTCACATGCAGCCCGATCAGCTGCGCGCTGTGCTGCTGCGCTATCGCCATCAGCCCAAATATCAGCCCATCCCGCTGCAACAGGACATTACGCCGGACGAGCAGGCATTTATCGCGGCCCATGCAAACGAGCTGCCCGAACTGGAAACAATTGAGGAGCAGCGGCGGCTTTATCCCAGCAACGGCTTCGCCGCCCATCTCATCGGTTACGTCGGCGAAGTTTCTGAAGACATGCTCGACGATCCTCGCTATGCCTTCTATCAACCGGGCGACGTTGTCGGTCGCTCCGGTGTTGAAGAGTCCTACGACCCCATCCTGCGCGGTCAGGACGGTTCCCGCGATGTGATCGTCGACAGCCACGGCCGCGAACTGGGCGCGCTTGGCATCGAACCCGCGAAGCCGGGAAAATCAATTAAACTCACTATCGATCTGGACGTACAGGAGGCTGCCGAGGAAGCTTTGGGCGCTCGGCAAGGCGCCATCGTAGCCATCGATCCGCGTACCGGCGAAGTGCTGGCCATGGTCAGCCATCCAACCTTCGATCCCAATCAGTTCGCCATCCGCATCCATCGCGACGAGTGGAACAAGCTCATTACCGACCCTGACCATCCGCTGATGAACAAAGCCATCCAGGCCCAACTCGCTCCCGGCTCCACGTTCAAAATTATTGAAGCCATTGCCGGGTTGCAGGAAGGCATAGCGGAAACATTGAAGGTCGACTGCCACGGCGGCGCCGTTTTCTACGGGCGATATTTCAAGTGCTGGATTTCGGCCCGCCATCAATCGCACGGAATCACCGAGATCGGCAAAGGCATTTACCAGTCCTGCGACGTGTTCTTTTACACCCTGGCGGAAAAAATGGGCATCGACATGATCGCGAAATGGGCCCACATGTTCGGCCTGGGCCAGAAAACTGGCATCGATCTGCCCAATGAAGCTGCCGGCATCGTGCCCTCGCCGGAATGGAAGATGCGCAACTACCATCAGAAGTGGTTTGCCGGTGAAACCATCTCAGTCGGTATCGGGCAAGGTGCGCTGGCGGTGACGCCGATTCAGCTCATTCGCGCCATTGCCGGTATCGGGTCCGGAGGAGTTCTCAAACGCCCGCACGTCGTGTTCCCGAATGAGGTTCCCGCCGACCTGAAGGACTACTACCAGGACCGGTTTCCTGGCTCTGGCGATCAAGTGGTCCCCATCGATCCTGCCAACTGGCAGATTGTGACCGACGCCATGGCCCAGGTCGTCAGTTTTGCCGGGACCGCCGGTTTCGCGCATTTGGATGGCATCGACTTCGCCGGCAAGACCGGCAGCGCGCAAATTGTCAGCAATGCCTATAAAGCGTCCGTGGGCGGCGGCGCAAAGCTGAACGATACTGCCTGGTTTGTTGGCATGTCGCCACGGAGAAACCCCGAAATTGCCGTGGTCGTGATGTGGCAGAACGGCTCGGAGGGATATTTCAGCGCTCGCCTGGCGGCCCGCGTCATCGAAGCCTACGTCAATAAGCAACGCCGCCGCGATAACAACCTTGTGCAAGTCGCCGCCAAGACCAATCCCGATGCCGGCAAGCCGCCATCGACTGTTCCCGTGACCGTGAAAGAGAAATCCGCGCCCAGCACAGCAACAAAACAAAAGACCGTAGGCAATTTACAGAGACCTCGCCTCGCGACCGGGCCTCCGACTGAAATGGCCGCGCTCTGGACCAGCGCGGGTAGCCGTCCCGCCGCCGCGAACAAACTTCCGGCGCGGGTAGCCGCTGCCTTCCCCATGCCTGTGGGAGCGACGCTCGAAGCTGGGACCTTTCTCCTTGCGCCGCCTCCGTCGCCTCGGACCGGAGGTCGCAAATGACTTATGATGGCGATCAAGGCCGAGCGATGACAAGTGATACGGTTTGTCATCCCCACCGGAGGTCGGTCCGCCGAGGCGGACAACCGAAGCGGAGGGACCTGCGGTTTTTTGCGCCACATCCGACTGAGGGACCCCACTAACCCATGCGCCGCTTTCTTTCCTATCGCGATTTCGACTGGACCTTGATGGGCTTTGTTGTGGCGCTGTCGGTGATCAGCGTGCTTGAAATTTACAGCGCCACCCTGCATACCAAGTTCGTCAATTTCGACCAGAAGCAGATGCTCTGGCTGGCGGGCGGCTTCGTCAGCATGTTTGTCCTGTCGCTCATCGACTATCATATCCTGCTGGATATCGCAGTCTGGGCCTATGGCATCTGCCTGGTCTCGCTGGTGGCGGTCCTGGCGGTAGGGACCAAAGTTTTGGGCGGCCGACGCTGGATCAGCCTGCCAGGGGGCATTCACTTTCAGCCTTCGGAATGGGTCAAGCTGGTACTCATCGTCGTGCTGGCCCGCTTCTTCACCAATCTCAGCGGCCGCGACCTCACCTGGAAAGACATCTTTAAGGCCATCGCCATGGTCGTCGTCCCCATGCTCCTGGTGATGAAGCAGCCGGACCTTGGCACCGCTCTTACCTACGCGCCAGTCCTGCTGGTGGGCCTGTTTCTCGGGGGCATTCGCTTTCGCCAGGCCGCGATTCTGTTTCTGGCCGCTTCGCTGGCCCTTGTTCCCGCCTGGTACAAGGTGCTGAAACCGTATCAAAAGGCGCGGCTGACCAGTTTTCTCGCGCCGGACAACGATCCCCGCGGCAGCGGCTATCAAATCCGGCAATCGTTGATTGCGGTCGGCTCCGGCGGCGTCTGGGGGCAGGGCGCGGAGAAGGGGAGCCAGACCCAGGGCGATTTTCTTCCCATTCCATATACGGATTTCATCTTTGCCGCCTTTTGCGAGGAACATGGATTGGCGGGGGCCGTCCTTGTCCTGCTGTTATACTTCTTGTTGTTGATGCGTTTGGTCCAAAACGCTCAAACCGCCGCTGACCTGCCCGGCACGTTGATCGTCATGGGGGTCGTGGCCGTCCTGATTTTTCAGATCGCGGTCAATGTGGGCATGGTCATCGGCTTTATGCCGGTCACCGGGATTCCGTTGCCCTTAATGAGTTATGGTGGCTCATCGGTATTGTTTACGTTCCTGGCCCTTGGCATCGTCATGAACATCCGCATGAGCCGCTTTGTGAATTAGCAACACCCCTGTTTCCGGGTGCCCCAGGTTGTCGCCGTGGCGACCCGTGGCGGACTGACCTGGGAGTGAAAGCAAACCGGGCACAGGGAAAATGGTTTAGCACTCCCTCTGGCGCACAAGCAGGCCGCGTCAGATTTTCAGATTCGCGCATCCGACCGCCGTATCGGAACGTCCGATGGCATGGATGCAAGTAGAAGTTTTTCTCGGTCAGGCAGATTCCAACCGAGACCAGGCAGGTTCGATCGAATGCACGCATTACACGTAATTGGACTGGAAACGGCCCCACCCTTCATGGGGGAAGCAGTGGCCACAAAGTCCTTGCGTGCCGTTCTTTCACGTCGCAGTCAAGATTCTTCGCTTCCACCGCCATCCCGCTCCGGCGGGAGAGTTCCATTCTGGCCGAAAGCAAGTTTCACGTCCGCCGCGTCTTCAGAACAATCCCTCGATTCAACCGCTCTTGTCCCGGTCGCCGCGCTCGGTACTCCCTAGCGCTCGGAAATCTGCCTCGCCATACCCCGAGTCCGCGGCCTGCAATGGCTCCGGACTGGAATGAGGCAGCATGACAAAAGAAATTTATATCTCCAGCACCCCTCATGAAACCCGCCTTGCGGTTGTCGAAGACGACCAACTCGCGGAAATCTACTACGAACGCGAGAACGAATACACCCTCGCAGGCTCCGTTTACAAAGGCAAAGTCACCCGCGTGCTTCCCGGCATGCAGTCGGCATTTGTCGATATCGGTTTGGAGCGCGATGCGTTCCTCTACGTCACCGACTTTGCCGAGGAACAGGAAGACGGCGAGGAATATGTCTCCCTTGCGCCCGGTTCTCGCGGCCGGGGGCGTTCGGCTGGCGGCCACCCCAATGGCGGTCGCGGCGCAGCCGATGCGGAACCGCAACCGGGTGGGGAAGACCCCGCATTTCGTTCTTCCGTCGAAAGAAAACCGGCAGGGAATCTGTCCGCCCGCGAAGCCTCCAGCGCGCCGGGCGACGAAGAGGGGCCGGGAGGACGGCGTTGGCGCGGTCGGCGTGGTCGCCGGCGCGGTCGCGGCGGTTCCGGCGGACAGGATCGGTCGCCTTCCAATGTGCAGACGGCAGCCACTGAGCCGCAGCCGAACCATCACCCCGAAGCCATGCAGTTTGCAGGCGAGACAGATACTTCTGATGTGGAATTCCAGATGGAGCCGCAGGAGTTTACGCTGCCATCGGCTCCGCCCCAGCAGGAGCGTTCCCACTCCGCACCCTCCCGCTCCGAACCGGTGCCATTTGTGCTTCCCGGCGAATCGCTCTCCAAATATCGTCGCGGTGATTCTGCCGCGCCATCGGCCGCCACGCAGCAAAAAGAAACACCCTCAGCCGCGCTGCAACCCACATTCCAGCCTTCCAGCATGGTGGTAGGACCGCTGGCATGGGATGGCAGCGACGTGTTGCCCGGCGAATCCCTTTCCCGTCACAAGCGCTTGCGGGAAGCGTCCTCGCCCAAGGCGGAAAGCTTCTCCTCTCTGGCAGCGGAGGTACGGCCGATTGTCGACGAGGCTCCTGCCCCCCAGCCTCCAGCCGAGACGCATCCCCCAGTCGATGAAAATCCCTTGCCCGTATGCGAGCACGAGGGACCCGTACCGGCTTACACAGATCTGTCATCCCGACCGGAGTCCGCCACGGCGGACCCTTCGGCTCCGCTCAGGGCAGGCTCCGTGGAGGGGCCCGCGGCTTCCGAAAACTTTGAGCCCACCGAAGCGACTGCGTCCTATCGCTTCGATCCCTCCACGCCCAGCGCCTATCGGCAAAGCAGCGTCGTTGAACCGCCCGCGCCGGAATTTTCCCGCCACGAAACGGTTGCGGAGGCACAGCAAGAAGCCACGCCCCATCCTGGGCCGTTTCTCGGCGAGGCCGCTTCGATCGTCCAACCGGCGCATTCGCATCCAGCCGTGGCAGGCGTTTTCTCCCAGACGGAAGCGCTTGAATCCGTCCGCGCGCACGGTGCGTCCACTGGCGCCGAAGACACCCCGACCGCCCAGGAAGAAAGCGCGCAAGAACAAGAAGAGGACGCGACCTCCGATCGCGATGAGCACGTCTTCGATCCCGGGCTCGGAAATCTCGAAGAAGAAATCATCGAGGGAGAAGAGCCGGAAGCGTATGCGGCGCAGAGTCTGCAGGACGAAGCGGAATATGACGATCTAATCGAAGAGACGCTGGACGTGCAGATGGACAGCGGCCTGCTCAGCGAGCTGGTGCGCGATCGGCACATTGAACAGCGCACCCGCTTCGACGACGAAAACGCAGATCCATCGGCGGATGGCTTGGAAGTCGAGGAAGATTTCAGCGAAGACGAAGCCTTCACCGCCGAAATGGGCGAGATCGAGCTGGAAGATGCTGCGGATTCCGCAGAGGACGAAGCGGAAGGGGGCCAGCCCGCAAATGCGGATGCAACCCGCAGCCGTCCCAGCGGAGGCCGCAATGGGCAGCGCGGAAACCGCAGCCAGCAGCGTCGCGGCCAGCGCGGAGATGGCCGGATGCGTCGCGCCACCGCGCAAACCACCAACCTGCCCGCCATCACCGACCTGTTGAAGCCCAACCAGGAAATTCTGGTCCAGATCGCCAAGGAACCCATTGCGCGCAAAGGCGCGCGCATCACCAGCCACATCGCCTTGCCCGGCCGCTTCCTGGTCTTTATGCCGACGGTGAATCATGTTGGCGTCTCCCGCAAAATTTCCTCCGATGAAGAACGTCAGCGGCTGAAGCATATTCTTCTCAGCGAAAAAGGGGCGGCCTCCGGTGGCTTTATCGTTCGCACCGCCGCCGCCACCGCCAGTGAGGAAGATCTTCGCGCCGACATTCGCTTCCTGCTCACCCTATGGGCGGAGATTCGCCAGCGGACGGAGAACGCCAAACCTCCGGCCCTGATCTATCACGATCTCAGCCTGGTGGAACGCGTGCTGCGCGATCAGGTCACGGACAATTTCTCCTCCATCTGGGTCGACACCGAGGCGGACTACGAGCGGGTCCTGCGCTTTCTCGGCCGCTTTGAGCCCTCCCTGGTGCGGCGCGTCAAGCTCTACACCAAGGAAACGCCGCTGTTCGAGCAGTTCGGCATTCAGGAAGAAATCAACAATGCGCTGCGCTCCAAGGTGTGGCTCAAATCCGGCGGCTCCATCGTCATCAACCAGACCGAGGCGCTGGTGGCCATCGACATCAACACCGGAAAATACGTCGGCAAAACAGCGCGCCTGGAAGACACTATTCTCAAGACCAACCTCGACGCCATTCCAGAGATTGTCCGCCAGATTCGTCTGCGCGATCTGGGAGGCATCATCGTCATCGACTTCATCGACATGGATGAACGCAGGAACCGCAATCGAGTGATGCTGGCGCTGGAAGACGCATTGAAGTCCGATCGCGCCCCATCGAAGGTCTTGCAGTTCAACGATTTCGGCCTGGTGGCGATCACGCGCAAACGCGTCAAGCAATCGCTGGAGCGTACCCTGTCCGTTCCTTGCTCCGTTTGCACCGGGACCGGCATGGTCAAAGGGCCGCTGACGGTCTGCAATGAGATTTATGTCGAGTTGCGCAAAATGTATCGTCAAATTGACCGCGGCGATATTCTCCTGCGTGTGAATCCAGAGGTCGTCAAGCAGTTGAAACTGTCGAATGGCCGCTGGCTCAGCGAGATGGAGGAAATGTCCGGCAAAACTGTCATTGTCAAAAGCGATGCCAGCCTGCATCCGGAGCAGTTCGATATTCAATAACGCCGGCTCTGGGCGTGGGGCGGGCCAAATGGAGGCGCACAAGTCCGCGTTCCTCCGCATGACCGTCCCATCGTCCTCCCCATGTCATGGAGACCTGTTTCGGCAATATCGAAATCCTGGGGCCTCCGTTGCGTGATAAGAAACCGGGTTGCTGCATTCTACTGGAAACTTCCGCAACATTTTCCACGGTCGCTCGTCTAAACGGGGTTGGAAGGGATTCAGGAGCAGCAAACACGACGATTGTGCCGGACGGACCGCATCGAGCATCTCGCCAAAGTCCAGCGGCATCCGATTGAGCAGGATGCCTGGAATTGCACGGCTGGGACCGACCGGACAATCGGCAATGAGCATGGAGGATAACGGAGAATATTATGACGACTCTCAAGACAACATTGCGGACCGCTCTCAAACGAACCGGGTATGTGGCGTTAGCCTGTGGACTGCCTCTTGCTGCCGGCCTGCAGGCCCAGACGTATTCCAGTTCCAACGTCAGCTATACCCCCCAATACAACTCCCAGTCCAACCCTCAATACAACGCCCCCAACCCCCAGTACAACGGAAGCTACAGCTACAGCCAGAATCAATACCAGCAGCCAGTGACCCCTCCCCGCTATAAGGGAGAAGGCTGGGGCAAACATTTTGTCTTTGAGGGTGGAGGCGGCGTCACTGCGCCCGCGGCCGGGACGCAAAAATTTGCGAACACGGGATTCAATGTTCTGCTGGGCGGGGGCCTAAGGTTCAACGATCGTCTCAGCCTGCTCGCTGAATGGAATTTCAATCGCATGGGGGTCCCCACGAATCTCGCCATATCCACCGCCCAGGTTCCCGGAGGCAATGAGCATATCTGGACAGCCATGCTCAATCCAAAATTCGATTATATTCGTGGTGGCAGAGTGGATGGATACGTCATCGGCGGTGGCGGGTTTTCACGCCAGCTTACTACGTTTACAGCGCCGGTCATCGTGCCGTGCGGGTATGGCTACGGTTACGGCTATGGTTATGGCTATGGGTACGGCGGCTGCTCAGGCAGCGTCAATGTCGCCCATGAGTCCAGCAATCAGGGAATGTTCGACGTCGGGACCGGCGTCGAATTCCGCCTCTCATCCTATAGTCGCTTTAAGCTTTTTGTAGAAGGTCGATACGAGAGGTTTTACACCCCCAAGAGCAATCTCCCGCCCGGATACAACGCCGCGCTTGTTCCGGTAATTATCGGCGTCCGCTGGTAAACTCTAACTTTGCATTCCCCAAAAAGCGCGCCCTTCGGAGCGCGCTTTTTTTTGACTCTACACGCCCACCGGAAACGGCTTCGGCGAAGACTCATCCGGGTTGGCAACCCCCGTCCGAAAACGGTCGAACATGCCTTGCGTCACGCTCAACACCGCCGTATAGCCATAGCCGAACATGAAGAGAAATAGAAATGGAATGGTGATGTAATTCGCGTTGGAAATCGCGTACCAGATGGTCAGGGCAAAGTACGCGCTGATCAGCAGTTCCACCACGGGCAGAAGCCCTAGCCGCTTGCGATATTTCGCCGCCTGCGACTTCTCGCCGCGCTTTTCCACGCGGTACTTCGGCGTGCGTTTGAATGGGCTCTTGATTCCGAACAATGCCTCCAACACGGCCCTGGCATTGGTCAAGGTGAGGCCGATGCCGCCCAGCGCCAGCACAAACGGCAGGTACAGCAACGCGCGATACCATTTGCCCGGATACAACTCCTTCTGCGAGATCAGGTAGAACGAGGAAACCGAAAAAGTCGACGCCATAAACAGCGGCAGGTCGATCCACAGCATCTGAAACCACCCCTGATAGAAACGGATGATCATCGCCGGCATCAGCAAAATGGAAAGCAGCACCATCAGTGGATAACTGATGTTGGCCGTCAGATGGTAAAAGGTCTCCAGCTTCACGTGAAACGGCAGCTTGGCGCGAAATACCTGCGGCAGGATCTTCTTTGAAGTCTGGATCAGGCCCTTAGACCATCTCGCCTGCTGCGTTTTGAACGCCGTCATTTCAATAGGCAGCTCCGCCGGACACTCCACGTCCTGTAGATACTTGAAGCGCCATCCCTTCAATTGCGCGCGATAGCTCAGGTCGGTATCTTCGGTCAGCGTATCGTGCTGCCAGCCGCCCGCCTCCTCAATGGCTGTCCTGCGCCACATCCCCGCAGTGCCGTTGAAGTTGAAGAACACGCCGCAGCGCGAACGCCCGCCATGTTCCAGCACAAAATGTCCGTCCAGCAGGATGGCTTCCACCTGCGTCAAGAAACTGTAGTCGCGATTCAGGTGCGTCCAGCGTGTCTGTACCATGCCGATCTTCGCATCGGAAAAGTGATGCACCACCTTCATCAGCCAGTCCGGCGACGGCACAAAGTCCGCGTCGAACATCGCGATCAGCACGCCATTCGCTGTCTTCAATCCATTGTCGAGCGCGCCCGCCTTGTATCCATGGCGATCGGTGCGATGGATGTACGCAATCGGCTGCGGGTCGCCGTTCAATCCGCTGCGGTAGCGCTCCACCACTGCCGCCGCCACTTCTTGCGTCTCGTCCGTCGAGTCATCGAGCACCTGAATTTCCAGGCGATCGCGAGGATACTCCAGGCGACAGCAGGCATCGACCAGTCGATCAATCACAAACTGCTCGTTGAAAATCGGCAACTGAATGGTGATGAAGGGCAGCTCGGTAAAGTGTTCCGAAGCCTCGCGTGTCGCGTTCTTTTTGTAACGGTAGTAGAGCCAAACCAGTTGGTAACGATGGATTCCGTAAAACGCCAGGATCACCATCAGCGCAAAATAGGGAATCAGCAGCGACGCATCGAACCAGTTCCAACTGTAGAGATGGCCGAAGATCTGGTTGGCAACCTGCTGCTCGTGTAGGTAATGCAGAAGCCCATGGCGTGGTGCGAACAGCGCGGCGCAGAGGACTCCGCGACCGGCTGGCACCGAACCGGAGATGGACCCATGGTTCCAGACTGAAGCAAGAAAAATCAACGGCATCGCCGCAAAACGGGCCTCCACAAAAGTGTGCTGTTGCCTTAATTGTACGTGAGAGAAAAACCCCGCCGGAAACCGCGGATTCGGGTTCGAGTGACGATTGGCGCGGGAATGGGTAGAATTCGCTGCAAGTGACAGTCTTCACACCCAGTACAATTGCGGCCGTCATCATCGCCGCCAGCTTTGCCGCCGGGCTCAACGTCTACGCCACGGTGCTGACCCTGGGCCTGCTGGCGCATACCCCCTGGGTCACTCTCCCACCGGGCCTGGAAATCCTCGGCAACTGGGTCGTCATCGCGGTCAGCGGAACGTTGTTTGTCGCCGAATTTATCGCCGACAAAATTTCCGGGCTAGACATGATCTGGAACGCGCTGCACACCTTCATCCGCGTTCCGGTCGCCGGACTGCTGGCCTATCGCGCCAGTTCCCATCTCTCTCCGGAGATGCAGTTGCTGGCAACTCTGGGTGGCGCCGCCATCGCCATGGTGGCGCATAGCTCGAAGACCGCCGTCCGCGCCGTGGTTACGCCCAGTCCCGAGCCCATTTCAAATATCACTCTGAGTGCCGGCGAAGATGGCATCGCCATCGGACTCACCTGGCTCTTGACCCAGCATCCCTGGACCGCCGCGGGCATCTCCATCGCCTTTATCGTGATTGCCATTCTCATGACGCGATGGGTGGTCCGAGCCCTCCGCCGCACCTGGTCCCGCCTGCAAACCATCTAGAGCATTTTCATCATAACTGTACCCAGTTGAGGGTGAGTCTGAACCAGGCTTGTGCGTTGTCTGCAGATATTTCCTGAAGGGCCTCTGCGATTGCTTGGTCGAGGGCTTGTTCAGTCCGGGCT
>JAJYUB010000063.1 GCA_021792795.1 Acidobacteriota bacterium | reverse complement strand
AAATCCTCTTGCCGTTCCCGACCCTTGCGTGTTCCCAGCGCCATGACTCAATTTTACGAACAATCTCTGTGGAAATGATTCCAATCAGACTGCGCGGGCATCGAGACTTTTAACCACGGGCTTTTAAGCGTAGAGTCTCGCCAGGTCAATCGTGGGTCTGGAGAACGGCTCTGCTGAGGTGGGCTATTGACCGCTAAAACTGTTCAGCCGCATGGTGATGGTGCCCCAGAATAAATGCGCGCGTACCTGCACCGGAAGATGGCGAGCGTCATCGGTATACCAGATCCAGATGTCCCCTCGGTTCTTTACGACGCCGGCAGCGGCCGTCGGCTGCACACGGACCGCGGAAAATGTTCCTGCCGGCGTTATTACAGATTCCTTTGCTTCCACCTTGACAGTAACGGGGACGACGTGGCCTCCGTCGGCCAGCGGAAAATACAGATTGTGACCAATCTGCAGCGGTTGCGACCCAACATAGAAGATTGCCGAAAGAACATCGGTCACGCAGCCTGGAATTGGTGACGTTTGTTGCTTGTAGGTCCCGGAGACCAGGTTTTTTTCGCTGATCTTTTGCAGATGGCTTCCATAGTCCAGTTGCATCAGGCCCGTAATCCGTCGGCGTCCTTCCTGGATCTGTTTACGATATTCGAACGAGCAGCCGGTCTGCCGGTCGAAAACACTGTCGTATCGGTCGCTGACCGGAAAGAGAAGATTCACGGTGCCGATGGATGCCGCGGTTGCCCCCACATGCACTTTGTTTCCCTTCGCCTGCAGATGAAATGTGGCCGTTCCAGCAGGAAACACGCGCCAATCGACGGCATATGTCAGCGATTCATTCACTGGAATTTGGAACTGTGCGTTTGGCGCAGCAAGACTCGGCGCCTGGGCGCGCACCGGCGGAGACAAGGCAGCCAGCAAGATCGGTCCGGCGACAAAGGCAGCTAAAAAATTTCGCATGTTCCTTTTCTTCGTTACATTTGTCTTTGCTGAGGACAGAAAATCGACTTGCCGGCTTTGGCAATCAACGCCATAGAAATATGCGGGCTACCAGAACAAGATACATGCACAAGGCGCCCAAAATCGAATTGTATTCGCGATGTTTGCGGTAAAGCTCAAAAGAGAACTTTCCGTCGGCGCCGGCCTGTGGGCGGCCGAGCCGCGGAATCAACCGCGGCACACGAGTTGCATAGGCCTCGTAGGCGGGGAACTGACCGCGCAGATGTTCTTCTTCGGCCAGGATCACCGGCCAATAGACAATGAGGAACAGCGCCAGGAAAATCAACGCAATCCAGGGGCTGCGTGCTGCCACGGCAAACCCGAATGCAATTAAAATCGAGCCGAAATACAGGGGATTGCGTGTATGGCCATAAGGTCCGGTGGTTGTAAGCTGAACGTTTTTTGTGACGTGGCCCGAGGCATAACTGCGAAGAAAAATTCCCGGTACAACCAGGACAAGGCTCAACAACAATGACCGAAAAGAAGGTCGCGCCAGCCAAAAATAAAAAATGACGGAAAGAAAGCCGAGTGGCACGCGAATACGCCGCGAGATTTTCTTCCATCGCCGATTGAATGTCTCGCGCCTCATTGCGTGCCTGCCTGCTGTTGCAGCAATTGCTGCGCAGCCTCCAGGACATCGTCGACTGCGATGGTCAGCAGTCCCGCCTCCGGCTCGCTTCTCCGGCTATGATCGCGCCTGCTCGCAGGATGTCGCAAGACCTGCGATCGAGTCCCATGGGGGCCGTTGCGGGCCGGGTTCGTCGGCCCATAGATGCCGACTACTGGAATTTTCAGCGCGGCGGCCAAATGCAGTGGACCGGTATCTCCGCCAAGGAACAGGCTGGCGCGGCGGGTGCAGGCGATCAACTCCCCGATGCCGCCGCTCATCAAAAATGCGCGCGCGCGGTCGTCGGCGGGAAAAGCGTCCGCCAATTGCGATTCACCCGGCCCGATGTTGACCACAGCTGCGAATCCCATGCGAGCAAGTTCCGCTGCAACAGACGCATAGCGCTCGGCGGGCCAGCACTTGGCGCCCCAACCCGCGCCGGGATTGACCATTACGAATCGTTCCACTCCCCGCTCTGCCAGCCATCGGTCGCACCAACTCTCCGCAACGGGATCGACAGGCAACACAGGCGCCTGATAAAGGAGGTCCTCGTTCAATACGGCGTTCACGACCTCCATGGCCTGCTCCACGACGTGGACTCCGATGGTCTCAATGCGCTCGCGAAACAGCCAGCGCGCCAGCGGCTCGCGCGGATTGGCTTCGCCGATCATGCGTGGTGCCCGGGCCATGCGCCCAATCCATGCCGACCGGATCGCGCCCTGCAGATCGATGCAAATATCATAGTGCTGCGCTCGCAACGAGTCGCGCAGTTGTCGGATTTCGCGGAGCGTCGAGGGTGAAAACGGTCTGCGTGCCCAGCGTTTCGCGGCCACTCGATGCAGTTGATCCACGACGGGCATCCGCGGCCCGCGTTTGCAGGCCGCTTCCGCCGAGTCAGCGCACAAAAGGGGCACCCACTGCGGTTCGATGGCCCAGCCGATCCAACTGGCCGGCTGAGTTCTTTCCAGCGCGGCCCGCAGGGCGGTCACCGCCGGCAACGCGTGCAGGACATCTCCCATCGCGCCCAGACGCACGACCAGGATTCGCAGAGTTTGAGATTGAGTGGGCAACGATTCATCATCGCACGTTGCGCGGGCGGAGTTGAAGCCGTTCCTTCAGGAGCGTTTCCAGCGAGTCGATACAACGCTGCTCCTCCCGTAGTGAAATCTCCAGTCCCGCAATGATGAGGGGGCCTTCTTTTTCAAGTTCAGTGCGCAGTGCATTGGGGAGGCGCACGCTGTCCTTCTCCGTGGTCAAAAAGCACCTGGCTCCATAAAGGTGCGCGGCCGCTCGCAAGCCTTCTATATCGTTCAGGTTGTAGACGTGGTGGTCGCGAAAGGCAATTGTCGATTGCAGCGCGACTCCCGTCTGCCGCAATCCATCGAAGAAACCATTGGCGTCCCCTATCGCGCAGAATGCCAGCGCATTTGGAATGGAGTTCGGGGCCGACGGAAGTGCGGTGCGACGCTGCACGATCCAAATACTGGATGGGTCCGCATTCTGGCCGTGCCGGCCCATCCACCGCAATGCCTGCTCGGACAAATCCGCATCCTCTGCGCGCAACACGCAGATGTCCGCTCGACGCAACGCGCTGGGAGGCTCTCGCAGCCGCCCGACCGGCAGCAAATTGCCGGCCAGGTCCGCGCGTTGCAGCAGGACAATATCGATTGCACGGGCCAGCTTGCGATGTTGAAAACCATCGTCGAGAATGTGCAGTTTTCCAGAAGGAACCGAGTCGGCCTTCGCGCCCGCTTCGGCCAGTTGCCCCGGATCAAAGCGGTTGGTGCCCACATACACGGAGAGCCCATGGCGAGCCATCAGGAGAGGTTCATCGCCAAACTCCTCCGGCTCTCCCAGTGGGTCGACCCGCGCTGTCCTCCTGCTGCCGCGCCCATAGCCGCGGCTCAGGACATCGATGGTCCAGCCGCGCTGCGACAAGCGATCTGCCAGCAGCAGAACCAGGGGAGTTTTCCCAGTGCCGCCGACGGAAAGATTGCCGACGCTGACGACCGGCCAAGACAGGGCGTGCGGTTGCAGCCAGCGTCGGTCATAGGCGCAGTTTTTGACAAGCAACCCGACTGCATAAGGCAACGCGAACGGCCCTAGCAGTGGGGACAGGGCCCGCTGCAAGGGAGTCTTTGTTCGGCGGCCCATTACGGAGCATCCTTTTTTTTTCGCACTCTGATTCGCAGCCAGAATTTCCCGGATGGCATCGAAGCATGTTTCAGAAGCGCCTGCCTGCTCCTCAAACACTCGGCGAGCCCGACTGCCCATCGGCTTCGCTTCCGGAGAGGTCAACAGATCCCGCAGCGCGTGGCAAAGCCGTTCCGGCGGCGTCACGCGAATGGCCTCCTGTTCCAGCAAGGCCGCGACCATGCCGCGAAAGTTCTCTGTATATGGGCCCATCACAATGGGTACCGCGAACTGCGCAGGTTCCAGCGGATTGTGTCCGCCTGCTGGCACCAGGCTGCCTCCGACAAAGGCGACCGAGGCCAGCGAATACACGGAGGCCAACTCCCCGACGGAGTTGAGAAGAAATACGCTGCCTGCCGGGATTGGCTGCGGCTGTTGCACCCAGTCTGAACGGCGGAACAGGGGAAGACCCGCGTCGACGATCGATTTGTCCACGGCGCGAAAACGTTCTGGATGTCGCGGCGCGAGGACCATCGTCAGTTGAGGAAAACTCCGGAGCAATTCCCGGAATGCGTCGAGAAGAAGTCGCTCCTCGCCCTCGAGCGTGCTGCCAGCGACGATGACCTTGCCCGACTGGGGCAGATGCGTGCGCAGCTCGCGCGTGATCGCCAATTCCGCAGCGGCGCGCACGTCATACTTTAGATTGCCCGCAGTCCGCACTGCGTCTGCAGGTGCTCCGAGTTCCACAAAGCGACGACGATCGTCTTCGCTTTGCGCCAGCACCAGCGTCGGCTTGCGAAGCAGCGGCTTCCACAGCGCGCGCAGGGCGCGATACCGAGGCAGTGATCGATTGGAGATGCGCCCATTGACCACAATGACGGGAATGCCGGCTTGCTCCGCTTCCACCAGCATGCGCGGCCACAACTCGCTCTCCACCAGGACCAGTGCGCGCGGGCTTAACGCCCTGAGATACCGTCGCACGGTCCACGCAAAATCCAACGGGTAATAGAAAACGCGGGTCGACGCCGATCCTGATTGGTCGGAGCGGCGCTGGGAGTTGTCGAAGCGGTCCCGCGCCAGCTTTTGTCCGGTCTTCGTCGTCGTTGAAATCACAACCGGCAACTCCGGATCGAGACCCTGCAACATTTCGATCAGACGGCTTGCGGCAAGGACCTCTCCGACGGAAACGGCATGGATCCAGATCGTCGCCCGCTGCCCGACAAATCCACGGAGATCCGGCGAAATGAGTCCCAGCCGCTGACCCAGGCCGTGACGGTAGCGTCCGCTCCACACCATACGGAGAAGCCAATACGGTGAGGCGAGAACAATGGCGGCCGCCAGGGCCAGACTGTAGAGCAGCATCATGGGCAGATAGATTTTTCGTTGGTCTAGAATCCCAGGTCTCAAAATCGAGACCTGGGGCACCCAGGTTTTTCAGTGTCACTCGCGTCGAATCTCTCTATTACCTTACTCTTCGTTGCATCTCAAATCGCGGCGCACGGGTCTTTCCGAGCGCCCGGCACTCCCCAGCCGGTACCATGGAGGAAGTTCGAAGTTTTCTCCTGATGACAGAAAACATTCCACGCATTCGCGTACTCGGCGCAGGGCTGGCTGGACCCGAGGCGGCGCTACAGGCGGCCCGTCAAGGCTGCTGCGTTGATTTGTACGAGATGCGTCCTGTGCGCTCAACGGAAGCCCATCGGACTGCTAACTTCGCCGAGTTGGTTTGCTCCAACTCTCTGAAGTCGGAAAGTGAGCACACCGCCCCGTGGCTGCTGAAGCAGGAGATGCGCCGCGCAGGATCGATTCTGTTGCAGGCCGCAGACGCCTCCGCTGTGCCCGCCGGCCATGCGTTGGCCGTGGACCGTGTGGAGTTTTCCCGGATGGTCGCTGAAGCCATCGCCGCGGAACCGCGCATCGCCGTGCATCGGGAAGAAGTGACCACGCTCGATCCTGCTGACGGATGGACAGTGGTCGCCTCCGGGCCATTGACTTCTCCTTCGCTGTCCGATGCCATTGCTCGACTGACCGGCAGCGAGCACCTTGCGTTTTACGACTCCATCAGCCCCATCGTCGATGCGGAGTCGATCGACATGGAGCGCGTCTACATGGCGGCGCGCTGGGACAAAGGCACCGCCGACTACATCAACTGCCCCATGACGCCGGAAGAGTACGACCGCTTTTACGATGCCCTGGTGACGGCGGAGTCTGTGCAGGAGAAGGAGTGGGAGAAGCTGACGTACTTTGAAGGCTGCCTCCCCATTGAAGAACTTGCCCGGCGAGGGCGAGATACGCCGCGTTTCGGCCCCATGAAGCCGGTGGGCCTGCGCGACCCGCGAACCGGCAAGACGCCGTGGGCGGTGGTGCAGCTGCGGTGCGAGAATCAGCGGGCGGATTCCTACAATTTGGTTGGATTTCAAAACCATTTAAAGTTCAGCGAACAGGCGCGGGTGCTGCGACTGGTCCCGGGCCTGGAGAATGCAAAATTTCTGCGATACGGCCAAATCCATCGCAACACCTACATCAATGCGCCTCGATTGCTGACCGAAACGCTGCAACTGCGCGACCACCCGAAGATTCTCTTCGCGGGTCAAATCTCCGGCGTCGAAGGCTACACGGAATCGATCGCGACAGGAATGCTGGCTGGCCTCTACGTGGCGGCGTTGGCGCGTGGCCGGCGGCCGGAGCCAATCCCGAGAGCGACTGGCCTGGGATCGCTGGTGCACTACATTACCCACGCCGATCCCGCGCGCTTCCAGCCCGCTAACATCACCTTCGACTTATTGGATCCGCTGGAAGAAGAGTTGCGGCGCAAGGTCCGCGACAAGCGTGAGCGTCACAAGCTGCAATGCGAACGCTCGCTGGCGCAATTTGACGCCTGGTGGCAGCGCTTCCAGGCGGAGTTAGGTTTGCCATCTGCCGTGTGCATCCTCGTCCTGGCATTCTTTCTAGGTTTTGCCGCACCGCCTTCTTTTGCCTGGGGTCGAGATGGCCACAAAATTATCAATCGTGTGGCGATGCAGAAGTTGCCCGCGAATATGCCCGCATTCCTGCGCACGCCGCAGGCGCTGGATGAAATCGAATATCTGGGCCCGGAGCCAGACCGGTGGCGTTCCTTGGCAGCGCCGGAGCTAAGTTCTGCGGGTGCTCCGGAGCATTTTCTCGACCTCGAACTGGCGGACCTCGCCGCCCCCAACGGCTTACCCACCCAACGGTACGATTTTCTCGACGATTTGTACGCCGCTGACCGCGTGCATCCGGACCTGGCCGACCGGCTCACTCCACAAAACGTAGGTTTGCTGCCCTGGCAGGCCAATGAAGACTTTGAGCGGCTTGAAGTGGACATGCGCGACTATCGAACGCTACGCGACGCGCATCGGGACACCTACGGCGCAGAGCAGGCGGTCCTGTACGACATCGGATGTCTCGGCCATTATGTTGCGGACGGCTCGCAGCCCTTGCACACGACGAT
Source organism: Acidobacteriota bacterium (assembly GCA_021792795.1). Taxonomy (GTDB): domain Bacteria; phylum Acidobacteriota; class Terriglobia; order Terriglobales; family Acidobacteriaceae; genus JAKAAZ01. The sequence goes on along the minus strand of JAJYUB010000063.1, from coordinate 11,327 downwards.
CAACTACAACGGCTGGGTGGCACCGAAAAATCCGGAACGCTTCACGCGCGATCATGGCATCCACAGCCGGTTTGAAACGGAATTCGTGCATGACAATCTTCGCGCCCAGGACGTCAAGCCGCTGGTTCCCGCCGCGCGCATCCTTGAGGCGCCGTTTCAGGATTTTCTGCTCTACTTGCGGACCACACACTCGCAGGTCGCGCAGGTCTATCGCTTTGACAAGCAGGATGGGTTCGCCGGCCATGGATCGGCGGCATCCCGCAGCTTTACCGCGGAGCGGCTGGCTGCGGGCGCCACCATGTTGCGCGACATGGTCTACACAGCATGGATCGACAGTGCGCGAACGAAGCCGGACGCCAGTGGATTGTTAGGGATTATATCTTTGCAGACGCCTGCACATGACGCCACTGGTCTGCAATAAACTGGTCCGTCATTCCGGCAATGTAGTCGGCCACCACGCGGGGAGCGCCTTCGCTGGCGATCTGCGTTTCGTGGCTGGCGGGCAATTCGAGCGGGTTCCGCATCCAATATTGAAAGAGCCCCGCGATAATTTCTTCCGCCAGGGCATGGTCTCGTTCCAGATAGGTCGCGTGATACAGTTCCTGCAGAAGATACTGTTTGGCTTGGTGGCGGCGCTGCTCCATCGCGTCGGAAAACGCGACCAAGCGACGCCCGGCGTGGCGGACCGCAGCCAGCGATTGAATTCCGCCTTCCGTCACGCGGCGATGTGTGGTGACGACCAGATCGTTGACCAGTGCGTTCAGCATACGCTTCAGCGCTTCATGGAACAGCAGTTTCGGAGCGGCATCCGGATATCGCAGTTCCATCTTTCGATAAAACTCCTCAAATAGAGAAACATTGCGACGCAAATCTTCGACAGAGAGAATCTCCGCCTCCACGCCATCGTCCATGTCCGCGGTCAGATAGGCGATTTCATCGGCCAGGTCGATCAATTGCGCTTCCAGCGGCGGCAATTCGTCCAGCATGTACGGCTGCAACTCCGGGTGCTCGGTGAGCGAATAATCGCGTGAATGCTTGACGATGCCTTCGCGCACCGCCAATGTCAGATTGAGTCCGCGAAAGCCGGCGTAACGCTGCTCAAAATATTCCGCGATGCGCAAGGCGTGCAAATTGTGGTCGAAGCGCAGGCCGTACGCTTGCAGTTGACGGTCCAGGGCCTGTTCGCCGGCATGGCCGAATGGCGGATGCCCAATGTCATGGACCAGCGCCAGAGTTTCGACGAGTTCTTCATTCAGATCCAGCGCCGCCGCGGCGGTGCGGGCGATCTGGGTAACTTCAATGGTATGGGTCAGGCGGCTGCGGAAGTGGTCGGAGTCGCGGTGAGTGAACACCTGCGTTTTGCCGGCCAGCCTACGAAACGCCCGCGCGTGGATGACGCGATCGCGGTCGCGCTGAAAGGCGGAGCGGTACGCATGCGGCTTTTCCGTGTGCTCTCGCGCCGTCATGGGATCGGCCGCATCGCCGATCACTGCACAGTCGCTGAGCGAGGTCTCCTGCATGAGAGATTGAAAGTTTTAGTGACGGATCGGAACGGTGGCGTGCGCATCTTCCTTCGCCAGCTTGACCTTGGCTTTGTCCAGCCGCTTGCGCACTTTGTTTACGTCCGCCGGTTCCGCGTCAGCTGGGGCGGAATCGGCATAGTTCGCCAGCGAGCTTTCCCATTGCGCGACTGCCTGCTGCAGGTGCCCGGTCGACGCGTACACCTCGCCCAGGTGGTCGTGGACCGTCGGGTCTTTCGGAATCAGGGTGATCGCCTTTTGCAGCGACTCTTGGGCCAGCTCATATTGCCCCAGCTTGTAATGCACCCATCCCAGAGAATCGAGATAGGCGCCATTTTCCGGGTCCAGTTTGACCGCGCGCTGCACCAGTTGCAGCGCTTCATTCAATTTTTGATCGTGGTCCGCCAGCATGTAGCCCAGGTAATTCAACGCCAGCGCGTTGTCAGGGTCCAGTGCCAGCGACTGGCGGAATTCCTGTTCGGCGGCATCGATGTGCTTTTGCCTTTCCTGCAGCGCTCCGCGAAGGAAGTAGATCAAGCTCGTCTCTTGTTTTGTATTGCTGAACTTTTGCGCCCGATCGATGGCCGACCCAGCATCTTTCCATTTATGCATGCGGGTAAAAATCTGCGCCAGCGTCAGCCATACGACGCGGTCCCGCTTGGTCCCATTCAATTGAGCTTTGGCCAGCGCGACCCCTTCCTTCGTCTTACCCGTGTCTGCCAGTTGTCCGGCAAGCGTCAATTGCAGGTCGACACTTTTCGGCAGGGCCTGCACGGCCTGCTGTGCGGCGGCTGTCGCCTCGGGCAGCATCTTGGCATCGCGATAGGCGTCCACTTCGCCCTGATACCCGCGTTCGGCGGCGTCGCCACCCAAGGCAATCATTTCCTTGTAGACGGCAATGGCCTCTTGCGTTTTGCTTTGGTTGCGATACACGGTGGCCAGGCGATCGAGAAAGATGGCGCGGTTGTTTTTCTCGTCCGATGTGTACTTCTCGCTGACATGTTTCGTGCTGTCTGCCAGTTGCTGCAGCAGTTCCGCCGCCTGGTCCAGATGGCCCTGCGCTTCGGCGATCAAGGCCTGGTTGTAGCGCACTTCGGGCGAATCTGGATTGAGCGCCTTGGCATGGTCCAATGCAGCTTCGGCTTGCTTCAAATGCCCCTGCGTACGTTCCAGTTCCGCGATCCTCAGAAAAGAGCGCACATCCTCCGGGTCCTGGGCGGCGACCCCCTGAAATATCTTCAGGGCGGCATCGGGTTGGTCGTTGCCTAACATATCTTCCGCCAGGCCGCGTTGCGCATCCAGGTTGTCCGGCTGCAGATTCAGCGCGTCCTGGTAGGCTGCGATGGCAGCTTTCGAGTTCGCGGACTGATCGTATGCAGCGGCCAGCGCCAGATCGATTTTGAAGGTACGGTCGTCCGAGGGGACGCTTTCGAGCACGCTGATGGCCCCCGGCAGATTGTTCTGCTCCCCATACAGCCGTGCCAGGTTCAATACCACGTCTTCTGAATTGGGGTCGATCCGTCGGGCCTGTTCAAACTGCGCTTTGGCGTCCGCTGTATCGTGCTTCAGCGTGAATAGCTGCCCCAGCAGCAGACGATCTTCCACCTGATTGGGCTCGATCTGAACAATCTTTTGAAATTCCTGAATGGCGAGGTCCAGCATCGGACCGGGTTGCTGGCCATTTTCGGTGTCGCCCAGCGAGCGCAAATAGACGCGACCCAGCAGCTTGTGGGCTTGCAGATTGTCCGGGTGGGTCTTCAGCACCCGTTGCGCGGTTTCTATGGCCTCGCGGATGCGCCCCAGCTTGAAATACGTGTCGGCCAGACTGTTCTGCAAAAACACCGAATCGGGATCGTGCGTGATGGCCAGCTTGTACTGCTCAATCGCCTGCACCGCCAGCTCGGGCCGCCCATACTGTTCGGCCGATTCCTCATACAAATGGCCAAGCGCGAAATGGTAGTAGGATTGGGCCCGTTTGCCGGTCTCGCCTGTCGGCTCCGGCGATGTCCGGGTAGTACCTTCCGCCGCACTGCTTCCGGCTATCGTGGAAGCTGGGACGTTGATTCCCGCGGGCGTACTCGGGTGCGTTGTCTGGGGAGTGGAACTGCTTTGCGCGACTGCGGCGGCGCAACATGCAACCGCCGCCAACAGCGCAGCGGCCTTTTGCCATCTCCACAGAGAAAGGGGATTCCCTTCGGCGACACCAACCTTCGTCATTCGAAACACTACCTCGCACCTTGTGCCGCAGTGTACACGCACGGAAATGGAGCAATTCGGCCCCTTTTATTCGATTGTACGCCGGAATATCTCGCCAGAGTCGCGATCCGCGGTGAAAAGGCTCCGCAGAACACAACATATCCAATACTGTGACCGCATGTATAGGTAACCATTGTAGATGCTCGGCGCGGGCCAGGTCTGGCTGAATAGCTGTGTCAGGGGCAGAGGCGTAAGGTTTCAGGTCGAGCTTTCGGCGCGGAACCGCCGGCAGTTGGAGGAGTTGTTGCGCGGCAGCGATCCAACGCAAACCGGTCCCGTGCGTGGGCCGGGAGACCGCTCGGGTGTTGCTGGAAAGCCACGACCTGAAGTCGCGCGGGAAAAGAATGTGGCGCGTGGCGAAGTTGGACCCGGAGTGCATCGCCCGCATGGAGGACGCGCTCAATATCATCTACGAAAAACCGCCGCCAGAGCGCGAACCGGTGGTTTGCGTTGACGAGAAACCGGTGGTGCTGCATAAGGACACGCGGCCTCCGATTCCCATGCGACCGGGCCAGATCGAGCGCCGCTCCAGCGGCGCCGCGCGCGATGTTTGCGGTCGCGTTTTTCAGCACCGTCCAGCGCAGGCGATTCACTTGGGGCCTTCCGCGGGTTCAGGATAAAGCATTCGAGCATTTCCCGATTTTACTGTGATGTGCCACGCGGGGCCTGAGCCAAGTCCGTGGTCCCGCTTCGGAACAGTCGCCCCCTCATCAATCCAAACCAGCGGCATCGCGGAAATGTTGGACACAATCGACACTCGATCGTGTATCGTCAAGTAGCAGATATTGGAAGCTCCACGAGTGCTCGATAGCTGTTGCATCCACATGTTTGCGGCACAGACGACCCCTGTTTTTCAACCCCGTGAATGGTTTGGGCTGGCCCACCGTTTACACTAGAGTCACCTCAAAATGCTACGCAGAATACTCTCCCTGGTTGCAGCGCTGTTGTGTGTAGGATCGATGGCGGCGAGCGCCCAGTTCATGGGTGGAAGCTCGACTTCGCAAACGACCGACTGTTCCAATCCGGCGAACGCCTCATCCCCACAATGCGCAGGCACAAATCCCAACCCATACGCCACGGGACAGGGCGCATACGGCGCCGGAAGCCAGCCACCACAGCCTTCCGCCATGGGTGGAAACGGGATCAGTCAAAATATTCCCACCTACGTGGACCAGTTCCCAAATGTGAACCAGCCATACAGCCCGTACGCAGGCCTGCAACAGAACCAGCCGCTCACGGAATTTCAGCGGGTGGTAGCGGGCTCGGTTGGGGCGGTGCTGCCCATCTTCGGCGCGAACCTGTTTTCCAGCAATGCGGCCCAGTTCGCGCCCATCGATCGCACTCCGGTCACCTCAGACTACGTCGTCGGTCCAGGCGACGAGCTGTTGCTTCGCGTGTGGGGTCAGGTCAACTTCAACGTCCATGCGACGGTCGATCGCGCGGGAGATATTTATATTCCGCAGGTCGGCAACGTCGAGGTCGCGGGCCTGCACTTTCAGCAGCTCAACGACTATTTGAAGACGCAGCTTGGACGCGTCTTTCGCAACTTCGACCTGAGCGTCAACATGGGCCAGTTACGTTCCATCCAGATTTACGTCGTTGGCAATGCCCGGCAGCCGGGGAGCTATACGGTCAGTTCCCTGAGTACGCTGATGAATGCGTTGTTTTTTTCCGGCGGCCCGTCCGGTCAAGGATCGATGCGGCGGATTGAATTGAGGCGTGACGGGAAGGTTGTGACGACGTTCGATCTCTACGATCTTTTGATCGATGGCGACAAATCGCACGATGCGCCGCTGTTGCCGGGCGATGTCATCTACATTCCCGCCGTGGGGCCGGAAGTTGCAATTGCCGGCAGCGTCCATGTGCCGGCGATCTATGAATTAAAGGGAACGGAAACGGCTGGGCAGGCGATCGCATTGGCCGGCGGCCTGGCCACCATGGCGTCCACGCAAGACGCGCAACTGGACCGCACCAACCGGAACGGGACGCGCCAGACGCTCCAACTTGCTCTGGACACGGCGGGAATGGAGACGCCTCTGCGCGACGGAGACATCCTACGCATCCCTTCGATGGCGCAACAGTTTGAGCGGACTGTGATTTTGCGGGGCAATGTCGCCAATCCAGGGCGATATCGCTGGACGCCAGGGATGCGGATATTGGATCTGATTCCAGACAAGGATGCGCTGGAAACGCGGGGATACTGGCAGCGAAGAATCGCGCTTGGTCTCCCCGCTCCGGAATATACGCCTCTGTTCTCGGCATATCGCGCCAATCTGCCCAGTCCGTTCCAACCAACGACACAGGCACAATCGTCCGGACAACAGCAAAATGGCAATACCTACTCGACCGGTACCTCGTTGGCGGGCACACAGCGTGGGGAGCAGCAGCAACAGACTTCTTCCGCTACTGGGGAAGGAATGCAAGCCCTTGGATCCAATTTGGGGCAGCAGAGCGGCAGCGGGCAGCAGAGCGGCAGCGGGCAGCAGAACGGCAGCCTCCCTGGAAACAACCTCGGTGGCCTGCAAAATAATACCCTCAACCAGGCACGCTCCAGGACAAATTCGACTCCTGCGCTGCGTTATTTTCCTCCCGGCGACCGGTTTTCGCAAGGACAGTTTCCGATTCAGAATGAGCTTCTCCGCACGGCCCCGAGCATCGACTGGAGCTATGCCGTCATTGAACGGACGGATCCCCATACGCTGGCAACTTCTCTGGTTCCCTTCAGTCTGGGGCAGGCGGTGCTGGACCATGACCCATCGCAGAACATGGAACTGCAGCCGGGCGACATTGTCACCGTATTTTCCACCGCCGACATTCAGGTGCCGCAGGCGCAGCAGGTGAAATATGTCAGTCTGCAGGGAGAGGTGGTCCATGCCGGAATTTATAGTGTCGGGCCTGGAGAAACGCTGCGAGATGTGGTCGAGCGCGCGGGAGGACTGAGCCCGAAAGCATACCTCTACGGTTCGGAGTTTTTGCGGGAGTCGACGCAGCGCCTGCAGCAGGCAAGGCTGGATGAATATGTCGATTCTCTGGAGCGGGACATCCAGATCGCATCGGCGAACACGGCTGGCTCGATCGTCAACCCCACAGCGGCGGCGGCGTTGGGGACAAGTGTGCAAAGCCAGAGGGAACTGGTCACAACCCTGCGGAAAATGCGCGCGACCGGGCGCATCGTCTTGGACCTGACTCCCTATAGCCACGGCCTGGATGCGCTGCCGAATCTGCCGCTGGAAGATGGCGATCAGTTTATCGTTCCTGTCGTTCCCGCCACCGTAAATGTGGTTGGGGCCGTCTACGACCAGAACTCCTTCCTCTATCGACGCGGGGAACATGTCCAGGATTATCTGAAAGTCGCGGGCGGAACCACACGCAACGCCGACAAGCGCCACGAATTTGTCATCCGCGCGGACGGCTCCGTCATCAGCAAGCAAACGGCGGGAGGGACCCTGTTCACGGACGAGTTTGGCAACAAATACGCCTATCCGGGCGATACAGTCGTGGTTCCGGACAGCATCAACAAAACCACAGTGCTCCGCGGGCTGACCGACTGGTCGACGGTATTTTCCCAGTTCGGGCTGGGAGCAGCGGCCCTCACGCTGTTCGGACTCTAGGGTTTAGCATGACCATGATGCCAACAGACACCAACGCGGAACCTGTCGCCACGGAACGAGCGGATTCCGTGGCGGCTTCGCAGGGAATTGCAGCCGGTCCCGACGATTCCGTGGACCTGCTGGATCTCGCCCTGGTTCTGGGAGCGCGAAAGCGGTTCATTCTTCTGTTCAGTTTTGTGGCCGCGCTGCTCACCGCCATCGTGGTCCTTGTCATTCCAGTCACCTTTACCGCAACCACAACCATGTTGCCTCCGCAGCAGCAAGAGAGCTCCGGGATGGCGATGCTGGGGCAGCTTGGCGGGCTGGCATCGCTGGCCGGCGGCGGCGCGGCCAGTGCCTTGGGCCTTAAGAACCCGGACGACCTATACATTGGGCTGCTGCAAAGCGAAAATGTGATGGATGGAATCATCCGGCGCTTCGACCTGATGCGCGTCTACAAAGCAAAAAAGTTGGGCGATGCGCGCAAAGCATTGAAGTCCAATACGAAGATTCTCTCGGAGAAAAGTTCTCTGATCGGCATCTCGGTCGAGGACCACGACGCCCAACGGGCCGCGGAGATGGCCAATGCATACGTGGATGGATTGCACGATCTGATGTCCCATCTGGCAGTCACATCGGCCGCCCAGCGAAGAATGTTTTTCGAGCAGCAAGTCACGCAAGAGAAAAACAAATTGACCGATGCGGAAGTTGCCTTGGAAGAGACCGAGAAGAAGACGGGAATCATTCAGCCCCAGGGCCAGGCCCAGGCCGTCATTGCCACCATCATGCAACTGCAGGCGCAGATTTCCGCCAGCGAAGTGGAATTGGGCGCGCTGCGCACCTCCGCCACCGACCAGAACCCGGAAGTGGTCACGCTGCAGTCTCAGATTGCCGCATTGCGGGCGCAGTTGGCGGATTTTGAAAAAGGCCATCCAGAGTCCGCCGCCATGGATGAAAATGTCCTGACTCCCACCTCTCAGGTGCCGGCTGCGAGCCTGGAATATCTCCGCCGAATGCGGGATGTCCGCTATCAGGAGACGCTTTTTGAATTTATGACCCGGCAATATGAGATGGCCAAGGTGGATGAAGCCAAACAAGGTCAGATGATTCAAGTCGTCGACCCGGCATTGGTTCCCGATCGGCGTTCCTGGCCTCCACGGACTCTGCTCACGCTACTGGCCTTCATTCTGGGGGCCATGTTCTCCAGCTTCTGGGTGATTCTCGAGTCGGCCTATCGGCATACGATGCAAGACCCGGAGACAGCCATGAAGATGCATCAATTGCGCCAAATGCTGCGAGTCCGCCGCAGTCGAATTTGATCTTCTGAATCTTCGGAACCTTCGGATTTATTATGCTTCCTTACCTCTGCGCAAAGTATTTTCCCGGAATGGAACTGTTGTGTTTCACTTTGTTGATACCTCGAATACAGTCCCGTTCAACCGCAAAATATTATTGAATCGCTGCTACTATCCGTGTAGATTTTAACCATCAGCAACTTGCCTCAATAAAAGTCCGGGAACCACAACCCTTGCACGCCCGTGGTTCCTCAAATTGCACGCACTTTTATCCATCTTTCACAGAAGATGGATAAAAGTGAATACGACAATCGTCTCGCGCCTAGCAGAGAACTCGAGTCGGGTGGTTGAAGCTTGACTGCTTGAATCCGGGTGCTCGATCCTTAAATTCGTGGGGACCTTAGTCTTAGTCGTAAACATTAAGAGAACGTCTGTTTGGATGAATTCGGAGATCGCAGACTTGAGTACCGAACCTTACTTCCCCTCTGCTTCGGAGTACCTCGTTACCACGCCCCCATCTGCTACCCATGGAGATGTTCCATGGCTCGTTTCCAGCGTAAAATCGCCGCAAACGGAAACAGGCACGAGAGACCTGAGACTTCATTCCAGGCTGAGTCCCTGGTGCGCTTCCATCTGGAAGCGGATGTTCGATCTTACGTGCGTAGCCCCCGCGCTCATTCTTATTTCTCCAATTTTGGGAATCATCGCGATCGCCGTCCGCTTGACTTCTCTGGGCCCCGTGATCTTCCGCCAGCAACGCGCGGGACAGCATGGCAAACTATTTACGATCTATAAATTTCGTACCATGGTGGAGAATTCCGAAGCGATCGGCCCCGGACATACCGCCAAAGGCGATCCGAGAATCACGCCCATTGGACGGTATCTGCGTCGCTTCAAGCTGGATGAGCTTCCCCAGCTTTATAACGTCTTGCGCGGCGATATGAGCCTGGTTGGCCCCCGTCCTAAATTGCCCGACCATGATCCCGCCCCGATGGCATGTCGTCCCGGAGTCACCGGTGCCGCAACTCTCGCGTTCCGTTACGAGGCGCACATTTTATGCAAGGTACCTGCTGGGCGTCTCGAGAGTTTTTATCGGCAATCCATTGTGCCGCTCAAATCGAGGCTGGACACCGACTACATGGAGGCGGCGACGCTTTCGTCCGATATCGGGGTCCTGCTAGCAACTGTCCTGCGGCTCGGCAAGCATGTGACCCACGAGGACCTGGTGCAGTCCAATGGCCGGCCCCATCTTTGGGACAACCCGCAGAGCCTCAGAATCCATTCCGTAGAGAATTGAGTCATCGAACCGACATGCAGGCGGTCCATCCGGAACTTCGGGCTGGTTTACCTAGTGGCGTAGAGCAAGTGCATAGAAGACTCTGCCATCGTCCTCGGAATTCTCCGCGGAGTTTATCCTGAGTGAAGCCGAAGGACCGTGTCCTTTCGGCAAGCCCGTGTAAGTGAGTGGCCGAATGTTTCCGCGACCGGCCACGAGAAGGAGGCCGGCGAGATCTAGGTGAGGTTGGTCTCAAACGGATTCGTATCGAAAAAAAGGTCGGCTGCCATCCCCTGGCTTGTATCGTAAAATGATCCAAATCCGCCTTGGATTCTGTCCTTGCCACTGCCGAGGACATCGTCGGCGGACCCTTCCGAATCGCCTTTGCAATTTCAGAATTGGAGTAAGGTCCCGCATGGTAGCTCGCCGAAGATTGCCGAGACGCCGCACTCGAAGAAGATCCTGCAGCAGGCGGACCCATAGTCGACATCAGGCGTGTTAAGGGAAATATTGTTCGGCTCAGGAAATATGCAAGCCAAGTCCGTCCGGACGGACCGTGACGCAGAGTCCGAGGTCGTTATGTCCTTCGAGGAAAAGTTTTCCACGGCAAGGCTGTCTTAGCCAGAGCAATTCTACATGAGGTCCGCCAAAGCAATCGAGACTGAAAGTATTTCTCCCGCCGCGATAGGACAAAGAACGAGAGTCTGTAGCAACCCTAGAAGGGCTCTAGACGACCATCGTCGGAAAGGCGGCGGGTTGAAACCTGGAGATGGAGACTCCATGTCAAGGGCGGTCCCACTTCTCCGGCGTTCCACGGTGCCGCTGGCAGAAGCTGGTTCTGGTCTAAACGCCCCGGATGTATACGCTGACGGCCAGATTGCTCTTGCTTGTCCGGAGTCTTCTGCAAGCCACAAGAGGTGGTGTGGGGGGTGTGCCGCGTTTGGAATTTCCTAAGAACCTGTATGGATCCAATCGGAATTTGCCACGAAGGAGGCGTGCCAAAAGTATCTGGCCTCCTGCCGCTGGCCAGAGGGCATCGTGTGTTCACCATGTGGGGGCTGGAATGCTTGTGAATTAGTGAAACTCGGTCGCTGGACAATAAGCCAGCGTTGGCGCCATAACGTTCGCTATAGATTCTTCAATCTTCATTTGTAGACAAAAATAGTTCAACAATGCAAAGTACATCAGGCGGCTTGTAACAGGTCAACGATGTTCTCAATGGCCTTGTCGGCCTTGTGGTAGGCGGCTTCCAGTTTGCTGTTCGGTCTGCTTTGCGGGTCGGGTTTGTGGTGGAAGCGGCTGTTGGCCAGCGGGCCGCAGAGTCGCTTGTGAAAGAACAGAAAGAGCAGCGCGACCTGGACACCCTTGGTGGTGAGGCGGTAGGCGTAGC
>JAJYUB010000062.1 GCA_021792795.1 Acidobacteriota bacterium | reverse complement strand
CACAACCTCCGCATGATCCTGAACCGGTGCAGGACTCTTTGCGCACTTTTCCTCGCCATCCTCCAACGCTTCGAAAGCCTACAGACCCTCGCTCCAACAGAAATCTGAATTATTCAGGGACGACTAATTACTCTACGATTGACGGCAAAGTGGTATCACTGTTCCTGGGGCGCGAACATCGTTCTGTCCCATACCATTTCACCGTCCGTGAAAATACCTATCGATCGGTGCGGGCGAGCACCTGGGAGAGATGAACGGCGCGCCGGTCGGAGAGCTGCGCGATCTGTTCTCGGCAACTAAAGCCATTTGTAACAATGACTGTTTCTTTTTCGGCGCGTTCGACGGCGGGCAGTAGAACGCGGTTGGCGAGCGCGGTGGAGATGGAGTATTTCTCTTTCTCAAAACCGAAGGGGCCGGCCATGCCGCAGCAGCCGGAGTCGAGCAGATCAACCCGTGCGCCGGATGCGCGGAGCAACTGGACTTCTTCCGTCATCATCGGCTTTTGGTGGCAATGGCCATGGAGCAGAATGCGTTGGCTACTGCAATCTGGCGGAGTATAGTGTTCCGCTTTGCGGATGAGAAATTCGCTGAGCAGATAAGTTTGCGCGGCCAGTTTTCTCGCTGGTTCGGCGTAGTGGGAATCATTGGCAAGCAGGCCGAGCGATTCCTCGCGGAAGACGCTGGCGCAACTGGGTTCGAGGACGACGATGGGCGTTCCGGCCTGCAACTGCGGTTGCAGCGCATCGAGCACGCGCAGAAGATATCGTTTGGCGCGGTCGAGCATGCCGAAGTCGTAGAGCGGCCGGCCGCAGCAGAGATGGCCGCGCGGCACCTGCACGGCAAAGCCGGCATCGCCCAAGACCTGGGCCGCTGCCTGCGCGGCTTGCGGATAGAAATAGTTGTTCCACGTATCGGGCCAGAGCAGGACGGAGGGGCGGGTGTCTTTTTGCGCAATGGGATGAGAATGAAAACTGCGCTGAAATGTTTGCGGGGCAAAGGCGGGAATGGTCCGCTGCGGCGCCATGCCGATGGCGGCCTTCAAAATATCTCGCACGACCGGAAGCCGACCCGGGAGATTGGCGAGGCGCGGCATCGCAGAGGCAAGATGGGCCCATTGATCCATCATGCCGAAGGCATAGGCATGGATGGGGCGGCGATGGTGTTCGTAATAGTGCGACAGAAACTCCGCCTTGTAGGTGGCGACATCGACGTTGACCGGACACTCCTGCTTGCAGGCTTTGCAGGAAAGACATAGCTCCAGCGCGTCCTTCACAGGCTGGCTTTGCCAGCCCTGGGGACGCAGTTCGCCTTGCAACATTTCCCACAGAAGGTGCGCGCGGCCGCGGGTGGAGTGCTGCTCTTCGCGGGTCGCCATGTAGCTGGGGCACATGGTGCCGGAAGTTTCTTTGCGGCAGGCGCCGACGCCGACGCAACGCAAGGTGGCGTTGGAAAAAGAGCCGCCATCGTCGGGAAACTGGAAGTGAGTCTTGACCTGCTTCACTTGATATCCAGCGCCGAGACGGAGGTTTTCCTGCGGCTGGTACACAGCGATGGGATCGGCCAGCTTGCCTGGATTCATCTTGTTGGTTGGGTCCCAGACGGCCTTGAATTCGCGGAAAGCCTGCACCAACTCCGGCCCAAACATTTTGTGCAGCAGCGCCGCCCGCGACTGGCCGTCGCCGTGTTCGCCGGAGAGCGAGCCACCGTGCGCGATCACTATGTCGGCAGCTTCGTTGATGAACTGGACATATTTGGCGATGCCGGCTTCAGTTTCAAGGTCGATGTTGAAGCGCATGTGGACGCAGCCCTGACCGAAGTGGCCATAGATTGGCGAGCGATAGCCGTAGCGTTTGGCCACGACAAAAAGCTGCCGCAGATAGCTGCCCATTTTTTCAGGAGGTACGGCAGAGTCCTCCCAGCCCTCCCAGCCATGCGGTTCGCCGGGAACGAAGACGGTGGCGCCGAGGCCGGACTCGCGCACCTTCCAGACACGCGCCGCTTCCGACTGGGAATATTGGCGGGTGTCCGGAGCGGGAGAGATTTTCTTTGTGGCCTCGATCATGGCGGTGGCCTTCGCCTGCGCATCCTCGAGGGTGTCTCCACCAAACTCCACCAGCAGGTGGCCACCACCTTCCGGAAGCAGTTGCAGATCGTTTTCGACGAGATGCTTGCGCCGCATAAACTGCACCAGCAGGCCGTCGAATCCTTCCAGGCCGATGGGTTTGTGTTGCAACACAAACGGCACGTAGTCCGCAGCGATGAACGCATCGGGGAAGCCGAGGCCTACAAGAATGCGACAGGGCGGACTGGGCATGAGGCGCAGAGTTGCGTCCAGCACGGTGACACAGGTGCCTTCGCTGCCGACCAGGGCGCGGGCCACATGAAAGCCATTTTCCGGGAGCAGATCGTCGAGGTTGTAGCCGGAGACGCGACGGGGAATCTTCGGGTAACGCGCGCGAATGAGCGCGGCATAGCGATCGCGAAGGTCTCGCAGGGCGGTGTAGATTTCTGCGCGACGACCGCCTGCGGCGACGATGGCTGCCAGTTCGTCTTCAGTGGTTGCGCCGACTTCGAGGACGGTGCCGTCGTAGAGCAGAACGCGCATGGAGTCGATGTTGTCGACGGTCTTGCCGCCCATGAGCGCATGCACGCCGCAGGAGTTGTTGCCGATCATGCCGCCGAGGGTACAGCGGCTGTGCGTGGCGGGATCGGGGGCAAACGTCAGACGATGCTTTTCGGCGGCTTCGCGGACACGATCGAGCACAATGCCGGGTTCGACGCGGGACTGCTTGCGGTGGGAGTCGAGATCGACAATGCGATGGACATACTTGGAAAAGTCGAGCACCACGGCGACGTTGCAGCACTGGCCAGCGAGGCTGGTACCGGCTCCGCGCGAGAGAATGGGAGCGTCGAATTTGCGGCAGACGGCGACGGCCGCTTCGACATCCGCAGTGTCGGAGGGGAGAACAAGGCCGATGGGAAGCTGGCGATAGTTGGAAGCATCGGTCGAGTAGAGGGCGCGACTGCCGGCGTCGAAGCGGACCTCGCCACGAACGGACGCGCGCAGTGCCGCTTCCAACTCTCGATGGGCGGAGAAATGCTCGTGCGGATGAAGCTTCTTTTGTTCGACCAGAATCGGAAACCGTGGCTCGGCCATTCAACTCCTTCTGTCGGTCGGACGTCGATGCGGTAGGGCTGACGCCGTAGCTTCGGCCTTACGGCATCGCGGCGGGATGGTTCCAGTCGTCGACGACGACGCCCATGTCCTGCAACGCGTGAACGGCGATGGCGAGATGATTGGGAAACCAGGCGCGATTTTGCGGCGTCTCTTTTTCCCTGCCGATGGCAACGACACGGCCGTAGGGCCATGCGCCGTCGGGCAGCGAGGAGAGGGCCTGGGGCAACTCCGCCAGGCGAACATTCACCACCTGTTTGCGGGCGGACCTCATGCGCGTGAGTCCGCCGCGATCGACGGGGCTTGCATTTTCATCCGGCAAATAAATGCGCAACTGAATCATGTTCTGCTCAATGCTGAGATAGGGATTTTTCCATTGCGCTTCCCGATCAATGGCGAGATAGGCGCTTTTCAGCGGAGGCGGGACCTGCGCCAATTCCTGACGGGCTGCGGTTTTGGCTGCGGCCCATTGCGCGGCGTGGCGAGACATATCGAAGGTGTTGCCGGGGTTTCGGCATCCACTGACGGCGAGGAACGCGGAGAGCGCCAGCGTGAGAAGCGCAGCGGATCGAAGGCGGGCGTACCGAAACGAGGAGCGAAGCATTGTCTTCAGGATATCAGCGGTGCATGAATGTTGAAGGCGTCAGCGGCCTTGCCAGACTGGGGCACGCTTGGCGAGAAATGCGGCGGTGCCTTCACCCTTGTCGGCGGTGCCGCAGCTGAGGCCAAAGAGAGCAGCCTCAAGGAACAGCGCCTCCTGCAGCGGCAGATCGTAGCCGCGATCGACGGCTTCCAGCGAGTAGCGAATGGCGAGCGGGGCCATGCCGGCGATAGTACGGGCGATGGCTTCGCCGCGCGGCAGCAATTGGTCGGGGGCGACGACTCCATTGACGAGGCCGACACGCAAGCAATCGGCGGCGGAAAACATCTCCCCACTGAGAATCATTTGTAGGGCGACGCCTTTTCCCACCAGCCGAGCCAGCCGCTGGGTCCCGCCATAGCCGGGAATCAGGCCGAGTTTTACCTCGGGTTGCCCCATCTTGGCGTGTTCGCTGGCGATGCGGAGAGTGCAGGCCAGGGCAAGTTCGCAACCACCGCCGAGGGCAAATCCGTTGATGCAGGCGATGACGGGCTTGCCGCAGGTTTCAATGGCACGCATGACAGCCTGGCCGCGCAAGGCGAGGTCGCGACCTTCGGTACTGTTGACCTGGGCCAGTTCCTGAATGTCGGCCCCGGCGGCAAAGGCTTTTTCGCCAGAACCGGTGAGGATGGCGACGCGGATGGAATCGTCGGCCTTGATGGTGTCGATGACGGATTGCAGCTCGCGCAGGGTGGCGGCGTTCAGCGCGTTGAGTACCTTGGGGCGGTTCAGCGTGAGAAACGCAATGCCGTCGCGGATTTCGAGCTGAATATTTTCCAATATTTTTTCTGGCGTCATAGTGTCGCGGACCTTTCCGATCGGAGCCTTCTCAGAGCAATTGTTGGAAGACTGGTGTATTTATATACTTGCGCGGAAAACAATGAAATCAGAAATTCATCGCTCGCCATCGCCGACTCGGGTTTGAGATTTCGGGAGCTGCGGGGTGCATTGTTGTCACTGAAAGTTGTCCATGTGGAATTGCTCGCCGAGTGCGTTGTGGCCGGCACTCCATCCCCTTTCCAGGTTCGAGGAGATAAACATTGAAAACCCTTGCTGCTGTCCGCCAAATTGCGATAGCCCTACTCGTTCCGATTGCAGTAACGCCAACCTTTTATGGTCAAGGCATCGACCGACATGTGTTGCGGGCAACTGCATACGATTCCCATTTTCCGGAAGCCGCAAAACCCGGGGAAGCATTCAACGGGATGGGCGTGTCAAGCGACGGGACTATTTATTACGTGCTTTCTTCCGCGAAGTACGACATTCCTGGACAGATGTATTCCTTCAATCCGAAGACGAAAACAATCACGCACATCGCCAATTTGAACGATGCTGTGGGTCAAGGCAACATCAAGGCAGTTGCCCAGGGGAAAAGCCACGTAAACTTCGTTCAATTCGGCGATAAACTCTACTTTTCCACGCACCTGGGTTACTACAACAATGCAGGCGGTGTTGAAAGGACAGCAGCCGCTCCCCATGGCTATCTGCCCTATCCAGGCGGCCATTTTGTCGCTTATGACATGAAGACTGGAAAGTTTACGAATCTTGCGATTGCGCCGGACGGCCAAGGAATTATCGCCATGGGCATGGACGTGCGGCGGGGTCGGTTGTATGGCATCACGTGGCCGGCGGGCGACTTCTTGCGCTATGACTTGAAAACCAAAACATTGAAAGATCTTGGAACAGCGTTTCATGGCGGAGAGCTTGGTACTTTGGGGAGCACCTACAGAGCCATTTGCCGCAGGATCGTTATCGATCCACGGGACGGCTCAGCATACTTCACGACGGGAGATGGAACCCTCCATCGTTACGACTACGACAAAGACAAAGTAGATACGGTCGCGGGCGTGAATCTCAAGAAAGATTATTTCGGTTCGTATAACCCGGCGATGCATGGCATGGCCTACAACTGGCGAGCCGCGATCTGGGTACCGTCCGAACACGCGATCTACGGTGTGAATGGACGGTCCGGCTATTTATTCCGATTCGATCCCGCCACGCGCTCTGTTGAGGTACTGGAGCGGCTCACGTCCGAACCGTCCAAGAGAACCGCTATGTTCGACGGTATGGAATATGGATACCTGGGCCTTGCCCTGGGAGCAGACGGACACACGCTGTACTACCTGACCGGAGTTCCACTTTCAGGCGATTTGAAGGGCTTAAAGACACCGCCAGACCAAAAAGACGGGACCGACCTGATTACATATGACATTGCAAACCGCAAGTATGTGGACCATGGCAGGATTTTGTCGAACAATGGCGCCCCCATCAGTCCCCCACAAAGCCTCGTGCTTGGTTCGGATGGGACCTTGTATACGTTGTCTTTTGTTACACGCAATGGAAAAAGCGGGATCGATCTGATCGGCTTTCATCCCTAGACATTGATTTTTTCAGGGCTTGGGTTTGCACCCGTTTTCAATCTACAGCCGGGGGGCGGTGGATGAGAGCGCGGCGTTGTACCATCGAAGCATGATCAAAGGAATCACATGGGTGCGCACGACGCGCACGGCGGAGGAAATGAAGACGCTGGAGAGTTTTTTTTCGGCAGTCGGCCTTGAGTCCGGCAAGGGATGGGCGGACGAACAATTTCGCACCGCACCTTTCTTTGCGCCGCTGGGCAATCTGGAATTTGCGATCGGGAAACTGTCGGCCACGCCGGAAATCCTGATTGAAGTGACGGAACTGGAGGCGGTGCATACGGTGGCGGAGAAGTGGGTGAAGAAGAATCCTGCGGCGACAGACGAAGGGCCAACGATTTCAAAGATCACGCAGACCCATTGGAATTCACGCCTGTTTACCGCGGAGCCGGCGCCGGGAATGGTGTTCGGCTTCTGGGAGTCTGAGAATGTTGCCCACGGAAGACCGGTGGCGGTGGAAGGCGATTTGAGCGCCGCGGGGATGCGATTCGGCATTGTGGTTTCGCGGTGGAATGCCGTTATCACGGACCGGCTATTGCAGGGCGCTCTGGATGCGTTGCTGCGCAGCGGAGCGAAAAAAAATGCGATCACGGTGGTTCGCGTTCCTGGAGCGTGGGAGATTCCCGCGGCGGCGCGCCTGCTGGCGGAGAGCAAGAATGTGGATGCGATTGTGACGCTGGGAGTTTTGCTGCGCGGCGATACGGCGCATTATGAAGCGATCTACACGGAAGTGTCGCGCGGAATCGGGCAGTCGCAGCAGGAGACCGGCGTTCCGCATGCGTTTGGCGTGCTGACCTGCGAGACGCTGGAGCAGGCGCTGGACCGCGCCGGATTGAAAATGGGGAACAAGGGATTTGAAGCGGCGCTGGCGGCGATTGAGATGGCGGCGGTAAAGAAGAAAATTGTAACCGCTGCAGTGACAGATATGACGACGGGACTGTAAGCATGGGAAAACGCCGCAAATCCCGCGAAATCGCGATGCAGATGCTGTTCCAGGCGGACCTGGGCCGACAGAGCGCCGAAGAGGTGCAGCGTACATTTTGGCAGGCGCGAGAAAACGTCGATCCCGGGACGCAGGGGTTTGCCGAGGACATTTTTCGGGTTGCGATTGCGCGACAGGAAGAGATCGATGCCTACATTGCGACGGCTAGCGAGCATTGGCGCCTGGAGCGGATGGCGGCGGTGGACCGCAACCTGCTGCGTGCCGCAATCGCGGAGATGCTGGCGCATCCGGCAACGCCGTTGCCGATCGTCATCAACGAAACGCTGGAAATTGCGCGCCTGTATGCGGCGCCGGAATCGGTCCACTTCCTGAACGGAATTCTGGATGCAGTGGCGCGGGCGTTGCCGCGCAGCGCGAAACAGCTCGCTCCACGTTCGGCGAAAGAACGCCAGGCGTAATGTCATCCCTTCATCCCAGGTGTTGTTTGAGCGCGGAAACCGCAGATCAGCCATTGCGGCCTCAGCGCCTAAAGGCGTGTCGCGGATAGGAAACGGTTCCCCGGACTAAAAGTCCGGGGTCTCCTTGAAGCCGAGTCTGCGTCCCCCAAATGGTTGTGGCGCAGCTAGTTGTTTTTGGCGGCAGTGGTGGGCGCACCCTGTGTCGGGCGTGGGCGGGCAGCCAGGAAAAGCGCCGGTACTGGGCTTCCCAGGGTACACGCTAGGTAGGGGTTGGCCGGGGCGCTTGTGGTGGTGGCGCAGGTCAAACCTGGATTGATGTTCTGTGTATCGGTCAACGTGGCGGTGTTGATGATATGCACCAGGTTGTCGTTGCTGGTGGATGCATAGAATGTGGTGGTATCGGGGCTGAAGGTGCCGGCGACCGGCGCTCCCGCCTGACCGGTCAGCGCAACATTCACCACGCTGCCCGTCGTAGCCTGTCCAACAGGGCACGATTCCCCGTTGACCCCGTTGATCTGTTGAGAAGTACATGGGACCTTGTAGGCGGGCAAGGTGTTGTTGCTTCCCGTGGAGGTTGTCGGCTCGAAGGTGACAAACGCCAATTGAGAGTTCGGCGAAACCAGCACCTGGTTGATGGAGCTTACGTCGGGCGTGTTCAGGCTGGTTGTTTGCGGGCTGCTGGGGAAATTCAACGCCGTCTTCAATGGGCAGGCGCCAGCGGGAATCTGGACGGCAATGTCCGTAAGCTGCCCGCCGCTGGAGGCGGTCGCGCCGATGATGTGATATCCATCCGTGGTGCCAGCCAGTTGGTCGGTTGTCGCCGACACGGTAGCGGCGTTGGGATAGTATTCCGTGGGATTGACGGCCACGGTTGGATCGGTCAGGCCCGTGGGCGGAGGACCGGGAGTCTGCGCCGCATTGTTTGTTCCGAGAGCGCAGTACCCGAAGGCGGTTGTGGGGGAGCCACCTGCATAGGCGCCGACGCCCGGAATGGTAACGGCGACGCTGGTGGAGTTAACAGGGCAGTTTCCGCTTTGTCCATTTTCCGTGCAGACTTGCCAGCCGGTGAAGGTGTTGTATGTGTACAACGTGTTTCCGCCGACGATGTATACCGTCTGGCTGTCCTGAGTGAATTGGGCGGCGTACGGCGGATGGACCTCGACCGAGGGATCGATTGGCTCACTGTTCACGTCGCAAGCGACGGGGGCTTGGCCGACCACACCGAACGAAAGCGACGTGGCCCCTACTTTGCCCGCAGCCGGCGTGTAGAGGTAAAAAAGCTGACGGCATGGATCGTGAATGACAACGATGCTGTCATTGGGAGCAACGGCAAGAACTGTGCCCGGAACGCCGGGCACCTGACTGGTCAGCGTGGTGCCTGAAATGGGGGAAATCGACGCAATCAACAATTCGGCACTGGTGCCCATAAATAGATCGTTGCCGTTTTCGTCCATCACCATGGAATTGGGCTGGTAGGGCAGGCGTATCGGAGTTCCCACGTTGCCACTTTGGAAGTCGAGCGGCACCAGGTTCAACGACTGGGGGCTGGCCATGTACATAATGTCCAGGCTGGGGCCGGGCGTATTCACCTGGATTGGGTTGCTGCTGATGGGCAGGCCTGTGCCGAGGTTGCCAATTTCGTTCTGCGGCGCCGGATTGCAGACCGATGGCAGGCACTGCGCCACGATGGCGGCATCGCTGGGATAGGACGGCGTCACAGAGCCGGTGTTGCTGACTGGAATGTTGATGGGATCGTTGGACGTGTACTGCAGCTGCAATCCGCTGATGGGGTTGCCCAGGGTGTCGAGGATGGTCGTGGTCAGGGGTTGGATGTTGTTGATATTGACGGTGACGTTTTTCTGGGTGGTCGTGCCCACGGACAACTGAATGCTTTTTGCCGGGCAGGTAAAGAAATATCCGGCAGTACTGGTGGCCTGAGCGACGGTGGCGTTGATGACGGTCGCACCCGGCAGATGCGCCGTCGCGACGCCGTTCTGGTCGATGGAGACGACATTCGAATTCTGCGGACTAAAGACGAGATGGCCCGCATTGCAGGTGATGTCTTGCGGCGACCCGGAGGCGCAAGCGCCGCTGCCTGTACAAACGGTGGCGGCCAGTTGGGCAGTCTGGTTCTGGGAAAGACAACTGTTCAGGGCATAGACGGGAGCATTTGTCGGCGATCCAGTGCTGGGATTGTTGGGACACGTATGCACCGCGTTTTTACCGCCGAGCAGGACGCTGGTGACCGGAGGATGGACAAAGACGGGTACGGGATTGCTGGTGGCCCCGCCGCCACTGGCGGTCAGGTAGGCAAGACCGCCATTCGACTGGAATGTCGAAGTTCCCGGCTGGGGCGGGATACAGGTCGTAAAGTTGGGAATGTTATTGCCGGAATTGCGGTTCCATTCTCCGCCGCACACCTGACCGGAAGGCGACACGTCCGCCACCGCAAGGTTGGTGGTGCCATACGTATACGACCTGACCGTGACCGACGAACCTTTGCAATTGATTGCCGTAGGCGTCGCCAGGGACGCCACTTCTCCATAGCTGAGCGAGAGGCCATAGACGGCAGGTTGCAGCGTTATTTGCGCAGGAGCCGTGAGTTGGGCGCCGCTCTGGAAACCGGTGCAGTAGTTCTGCCCATAGTTGTTGACACAGCCGGTGGTTGACAACCCGACGGGCAGGGATAGAGCCAGGAGAACTACAGAAAATACGAACCGCCGCATTGAACCTCCCCGCCGCCGCTTGGCGCGGACTGGCGGTCACTAAGAACACCTATCGTGACATGTGTCAGTTAATCCATTTTAGAGCATTTTCACTTTTACGGGGTTGTCTTGAGACCGATTCAGTGCAGCTTTTCTTAACGGAAAAGCTGCGCCGACATCGTTGCTTCGGCTCGCGGCTAAAGTGAAAATGCTCAAGGGCCCCGTTGCTGCTTCGGCAACCGCGCGTCGTCGAAAAGCCTGCTTTTGGGCAGCGGAGCCGCACAAGGCGTTCCGCACGCGCAGAGAAGACATCGACGGCGCAGGCCCTCTTCTCCCTGAAACAATGGCGACGAATGAACGCAGTTCAATGCACCAGTTCGGCCACGGATTTCCAGGGCTTGCACTGGGATTCCGCGACGGGCTTGCAGGTCAGAATGCCGTTGTAGGTATTGACGCCATCCTGCAGGCCGGGATCGGCTTGAATAGCGGCCTTGGCGCCGAGCGTGGCCAGCCGCAGCACATATGGGAAGGTCGCGTTGGTGAGGCCGAGAGTCGAAGTATGAGGCACCGCTGCCGGCATATTGGTGACGCAATAATGCACCACGCCATCCAGCACATAGGATGGATCGCTGTGGGTGGTGGGACGAGCGGTCTCAATGCAGCCGCCTTGATCGATGGCAACATCCACAATCACCGCGCCTTTTTTCATGGCGGAGACCATCGCGCGAGTGACGATTTTAGGAGCGGCGGCGCCGGGGATCAATACGCCGCCGATGAGAAGATCCGCTTCGCGAGCGGCGCGGCTGACATTGTAGGAGTTGGAGGCGAGGGTGTAGACGCGGCCGTTGAAGATGTCGTCCAGTTCACGCAGGCGGTTCAGGTTCATGTCGATGATGGTGACTTTCGCGCCCATGCCGAGCGCGACTTTGGCGGCGTTGGTGCCGACGATGCCGCCGCCGATGATGCAGACATTTCCCGGAGGTACGCCTGGAATGCCTCCAAGAAGAACGCCGCGGCCGCCTTTTTCTTTTTCCAGGTGGGCAGCGCCGACCTGCACCGACATGCGACCGGCGACCTCCGACATGGGCGTCAGAAGCGGGAGCGTACCGGCCTTGTCGCGGATGGTTTCATAGGCGATGCCGATGACTTTCTTCTCCAGCAATTTTGCGGTCAGCGCGGGTACAGGCGCGAGGTGCAGATAGGTGAACAGCACCAGGCCTTCGCGGAAATGACCGTACTCTTTCTCGATCGGCTCCTTGACCTTGACGATCATGTCGGAGAGACGCCAGAGGTCGTAGGCAGAGCCGACAATTTCCGCGCCGGCGGATTGATATTCGTCATCGGGAAGCGACGACAAGTCTCCGGCTTTCGTTTCGACCAGGACCGTGTGGCCCGCTTCCACCAGAGCTTTGACGCCGGCGGGGGTGATGCCGACGCGGCTTTCGTGATCTTTGACTTCTTTCGGAACGCCGATAATCATGGATGGTCTCTCCTCAATTTCTACAGCGTGTTACATGAATTTATTTAGGCCTTCCAAAATGAAATGCTCAGTTTACGGCACGGCTAATGCCGTGCCCTGATGAACCCTTCCCATGTGGATTGTTGGTCGCCATGTCATTCGCCGGTGTCGATCTGGGCGCGTTGCAGGCGATCGGAATAATCCACGTAGACCGATTTCCACGTGGTGTAGAAATCGAGCGCGCCGCTGCCGCCTTCGCGATGTCCGTTGCCGGTCTGCTTGACGCCGCCGAACGGCAGGTGCACCTCTGCCCCAATGGTGGGCGCATTGATGTAGACGATGCCGGTGTCGATGTCGCGCATGGCGCGGTAGGCCCGGTTGACGTCGCGAGTGTAGATGGCGGCGGAGAGACCGTAGTCGACATCGTTGGCAATTTGAAGGGCATGTTCAAATGTGTCAAACTCCAACAGGCTGAGGACGGGGCCGAAGACTTCTTCGCGCGCGATGCGCATGGTCGGCTTGACTCCGCCAAAGATGGTGGGAGCGAAGAAATATCCATCCGCATAGGCCCTGCCCTGGAGACGCTTGCCGCCGGTGAGCAGTTTTGCGCCTTCATCGATTGCGATTTTGACATACATGGCGCTGGTTTCCACTTGTTGCTGATTGACCAGCGGACCGACCTGCACGCCTTTTTCCAGGCCATTGCCGATGCGCAGCTTGCGTGCGCGCTCGATCAATTGCTCGGTAAAGCGGCGGGCGATTTTCTTGTGTAGCAAAATGCGGCTGGTGGCGGTGCAGCGCTGGCCGGTGGTGCCAAACGCGCCCCAGAGCGCGCCTTCGACGGCGAGCTCGAGATTGGCATCGTCCATGACGATCATGGCGTTCTTGCCGCCGAGCTCGAGCGAGCAGGGTTTGAAGCCAGCGGCTGCGGCCATGCCGACGGCGCGGCCGACTTCGCTGGAACCCGTGAGGCTGATGGCGGTGACGTCGGAATGCTCGACCAGCGGCATGCCGACCTGGCCGCCGGAACCTGAAACGATGTTGATGACGCCGTTGGGCAGACCGGCATCGAGCAGCGCCTGCACCAGGTTGTAGGTGGAAAGCGGCGTGGCCTGCGCGGGTTTAATGACGCAGGTGTTGCCGCAGACGATGGCCGGCAGCAGCTTCCAGGAGGGGATGGCCATGGGGAAATTCCACGGAGTGATCATGCCGCAGACGCCGATGGGAATGCGCACGCTCATGGCAAATTTATTCTGCAATTCCGAGGGGGTGGTGTTGCCGAACATGCGGCGACCTTCGCCGGCCATATAGAAGGCGGTGTCGATGGCTTCCTGCACATCGCCGCGAGTTTCTTCCAGCACCTTGCCCATTTCGCGAGTCATATCGCGGGCGTATTGCTCTTTGCGTTCGGTCAGGATTTCGCCGGCGCGGAACAGGACCTCGGCGCGCTTGGGAGCAGGGACCAGGCGCCAGGTCTTGAAGGCTTGCTTGGCGGCTGCGACGGCGTCGGAGACATCTCGTGTATCGGACGAGGGAAAGATGCCGACCAAGTCGCGGTTCTTTGCGGGATTGCGATTCTCAAACGTTTTGCGGGAGTGGGCGCTGACCCATTTGCCGCCAATCAAATTCTTAAAGTTCCTGGTGCTGTGTTTTGCGGTTGCCATTCGATTCGCTCAACTCTCTTTCGTTCTGAAATCGCCTTCGTCCACAGAAAAAGAAGACTGCGGGCAGCGCAGTCTTCTTTGGTTCGGCCCAAGGACGGTGCCAGGTGTGCCATGGGCCTACTGCCGTCCGAAGCGATAGACCATCCCGACCATGAACCCCTGATTATGATCGAGGTTCCCGCCAAAATGGTCGAACAGTATGCGCGGGGAAAGCCGGACCGCGAGGCCCGGGCTCAAGTTGTAATCCAAGTGAAGGCTGGCAATGGCGGCGCCCACGTTGCTGGCGGGATAAAAGCCCACCGAGGCTGGCGGAAATGGGCCAATGTCCTGGTCGAAGTACCCATAGATATCGCCCACCTGGAGAGCCGCGCTGACAGAATATTTCGGACTGCCATAGAACCGATAGAGCGGGCCAATGGTGAAGGGGAATACGCTGAACTTGGCGTTGTAGGTGTTGTTGCCTCCGCCGTTAATCGCACCGAGGGAGTTGTTCCCATAGTCGCCGCGGGCGTCGGCGCTGATACCCCATCGAGGCGTGAAGTACCGAGTTGCTCCCAGTATCCAGCCGCCCATGCCGGAGTTATGCAGGTCCGGTCCGGGGCGAAAGCGCATGTACTCCCCGCCGACATACACCTCCCAGCGATGGTTATAGGTTTCGCTGACGAGCTGCGCTTCGCGGCGTTGCTTGGTTTGCAGGCGACGGTTTTCCAGGCTGCGGCGAGTGGCCGGCGTCTGCTCCGGAACGGAAGACGACGAGGCTTTCGGCTGGAGTTGCGGGGTTGTGTCCTGCGCGCACAATGGGGAGGCCATGCAGCAGACGAAGAGCATCAGGACGAAACAGGCGAGGCTGAAGCCGAGGGAGCGAAGACCGGAAGCAGCGGCGCGGCGCGGTGACATGGATCTGAAATTTGGCAAGGGAAAGGAACGGGCTCCCTGGGTGAACTGAGACAGCACTTTTTTCTCCTAAGTCTCCATTAAATCATCTAAATCATTTACGGGGGTTGCCGGACGCAGGTAGTCTATCTGTACACGGAGCAGAGAGGCGAGCGTGGCCCCTGTTTCCAGGATGAAAAATCGCTGATTCTAGGGGGAGTGTATGAAGTTTTTTATTGGCCTGCTGATAGGGCTGGTCATCGTACCGATCGGGGCACTTTGCTATCTTCGCTTTGGCAATCCTCCCGTCGCCGTTGCCGATCCGCCTTTTCCTTTTGAAAAGCAGATTGTGCATGTTCCGCTGCATCGCCGCATTCTGAAGGACATGCCCAAGTCGGTGCCGATGCAGGCAACCGCGGACAACCTGACCGCGGGAGCGCAGGTCTATCGCCAGAATTGCGCATTTTGCCATGGGCTGAACAGCCAAAATTCCACGGTGGCCCCCCACATGTATCCGAGCGCCCCGCAGCTATGGCACGCGCATGGATCACGAGGCGTGGTGGGAGTCAGCGACGACCCGCCGGGAGAGACGTATTGGAAAGTTTCGAATGGAATTCGCCTGACCGCGATGCCGTCGTTCGACCAGGTCCTGTCTTCCACACAGATGTGGCAGGTCAGTTTGCTGCTGGCGAATGCGGATAAGCCGTTGCCGCAGCCGGCCATGGACATTCTGGCCAAGCCGCTGACGTTCTAGCCCGGCGAAGAAGAACCCCATGTCTCAGAAGCGAGACATGGGGCACCCAGATTTTCTGCGCGTGAGACAGCTTCTAGCGCTGGATGGAGTAGGTGAGGCCGGTATTGAATTGCACCGAATTCCCCAGGAAACCTGCCGGCGGATCGTTCAAATAGCTGTCGATGACACCCACTGAAAATCCAAAATTCTTGAAGACCGGAAAGGTTGCGCCGACAGAAACATTGGCCGAATAATCCGCTGGGGTGTTCCATGCGGGATTGAACATGGCAATTTCTGTCAACACGATCTTTTTGGGAAGTTTGCGCATGTAATTGTCGCCGAAGCTGGAGCCCACCAGATTGTTGCTGGTGGCCGGCGCAACGCCGGAAGCGGAAAATTGCTGCTTGGTGTAGTCCATAATGGCGCTGAAATCCAGCTCCTGCCTGGCGTCTTTGATCGCGGTGTAACCGGCGCCGATACCGTAGAGCTGTTGCAAATCCAGACCCTGGGAAAAATTATGGTCATAGGTTGCCTGCTCCAGCAAGTAGAAGCGTGGGCTGAAATATTCGTCTTCTTCCAAACCTCCATGGAGAATGTTGGTCTTTACAGTGGGAGTGTTGGGCTGCGTGACCTGACCGTAGTTGCTGTTGAAGTTCAGCAAGGTGCGCTGTCTGGCGGGCATCCAGGTGACCGGGGGCACCACGCGAGACAGAACGACGCTGCTGTTGATGCTGACGCTGTTCTGGGTGGAGTTGACCGTGCTGGCTCCGGCGCTGACCGTGCCGGTGATGCCCTGGGTGAGGCCCTGTTTCTTGAAGACATTTTTCTCGAATGTCGCCTGGTCGATAATGTAGGCGATATTTTTCACGGGAATCTGCTGCGAGCCGTGCAGCGTGTTGACGGTCAAGGTGTCGCCTTCGATTGAGATGGTGCCGATGGGGATGTCGAGGTTGGCTTTTTTGCGACCAACCGGTGAGCCGGTTTCAATGACAGCAAACTGCTTTTCCGTGCGAAGCTCCTTCAGTTTGCTCCATGGCACCTGGACCATGCCGGCGTTGTCGCTCGAGAAAAAGACGGTGCCTCCGGCCTCGTGGTCCAGCTTTCCGGTGAGGGTGTCGCCATTGGAAAAGACCAGCACGTCGGGCTTGGGTTTGGCGGCCGCGTCGGCGGCATGGGTTGGAAGTGCGGGGAGCAAGCAACCGGCCAGGAGAAGAAGAGGAAAGACGGCGGCCATTTTGCAGACATGGCAGGATCTTTTTACCTGAAATCGCATAGGTTTTGGTTCTCCTGAAAGCTTTCGATGCTGATAGGCGAGGCCGGTGTTGGTCAGCACCGCAAAAGTCTATCCCTCGTACTACACTATCAAACGAGAGAGGGCGTGAAATGTCCAACGGAATCTTCAGCAAAATCGGTCGCGCGCTTTCGATTTTCGGTGTTTCCAGTCCGGACGACATTCGCAGGATGCAATCTCGAAAAGCGCCTGCAAGTCCTGTGAAACCAGCGCCAGCGACGGCTCCCGACGGCACTGCGGACAATTCCGCATCGCAGAAAAAGCGAACGGAAGACGAGTGACGCGCCGTCTGCGGGTGTGACGCGTTTTTGAGCGGACAGCATTTCGCGCGACCGATGACGCGAGGCTGACAAGCCGGCTGCCGAATCCGAACGCCAGCGGGTAAACTGAAGCTATGGGGATTACGCGACAACAGGCTCTGGACGCATTTGCGTCGGACGACTTGATTGGGTTGGGCATGGAAGCCAACGCGGTGCGCCGCAAGCTGCATCCGGAAGGGGTCGTCACCTACATCATCGACCGCAACATCAACTACACCAATTTCTGCACGGAGTATTGCACGTTCTGCGCCTTCTATCGCCCGCTGAAAGGAAAGCTGGCGACGGAGGGGTACATCCTCGACTTCGACACGATTTACGAGAAGATTCGCGAGACCGTGGAGATGGGCGGGACGGGCGTGCTGATGCAGGGCGGGCTGCATCCTGACCTGAAAATCGACTGGTTTGAGCGGTTGCTGACCGGAATCAAGCAGCGCTTCCCTTCCATCTGGCTGCATTGTTTTTCGGCGTCGGAGATTCTGGCGATTGCGGAATACAGTGAACTGTCGGTTCGGGACACGATTGCGCGTTTGCGCGATGCTGGGCTGGATTCTATTCCGGGCGGCGGCGCGGAAATTCTGGATGATGACGTGCGGCATCGCATTGCGCGGCTGAAGTGCGGCACGGAGGAGTGGGTGCTGGTACACCGGACGGCGCATCAACTGGGCATGCGCACCACCGCGACCATGATGTTTGGCGTGGGTGAGACATTTGAGCAGCGCGTGAACCACTTTGAAACGCTGCGCCGGCTGCAGGACGAGACGGGCGGCTTCACTGCGTTTATCCCATGGAGTTTTCAGCCGCACAATACGGCGCTCGGCGGCCGCGGCTGGGATGAAGCGACCTCGGTCGAGTACCTGAAGGTGCTGGCGATTTCAAGGCTGTATCTGGACAACATCCTGAATGTGCAGTCGAGCTGGGTGACGCAGGGGTTGAAGGTACTGCAAATGGGGCTGCGCTTCGGCGGCAACGATGTTGGCTCGGTGATGCTGGAAGAAAACGTGGTGAAAGCGGCGGGAACAGCCAACCATACTACCGAAGAAGAACTGCGCCGCATCATTCGCGATGCCGGATTCAAGCCCGTTCAGCGCGATACCCTCTATCGAACGATGTTTTTGAATTAGGCGCGCCACCGCTAGAACGTGATCATGACAGATCAGGCCAAACGATATTTGAGCGTCGGCGTATTCTCCTTCGGTATGCGCGTAGGGCTCTATTGTTGTGCGATACTTCCGGGGTCGCTATTCACAATTGGGGCTAACGATTCTCTGGTCGCCACGCCGATTATGTTGGGGAGCTTCGTGTTCTTTTTTCCGACATGCCTGCTCGCATTGTGGAGACGCAGGCAGGCGGCCCGGATACTCCTGGTGATGGCGATATTGTGGGTGTTCGCGATTTTCATTGAAAATCATTATATGGTCGTCACTCGATGGTTTCCGGGCGATAGCCTTTTCGATCTCTCCAAAGAAAGCTTGCTGGCTCTCATCCCACTGTCTCTGGGTCTGTTCGGCGTTTTCACGAACCGCGCTGGCTGGCCTCCTTTGTTATCGCGAAGGGATGCCGCCGACTAGATGCGACTTCTTGGAAATGTGGGAGCGTCGCATATGCACATCAAAATTTCGATTAAGAATGGAACAGATGAGAAAGCTTCGCATTAGTCTGCTTCCAGAGAAGACTGGACCGCTTCAGACCGAGTCTTACACGAGCGCGCGGAAGGCGGAGTTTCTGCTGAATAACGCCGTCGATGCGAAAGATTATGCGCAAGCGGTGAAGGAAGTGCGCAAGCTCGGGCTCTCTGAGCGGAATATCAAGCATCTGCGTCCGGCCTGAATCGATGCCGTGTCCCGCGGAATTCCTGAAATCGTTTGCGAATGACAGCATGCCGGAACAACTTCGAAGCTTCGAACCTCAGCGCCTGAAGGCGTATTCCGGCAGATCCTCATCCCCGGACTAAAGTCCGGGGTCTACCTTAGCGGCAACATGCCCTATTGACTTCTGCATAAATAATGCAATGGCCTAGCGCAAAGAAAAGCTCAGTTCGGATTGTGCGATGCAGCCACGCAGTTTTTGCTGTGAGTTGCGAATGCCGTCGATGGAACCGAGAATGTCTT
>JAJYUB010000061.1 GCA_021792795.1 Acidobacteriota bacterium | reverse complement strand
GGGCCGTGGCGTCTCTCATTGCTCTGTTTCTGCCTCGCCGCAGCCAAAAAATAACCATCGCGACTCTCCTCTTCCGGCCCAAACCCGGCCATCTCCAAGACTCCACTCCGGATTCGGCTTAATCTCCCACTCGGTTCCGGAATCGCTGGCGCGTTGCTGGGAGCGTTGACGCGCGTCGCCGCTTGCACCTATTCTCAAGGGTAATCCTTGCCAAAACGTCCTGGGTCAAACGACGCTGAGATCAAAATCGGTGGCGGATTGTTGTATGTTTGAGGAATATGGCAGAGCGCAGTCCATGATTCTCAGATCAAGCGCGTGGAGGACCGGAAGATCATGGAAGCGGCCAAGCTGGTTCTGCCATGGGAAGAAGAGAGGTGCTTCCGTACAATTTCGCGAATACCGCCCGAACTCCGAGGTCCCAAAGGCATCTCCATGCAATAATCTAGCGCAAGAATGAATGAGCGGTCCTTCCTGGCATGAGTCCAACCGAAACCAACGCAGCGCCCCAAGAAGAATTCAAACCTCGATCGTTCCAGACCGGAGGCGGCTGGGTGACGAACGAGGAAGGGAACGCTTTGGCGGAAAACCTTCTGACGCTGCGCAAGCGGAAGTGGATTGTTTTGACCTGCGTCTTTATTGGCACTGTGTTTGGCGTTGTGCGCGCGATTACGACCCCCAAAACCTATATTTCGGGAGGGACAATTCAGGTTCGTCCGGGCGCATCGAACGAGTTCCGCATCGGGGTCGGTGAATCTGGACCGCAGGACCTGGGGACCCGCCTGGAAACGGAAGTAGCCATTCTGCAAAGCGATTCTCTGCTGCTGAAAGTCGCGAAAGAACTGAAGCTGGAAGACAATCCGGTGTTCCTGGGGCCGAAGGCGACGGTGGCGCACGTCGATCCCAACGATCCCGCAGTGCAGGATTGGATGATCGGATTTCTGCGGGGAGGGCTATCGATCGGCCGCATTCCGAAGACCGAGCTGATTTCCATCAACTTCACCAGCTTGTCGCCGGAGCTTTCCGCGCGGGTTGTCAATACGCTGATCAACGATTATATCGAACGCAGTTTTCAGACGCGCTACGCGGCGACGCAACGCGTGTCGCAATGGTTGTCGACGCAACTGGACGACCTGAAACAATCTGTGGAGACAGAGCAGCAAAAGCTGGCTGAACTGCAAAGAAAGCTGGGAGTGCTCGGCTTCGGCGACCAGGCGCACAACTTGAACCTGGACACGCTGGACGACCTGTCGAAAGCCGCGGCGGATGCGAAGATTGCGCGGATTGTGGCGGAAGCGCGCTATCGCATGTTGACTTCGATGGACCCGGACCTGCTGGATGGCAGCCCTGCAATGATGGGCTCCGGGGCGGGTACGTTACTGGCCACGCTGCGCAACGGCCAAGCCACGCTGGAGGCCCAGTATGCGCAACTCAATTCTCAATTCGGGCCGAACTACCCCGCCGTCAAACAACTGAAGGCGGAAATGTTGCAAAACCAGAAGGCAATCGACAAGGAGCAGACGCGCGTTCTTGCCGAGTCGAACAATGCGTACCGCGCCGCCTCCGTCAATGAGTCGATGACCGTTCAGGTATTGCACGACGAAGAGGCCAAGGACTATCAAAGGCGCGACGACATGATCCAGTTCGTGCTGTTGCAGCGCGAGTTCGATTCCAACCGCACGCTGTACGATGGTTTGCTGCGGCGGCTGCGAGAAGCCGGGATTGAAGCGGGCCTGGAATCGAGCGAAATCGATGTGGTCGATTTTGCCCGTAAACCGCTATTTCCGAGCGGCATGCGTCGCAGCTCGCGGGTGCTGATCGGGCTGATGTTTGGATTGTTCGGCGGGGTGGGACTGGCGTTCTTCTTCGACAGTCTGGACACCAGTCTGCGCAGCGTCCACGATATCGAGACGATTTCGGAGTTGCCGTCGCTGGCCGTGATTCCGCGCGCGCGAAAAGTCCTGCCGCGAACCATCACGGAAGACACGCGCTCGGCGGCGCAAAAAAATGTGGACGTTGTTGGACAGCCCAGCTCGCAGTTCGCCGAAGCCTTCCGGTCGCTGCGAACGTCGCTGCTGCTTTCCGGCGTCGGACAGCCGCCGCAGACGGTCCTGATTACCAGCTCCACGCCCGCCGAGGGAAAGAGCACAGTCGCCAGCAATCTTGCCGCGGTGCTCGCGTTCCGCGAGGCGAAGGTGCTGTTGATCGATGCCGACCTGCGCCGGCCGACGATTCACAGCCGCTTCGGAATTACCAGCCGCGTCGGCCTCTCTACGCTGCTATCGGGAACGACCACGCTGGACGAATCGATCCAGTCCGTCCCGGAAGTGCCGAACCTGTTTCTGCTTCCCAGCGGGCCCGTCCCGCCGTTTCCAACAGAGTTGATCTCGTCGAATCGAATGATCGCCTTTCTGGAAGAGTGCAAGCAGAGGTTCACGCACATCATCATCGACTCTCCGCCAGTGTTGACCATTACGGACGGGCTGATTCTGGCGCCCTTCGCCGATGCCGTGCTGCTGGTTGTGCGCTATGGAAGGGCCAGCAAACATTCCGTGCGCCGCTCTCGAGATCTGATGTTGCGCGCCGGCACGCGGCTGGGAGGCACCGTCATCAATGCTGTCGATGCGGCCTCGCAACGCTATTACGGGTATTACGGATACCAGCGCTATTCCTATTCCAACGGCCGCGCTCCTGCTAACGGAACGGGCAAGCGCAAATGGCCTTTCTTCTGGCGCAGGGAGGATTCCTGATGTTCGCCCAGAGATGGACGACGATGTTCGAGCAACGTTTTCGGCAGGGTGTCGCGCGCGTGCTGGACGGCAGCTTTTTCCCTATGCTTTTCGTCCTGGCGATGGTGTGCCCAGTCGCAGTCGGCTATGCGCAGTTCCAGGGGCCCGCCCCGACACGGGCCGACAGCCCCAACCCGGACAATAAGGGACTGGCCGAGCGAGCGCCCACGGAAGTTTTGCCGGGGAATCCCATCGTCCTGCATCCCGGCGATGGCATTGGCGTGAGTGTCTACGGTGTGTCGGACTACAAGGTAACGGCGCGTATTGCCGGCGACGGCAATGTGGATCTGCCGCTGATTGGCAGCACGCATGTTGCCGGCCTGACCGTTGAGCAGGCGCAGAAGTTGGTCGCCCAGAAACTGATTGACGGCAAAATGATCCTCAGTCCCGATGTGTTGATCTCCGTGACCGACTCGATGGTGGACATTATCGGCGTGATGGGAGAGGTCAACGATCCCAAAGCCATTCCGGCGTTTGCCCCGATGAGACTGTTCGATGCGCTGTCGGCCGCCGGGGGATTGAAACCGGACGCCAGCCATAGCATTTCCATTCTTCGTAAGGGCGTGGATCAGCCGCTGCTGGTGGTTCTGAATTCCAACCCGGCCAACGCCGTGGACCAGAACATTCCGCTGTATCCGGGGGACCGCGTCATCGTGCCTCGAACCGGAGTGGTGTATGTGGTGGGAGCGGTAATGCATTCCGGAGCCTATCCGATTACTCCGGACACTCCGTTGACGCTGATCCAAGCGGTGACCCTGGCGGGCAACGTTGGCTTCCAGGCGGCAGTTTCAGACACTCGTATCATCCGGAGCACAGGCGCAACCCGCCACGAAATTCACGTCAATCTTAGCCGGGTCATGAAGGGAAAAGCCTCCGATCCGATCCTGCAAAACGATGACATTATCATGGTCCCGACACACGCCATGAAAGCTGCGATCAAGGGCGGTGGAATCGGCATTGCCCTCGGACTGGTGTATGCGATTCCGTTCCTGTGACGCCTTTGAATCCGAGAATTCCTGAAGCGTCGCGCCTGCTGTAGTTCGCGTCTTGTTGAGGCGGTACAACCTGCTGAAAGTTATGCTGCGAGTCGCCTATCTTCTCAGTCATCCGATCCAATACCAGTCTCCCCTGCTGCGTCTTCTGGCGCAGCAATCTGGATTGGAGTTGACGGTACTCTATACCTCGGACTTCTCGGTGCGCAGCTATCGCGATCGAGGTTTTGGTGTTGCCGTGGAGTGGGATGTACCGCTGCTGGGTGGATATCGGCATGAGTTTCTACCGCGAATGCTCAACAGCCACGACGTGTCATTTTTTCGTCCACTGAATCATGGCGTCTTTCATCGGCTGCGGCAGGGCCGGTTCGACGTGCTTTGGATCCACGGCTACGCGACGCTGAATTCCTGGATTGCAATGGTGGCGGCGAAAGCGTTGTGCATTCCTGTGCTGCTGCGGACCGACTCGACGCTGATCGATCACCCTCGCGGCCCCGTGAAGCTGGCGGTGAAGAACGTTTTTTTCCGGATCTTACGGCGCTTTACTTTTGGCGTTCTCAGTGTCGGCCAGCGGAACACGGAGTATTGGCGACACCATCTGGGCCAGGACATTCCGGTCTTTTCCATTCCGTATGCGGTGGACAATGCGTTCTTTCAGCAACAGTGCCAGGCGGCCTCCGCCACCAGGGAGCAGCTTCGTCGGGAGCTTGGCCTCGAAGCGGACCGGCCAGTCCTGTTGTTTGCATCCAAACTGCTGGCGAGGAAACGCTGCATCGACCTGGTGGAGGCATATCTGCAACTGATGGCGCGATCGCGATCGGAAAACGCATCGCGCCCGCTGCCCTATTTGCTGATCGTCGGCGAGGGGGAGGAGCGGTCGCGGATTGAAGCGCGCCTGCGCCAGACAAATCCAGAAGATCGCGCGGGCGTTCGCATCGTCGGTTTCCGCAACCAGTCGGAGCTGCCCCGCTACTATGACTTGTGCGATGCGTTTGTCCTTCCCTCCATTCATGAACCGTGGGGGCTGGTCGTGAATGAGGCGATGAATGCAGGGCGCTCTATTGTCGTATCGGACCAGGTAGGCTGCCAGCCCGATCTGGTAGCGGACGGTAGCAATGGCCATGTATTTCCTGCGGGAAATGTGACCGCGTTGACCGACGCGTTGCAACGAGTGCTGGCGGATGAAGCGCTTCGTCGTACGATGGGCCAGCGCAGTCTGGAGCGCATTCAAGCATTCAGTTTCGAAGCCAATGTTAAGGGGCTGATGCAGGCATTTACCGCAGCCAGCGAACACAAACAACCATGGAAACAACCCAGCCCGCCAATCCAATGAACAAATCGCTCAGCGAGGAGAGACCGCTGGAATGCATATTCTGCATGTGATCCGTTCTCTCCATCCGGAATACGGCGGACCCGCGCAACTGGTGCGCTGCATTGTGGCCGCAGGTCCGCGCCTGGGTTGGGAAGGCGAAGTGGCGTGCCTCGACGATGCGTCGGAAGAGTTTTTGCGCGAGATTGCCTTCCCCGTCCACGCGCTGGGCCAGGGGCGGGGTACCTATGGCTACTCCAGCGCGTGGGTCCCTTGGCTGCGCGCCAATATCGATCGCTTCGATGGCGTCGTGATCCACGGCATATGGCAGTACCAGAGTTTTGGCACCTGGCGGGCCATCCATGGGCGCAAGCCGTATGTGCTGTTTCCGCATGGAATGCTCGACCCGTGGTTCAAGCGCCGCTACCCGTTGAAGCACATCAAGAAGTGGGTTTACTGGAACCTGGCGGAGCGTCGGGTGCTGCGCGATGCCAACTCAATTCTTTTCACCTGCGATACGGAGCAGCGCCTGGCGCCGCAAAGCTTCGACATGCCGCCGTGGAATGCGGCCGTGGTGCCCTACGGCGCGGAGGCGCCCCCGGGCGATCCGCAGCAGCAAATTGAGGCCTTCTATGAGGCATGCCCCGCAGCGAGGGGAAGACGTTTTTTCCTGTACCTGGGGAGGATCCATCCAAAAAAAGGATGCGACCTGCTGATCGATGCGTTTCTGTCGATTGCCTCCGGCGCGCCCGATGTCGATCTGGTGATGGCGGGCCCGGATGCCGGGATGCGCGCCGGTTTGGAAGCGCATGTCAAAGCCGCGCACCTGTCCGGCCGCGTACACTGGCCCGGTCTGATCACCGGCGATGCCAAGTGGGGTGCGTTTCACGCCAGCGAAACCTTTGTGCTGCCATCGCATCAGGAAAATTTTGGGATTGCCGTGGCGGAGGCCTTGGGCTGCAGTCGTCCGGTGTTGATTTCCGACCAGGTGAACATCTGGCCGGAGATTCACGCGGATGGCGCCGGGCTGGTGGCGCCGGACACGCTGGAAGGAACGAAAGAATTGCTGCAACGATGGCTGGCCCTTTCCGCCGACGATCGCCGAGCGATGCAGCGGCAGGCGCGTGCCTGCTTTGAAGCTCGCTATAATCTGGATCGAAATGTCAGCGAGCTAGTACGATTCTTTCAATACATGCAGTAGCGAGCGATGCCCATGGATCCTAACCCGCCCGTCATTACGTTTGCATCGGCTCCCGATCTGGAGATCGCTAGCAGCGGCGCGCGCAAACGGGAAGACCCCTACACGTTGCCGCAATATACCTTCGGCAATCGCGTGCGGAGGCAGCTTTGGAGCATTGTCTGGATTGTGCTCTATCGCCCGTCGCCGCGCATCGCCCATGCGTGGCGCGCATGGCTGCTACGATGCTTTGGCGCGAAGCTGGGGTCGCATTGCCGCTTCTATCCCGCCTCGCGGGTATGGGCGCCATGGAACCTGGGTTGCGAAGATACGGTGATGGTGGCCGATGGAGCGGAACTCTACAATCCCGCGCCGATGTTTCTGGCGTCCCATGCCATCGTGTCGCAAGGGGCGTATCTTTGCGGCGCAACCCACGATACCAACGATCCGAAATTTCCAGTAGTGTCGTTTCCGATGCGGGTGGGGCGCTATGCCTGGGTCGCGGCGCGCGCCTGCGTCTCGCCTGGAGTCAATCTCGGTGATGGGGCAATTCTTGGCCTAGCGTCGGTGGCGACCAAAGACCTGGAACCCTGGTCGATCTATGCCGGAGTTCCCGCGCGCAAGGTGAAAGACAGAACGCCGTTCGCGTAGCGCTCTTCTTGCTGCTGGCGATGGGATGCGACGACCTAAAGCATTCTCGCTTAATGTTTTGACGTTCGGGGGTAAGAGCTTGCTCTCCCATCTTAGCCGAACTTTCGCAATAAGCCTCGGAAAATGGGGCTAACCCATTTTATTTCAGCAAAGGCGCTCAAAAAGTCGGCACTACATCCGCGAGAGCTTCTGGCAGTCTTGCGGGGGATTGGGAGCGGATGCGTGGCGCTGTGGCGCGCCCTGGCCTACAATGTGATGCACTTCGCCGCTCCGCTGCTGAGTTAGCCGGGCGAAACCGCCAGGGAAACTGGAGACCGGCAAGCAATCGGCGTAATGCGGAAGCTCGACGCACCGCCGAAAGGACCTCAAACGGAAAATCGCGCCGGCAACGAACGCATTTTTCTTACCAGCCAGCAGGAATGTCGAATTTAGTCACATGCTCTCAGGACGACAATCCCTACTCTTGAATCGAAAAACTCAGCCCAGGAGCGTTTGCACCACTTGCGGCGCGCTGCGCAGGGCCGCGTCGAGCTGGCTGGCGTCTTTGCCGCCGGCCTCGGCCATGTCGGGCCGTCTTGCCGCTCCTCTACACCAATAGGAGAGCCGCTTTAGTGGGCGTTCTTGAGAATGTCTTCGGCGTAGTAATTGACGACGCGGGCCTGATCGCGCAGCACTTCGTTGTAGGCGCTCTGCAGCAGGCGGGAGCGGCTGTCGTGCAGTTGCTGGCGAATCATCTGCTGCACCCGGGGATCGCTCAGCGGGTGCTGTCCCGCCGGCTCAATCGCAATCAATTTGAAGATGATGTACGCGACCGGCTGCTTGGAGGGGCCTTGGGTAATCGTCAGAACCGGGGTGATCTGGCCGGGCTGCAGTTTGGTGATCGCAGCATAGACCTCGGGGTCGGACTTGAGCTGCGACTCATGGAGAAAGCCCATGTCGCCGCCGCTGGAGTTGGTATTGGGGTCTTCTGAGTAGTTCGCCGCCAGAGTGGCAAAATCGGCGCCGGTTTCCAATTTGTTATGCAGGCCCTGGACCTTCTTGCGCGCGTCGGCGTCGTTGCTTGCTTTGCTGTTTTGCAGGTTTCCAATCTGCTGCGCCGGGATGGGAGTGACGACGATCTGCGCCAGATGGTACTGCGGCTCGATGAGATTGAAGTCCGCCTGATGCAGATTGTAGAAATTGGCAACATCGGCATCGGTGATATTGATCTTCGATTCGATCTCTTTATTCAGCACCTTTTCCGTGGTCATGTTCATCCAGTAATCGCGGCGGATGTCTTCCAGGGTGAGCCCCTTGGCCTTCAATTGCTGGTTGAACTGCTGCTCTGTATAGGGGGCCTTCAACTGCGCGATTTTCGCGTCGACCTCAGCATCGGTGGCCACCAGATGCAGTTTTTCCGCTTGCTGGCGGATGACTTCCTCGCCGATTTGCTGATGCAGGATTTCCAGTTTCAGCATGGCGGCCTCGTCGGCGGTCGGCTGCTGCTGCATGGAATTGACTTTGTTCTGGTAATACTTGTCCACTTCCGATTGCATAATCGGATGACCATTCACCGTGGCCCAGACATCCGGATTGGGGGCGCGCGAGCAGCCGGCGAATGCGGCGAGGA
Organism: Acidobacteriota bacterium; assembly: GCA_021792795.1. Taxonomy (GTDB): domain Bacteria; phylum Acidobacteriota; class Terriglobia; order Terriglobales; family Acidobacteriaceae; genus JAKAAZ01. The sequence continues at coordinate 10,282 of JAJYUB010000061.1, read as the reverse complement.
AAAGAGCGCCGGCCATGGCGACCGTGCCAATTTTGGCGGCGCGCCGCAGGGCCAATCGGGAGGGCCCGCAAGAGAGATCAGCGGTAGTGAAGTTCGACAAATTCTGCATGATGACGTTCAACCTATTCTCCATTCACTTCGAGCAAAACCAGGGCTGCTACGTCCTGGCTCGCTTCATTCAAGATCGCCGTTCCCTGTCGGTCGCGTCGACTTCAGCGGTGCGGCCCCGGGACACATTCTCCGTGGTTTTGCAAAACCTGCCGGGTCTCTGTTGCTTCCGGCCTTTCCATCTTCCAACCGTTCGATGCGCGACGGTTTGAGGCGCGATGTTGCTGCCCGCGCGGCGACGGCTACTTGCCGGGCGCTGCGTGGGTTGTGGCTGGCGCAGTGGCGCTTTCCGGGGGCGGTACTTCTCCGGCGTCGCGAATGGCGCGGTCCACAATGGTCCAGAGTATCGATTGCGAAAGGGCCCCGGTGGCGCGCTCTCCGTTGACGAACAGGGTCGGAGTCCCATCGACTCCCAACGCGTCGCCCTGCTGCATGGAGGCGCGGATTTTGGATTCATCCTGCTTGGAGATACATGCCTGCAACTTGCCCATATCGACATTATCGCGCTTTCCCTCGGCCAGGGTCAGGTCATCGACCTTCTTGGTGCTGGCGGCCAAATTCTGCTGGCCGCCCGCGCCGGAGATGGCATCGCTTTGCTGGTGGAGGGCATCGACAAGATTCCAATATCCAGTGGGACTCTGGACTGCCATGCAATTGACATCCACGGCGGCATGCATGGCCCAGGGGTGGATTTGCACCAGAGGAAAGTCCAGATAGATATAACGGACCTGATCGCCGTAATGCTGTTCCGTGGCAGGAAACAAGACCTGGTGCATACGCGCGCAAAACGGGCACTCCAGATCGTCGAAGTTGACGATGGTCACTTTTGCGTTGGGATTGCCTCGGATGGGACGGCCGAGGACGTCGATTCCGGAGCCGGGGGCCTTGGTCAGGTCGAATTTCTCCAGCCGCGCCAGGGTATTGTTGTCCTTTGAGATAAGGAAGATCGTGGTTTTATTTTGGCCGCCGTCGCTGAAGGTGACGGGCAGCGTATCGAATCCAGGGACGTCGCTTTTGGCGCGCTGGCCGAGCATCACGGTATAGTCGGGCGGAACGTTATATTGCGAACGGATCGTCAGCTCAATCTGCCGATTGAGTTTCGCCTGCAGGACATTGCCAGCGGGCGCTGCCGCGGGCGCCGGAGTGGTCTGTGCCTTGCAACCTATTCCGGCAACCATGATGGAAACGAGTAAAAAGCGAGATATGCGCAACGAGTTCCCCGGGCGATGGATGTACCTACCATTATCACACGCAGAGCGCCGTTGCTGCCGTGACAAGGGTGCAGGCCGTGGTGTTGTTTCGCTTGCGGGGGAATGCGTTCCTGGCAATTCACCCGGTGCAGCGGCGCCGCGCAGGACAACTTTTCTTGGCAACAACTTCGTCCTTATTGATCCGGCCCGATTGGAATGAACCAATTTTTCCCATCCAAATGCAATGTTGTCGGGCCGGACCAACAATCGAGGGGCATGCGGATTTCTCGCCCATGAAAACCGCGGACCTTTCGACTGCGGTCGCGATGGCGCCCCGGATCCGGAATGGCTCCGTACGGTCCTGGACAATGTTCAGCGTCAACCCGTTCTAGATTTCCACAAGGACATCGTCGTCCTGCTGGCGCAGCGGGTAGGTCATGGCTTTTACCGTAGCGGCCTGCTTGGCCTGGCCGGTGGCAAGATCGAATTCCCATTGGTGCCAGGGGCAGACAATCTTGCCATGCTCGATGGCGCCTTCCGCCAGCGGGCCGCCGCGATGGGGGCAAACATTGTCCAGGGCCAGCGGCTTTCCGTTGAGCGTTGCCACGCAGAGGGTGTGGCCGCGCACGCAGAATTCCTTCGCCTCGGATTCAGAGGGAAGTTCTTCCCGACCGCACAGCCTGACCCACTCACCCATCCGCGCACGACCTCACTGGAATGGTTCGATGCAATCGGCGGACGCACGGATTCGATCAGCTCTGGATTGCGGCCATGATTGTGCCGCCCAGAATGATCAGCACCCACCAACCGATAATGACGATGGCGGCGCTGCCGCGCTTGACGCGAGCAACGGTGGAGCAGCCAAGGACCAATAGGACCACCACCCAAACGGTGAAAATGTCGGCCGAGGACAACAGTGTGCGCAGCCACAGGGGGGAATCGGAGCTGAGATACCAGCCGACGTTGGTGCCCACGGGATTGTTGATGTCGAAATGCTCCGCGCTGACCCCGGCAAAGACGGCAATCGCTGCCAATAAGAACTTGATGAGAAAGGGCAGCCCGGCATAGAACCATACCGCCAGATACTCTTTATAGCTGGCCTTGGCGCCCAGGCCGAAATTGAAGCTCATCATCAGGATGCCGGCGCAAATCAGCGCAAAGATCAGCGCTACCACGGGATAGGCGTAGCTGACGACTTTGGTGGAAAGCGCGATCACATGCATGCTCTGTTGCCGCTGCGCGTCGGTCAGGGAGCTCATTCTCTCCTGCGCTTGCGCGCTCCGGTTGATGTTGGCTTGCGCCACCTCTTCAAAGCCGATGTGGCGATCGATGGAGACAACGAACACCAGGCTGACAAGGATGCCGAGCAGAAACGGCAGCCACCAACTGGCGTCTCTGCGAATATCGATAAAAGTTTTGGTCGGCGCCACATACGCGTCGGCGACCCGTTCCACCTGGCTGAGGCCGGCTGGTTCCGCTGGTTGCTGCATGGCTGCTTCCATGGCTGTCATGTGCTTTCTTTGCCTCCAAAGAACTGGGCTTGAATCCTTCGGCACCAGTCTAGCTGGAGTAGGCTTAAAAGCGCAGATATTTTCAAGGGAAAGATTTTTCCGGGCGCGGGCATGGCATTGTGCGAAGCCATCCGTCCAGGCGGGCCGCAAAGTTCCCGGAGAACGAATGGGGAGACGAGGAATGAGGGTTCTTGAGCGCCCATGGGCGCGGCTGGTACTACTTTCTGGGATGGTTGCCACCGTGCCGGCGTTCGCTGCGGCGAAAGCGCCGGTGCATACGTTTGTGGCGGGGCATGGGCAATTTCTGCTGGATGGCAAACCGTTCCAGATCGTCTCCGGCGAAATGCACTATGCGCGGGTCCCGCGTGCCTACTGGCGCGATCGACTGCGCATGGCCAAGGCGATGGGGCTGAACTCCATTACCACCTATGTCTTTTGGAACTGGCATGAGCCGGAGCCGGGCGTCTACGATTTTTCCGGCAACCGGGATGTTGCGGAATTTGTTCGCGAGGCGCAGCAGGAGGGCCTCTACGTCATTTTGCGGCCGGGCCCGTATTCCTGCGCGGAATGGGACTTTGGCGGTTTTCCGGCGTGGTTGCTGAAAGATCCCAACGTGGTGGTGCGGTCGAGAGATCCACAGTTTCTGGCCGCGGCACGGACATGGCTATTGCGACTGGGCAAGGAACTGGCGCCGTTGCAGATTGGCAATGGCGGGCCGATCATCGCGGTGCAGGTGGAGAACGAATATGGGTCTTACGGCGACGACCACGCCTATATGGAGGACATCCGCCACATGCTGGTGGACGCGGGCTTTACCAAGGCGCAGCTTTATACCGCGGATGGCCCGGCGCAGGTCCCCAGGGGCTCGTTGCCGGAACTGCCGGCGGTGATCAACTTTGGCCCCGGAGATGCGCAGGCGGGCTTCGCGAAGCTGAAACAACTGCGCCCGGATGGTCCCATGATGACCGGGGAATACTGGGATGGCTGGTTCGACCACTGGGGCGCGCCACACACGGCCGACACGCCCGACCAACAAGCGAAGGACCTCGATTGGATATTGCGCCAGGGATATTCGGTGAGCCTGTATATGTTCCACGGAGGGACAAGTTTTGGCTGGATGAACGGGGCGAACTCGAATGGCAAGAATTACGAACCGGATGTGACCAGCTACGATTACAACTCCCCGCTGGATGAGAGCGGCCGGCCAACGCCGAAGTATTATCGTTTTCGGGATATTATTGCGAAGGACACGGGGGTCAAGCCGCCCGCCGTGCCCACGGTGCAGCCGACGATGACGCTACCTGCGATTTCGCTCGCTGAGGGCGTTTCCCTATGGAAGACGTTGCCGACGCCGACGCACTCCCAGCAGCCGCTGTCGATGGAGGCGCTGGATCAGGCCTACGGATACATTTTGTACCGCACGCAGGTGGATGGGCCAGTGGCGGGCGACCTAACCATCGACACGCTGCACGATTATGCGCAGGTGTATGTCGACGGCAAGCTGGCGGGGACTATCGACCGCAGGCTGGGGCAGCATCGGCTGCCGCTTAACATGGCTTCCAATCATGCGCAATTGGACGTTCTGGTGGAGAATACGGGGCGGGTGAACTTTGGCCCGGCGCTGCCGGGCGAACGAGCGGGCATTGTGGGCAACGTTTCGCTGGCGGGAAAGACGCTGACGGGATGGGACATGTATCCGTTGCCGATGCTGAAACCGGACCAGTTGGCCTACTCCAAGCAGCCGTGCGGCGGGGCCTGTTTCTACCGGGCAAGCTTCACGGTTACGACGCCCAGAGATACTTTCCTCGATACCAGCGCTTTGACCAAAGGCGAAGTGTGGCTGAATGGCCGCGCTCTGGGACGTTTCTGGAACATCGGTCCGCAGAAGACGCTGTATGTTCCCGCTCCATGGCTGAAACCGGGGAAGAACGAAGTTGTCGTGTTCGATCTGGCAGGGAAGCCAGACCGGAAGATCGCAGGGTTGGACCAGCCGATGCTGCATGCAGCGGTGCAACCGGCCCCAGCGAAATAACGTTCACGAAATTGAAATGAAACTTTGGCGGAGGGAGTTGCGTCGAATGCACATGCCAGTTGCCGAAGTATTCGCTGCGGTGGCAGACTGGAAGCAGTGCGAAGCTCACTCGTAGAAGAATTGAAATTGATGCGAGATTTTTTTAGGATGGCCTGGATCGCTTGAGGTTATTTCCATCGAATCGCGCGCACCGTTTGATGCGCCGCAGGCCCTTCTTTCATCCGAACACAGGAGAAACAAATGTCAGGACCGAAGTTTCCTCCGCAGGCAGATGATCCTTCATCTTTCGCAACGCAGAGTTCCGATGCTACGGAAACCAGCCAGGCCAACGACCGCCCAGCCACCAAAGGAATCACGCGGCGTGGATTTTTGAAGGGCGCTGGCGTTGCCGCCGCCGGGACAGCCTTGCTGGAAGGCGCGCAGGTATTCACCCGTGAAGCTGTCGCCGCAACCCGCAGGGAGCACGACGGCGTAAAGGAATTTGGCCCTGGGGCAATTCCGGTGGCGTTGCTGGTGAATGGCAAGGAACACACGCTCCAAATTGAACCGAGGACGACGCTGGCCGATGCCTTGCGCGTCCACCTGGGCATGACCGGCACCAAGGTGGTGTGTGATCGCGGACCCTGTTCCGGCTGTACCGTGCTGATGGACGACATGCCGGTGAACAGTTGCATGACGCTGGCGATGGACGCGATCGGGCATCAGGTGACGACCATTGAAGGCTTGCAGAGCGAAGGCGAACTGCATCCAGTGCAGGCGGCCTTTGTCAAGCACGATGCCATGCAGTGCGGATTCTGCACTCCAGGCATGGTGATGACCTGCTCCGCGCTGCTGAAGAAGAACTCCCATCCAACCGAAGACGACGTGCGGCAGGCGACGGCGGGCAATCTGTGCCGATGCGGCACCTATCCGAGAATTTTCGCGGCCACGCTGGAAGCCGCAGGCGTCTCCGGCAAAGAATCCATCCGTAACGCGTAGGAGAAAATATGGCGACCACGAAATCTCATCCGGCAGCCGATGCAGCAAACTCGACGCCGAAAAAAACCGTGAAGATGCCGTACGGCGTTCCTGGCTATACGTTGCAGGATGTCGAGCGCCAGGTCCCCACGACCGAGCCGCCGGTGCTACCGGTCAACGCGGACCTGGAGTACATCGGTAAATCTCCCAAGCGCTGGGATGCGCACGCCAAGGTGAGCGGAAGCGGGCGCTATACGGCGGACATTCAGTTGCCGGGGATGTTGTACGCCAAGTTTGCGAGTTCCAACGTTCCCCATGCCAAAGTGGTGTCGATCGACACCTCCGCAGCCGAGAAAGTTCCCGGAGTCAAGGGTGTGTTCGTCATTGAGAATCTGCTGGGCGGGGCAAGGTTGTTGAATCCTTCCCTGGAGGTCTCGAGGTATCCCATCGTGCGCTATGCCGGTCAACCGATTGCGGCGGTGGCCGCGACGCAGCCGCACATCGCGGAAGAGGCTGCGCTGCTGGTGAAGGTGCAATACGCTCCCAAACCGTTTGTCGTGGACATGGAGATGGCCCGTCAATCCGATGCTCCGCCGGTGTTTCCCGGGCCGGCCAATCAAGGAGGATCGGCGGGCGGTGGGGGCGGCGCCAGCGATGTTCCTCAGACGGGCAATATTCACGGGCCCGCAGTGCATAAGCGCGGCGATGCCGAGCAGGGGTTCAAAGATGCGGACTTCATCGTGGAATCGAAATACACCACCCAGGTGCAGGTGCATAACGCGCTGGAGACCCATGGCGTGGTGGCGGACTGGAAACCGGACCTGCTGACCGTGTGGGCCTCGACGCAAGGCACCGCGAGCGTGCGGGAAGAGTTGGCATCCTTCTTTAAGTTGCCGAAGTCTCAGGTGCGGGTGATTACGGAATTTATGGGCGGAGGGTTTGGCGCCAAGTTTGGGCCAGGAAACCCGGGGGTTGTCGCCGCCGCCCTGTCGAAACAGACCGGCGCACCGGTGCGGTTGATGCTGGACCGCAAGGAAGAACAGCTCTCGGTCGGCAATCGTCCCAGCTCCGACCAGACGCTGAAGATCGGCGCCAAAAAGGACGGGACCCTGACTGCAATCCAACTGATCAGCTTTGGCACGGCTGGATGTGGGACCGGCGCGGGCTGTGCCGGACCGGCGACGAATTTATATCAGTCGGCATCGTTGCATACCGAAGAAAACGACGTGTTCATCAATGCCGGCCCTGCGGCTGCGTTTCGCGCTCCGGGGCATCCCCAGGGAGCCTTTGCGCTGGAACAAACCATTGACGAGATGGCGGAAAAGCTGAACATGCAGCCGCTGGAGTTCCGCGACAAGATCGACGCCAACCCGGTGCGGCGCGTGGAGCGGCAGATTATTCGCGAAAGCGCCCTCTGGAAGTCGCGGAATCCTGTGCCGAATGCGGACCGCGGTCCGATCAAGCGCGGCGTCGGCCTTTCGCAGTCGGTCTGGTATCGCCACATCGAAATGGATTCCGCCGCGGAAGTGCGAGTCCATCGAGACGGCTCAGTGGAAGTCCTCTCCGCCGTGCAGGACATCGGTACCGGCATCAAGACGGTGATGGCGCAAATTCTGTCAGAGCAGTTTGGAGTGCCGCCGCAGCAGGTGTCGGTAAAGATCGGCGATACAAATTATCCGGTCGGGCCCAACTCCGGCGGCAGCGTGACCACGGCTTCGCTGACGCCGGCGGTGCGCGACGCGGCATGGCAGGCGGCGCAGAAATTTTTAGTCAGCGTAGCTCCCGCGCTGGGCACAACGCCGGACGACTTGGTCCTGACGAAAGGCGAAGTCCACAGCAAGAGCGGGCACATGCAGCCGATCGGCTTTCGCCGGGCCGCCGCAAAAATGGACACCAGCGAGGTTTCCGCGCAGGCGCGGCGCGTTCCCGACTACGACCCCAAACATTACGACACCTACGGCGGCGTCGATGTGGCCGAGATCGAGGTGGATACGGAGATGGGCATCATTCACGTGAAGCGCTTCTTCGCCGTACACGACTGCGGGCGGCCTATGAATCCATCGCAGGTCATCAACCAGATCAACGGTGGCTTGATCCAGGGGACCTCCTACGCGCTCTACGAAAATCGGCTGCTCGATCCGACCTACGGCCTGATGGTGAACGCGAACCTGGATCAATACAAGATTGCCGGCGCTCGCGATATTCCCCAGCTGCACGTGCAGTTGGTGGAGTCGTACATTGGGCAGAGTTCGACGGACGCTTCCGGCATTGGCGAAGCGGCGGGAATCATCTCCGCGGCGGCGGCGATTGGCAACGCGTTTTATAACGCCACTGGAGTTCGCATTCGCAGCACTCCGATGACGCCCGCGGTGGTGCTGGAAACCCTGAGCAAGGCCCCGCAAAGGAGCAACGCATGAACCAGTTCGTATTCGCAGACTGCACCACTGAAAGCGGCGCGCTGGCGCAGTTGAGCCAGAATGCGAAGGATGGCATTGTGGTCAAGGCGGGTGGCATTGACCTGCTGGACCGCATGAAGGAAGGCCTGGAATCGCCGACCAAGCTGGTGAACATTCGCAATATTTCCTCGCTGCGCGGCATTCGCGAAACGCCGGAGGGCCTGCATATCGGCCCGCTGACCACGCTGACGGAAATCAGCGAGCACCCGCTGATCCAGTCGCAGTACACGATTTTTTCCGATGCCTGCGGCAATGCGGCCACACCGCACATCCGCAACATGGCAACGCTGGGCGGCAATCTGCTGCAGGAAAATCGCTGCTGGTATTTTCGGTCCAAGGACTATCAATGTCTGCGTAAAGGCAAGGAAATTTGTTTTGCCTTTGGCGGGTTGAACCAATATCACTCGATCATGGATTACGGCAGTTGTCCCGCGGTTGCGCCATCGTCGGCGGCCGTGGGGTTGCTGGGCTTGAATGCCACGGTCGAGCTGACCAGCGCAAAGCGCGGCAAGCGCGTTGTCGGTATCAAAGATCTGTACGTGATGCCCGAAGCGAATCCAACGAAATTCAATGTGGTTGAGCCGGATGAGCTGCTGACGGCTGTGATGATTCCCAAGCCAGCCGCAGGCACTCGCTCCGCATATCAAAAATATGGCGAGAAGCAGAGCTTCGACTGGGCCATTGCCGACGCGGGGGTGGTGCTGGAGATGGACGGCAATGTTTGCCGCCGCGCAGTCGTAACGATGGGAGCTGCATCGCCGGTCGTTCGCCGGTCGCCGCAGGCGGAAGCCGCGCTTGTGGGCAAGCCGATTACAGAAGAAACTGCGCGCGCTGCCGGAAAGGCCTCGATGGAAGGGGCACAGCCGCTTTCCATGAACGCGTACAAGGTTCAGATGTTTCCTGTGGCCATCTATCGCACAGTATTGCTGGCCGCCGGACAAATGGGCCGCGACCCGCGGGCCGCAGGATGATTTGCAAGGAGAAAAAATTATGAGCGCAACTGAAACCGCCGCTGGAGTCAAGTCGCCGCCTTGCCGCTGCCTTCGCACCAAGAACGCCTATGGCACCAGCCCGCAGTCGGCGGAGAACTGGTTGCCGGGAGTCCATGCTTCCTCGTCCTACTGGTGTTTGCTGACGCAGGGTCCAGCCGGGCCAGACGAGCACTACGTCCATCTCGCCCGCTGCGGGCCTGGACGCAGTTGCTACGACTCGCCGGAAGATTAACCAGCGCGCTCCCGCAAATTTTTGGCCACACAGGCGCACGGTTTGACACACTCATGGCATGAGTCCTGCACGTCGCGCCCTCGCGAAGAGTTGGAAACGTCTGGATGGAATTGACCTTATCCGAGGCATTGCGATTCTGTTCGTATTGATGAACCACGTGAACATGCAGCTGCTGTTCGCGCGGGTCCCGTACACGCGGGGGCTGCCAAAACAACTTGTCTCCTCCCTGGTGTGGAACGGCCAGTTCGGCGTGCAGATGTTCTTCGCCGTCTCAGGCTTCCTGATTGCGTCCACCACTCTCCGGCGGTGGGGCCCGGCTGACAAAGTTCGTTCTCGCGATTTCTATCTGCTTCGATTTGCCCGCATTGCGCCATTGCTCTTGCTACTACTCGCGGTACTGAGCGCGCTTCACCTGGCCCGTGTAGAACACTTCGTCGTCAGTCGAAAAACGGGAGGGCTGGGAAGCGCCCTGTTGGCGGCGCTCACGTTTCGCGTGAATGTGCTGGAGGCGACGCGCGACTATCTTCCAGGAAGCTGGGACATCTTGTGGTCGCTCTCGGTGGAAGAGACCTTCTATCTTTTCTTCCCACTGGCGTGCAAATTATTTGAGCGGGGGAAATTATTGGTCGCGCTGTTGCTCGGGTTCGTCGTTCTTGGGCCTTTTGGACGGACGGTATTTAGTCGTCCATGAATAATTCATTGGAAGCGGTAGAAATGGATATTTGGGAGAAAAAAAGCGTTTCAGAAAATGCAAGGAAACTGCGAAAATAGGGAAGAACCTTGCAAATTTAGGAGTGATGCTTG
>JAJYUB010000011.1 GCA_021792795.1 Acidobacteriota bacterium | reverse complement strand
TGGCCTCACCCCGGTCGTGAGCCTCCAGCAGCTTCCTTCGTAGATCATCCGAATACGGTCGCGCCATGTGGTCTCATGTCGCGGATCATCGCCTCTATTACTCTACACCATCGGATAAAATGCTATAAAGTCCTGGGTCTACCCAAGCGTCAACATGCTCAAGATTCGAGGAGAGTTTATTGTTCCGTCGAGAAAATATATTCCGTGACGCTGTGAAATGTCTGGCCGGGCTTGAGTTCTGTTGACGGGAATGTCGGTTGGTTCGGAGAATCGGGAAAATGCTGCGTTTCCAAACATAACGCGGCGCGTTTCTCATAGACATGTCCGTGCTTGCCATGGGCCGTGCCGTCGAGGAAATTTCCGGAATAGAACTGCACGCCGGGTTGCGTCGTTGCGACCGTCATTGTCCGGCCGCTCTTCGGATCCAGCACGCGGGCAGCTTGATGCATGCTCTGACCATCCGTCGAAGCATCCAGCACAAAGTTCTGGTCGTATCCTCTCGCGAATTTCAGTTGTTCATTGTCCTGGTCGATTCGCTTCCCGATCGCCGTTGGTGTACGAAAATCGAAAGGCGTACCCGCAACGGGAGCCAATTCTCCGGCGGGAATCAGTCCCGCATTGACAGGAGTGTACCGGTCCGCCGGGATGGTCAGCACGTTATCCAGGATGTTCCCCTCGCCTTCGCCAGCCAGATTGAAATAGCTATGGTTGGTCAGGTTCAGCACGGTATCGGCATCCGTCGTCGCGAAATATTCGATTTTCAGGGCATGCGCGCTCAGGGTATATCGCACGCGGCTGGTTAGGGTCCCGGGATAGCCCTGATCTCCATTCTTGCTGATCAGAGTCAGTTCCACTCCATGCGGAATTTCATGGGCCGTCCACACCCGCTTGTCGAATCCGATTGTTCCGCCGTGAAGACTGTTGTCGCCGTCGTTCTTCGGCACTTCGTACCGCTTTCCACCCAGAACAAATGTGCCATGACCAATGCGATTGCCGTAGCGCCCGACGATCGCGCCAAAGTATGTTTTTGGATCACTGAGATACGGCGCAAGAGAGTCGTACCCCAGCACGACATCCGCGACCTTTCCGTTACGGTCGGGAACTTCCAGCGAGACAAGACGCGCGCCATAGGTCATGACGCGGGCCTTCAATGCGCCTTCTTGCAACTCAAAAACATAAATTGTCGTTCCGTCCGGCATGGCGCCGAAGGTCGACTTTTTTACTTCCGCCTGCATACACAACCCTTCGAGACCCAAAATGCACAACAAGCCAATATACGCGAATGCCGTGCGGCCTACCCGATGAATGGCCACTTAGAACTCCTCTATCGCATGTGGACTTCGATTATCTCAATCGAGTATGCCGGAAAAATGCGCTTCCAGTCGGAGGAAACGTCCGTGATCGCGCTTTTGACCGGCAAGATTCTTGCCGGCTCGGCAAGTGAGTTGGTCTCCTCCATGGAGTGCCCGCTCAATGTAGTGACTGCGGCCGTTCCCTGAGGCTTGTCTTTGCCGATCAGTTGAATTTCGAGAGGCAGCGGTTTCGAGGAAGCGTTGACGACCTTTAGATATAACGTCCGTTTCGACTCGTCGCGGGTTGCCGAATAGAAAAGCAGGGGAGCATCGCCCTTCAGGCTGGAATCCACTACTTCATTGCCAAGATGATTGCTGAACATCGCCTGGGCATAGTAGCCGGGTGAGCCGTAACTATGGACGGCATCGTAGCCGATCAGGTCCGGGACCCATTGCGACGCCCCAGGATTTACGTTGATGAACAGCGGAGCATAGCTCGCCATGATCACAATGTCGCTGTTGCGCTCCAGGCCGGTCAACCACGCGGCATCGGCCAATGCGGCACCCATATCTGGCGTGGGCGTTCCCTCCATGGTGGCCCACTCCCCAACGAATATCTTCGGGCCGCTCCGGTCCGTCTTGTCGTAATGATGCGTGTCCTCGAAAAACTCCTGCGCGGTCCGATAGAAATGGTCGTCGATCACGTCTGGCGTTCGTCCCTTCACCGGGGCAGTCGCGATCACTTGCAGTTTGGGATAGGCTTTCCTGATGGCATCGAAGAATTGGGCAAACCTTGCATCATAGCTGCCGGATCGGTCGAATTCGTCCTCGTTGCCAACCTCCACATAGGTCAGCGGGAATGGTGCGGGATGGCCGTCCTCGGCCCGCACCGCGCCCCATTTTGTATCGGCGCCGCCCGTGACGTATTGGATTTCATCGAGAGCGCTTTGCACGTAGGGCGCAAGGTCCGGTCCCGGCGCCACATGTTCCCCTCTCAGGGAGTAGCCGGCATACACGGCCAGCACCGGCTGCATGTGCAGGTCCTGGCACCATTCCAGAAATTCCAGCAGCCCCAATCCGTCTGAGCTGCGATATCGCCACGGACTTGGATGGGTCGGACGGTCCAGCAGCGGGCCAAGGGTCTTCTTCCAGTCGTACCAGTCTCGAATGCGATCGCCTTCCAGAAAATTGCCGCCGGGCAAACGCAAAAATGCCGGGTGCATGGCAGCCAGCTTCTCCATCAAGTCGATGCGGTTCCCGTTGGGAGTGTTGTCGTAGGTTGGCGGAAACAGCGACACCAGACTGAACCAGACAGCTCCCGGCCGCGTGACCGACAGCACCAGATGATTGCTGGCCGTGGTCGCAATTTGCCCGGTCTGCAACGTCACTTTATATTGCTTCCACTCTGCTGTCAGCGACGGAACCATAACTGTTGCGACTACTGCGCCGGTATTGTTGTTCACCAGACTCATCGTCACCGGGCCGGACGCATCGTGATCGGCCTTGGCATAGAACGAACCTGCGTAGGTGGTGTTGGCTCGGAGCGGGATGCCCCAATAGCCGTCGTTGACGATGCCCGCAGCATCGGCGTCGTCCGCCTGCTGCACGGTCAACTTCAGGCTGCTGGACAGCGCAGCGCTGGGCCCAGTGGTCTTGTCAATCTGCATGGAAGCGCGGGCATTTCCATCCCGTACGATCCGCCAATGGTCGGGATGATTCGAATTGTCCTGAAAGGCCCGATTGCGCACCAGCTCCGCATAGATTCCGCCGTCGTAGGAATGGTTGATCTCCTCGGTCATCAGTCCATAAAGAGTTGGGCTGACCTGCGCCACGGGCTTGTTCATCTGGATCCGCAACACAGTTCCCGCGCTATGGCTGGAAGGCTGCGGCTGCGCAAACAAAACAGGCGCCAACATCATGGCGCCGAAGACAGTTCCCCAAAGTATGCGAATCGATCGAAGCATGATGCATGACCTCCATCCATGGAACCGGTACCTGTTTTCTCCGAAACTGTACCAGAGACCATCTTACCCGCGTCTTCGCCTGTCATGTCCACTGGATCAAGAACTGAACAAGTGCGCGAGTGGCGATGAATTTCATCATGCATAACCGCAGTTGTTTTTTTGATCGCACTGACTTGTCGGTTGGCGGCACGGGCGAAGGCAAAGACGACTTTGTAGAACCAGCCGAACCCGGCGGGCGAGGGCCTGGCGGCGTACATCGCGCCGGTCCGCAAGATGTATTCATGAGAAACCATGGATGGTAGATCTGGAGCGCGACCGGCAGATTCACCTTGGCGTGCCGGAAGGACTTTCTATCGCGCCTGTGCCAGCAGCGGGGAATAAATCGTTAGAATAGGGTAACGAGCGAGTCCAGGCCCGGGGCGATCGACGAACCTGTATGCGGATGTTTTTTTCTGCGCCTGCCTGACACTGCTCCTTGTGATCTTCCTATGACCATCGACTCGACCCACGCTCCCATTTTCGATACGACGCGGCAGTTTCCCCATGTCATGCTGCGCGAAATTTTCGAACAGCCGCAGGCGCTTGCCGACACGCTCGCCTACTACACGCGAGATGGCAGGCTGGCCCGCGAGCCCATGCTGGCGGCCCACAGCGCCCTGCTCGGCCATGAACGCATCGTTGTCGCCGCCAGCGGTTCCAGCCGTCATGCTGGACTGGCCGGTGAAATCATGCTGGAAGACATTGCCGGCTTGGCCGTCGATGTAGAGTACGCCAGCGAGTATTGTTATCGTTCGACGCACACCTTGCACAACCCCGCCGTCATTGTCATCTCGCAGTCCGGAGAGACTGCCGACACTTTGGCTGCGTTGCGCGAGGCACACTCGCGCGGGATGCAGACGGCGGCCATCACCAATCACAATGACTCCTCCATGGCGAAAGAAGCGCGGGCGAGTCTTCCAGTTTGCGCCGGGCCGGAGAAAGCGATTCCCGCGACCAAGAGTTTCACCGGCCAACTGCTCGTTCTGTATCTCCTGTCGCTTTCGCTCGCCCATCAGCGCGGCCGCATGACGATGCATGTCGCCGACTCCATGTGTGCTGAAGCGCTTGCGCTACCGGAGGTGATTGCCAAGGCGTTGCCCGCATGGGAGCAGCAAGTGCAGGAACTGGCAGCCAGTTATCGCGAAGCTTCCGCCTTTCTGTTCCTGGGCCGCGGGATTCATTACTCCATTGCGCGCGAGGGAGCGCTCAAGCTGAAAGAGTCGTCCTATACACATGCCGAGGGCTATCCGGCGGGCGAACTGAAACACGGGCCGAATGCGCTGGTGGGGCCGGAAACCCCGCTGGTCGTTCTGGCGACGCATGACCCCAGGGACCACGATTCGCTGCTGCGCTATTCCAAAGTGGTGCAGTTGCTAAAAGACATGCGTCAGCAGGGCGCGCAGGTCTTTGCGCTGGCAAATGAGGGTGACAAAGAAGTGCCGCAGTTCAGCCAGCATTGCGTTTTCGTCCCTCAATGCAGCGAATACCTGCTGCCCATCTGCGAGGTCATTCCGCTGCAGTTTTTCGCCTATCAGATTGCCATGCTGCATGGGCGCAACGTCGACCATCCGCGCAACCTGGTGAAGGCCGTGATCCAGGAATAATGCCGAGCGCAACTCTGGCGGCCACATGCGCGCAAAAGCAATGGCTGGATCGTGCAACAATCGACGAGCAATGGGACCTCTCACGTCCAAAACGAAAAAAGGCAATCTGGTTCGAGCTTCCGTCGCCGCTCTTGGCCTGGCAGCCTGGGCCGCGTTTCCGCTCGCGCATGTAATTGCCTCCCATGCGGGACCGAAGACTGGGCAATCGGTTGACTGGCCCATGTACGGCGGTCAGGCCGCGAACGACCATTCTTCCTCTCTGTTTCAAATCAACCGGCAGAACGTGGGTAAGCTGCGGATGGTGTGGGCATTTGACACAGGAGAAAAGGGCGGGCTGGAGACAAGTCCGCTTGCGATCGGTCGCGTTCTCTACGCGTATACGTCCAGTCAGAAAGTCATTGCGCTTGATGCCAAGTCTGGCAGATTGCTTTGGAAATTCGATTCTGGAATTGCAGGTACGGGTCCGATGCGTGGCCTTGCATACTGGACGAACGGCAAGCAGAGCAGGCTCCTTGCCGGTGTCATGAATTTTCTGTACGCGCTCGATCCCGCCACAGGCAAGCCCATTCGGTCGTTTGGGGAAGACGGCAGAATCGATCTGCGCAAGGGGCTTGGCCGCGATTATCGTTTGCAATCTCTGGCGATCACCACGCCTGGCACCGTCTACAAAAACCTGATCATCATGGGCGCCATGGAGCCGGAAACGCATCCTGCGCCGCTCGGAGATATCCGGGCCTTCGATGTCCGCACGGGCAAACTCGTTTGGCGATTCCGCACCATTCCGCGGCCAGGCGAATTTGGATACAACACCTGGCCGAAAGGCGCGTGGAAGACGGCAGGGTCCGCCAACAACTGGGCCGGCATGACGGTCGATACCCGGCGAGGCATTGTGTATGTGCCCACTGGTTCAGCAGTATTCGATTTTTACGGCGGAGATCGCATCGGCGACGATTTATTTGCCGACACGTTGCTCGCGCTCGACGCCACTACTGGAAAGCGCCTTTGGTATTTTCAGGGGGTCCATCACGATATTTGGGACCGTGATTTTCCAGCGGCCCCAGCGCTGCTGACGGTGGAGCACGACGGCAAACGCATTGACGCAGTAGCACAGACAACCAAGCAGGGGTATGTCTACCTGTTCAATCGCGTCACTGGCCAGTCGCTGTTTCCAATCGAGGAGCGGAAATATCCCGCCAGTACAGTGCCAGGAGAGGTAGCTGCGCTGACACAACCCTTGCCGACGGCCCCGAAGCCCTATGCCCGGCAGTTGCTGACTGCGGACATGCTGACGAATCGCACCCCGGAAGCGCATGCATGGGCGGAGAAGAAGTTCAAAACATTTCGCAGCGATGGGCAATTTGTTCCTTTGAGTTTGGATCGACAGACGATCGTATTTCCCGGCTTCGATGGCGGTGCGGAATGGGGAGGGCCTGCGGTAGATCCTTCGACGGGCGTGATCTATATCAACTCCAATGAAATGGCCTGGACGGGAGGATTGGTCCGCAGCAAGGCGGCCGCGAGCCAGGGCGAGAAAATATATCGGAATCAATGCGGCCTCTGCCACGGCCCAGATCGGTCTGGCTCTCCACCCACGTTTCCTTCGTTGATGGGCATCGACAAGCGAATGACGACGGAGCAGATTGCAAGCAAAATTCATCAGGGCGGCGGCAGGATGCCTCCATTTCCCAACGTGAATGGCAGTGACCTGGTCGCGTTGCTGGACTACTTGAAGAACGGCCCGCAGATGCACTCCGCAAAGACGGCAGTGCAGGCTGAAACTGGGCCCACGCGTGCGCCTGGCTCGGATCAGGGGAGCGGCGGTTATAGCTTTACCGGATATCGGCGGTTCCTCGATCCGGATGGCTATCCTGCGATCGCGACGCCGTGGGGAACGTTGAATGCAATTGACCTGAATACGGGAAAATATCTTTGGAAGGTTCCTCTGGGAGAATATCCCGCGCTGGCAGCGAAAGGAATGACGAATACAGGATCGGAAAATTACGGCGGACCGGTGGTCACTGCAGGGGGCTTGCTCTTCATCGGAGCTACAGCCTATGACAAAACATTTCGAGCGTTCAACAGTCGAACCGGCGCGCTGCTATGGAAGGGCGATTTGCCGGCTCCTGGCGTAGCGACGCCCGCTACGTATATGGTCGATGGAAAGCAGTATGTAGTGATTGCCGCGGCGGGCAGCAAAGTGGACAAAGTGCCGCTTGAAGGCTTCTACATTGCATTTGCCTTACCGTGATAAAAGGGGCAAGCCAAACGCTAGAGTCCGCGATAGACGCCGCCATCCACCAGAATGGTCTGGCCGGTGATGTAAGCGGCGCGCTCCGAAGCAAGCCAGACGATTGCGTCTGCAACCTCCTCCGGTTTTGCAAGGCGTCGCAGCGGGATGTCTTTCACCATCTGCGCTTCATAATCGGCGACAGTGCGGCCCGTGGCTTGCGCGTTCGTTTGCGCCAGTTCCTTTACGCGGTCGGTTGCTGTATAGCCGGGACCGACGTTATTGATGGTGATGTTGTCGGGACCGTACTGCGTCGCCAGCGAACGCACCAATCCCAGCACCCCGGTGCGCACCGCATTGGAAAGGACCAGCTCAAGAATGGGCTGCTTCACGGCGATCGAGGTGATGGTGATGAATCGCCCCCATCGCTGCTGTTGCATACAAGGGAGCACGGCGTGGGCAAAAGAGACAATGCTGCGCAGGTTCAAATGATACGCGCTGTCCCATTCGGCCAGGGTGGTCTTGGCAAAGGGTTTTGCGGGCGGGCCGCCGGCGTTTGTCACGCAGATGTCGATCCTGCCAAAATGGCGATGGGCCGAGTCGGCAAATTGGCGCACGCCTTCGTCGTCGGCAACGTCGAATGTCGCGGTATAGACTCCCACGCCGTACACTCGGCGCGCTTCTTCGGCGACCTGGTTCAGGGCCTCGGCGTTGCGGGCGCACAGCGCAAGGTTCGCGCCTTCGGCCGCAAAGGCCAGTGCGGTGGCACGGCCAATTCCTTTGCTGGATGCGGCGACGATGGCGGCACGATTTCGGAGTCCGGTTTCCATGCAGTGAGTATAAATATCAATTCAAACCGCGGCGTGCATCGATGCGGTTTACCGCCAAGGTAGGCTGCTATACTTGGGCGCGCACGAAAGGGCAAGAGTGAACAGTATGAGTACATCCACGGAACAGAAGGACCAAAAATTTCAACATGTACGACTCAATGACATGCCGGTCGAACACCTCAACCCGCTGATCGATCGCCAGTTTGTTGCAGGAGAACGAACCATGCTCGCCCGCATCATCCTGCGCAAAGGCTCCTCTGTACCGCTGCACAGCCACGAAAATGAACAGATCACCTATGTCTTGGATGGGGCATTGAAATTTGTCATACAGGGTAAAGAACTGATCGTGCGTAGCGGGGAAATTCTCGTAATTCCGTCCAACCTGCCGCATAGCGCCGAAGCGCTGGAAGATACCGTTGACCTGGACATCTTTTGTCCGCCGCGCGCCGACTGGATCAATGGGACAGACGCATATTTGCGCAAGTAATACGACGACTCACATGCTAGCGCATGCCCCTGGGCAAGCACCGCGCCCACCTTTTGCAAATATGTATCTGTCACTGTTGCAATTGAAGGTTGACCCATGAAATATGCGCGACAGATCGTTTTTTTCACCGTGGCGTTCTCGCTGCTGTCCGCCGGTGCCTGTATCGCCCAACAGATGGCACAGGATGGCCGCCTGCTACGCCGCTACCGGCGCAGATGGAAGATCGAACGCATCTTTGCCTGGATGCAGAACTGCCGCCGCCTCGTCGCCCGATGGGAATACCGTATCGAAAACTTCCTCGGCTTCGTCCCTCTCGCATGCCTCCCGATGCTCCTCAGGCATTGATGAGATGGGGCCTAGTCGCCGGCATCGATGGCGGACTGTTCGGCGGCCTCGCGGGCCATCCGGATGCGGTCGAGGCGGGCGATTTCAACGGCCGCCTTGGGATCAATCACGTCCAGGCGGACGCGGGTGACACCGCGGGCGCGCATTCCCAGCATGTGGGCGGCTTCGGAAGACAGGTCGGCGATCCTGGTATCGGGAACCGGGCCGCGGTCGTTGACGCGCACCACGATCCACTTGCGAGTGCGAAGGTTTGTGACCTTGACCCAGGTCCCCAGAGGCAGGGATCGATGGGCGCAGGTCAGGTCGTACATATTGAAGGTCTCTCCATCGGCGGTCTCCTTGCCCTGGAACTGGGGACCGTACCACGATGCCAGGCCGATCTGGTGCCAATCCTGGAGCTTCTTTGCCGGAGCGGCCAGGGGCGCAGCTTTGGTCGAGGCGGAACGGCTGTTCGCTGTGGCCGCCTCCGCCAGTACGGACGCGGTGCCGCGGTTGGGCTGGATGCAGTGCAGGCTGAGGGTGATGCCGCAGAACAGGCCCGCCGCAATGGACGCAGCACGGCGAATGGACAAAGGGCCATCCGGAACATTCAATGTCGAGTTGAGGTCAAGAATTTCCATCGTTGAAACTCCTCTAAGTGTACCTACAGTGAGCCGTCTAAGTCAATGAAAAAAATAGACTTACTTAATATTTTGCTTGCATACTCAGGCGGTTTGTGATACCCATGAGTGGCACTTATCGTCCGCTCTCTGACGTCTGTCTCGTACCGCAGGAAACGCCTTGCCGCCTCCGTCCAGCCAGCCTCCTGTTCCAGGCCGCTCCCCCGTTAGGGCGGAAGGGCCAGTCTTGTCTTTGAGTTCAGGCCCGAACGCCGTCCATACTTCGCCACCCATCGTTCTTTCGATCGCCGGCTACGATCCATCGGCCGGGGCGGGAGTGCTGGCGGACCTGAAAACGTTTGCGGCCGCAGGAGTCTACGGCATGGGGTGCATTACGGCGCTTACGATCCAGTCCACCCAGGGGGTCCGTCGGGTGATTGCGTTGGCCCCCAGCATCGTGATTGAGACGCTGGACTGTCTGGCTGAGGATGTATGCTTCGGCGCGATCAAGGTGGGAATGTTAGGCAATGGAGACATAGCGAGGGCGGTAGTTGCCTGGCTGGAGCAGCGAAAGAAGATCCAAGTCGTGCTTGATCCAGTCCTTAAGTCAAGCTCCGGCAAGGACTTACTGGATGTCGATGGTTGCGAGGTTCTGCGGGGAGCGTGGCTGGCCCAGGCCGACTGGATTACCCCGAATCTGGCAGAAGTGGCGGTCCTGACCGGTACTTTCTCGCCAAGAAACAGGGCGGAAACGGAAAAAGCTGCTCGCCAACTGCAAGGAATGGCCGCAGATCGGGGAAATGCGGCCTTGAAAATTGTTGTCACCGGAGGTCACGCGGCCGCGCCCGACGATTTATTGCTGGCGGGAGACAAATGCCAGTGGTTTGCGGGGAAACACATCGAGACAACTTGTACCCACGGGACTGGCTGCGCCTTCTCTTCTGCCCTGGCGGCAAGAATCGCCCGAGGGGATGGGCCGTCGGCGGCCGTGCAGGCTGCGAAGGATTATGTTACGGGCGCGCTTCGGCACGCTTACCCGACAGGGAAGGGGAGTGGCCCGTTAAACCATTCCTGGGAAAAGGCTTACGGTTCCAGGTTTTGATCCCATCAAAACAGGGTGAGATTACTGGATCTCAGGTTTTTGCCTATTATCAGTAATAATTATTCCGTTACCTTCGTGACTCTTATTAGTAACTGTGCAAGTGTGACTGATCCATGTATTCTGAACTCTCAGAAACGACTTGTAGAGAGGGCCCTGTCGGCTCTGGACAAAATCGAGTTGGGGTGATCTCCCATGCATGAGCCCGTCCAGAAGAACGTCCACTCTGACTCAGTTTTGGAGTTGAGGAATTCTGTTCGTTTTCCTGTACGGATGAAGGTGAAGATTCAAACGGAAAAGGGCGAAGAGGACGCTGAGACGATCAACGTTTCCGCCAGCGGTTTGTTACTTGCGTTTTCCCGCACGCTAGAGGCGGGGAGCGCCATTGAAGTGGAAATGATCATGCCCTCGGCGACGCTGGGGACATCCGACGATGTACGAGTCCACTGCTGTGGACGAGTGGTCCGCTCCTACAGAAGAAGTCCAGAACACGTGGAAGTTGCCACTGTAATCGATAACTACGAAATGCTCTCCTGAGGCACCGCATGCCTGTCATTTCTGCCGATGCAACGAAGAAGAAGAACATGAATTCGCCCCCCGCCCCCGATTTGGCCCCCGAGTCCGGGCCGAGCGCTGTTCCGGAAAAAGGCCCTTTGGGGCCCTCTGAAGAGGCTGCTGGAATCCGCATTCTGCTGGCCGACTCCCAAGCCATTTACCGGGTAGGAATCCGCAAGATTTTTGCCGTTGAGGACGACATGCGCGTGGTGGCGCAGGCCGAGAACTATCCAGGACTGTTGGCTGCGCTGGAGCGGTATCCGTCCGATATCGTCCTGCTGGATGGAGGCATGATCTCCGGCCAGGCGGAAGCGATCCCAGACATGCTGAAGCGCGCGCCGAACGCCAAGCTGATCGTCCAGGTGAGCGAGAACAGCGAACCGTTCATCGTGGATCTGTACCGTCGCGGCGTGCGCGGCGTGATCTCACGGTCGATCTCTCCTGACCTGCTGATTCGTTGCGTCCGCAAGATCGCCGACGGCGAGACCTGGATCGACAATCAGTCGGTGAGCTGGGTGATCGATGCCTATCGCACCGAGGCCAACAACCTGACCAATCCAAAACTGCAGCCGCGGCTGTCGCCGAAGGAGATGTCGATCATCGGCTGCGTGACGCAGGGAATGCGGAACAAGGAAATCGCCTATAAGATCGGGACGACCGAGCAGGTAGTGAAGAATTATCTGCGCAAGATTTACGACAAGCTGGGCGTTTCCGACCGTCTGGAATTGGCGCTGTATTGCCTGCACCATCAGCTATTGAAGCAGCCTGCGGTGAATGCCGGGACGGGCAAAGCGACGGTGCAGGAAATTAACATGGGCCGCATTCGTCCCTGAATTGCGATTTTCACCCAGCTTCATTTTAAGGGCGCGGCCATCCGCCGTGCCCGCTCCAATAAATCGATCAGCGTTTTCAGCTCAGCCTGAGAGAGATGGGCCAGCAGCCCGTGGACGGTGCTGTTCACCACCGGATCGGTTTCTTTCAGTCGATCCAGCCCGGCTCCGGTAATCCTGGTGAGGACCACGCGACGATCTTTCGCGCCACGTTCTCTGCGCACCAATCCTTCTCGCTCCAGCCGCCCCAATAGCCGTGTAATGTCCGGGTCCCGACTGACCAGCCGTTCGCCGATTTCGGCGCAGGTCAATCCATGCGGGCCGGCGCCGCGCAAAATCCGCAAAGAATTGTATTGCGTCTCTGTGATGCCATACGGCTTCAGCTTCAGATGCAGCGCGTGTTGCATCTGGGCCGAGGTGCGGACAAGATTCAGGAACGCTTCGGCATGCAGGCTGGAGAAGGATTTCGTCTGCCGCAGTTCTGCCTGCAGGCCACTCGGTTTGGCGGCGGGAGCAGGATTTTTGCGGGGACCGGAATCGCGGGGTGTGCGGGAGGATTTCTTTTGGGGCGTCATTGGGCTGGATGGTTTTCGGGACATGCTTGTTATAACAGATAATCGCGGGCGAAAAGAGGCGCCGCGTGGATTTCTGCCGGCGGGGAACGGTCAGTCTGTGGCGAGGCTCAACTGGTGGCGCACGTCCGCGCCGTGGACCCAGAAGATGACGTCTTCGGCGATGTTGGTGGCGTGGTCGCCAATGCGCTCCAGGTTGCGCGAGATGATGATGGTGTTCAGCGCCTGCTCCGTCCATTCCGGGTGTTGCTCAATGGCCATGATCATTGCCTTGTGGACCTGGCGGTTCATCTGATCGAGATCGTTATCGAGGGCAAGGACGGACTTGGCCATGGCGGCGTCGCCGTCCAGCAGGGATTGCAGCGCAATGCGAATCATCTGCTCGGTGAGCTCGCCCATCTGATGCAGGTCCACGGACAGCTCGGCGTGGGGCATTTGCAGCAGCTCGGAGGCGCGTTCGGCGATGTTGACGGACTGGTCGCCGATCCGTTCCAAGTCTCCGTTGATCTTGATGACGGCCAGCAGGAACCGCAGGTCGATGGCCATGGGCTGCTCCATCGCCATCAGGTCATAGGCCATTTCGTCGACTGAGCGCTCGGCGGCGTTGATGGCCGCTTCGTTTTCCTGGACGTGGTGCAACAGGACCATGTCGGACTTGAGGTAGCCATCCATGGCGCAATCCATGGTTTGCTGGGCCAGCGCAGCCATGGCGAGCAGCTTGTCCTTCAGTTGCGCCAACTGTTGCTGATAGTGGATTCGCGGCACGCAGTTTCTCCCAGGCATGACAAGGCTACACTTCATTGTCTCCTAAACGGATTGCGATTCTGTGAAAGTTTTTTAGCCCACGATTTCTATACCCGGCAAGCAAGCGTCGATGCAGATGGTTGAGGCGTCCGGACCAAGAGTTCCGGCGAAATCTGCATGGGTTGGCTTTGCCGGTACCCTCTGGATTCTTCGCTACGCTCAGAATGACACACCGCATTTTTCGATTACAGTATCGACGAAACGGATTTAGCCGAGGCGACGACCGGCTTCCTGCGCGGCCTCGTAAATCTGCTGGAACGACTCCACCGCGTACAGCACCGGCTGCATTTCGGAGATTGAAAACTCGTGCTCCAGCACCTGGTCGAGATTGAAGTCGCGAATTTCCGGGCCGCGCTCGACGACGTAGGAGCATTCTCCGTGAGAGGAAATCAATCCGCTGCCGTAGACCTTGGTGCGACCATCCTGTCGAATCACGCCAAACTCGACAGTGAACCAGAAGAGCCTGCCCATGCGGGTGAGGTCGTCGGTGCGTCCGGCCATGCTGCCGCAGACCCGGCCGTACTCGTAGAGGAAATCGGCGAAGACGGGATGGGCGTGCATGGGTACGTGGCCGAAGACGTCGTGGAAGATGTCGGGCTCCGGGGTGTATTCGAGCGAACTGCGGTCACGCAACGTAGTGGTGGTGGGAAAACGCCGGGCCGCCAGCATCTCAAAAAATGCGGCGGCCGGGAGATAGCCTGAGACGGGGGTGGAGTTCCAGCCGGTGCGCGGCTGCAGCTTGGCGGAGACAGCGGCCAGGTCTGGAATGCTGTCCTCGCGCAGCCCAATCTGCTGGAAGCCGTCGAGATACTCCTGGCAGGCATATTGGCGCAACTGCGGCATGCAACGGCGCACCAACTCCGACCAGGTGGCGTGCTGCTCCGGCGTGTAGGCAGCCCAGTCCTGCTCGATCAGATAGGGACGGGCGGCGACAAGCTGCCGATTTTTTAGTTGCGCGGGAGTCAACTGCTTCTGATGAATTGACATGGCGAGGGTCCCTCCGCTGCGCCGCCTGCTGCATGTACACTATGGGGCGCGGCTAAACCTTTCAGGATGCCGCTGCCAGCTCGGACCTGTCAATTATGTCACTTGAGGGCGCGAAGAATGGGTAAAAGTTCGAACGGAGCGATAGGGTCGAGAGGCTTTTAGGCAAGTCTGCGGTTGCGGGTATATTGTGGGTAGTTGCCGAAGACCGAGCTTCGACGAAGATACTCCGCATCCTAGGGGAGGGACATTATGCCTGCTACCGCCAAGCATCCATCGCTGCAACCAGTCAACGCGACGAAGAATGATTTTTTGCCGCTGAATGGCACCGACTACGTCGAGTTTTACGTTGGCAACGCGCGACAAGCCGCCTATTTTTACCGAGCCGCCTTCGGCATGAAGCTGGTTGCCTATTCCGGTCCGGAAACAGGACTGCGCGACCGCGCCTCCTATGTGGTGGAGCAAGGGAAGGTCCGATTTGTGCTGACCACTCCGCTGCGCCCGGACAACGCCATTGCCGACCACATTGCCAAGCATGGAGACGGCATCAAGGACATCGCCTTGTGGGTGGACGATGCCACGTCGGCGTGGCTGGAGACGACGCGCCGCGGGGCCTGCAGCGTGCGCGAACCGTGGACGCTGGAGGACAAGCAGGGTACGGTCACGATGGCGTCGATTGCAACCTACGGCGACACCGTCCACACCTTTGTGGAGCGCAAGAATTTTCGCGGAATTTTTCTTCCGGGCTTTCAGGCTGTGACGCATGATCCGGTGGCGCGACCGGTGGGGCTGAAATACATCGACCACGTGGTGGGAAATGTCGGCTGGAATGAAATGAACACGATGGTGGATTTCTATCGCGACGTGATGGGCTTCGAGATGTTCCAGAGCTTCGACGATAAAGACATCTCTACCGAATATTCCGCGCTGATGTCGAAGGTGATGTCGAATGGGAACGGACGGGTGAAGTTCCCTATCAACGAGCCGGCGGAGGGGCGGAAGAAATCGCAGATTGAGGAATATCTGGATTTCTATCAAGGACCGGGAGCGCAACACCTGGCGTTGGCGACGGATGACATTTTGACTACAGTGAGCAAGCTGCGCGAGCAGGGCGTGGAATTTTTGCGTGTACCGGAAACGTATTACGAGGAACTTGAGAGCCGCGTGGGGAACATCGACGAGCCGATGGAAGAGTTGAAGCGGCTGAATCTGCTGGTGGACCGGGACGAGGAAGGATATTTGCTACAGATTTTCACGCGCCCGGTGGAGGACCGTCCGACCGTTTTCTTTGAGATCATCCAACGCAAGGGTGGCCGCAGTTTTGGCAAGGGAAATTTTAAAGCGCTGTTTGAGGCCATCGAGCGCGAGCAGGGACTTCGCGGCAATTTGTAAGGACAGGCATGAGACTGTGCACGTTTGAAGTCAACACGCACCTGGGATGGCAGAGCCGACTGGGCGCCGTTGCTGCCGATGGCGTGATCGATTTGAATTTTGCTGCTGTGCAAGTTCTGGGAAACAAGCGGCTGGCGGACGCGCTGGTGCCACCGTCGTTGCTGGGCCTGCTGGACGGCGGCGAAGCCTCGATGGAGGAGGCGCGAAAGGCGATTGCGAGCTTGCCTGCGGATTTACGGGCGGGCAAGCTCGATGAGACGCTTCGCTATCGATGGGATGAGATTCGTTTACGGACGCCGTTGCCGGATGCACGATCGCTGCGCGATTTTTTTGCCTTTGAAGCGCATGTGAAGATGGGGTTTGAAAAACGCGGCGAGCCGATGCCACGGGAATGGTACGAATTCCCGGTCTATTATCAGACCGGCCATCATCATTTGATCGGGACAGACCAGGATGTGCTGTGGCCTTCGTTCACGGAACGGTTCGATTACGAACTGGAACTGGCCGCGATGATCGGCCGCGAGGGACGGAATATTCCGGCGGCGGAGGCGCACAAATACATTGCTGGATACACGATCTTGAACGACTTTAGCGCGCGCGATATTCAACGTCGCGAGATGAAAGTACGGCTGGGTCCGGCGAAGGGGAAGCATTGGGCGAGCGGGGTGGGGCCGTGGATGGTGACGCGGGATGAAATTGCCGACCCGTATGCGTTGGAAATGGTGGCGCGTGTGAACGGCGAGGAGTGGTCGCGGGGGAACTCACGCGACATGCATTGGAAGTTCGAGCAGATGATTGAATTTCTTTCACAGGACGACACAATTTATCCGGGAGACATTCTTGGCTCCGGGACGGTGGGCACCGGATGTGGGCTGGAACTGGACCGCTGGGTGCAGCCTGGGGACGTGATCGAATTGGAAATTGAAAAGATTGGCATCCTGCGCAATCGCGTGGTGCGTTCGTAACATCGCAACTATTGAAGGGTTTCCATAAAGGAGAACGGCCAATGTATCCGCTGAATAAGGGAAAGACGGCGTCACAGGCCCACGTTGGATTGCCCGAGGGTACGTTTGAGGAGGAGCACGGGCGAAAGGGATTTTACGGCAAGGCAAGCCACCTGTACCACGCCCATGCGCCGACCGGCTGGACGCGTTTTGAAGGGAAGCTACGGCCGCATTTGTTCGACTTGAACAAGCTGGAGCCCACGGACCTGAAGGATGCGCAGGGCGCGCCGATTGAGTTTCTCGGTAACAACGAGATTAAGGTGGCGGTTTCGCGCCGGTCAAAGCCGATGCCGTTTTACTTTCGCAATGCCGATGGCGATGAGATGTATTTTGTGCATCGCGGCAGCGGCGTCATCGAGACGGACTTTGGTCCGCTGCGAATTGAGAAAGGCGATTACATCAATCTTCCGCGGGCGGTGACGTATCGCGTGATACCGGACACGGAGGACAATTTCTTTCTTATTTTTCAGTCGAAGGCGGAATTTGAACAGCCGGACAAAGGATTGCTGGGTCAGCACGCGCTGTATGACCCAGGTGTCATCGCCACTCCGGAGCCGTCGCCGTATCTCGATGACACACGCGAGTGGGAAGTTCGCATCAAGAATGAAAATGAATATTCGAAGGTTTTTTATCCGTTCAATCCAATCGATGTGGTGGGATGGAAGGGCGACCTGACGGCTTGGAAGATCAACCTGCGCGATATTCGGCCGGTGTCAAGCCATCGCGCGGCGCTGCCGCCTAGCGCGCATACAACGTTTGTGACGCAGGGCGCGGTGGTGTGCAGTTTTTTACCGCG
Source organism: Acidobacteriota bacterium (assembly GCA_021792795.1). Taxonomy (GTDB): domain Bacteria; phylum Acidobacteriota; class Terriglobia; order Terriglobales; family Acidobacteriaceae; genus JAKAAZ01. Next base: position 70,277 of record JAJYUB010000011.1, on the reverse strand, counting down.
ACCGCTGGAGCAGGACCCGGATGCGCTGCGAGTGCCGTTTTTTCATCGCAACACGGACTACGATGAATTTATTTTTTACCATGACGGAGATTTTTTCAGCCGCGACAATGTAAAGCCCGGCTATGCGACGCTGCATCCGCGCGGCATCCACCACGGGCCGCATCCGAAGGCGCTGGCGAACCAGAAGGCGAAAAGTTTTACGGATGAGTCGGCGGTGATGCTGGACGGGTTGAATCCAATCCACGTGCTGCCCGCGGGAGAAAAAGTGGAGTGGGCAGATTACTGGGCCAGTTGGGGCGCGAAAGAAGCTGGGAAGCTGGAGCCGGTTGGATGAGTGAAATTGCAGTTCCAGGCGCGATGACCACGCTAGATCCAGCCGAGCAGAGGCCGCAGGACATCTACAAGCTGCTGGTCGGTTCGGTGGTTCCGCGTCCCATCGCGTTTGTTTCGTCGATGGATGCGGAAGGCGTATGCAACCTAGCGCCGTTCAGTTTTTTTACCGTCGCCAGCGTGAATCCTCCCATTGTCTGCTTCTGTCCGATGATGCGCGGCGCGACAAATTCAGGATTGCAGCCTACGAAAGATACGCTGCGAAATGTGATTGCGACGGGCGAATTTGTGGTGAACATTGTGTCGGAAGAATTTGCGACGCAGATGAACGCTTGCTCCGCGGAATTGCCGCCGGAGGTGGATGAGTTTCAGGTCTCCGGTCTCACGCCTCTGGCGAGTGAGCTGGTGCGGCCGCCGCGCGTGGCAGAGTCGCATGTGCAGATGGAATGCCGACTGCAGCAGGTGATTCATGTCGGCACGGAACCGCTGGGAGGAAGCCTGGTGCTGGGAGAAGTATTGCGGTTCCATGTGCGGGCATCGTTGCTTGACAACTTTCGGATCGATCCTGAGAAACTGCACGCCATCGGTCGCATGGCCGGATCCACGTACGCGCGCACGCGGGACAGGTTCGATATGGAGCGGCCAAAATGAAGCATTTTCATTGTTCTTAACCGGGAAAGATCCCGTCTACTGTAGAAGGGTGCTATGCCGTTTGCAGACGCAAACTATCCGATCCAACGGGTCGCTGTTCTGGGCGCAGGGACCATGGGCTCGCGCATCGCCGCGCACGTCGCGAATGCAGGCTTTTCAGTTTTACTTCTGGACATGGCGCTGCCCGGCGAGCGTGAGCGGAATTGCCTGGCCGCCCAAGCTCTGGAGAGCTTGAAGAAGTCGAAGCCGCCGGCATTTGTCGATCCGGCGCGAGCGTCCAATATCAGCATCGGAAATTTCGAGGACGATCTGGAGAAGTTGAGGACGTGCGACTGGATCATTGAGGCGGTCGCGGAAAATTTTGCCATCAAACGCGCGCTGCTCAGCAAGGTTGCATCGTACACCCGCGACAATGCAATCGTGACGACCAACACCAGCGGCCTGCCCGTGCGAATGATCGCGCAGGAAATGCCGGAATCGTTCCGCCTACGCTGGTTTGGCACGCATTTTTTCAATCCGCCGCGCTACATGCGCCTGGTCGAAATCATCGCGACGCCAGAATCGGACCCAGAGGCGGTGGCTTCGGTCGAAACCTTCGTTCAGATACATTTGGGAAAACTCGTCGTCCGCGCCCACGACACGCCCAACTTTATTGCCAATCGCATTGGCACGTTTGCCATGCTGAATACGTTTCGCACGATGTTGGACTTTGGTTTGAGTATCGAAGAGGTGGATGCGCTGACCGGCGCGGCGATTGGCTGGCCGAAGACGGGGACATTTCGGCTGGCGGACATGGTTGGCATCGATGTGCTGGTGAACGTGGCGCGCAATTTCGCCGCGAGCTCGAAGGACGAGCGCGCAGACGTACAACTGCCGGCAGCATTGGACCAGATGTTCGAACGTAAATGGTTTGGCGATAAAACGGGCCAGGGTTTTTATAAGAAAGAACGCGGCGCGGATGGCAAGGAGGCACGACTCACCCTTGACTTGAACGCGCTGGAATACCTACCTGCCGCGCGGCCGAAGATTCCAGAATTGGAGATGGCAAAGAGCCATGAATCCGCTGCGGCGAGGATTCGCGCGCTTCTGGCGGGCAATCCGGAACGGGACAAGGCGGCGCGGTTTTATGGGCGGATACTTCCGGAACTGTGGGCATACGCAGCGAACCGGATCGGAGAAGTTGCGGACACGGCAGTCGATATCGATCGGGCGATGAAGGCCGGGTTCAACTGGGAGTTGGGGCCGTTTGAGATGTGGGACGCCGCGGGCTTTGTTGAGACGGTGGAGAAGATGCGTGCTCGCGGCCAGGCGATCCCGAAAATTGCAGAAACCATGCTCAGTGCCGGGGTCACTTGCTGGTATCGCAATCAGGGGGCCGAGTTTTTCGATATTGTCTTGGGCGAGTATCGGCCAGTAATGGAAACGCCCGGGATGGTGACCGTCGCAGAGGTCAAGCGGACAAACGGTGTGGTCGAGAAAAATCCCGGTGCGTCGTTGATCGACATTGGCGATGGGATCGCGTGCATCGAATTTCACTCGAAAATGAACACGCTGGGCGAAGACATTGTGACGTTTGTGCAACGCACGCTTCGTCCGGATGGAAGTGCGATGCGGAATTTCAAAGGCTTCGTCATGACCAGCGATGCAACGAATTTTTCCGTGGGCGCGAATTTGATGCAGGTGTTGCTGGCCATGCAAGACGAGGAATGGGACGAGATTGACAGGTATGTTCGCGAATTTCAGGCGATGACCCAGACGATTCTATTTTGCAGCAGGCCGGTGGTGGTTGCGCCGTTCGGAATGTGCCTGGGCGGCGGCACGGAAGTTGGGTTGCATGCTGCGGCGCGCCAAGCGCATATCGAACTCTACATGGGTCTGGTGGAAACCAGCGTGGGGTTGGTGCCCGCCGGCGGAGGATGCAAGGAGATGACCCTGCGCGCCATCGATGCGGCCAATGCAATCCGAATCGGCAGTCGCAGCGATTCTGTAGAAATGAACGATGCGCTGAGGAATGTGTTCGAGACGATCGCGATGGCGAAGGTCTCCAGATCCGCGGTGGAGGCAAGAAAACTGCATCTGATGCGCGAGTCGGATGGTATTACGATGAACCGTGAGCGGCTGCTGCTCGACGCGAAATCGGAAGCGGCAAGGCTGGCGGATGCGGGGTATGTGCCGCCGCTGCCTCGTGCAGACATTCCCGCGCCGGGAGAAGGCATTCTTGCGAATTTAAAACTCGGCATCCACATGATGCGAGAGGCTGAATTTATCAGCGACCATGACGTGAAGATTGCGCGCCAGGCGGCAAACGTTTTATGCGGGGGAGCGGTCACCGCAGGGACGCAGGTCAGCGAACAATATTTTCTCGATTTGGAGCGCGAAGCATTCCTGTCGCTCTGCGGAGAACCGAAGACGGCGGAACGGATCGCAGCCACGTTAAAAACCGGCAAGCCGTTGCGGAATTGAAAAAGGGACCAGCATGAAGGATGCATTCATCGTGAGTGCGATGCGGACAGCAGTGGGAAAAGCTCCGAATGGCGCCCTGCGGTCCACACGGCCCGACGATCTGGGAGCGATCGCGGTGCGGGGAGCTTTAGAGCGCTTGCCGGAACTCGACGTGAAACAGATTGAAGACGTCATCATCGGATGCGCGATGCCGGAGGCGGAGCAGGGCTTGAACCTGGCCCGCATCATTTCTCTGCGCGCGGCGCTGCCGGTTGAGGCGGCTGCGATGACGATCAATCGGTATTGCGCGTCGGGGTTGCAGGCCATCGCGCTTGCCGCGGAAAGAATCCGCAGCGGCTCCGCGGATGCGATTGTCGCGGGAGGTGCGGAGTCGATGTCGTTGGTCCCCATGGGCGGCAACAAAATCTCCATGAATCCGTGGCTGGTCGATCACTATCCAGATTCCTATATGTCCATGGGACTGACCGCGGAGCGCGTGGCGCGGCACTATGGAATCTCGCGGGAAGAGTCGGACCAATTCGCGCTCGCGAGCCATCAGAAGGCGCTGGCGGCGATTCGGGACGAGAAGTTTGCGGATGAGATTGTGCCAGTGACTGTTACAGTTTCCATCTTGGACGACCAAGGCAGGCCGACGCGCCGAGAAATGGAGTTTCGCGTCGACGAAGGTCCGCGCACCGACACGTCCTACGAGGCGCTCCAAAAACTGCGACCTGTGTTCCATGCCAACGGAATTGTGACGGCGGGAAATTCCTCGCAAACTTCCGATGGCGCCGCCGCCGCGGTGGTGGTGTCAGAGGAGGTTGCGGTATCGCTGGCGCTGAAGCCGCTGGCGCGGTTTGTGGCGTTCGCTACTTCAGGATGCCTTCCGGAAGAAATGGGAATCGGCCCCGTGTATGCGATCCCCAAGGCACTGAAGCTGGCAGGGCTCACGTTGGAACAGATCGATGTGATTGAGCTAAACGAGGCCTTTGCCGCACAGTCGCTAGCGGTGATGAAGCTGTTGCAAATGGACCCGGCAAAGGTCAACGTAAACGGCGGGGCGATTGCACTCGGTCATCCGCTGGGCTGCACGGGAACGAAATTGACGGCCACCATCCTGCGCGAATTGAAGCGGCGCAAAAAGAAATACGGATTGGTGACGATGTGCGTCGGCGGCGGAATGGGCGCGGCCGGAATTTTTGAGAACCTGCAAAGTTGAGGAACGCAAACATGCAGCAACATCCACACACACGGAGGCTTCCATGAGCGGCCCGGCGATATCGAATCCACGGCGCGCGACCGGCGGAAGCTTCCTGATCGAAGATCTCGGTCCGGAAGATATTTTTACCTTGGAAGATCTTTCCGATGAGCAGCGTCAGATTGAGCGTGCTACCGTTGAGTTCGCCGAGAAGGAGATCCAGCCGCGGATTGCGGCGATTGAAGCGAAGGACTTCGGCGTTACGAAGGACCTTCTCCGAAAGGCAGGCGAGCTGGGCTTGATGGGGGTCGATGTTCCTGAAGAACACGGCGGGCTGCAGATGGACAAGGTGACGTCTGCTTTGATCGCGGAAAAGATTGCAATCTGCGGCAGTTTTTCCGTTTCGTTCAGCGCGCACGTCGGCATCGGCACGCTGCCGCTGGTCTGGTATGGCACGGCAGAGCAGAAGAAAAAATATTTGTCGCGGCTTGCATCGGGGGAATGGATCGCGGCCTACGCCTTGTCGGAGGCGTCTTCCGGCTCCGATGCAATGAACCTTCGTACCCGGGCCAAGCTTTCCGCAGACGGGAAGCACTACGTGCTGAACGGGGAGAAAATGTGGATTTCGAACGCCGGCATTGCGAACCTGTTTACCGTGTTCGCGAAAATCGACGGAGAGAAGTTTGCCGCTTTTTTGATTGAGGCGGGGACGGTCGGGCTGGCCGTTGGGCCCGAAGAACACAAGCTGGGGATTCGCGGCTCTTCCACCTGTCCGCTGATTCTTACGGATTGCCAGGTGCCGGTTGAAAATCTCCTGGGCGAAGCCGGAAAGGGTCACCATATTGCGTTCAACATTCTAAACGTGGGCAGATACAAGCTGGGCGCGGCGGCAATTGGCGGCGCGAAAAATGCGTTTCGCGGCGGCCTTCGCTACGCGAAGGAGCGCATCGCCTTCTCCAAGCCGATTGTCTCGTTTGGACTGGTGCAGCAGATGGTCGCAGACAGCGCGGCCGGAATTTTTGCCGGCGAATCGCTGGTCTATCGCGTGATCGGGGCCATCGACGCGTCGCTGGCGGAACTGGAGAAGAGTGCGACGACGACGGGGGAGATTCAAAAGCGCATTGAAGAGTATGCGGTTGAGTGCTCGATCGTGAAAGTGTGGTGCTCGGAAATGCTGGAGCGCCTCGTCGACCAGATGCTGCAGTTGCACGGAGGTTATGGATACGTCGAGGAGTATTCCGCGGAGCGCGCGTACCGCGATTCGCGCATCAACAAAATCTTCGAAGGCACCAACGAGATCAATCGCCTGATTATCAGCGGATGGACGATGAAGCGCGCCATGCAAGGGCGGCTGGCGCTGCTGCCCGCGATCCAGCGGGTGATGGACGAGATCGTGGCTGGGTCGAAGTCTCGCGAAGGACGCGACGGTGAGCTTGCGGAACAGCGTTTTCTTCTTGCCAATGCGAAGAAGCTGAGTCTTTTCTGCGCCGGGGCCGCGTCAGAGAAATTTGGCAGTGAATTGGCGGAGCAGCAGGAGATCATGGGCGCGCTGGCCGACATGATGATGGAGGTGCTGGCGCTTGAGTCCGCGATCCTGCGCACGGAGAAGATGCAAGGCCGCAGCACGCTGGCCGTGGCGATGACAAAGTACTATGCGGCCCGCTCGGTCCGGATTCTAGAGACGTCCGCGGAGCGGATTCTTGGCGCAGTGGCGGAAGGCGATATGCTGCGCACGCGGATGGCGATTTTCCACCGGTTGACGAAGCATGTGCCGGAAAATACGGTGGCGCTGGGCCGGAAAATCGCGATGGCGATGACGGAAGTCGGACGGTACACGGTTTAGCCGGTGAGGAGCAGCTTGGAAATGGTAGCCAGCTGCATGTTCGAAGTACCCTCGTAGATTTTTCCGATCTTGGCATCGCGATACAGTTTTTCTACGGGATAGTCTTTGACAAATCCGTACCCGCCAAAGATCTCCACTGCCTGGCTGGCGACTCGTTCCGCGACCGTAGACACGAAATATTTTGCCATCGCGGCTTCTTTTACAAAATTCAAGCCGGCATCTCGCATTCGCGCCGCATTGTAGACCATCAGCCGGGCCGCCTCAATTTCGGTCGCCATCTCCGCCAGCGTAAACTGGACCGCCTGGAATGTTGCGATGGACTTCCCGAATTGTTGCCGTTCCTGGCTGTATCTGGCGGCGTGGTTCCATGCTCCCTGGGCCAGGCCCAGCATCTGCGCGGCGATCCCAATGCGCCCTTCGTTCAATGTTTCAATGGCGATTTTGTAGCCTTTGCCAGGAAAGCCCAAGACGCTGGTTGCGGGCAGGCGACAGTCGTCCAGCAGCAGCTCGCAGGTGGAAGAAGCGCGAATCCCCAGCTTGTCTTCCTTTTTGCCGACCTGAAAGCCGGGCGTGTCGCGTTCGATAATAAATGCGGTAATTCCCTTGTAACCGGCCGATGGGTCGACGGTCGCGAAGACGATGAAAAGGCCGGCCTCGGCGGCGTTTGAAATCCAAAGCTTGCGGCCATTCAGCACATAGGCATCGCCATCGGGCCGCGCATGGGCTTTGAGACTGAAGGCGTCTGAGCCCGAGCCGGCTTCGCTGAGGGCATAGGAACAGATGGTATCGGTGTTGGTGCGCGGCAGATATTTTGCCTTTTGCTCCTCCGAGCCCCAACGCAGCAGCGCGTTGACGGTCAAGGTATTCTGCACGTCCACCAAGACGCCGATCGCGGGATCGACTGCAGAAATTTCTTCCACCACCAAAATGGACTCCAGAAAAGATCCGCTGAACCCTCCATACTGTTCCGGGGTTTCCATGCCGAGAATGCCCATTTCGAACATTTGCGGCAGCAGGGAAGGATGTACCTTCTGCGCCTCATCCATTTCGCGGACCAAGGGGGCGATTTTGTTTTGCGCAAACTTGCGGACCGAATCCCGCAGGATTTGCTCGTCGTGACTCAAGGATGTGAGCGGCATTCTGACGCCGTCTGTAGCAGCAATCTTTTCCATCGGGCAGAAAACCTATTCCGGGGGTTGCGCAGCTACGCTATCGAAGGGTAGATTAAGCTGTCGCAGTCAATTATTTCGCGGTGAAAGCTGACGGTCGAACCTGGTCTTGCCAGACGATTCGGCCGCAGCTTGCAGTATAAAGTGCGGCAATGCGATACGTGAAATGGACGGGGACGATGCGGATATTGGCGCTAATTCGCCAGGTGCTGGATGCGGAAGAGACGGTGCGTATTCGTGCCGGCGAGGTGGACTTGAGCGCCAGCAAGCTGGTGGTCGACACCATGGATGAGTACGGAGTTGAGCAGGCGCTGCGCATTCGCGAAACGGGAGTCGACGCGGAAGTGGTGGCGCTGGCTGTTGGCCCGGAGCGGAATCAGGAGGCCTTGCGCACCGTTTTGGCAATGGGAGCGGACCGCGCCATCCACGTGATGACGGAGTTGGCGCTGGACCCTATTGCGTTGAGCAAAGTGGCCGCGCAGGTGGCGCAGCAGGAGAATGTCGACTTGATTTTCTGCGGCGGCCAGCAGGCGGACTGGGACAGCCATGCGCTGGGAGCGGCGACCGCGGAACGGTTGCAGTGGCCGCAGTTGACATGGGTCAACGCTTTGGAGATTCACGGGCAGACGCTGACAGGCAGGCACGATGCGGAGGACGGTAGCGAGATGTTTTCTGTGCAGCTTCCCGCAGTCATCACCACGCAGCAGGGCCTGAATGAACCGAGATATCCTACGGTGCCCAATATTATGCGGGCAAAAAGGAAGGAGCTTCGCGTCGAGTCGATGGAATCGTTCCATGTCGAGCCCAAGTTGAAAATTATCGGCGCGGAGATCCAGGTGAAGGCGCGGTTGCACAAGATATTGGATGGCAAAGATGCGACGGCCGCCGCCGCGGAGCTGGTGCAGTTGTTGCGGGACGAAGCGCGGGTGATCGCATGATCTTGATGGTTGTGGAACACGCGAACGGAAAGGCCAGCAAGAGCACGTATGAGATGGCGACGTGCGCGCGCGCACTGGGCAGGGAAGGTCCGGTGACCGCGCTGGTGCTAGGAGCTGGAATTGCCGCCGTTGCGAATGAAGTGGCGCTGCTGGTCGATCAGGTGTTGGTGGCGGACCACATCGACCTGGAGCAGTACGATCCGGAAGTATGGTCAGCTGCGGTTGCACAGATCGCGAGCGAGGGGGAAGCGCATGTGGTCCTGATTGGCGGCAGCCGAAACGGGCGCGAGTACAGCCCGCGCGTGGCTGTGAAGCTGGACGCGCCGCTGCTGGAGGATGTTGTCAGAGTCACCTCTACTGAGGGGGCCATCTCGGCGGAACGATACACGTTTCTGGCGCGGGTCACGGAGAAAGTGGCAGCGGACGCGCCGGTCGTCGTTATCACTCCGAAGCAAGCGGCGTTTGCCGCAGTCGCGCCGGGTACACAAGCAGCCGAGCAGTTCGATGTTGAGCTGACGCTGCCGGAACGGCGCGTACAAATCACCGGCAAATCGCTGGAAAAGGCCGCTTGCATTTCGCTGGCCGAGGCGGAGATTGTGGTGGCCGGCGGGCGCGGCGTGGGCAGTGCGGAAGGCTTTCGCACTCTTGTCGAGGGATTGGCGGACGTGCTTGGCGCTGCTGTTGGCGCAACGCGGGCAATTGTGGATACAGGTTGGCGGCCGTATTCTGAGCAAGTTGGGCAGACCGGAAAGACCGTACAGCCGAAAGCGTATATTGCCATTGGCATCTCCGGCGCGGTGCAGCATCTTTCCGGCATGGGAAAAAGCAAGTGCATTGTCGCCATCAATAAGGACGCGGATGCGCCGATTTTTCAAGTGGCGGACTACGGCATTGTCGGCGACGTAAACCAGATCGTTCCCGCGATGATTGCTGCAATCCGCAAATAGCCCTGCCGGGTCGTACACATCCTAGTTTCGAGGCGTGTTTGGATGCTTCCACTTTCTCAGAAGTATGTGTTCCTGCTGTTCGCGATGGCGACCATGGCGTGGGGAGTGCATGGCTTCTATCGTCTGTATCTGCGCATCCGACGTGGGCAGCCCGATCGCGATGTTCGAACCGATCGCATCCTTCAGCGATTCCGGTATGCGCTTCGTACCACACTCAGCCAGGCGCGGACATTTCAGAAGAGAACGATTGTCAGCACATTCCACGCATTTATTTTTTATGGGTTCGTCTTCTACATTCTGGTGAATGCTGTGGACGCAATCGCGGGTTACACGTCCTTCGACTTTTCCTCAAGCACGAGCCCGGGCGCAGTCTATAACTTGTTGGCCGACATCCTGAGTTTCCTGGTGTTGGTGGGAGTGGTTGCGCTCGTTATTCGCAGATTCTTTCTTCCTGCCCGCCGGGATTTTCGTTTTAATGCAAACACCTTGTTGCATCCGGACGTGCGGCGAGGATATATCAGCCGGGACTCGCTTATAGTTTCCGCCTTTATTCTTTTCCACGTGGGAAGCCGCGCCATTGGAGCAGGCGCGCGGCTGGCGCAGCGTGGCCCCGACAAATTTCAACCGTTCGCCACGCTGATTTCTCATTTCTTTACGCCGCAGAATGCGTACGCATGGCGCATCTTCGGCTATTGGGGAGCGCTGGGGAGCGTGCTGCTATTCCTCGCCTATTTTCCTTACACCAAACACGTGCATATCTTGATGGCTCCAGTGAAATATTTCATCGCGCGGCGGCCCGGCTCGGGCGTTCTACCGTTGGTGGAAATTGCGATGGAGGCAGAAGACGATGACGCGGAGCCGCCTCAGATGGGCGCGAAGCGTGTGGAGGACTTGGCGTGGCCTCGACTGCTGGACGCCTATGCGTGCATCCAGTGCAATCGCTGCCAAGATGTTTGCCCCGCCACGGCCACTGGAAAATCGCTGAGTCCAGCGGCGCTCGAAATCAACAAGCGGATGGAGCTGAACCATCTGTCGGGGAGCGGTTCCGGATTCGAGACTGGAACGGCCAGCCCGCATCCTCTGCTGCAGTTTGCGATGACGACAGAAGCAGCGTGGGGCTGTACGACGTGCGGCGCCTGCATGCAGGTGTGCCCGGTGCAGGATGAACAGATGCTCGACATCATCGACATCCGCCGCAACCAGGTGATGATGGAAGGCAAATTTCCTCCGCAACTGCAGGCCGCATTTCGCGGCATGGAGCGGTCGAAGAACCCGTGGGGCATCAATCACGACAAGCGCATGGATTGGGCCCAGGGACTGGCGGTGAAGACGACAGAGGAAAATCCAGACGTGGATGTCCTCTATTGGGTGGGGTGTGCGGCGAGTTACGATCCGCAGGCGCAGAAGACGGCACGCGCCCTGGTGCAGTTGCTGAATTATGCGGGCGTAAATTTCGCAGTGCTGGGAAAGAAGGAATGCTGCACCGGCGACAGCGCCCGCCGCGCCGGGAATGAAGTGTTGTACAGGGAATTGGCGGAGAAGAATGTCGCCACGTTGAATGCTGTGAAGCCGAAACTGATTGTAGCGAGTTGCCCGCACTGCATGAACGCGATCGGCAATGAGTATCGGCAGATTGGCGGATCGTATACGGCGATGCATCACACGCAGTATCTGGAGTCGTTGGTATCGACCGGCAAGCTGGATGCAGGCAAGCTGGATGCGAGCATCACATATCACGACCCATGTTATCTGGGGCGGCACAACGGAGTGTATGACGCGCCTAGAAATGTATTGCGCGTGCTGGGAAATGAATTGCTGGAAATGGACCGCAGCCGCGAGAATGCATTTTGTTGCGGCGCAGGCGGCGCTCAATTCTGGAAGGAAGAAGAGCCGGGCACTGAGCGAGTTTCAGAGAACCGATTCCATGAAGTGGAGCAGCGGCTGAGTTCGGCCACCAGCGCGAAGACGCTGGCCGTGGGCTGCCCGTTCTGCAAGAGCATGCTGGGCAGTACGCCTGGGAAAAGCGACGCCGACGGAATTGCGATCAAGGATGTCGCGGAGCTGTTGTTGGAGAGCGTGCAAAAGAAAAAAGGCATGAGGGTTGGCGATGTATCGATCGATACGGAAATGGACCCTGGCGGCGCAGCGGTACCCTTGGTCCTGAGTCGAGACGAGGCGACCGCAACTCATGCCGTCAGTCAGCCTGAGTCCTCGGAGAAGGTATCGGCTGATGCTGTGGAGCCGGGAGCGGCCGCAACATCTTCGGATGGGTCGGCAACTCCGGTGGCGCCGGAGCGCAAGAAATGGCAGCCAAGGCCGAAGGATGGGTCGAAGCCATAACGCGCAGGCGGGTTGATTGAAGGGTTTACATTCGGAGCAATCGCGTGGCAACGGAAGCTTTCCAGGATTTGATTGAGATATCCGCGAGCGACCGAGTGTTTGTACTCACAGGAGCGGGCATCAGCGCGGAGAGCGGACTGAGGACCTTCCGCGACAGCAACGGCTTGTGGGCCGGGCATCGGGTGGAGACGGTCGCCACTCCGGAAGGCTGGGAGGCGAACCCTGAACTGGTGTGGCAATTCTATTCGCAGCGCAGAAGGGAAGCGCAGGCGGGCCAGCCGAACGCTGCCCACTACGCGCTGGCGGAGCTGGAGAAAAGGATTGGCGACCGTTTTTTCCTTTGTTCCCAAAACGTGGACGATCTGCATGAGCGCAGCGGATCGCGCAATATGGTCCACATGCACGGAGAGCTTTTCAAGTCCCGCTGCGAGGCAAACTGCGGCGCTCCCATCATAGAGGACAGTCACAGTTACAATTTCATCCGTGAAATTCCCATTTGCGCGTGCGGATCGCGTTTGCGGCCGCACATCGTGTGGTTCGGAGAAATTCCGTTGGAAATGACGCGCATTCAGCAGGAGATCGACCGCTGTTCCATTCTGGTGGCGGTGGGTACTTCCGGCGCGGTGTATCCCGCGGCAAGCTTTGTCCATTGGGCGAAAGTGCGTCGCGGGGCCCCAGCCCGCACATACTACGTCGGTCCCGAGGCGCCCCTGAATGCGAACGCATTCACGCGCGTCATCCTTGGCAAAGCTGGAGAAAAATTGCCGGGTCTATTCCAACCGGGAGAACCCCCGGCTCTGCCGGGGAGGCAGTAGAAGTTCGACATATTTGTGAGTCCACCCAGAAACTCTTCGAGGTGGGCCGCCAACACACATCAAGGAGAATCTGAATAGAGCATTTCTCCTGAAGGTGTATAGCGTGGGGGAAAAAACACCACGCAGCCTTTCCTTAAAGAGAGGCTGCACGAAACGATCTTCGCCGCTCTACAGCGTCAGGAGAAATGTGACTAAGCCACTCGAAGTGGGAGCGCAAGTACCACGTAGCACGCCTCCGATGGATCCGGCCAGATTGGAATGAACCAATTTTTCCACCCGAATGCACTGCCTGAACCGGCAGAGGGTGCTGGCCCTCGGAGCATGGCCTGGCGAAGGCGTTGTTCCGCCTCGGCGGACCAGTAGCCGCAGTCGAGTTCGAAGAAAACGGAGGTGTAGGGAATTGTCAGATTCGTCTTGACGATCAGGATGCGGAACATCTGCGCGCATTGGTCGAGCTTGGCAATGATCTGCTGATGGGGAAGCTGCTGGCAGTTTGAGCGATTCAGCAGGGCGTTGAGTTGCCGCCGATATTCGGCAATCCCAGGCGCATCGTTCTCCTCGACAAATCCCAACTCCAAGTCTGTATAGATGTTGGCGCGGATGTGTTTGCAGGCAGCGATCACAGCCCATACCTTGCGCACCGCCTGCATCTGGTCCGCGCAGGCCACCAGGGTTTCGATGCCTGGATTGGATTGAGCGGGGTAGGACGCGTCGGCGACCACAATCCAATTGCGATGACCGAAGAGCGGCAATCTTCGGGTCAATTCCAGTTCCCAGTCGTGCGGATGGTCTGAACTGCCAGATGCGAGCGCCATGGGCTACTCCTTTCCTGGACAGACGGCAACCTTGCCGCAGCGGCCCGAAGCCATCAACGCATAGGCCTCGTCCGCCTGTTCCAGAGCGAAGCGGTGGGTGATGATATCTTCCGGGTGCAGTCCCCAGCGGACCAGCCGCTCGACAAGTGCTTCCATCCGCCAGGTGGAGGTGACCCAGGAGCCGTAGATCGTCTTCTGATCGTGAATGATGTCGGGTGAGGGATTGAAATTGACCGTTCCGCCTTCGCCAATCATCACCATCTTTCCCCATTTGCGCGTCGCGCGAATGGCCGTGGCACGGGCTTCGGCATGGCCCGAGCATTCGATGGCGCGCTCCACGCCGTTGCCTCCCGTCAGGTCGCGCACTTGCGTGACATTGTCGGGGCCGGAGGCGAGAACGACGTCGCAGAGTCCAAGTTTGCGGGCCAAATCAAGACGCTCCTGGGAGATGTCGATGCCGATGATTTTCTGCGCGCCAAGCTTGCGGCAGAGAGCGCCGGCGGCCAGGCCAACCGGCCCCAGGCCCGTGATCAGGACGGCGTCGTTGCCGCTGATTCCGATCTTTTCCAGGCCCTCGTAGACGGTGCCAAACCCGCACGCCACCTGCGCCCCATCCGCATAGGTCAGGGAGTCGGGAAGCAGGATGAGGTCCTTTTCTTCGGCGATCATGCACTCGGCCATGCCGCCGTCGCGCTGCCATCCATAGGCGCGGCGATAGGTTGGACTGGTACAGGAAATCATGAATCCTCGGCGGCAATCATTGCATACGCCGCAGCCCGAGATGTGATAGACAATCACCCGGTCGCCCGTCTTGAACCTGCGGCAGCCGGGGCCAGCCTCGACAATCTGCCCGGCAGGCTCATGGCCGGCAATCACGCCCCGATAGCCTTCCGGGCCCTTTCCCAAATGCTCGTGATAAATGCACCGGATGTCCGAGCCGCAAATGGTGGAAGCCTTCACCGCGAGCAGGACCTCGCCGTGGCCCGGGGTGGGGACCGGTACGGTCCTCATCTCGACGGTGCTGTTTCCCGGCAGGTAGGCCGCTCTCATCGTTTTGCTCATCGGTTCTGTCTCCGCAGTTCCTCACGGATTGCATGGGGTAGGTTGCAGGCGACGATCACGGAGCAGTGATCTCGCCGTGGATGTCCCAGAGATCTTCCCAGGACTGATTATCTTTCCAGAGAAATACCTGTCCCTTGATCAGGCGGCAGTTGCGATCGATGGCTTGGATGGCTTTCATGTCCTCGGCTGTCAACGGCGCGTCGACAACGCCGCGAAGGTTGGCGAACAAGTTGCGTCGATTGGCGGAAAATGGGATCGGCGTCTGGCCGCGCTGCACTGCCCACTTGAGGCACACCACTGCGGGGTGAATGCCCAGCCGCGCGGCGATCTTCAGAATGACCGGATCTTCCGTGGGCGAGGTATCTTGCGGAGTGCGGTCGCGGTCCGGCCGACCCGGCGAGCCGATGGGAGAATAGCCGATGGGCGCAATTCCGTTGTCAAGCAGGTATTGGAAGAATTCAGGTTGCTGGAAGTGGGGATGAAGCTCCATTTCATTCGCCGCCGGCTTGATGCGCGCATCTCGTAGGACCAGTTTCATCTTTGGGACCGTCATGTTCGATGTCCCGATATGGCGCACTAGCCCCCGGTCCACCAACTCTTCCATTTTTCTCCAGGTGCGCATGTAGTTTTCGTGGATGTAGGGCACCGCATGAGGGTTCCGTACATTGACATCGCACCCTGGCGGATGATGGTTGGGAAAGGGCCAATGCACCAGGTACAAATCCAGGTAGTCGAGGCGAAGGTCGCGCAGCGATTTCTCGCACGAGGCAATTACATCCGCCTCGCCATGCTTGTCGTTCCACAGTTTGGAGGTGATCCAGAGGTGCTTGCGTTGCAAGCCGTCGCGCAAGATATTCTGGAACGAAAGGCCGATCAGGTCTTCGTTGCCGTAGACCGAGGCGCAGTCGAAATGCCGATACCCAACTTCGGCGGCGGCCAGGACTGTCTCCGCCACCACTTGATGGGAGATATGGTCGGACCCGAAGGTGCCGAGACCGATGGCGGGCATTTTGGCGCCCGTATAGAGGGTCCGTTGTGGGACAAGGTTGGGATCGACAGCGTCCGCGGGCGCTTGTCGGCTGTCAGATGTCATCGGCATATCCAGGCCTTACAAAAAAAGTCATCCCTGAATCGATCGAAATCGATCGCGAATTTATGCAAGGGACACTTTCAGCGCCGCGGCGAAGTCGGCAGCCGGTTGATAGCCGCGCGGCAATTCCACTCGCAATCCCTCCGCGGTCTGCTTCCACTTCAGCTTTTCGCCGGTGCCCAGCAGTTGCACGTGCGCGATCTTTCCCGGCTGGGCGGCGCTCGCCGTCCCCAGCGACTGGATCACGAACTCCCCAACCGGCCAGCCGAGGGCAATCGCGTAGATCGCAGTATTGGTTTTGTTGCAGGTAAAACGGATGTCCTTCGCATTCAGCTTGTTGATGCTGGCGCCCTGGAACGATCCGCTTTTCACCATGTCCGGCCCTTCGCCATAGAGTTTCCATGGCCGGGTAGCGTAGATCGCCTCGCCGTTCACTTGCATCCAGGCTGTGATTCCGTCCAGCACGGCGATCTCCTTGCGATCGATGGTGCCGTCGGGCTTGCCTGGGATGTTCAGGATGAAGGTGCCGTTCTTGCTGACCGTATCGATCATCCAGTGAATCACGTCGCGAGGCTGCAGATAGCCGCCATATTCTCCAGGCTTATCGAACAGCGCGCGATTGTAATGCCAATCTCCAATACAGGTTTCCGACTGCCAGGGGTACGGCATGATCTTGCTGGTGAGGCCGCGTTCGTAATCGGCGACGACGGCTTTGGCCAGGCGATCGGGCACCTCCTTGATGGTGGTGACCGCCTCCATTTTGCCGCCGTGGGTCTGCAAGTTGCGGTTGTAGAAATACGAGGCGATGTTCATGCCGCCCCAACCCAGCGGAAACAGCGGATTGTCGAAGTAGAGCAGGTCGGGGTCGTGCTGATCGATCAGGTCGCGGGTGCGGTCATAGAAATTCTTTACATAAGAGATGTCAGGCAATGCGTTGAGGGGATGTTTGGCGCCGTACAGGCGCTGCGGATCCAGTCCCTGCCACCACTGGTCCTTGCCCTCGGCCGAGGTCAGATCGCCGTCGTAGGGGACGCCTGCGAGCGGTCCGGTTTTATCGGCTCCGTGGGAGGTCTGAAACCACCACCAATTGCGGGCCTGGTGCACGGTGACGCCGAGTCGAAGTCCCTGTTTGCGCGCGGCTGCGGCCCAGACGCCGACAACATCGCGATGCGGGCCGATGTTCTGCGCATTCCAGGGCTGATGCTTCGAGTTCCAGGTATCGAAACTGTCGTGATGATTGGCAAGCGCGATGAAGAATTTTGCGCCCGCTTTTTTGTAACGCTCAATCAACGCATCCGGGTCCCAGTTGAGCAGCGTCCACTGCGGACACAGGTCTTTGTATCCAAACCGGGAAGGATCGCCATAGTGCTGCAGGTGATATTTGTTTTGGGGGGAACCCTGCATGTACATGTTGCGCCCGTACCAGTCGCCCGCTTCCGGCACGCATTGCGGACTCCAATGGGCCCAGATGCCGAACTTGGCGTCGCGATACCATTCCGGCGCGTCATACTGCAATAAGGAATTCCACGTGGGCTTGTAGGGCCCCTCGCCGCTAAGGTCGGGAATGGGAGAATTCATGGGCACGCCGTCCCAGGAACCGCCGGGAATGGGCAGATTGGGCGGCTTGCCCCAGCCTGTCGGTGTCCATGTTTTTTCGTCGAGCTTATCCTGGATGAACTCGCCGCCTTCGTAGGCATAGAACACTCGCTGGTCCGCGGGCGTCGCGCAAAACGCGGCATAGTCTTCGGTGTAGGTATCGAGGGCATGGAATGCCGCCGATTGCGCCACATCGCCGGTTTGCCCAATCGTCGGCACAGCCCGTGCTGCCGCCGCGGCTGCCATCAGTTTGCAAAAATCCCGTCGCTGCATGAATGCCATCTCCTTGTTGATTGATCCGGCCCGGTTGGAATGAACCAATTTTCCCCATCCAGGCCGCAAAAAAACGCGACGCCTGGATGCTCTGTGAAAGGGCGCCAAACAGCGACTATAGAAGCCTGTTGGAGCGCTTGTCAACGATGCAGTAACCGATGTCTATCGAAGGAAGACTCCGTCGAGTTCGGCTGCCGGTCACTGCTTGCGACGGGCTGCGGCAACAGGTTTGGAGTGCTTCTCTCTCGCGGAGGAAATGGGACCCCTTGCCGGAATCCTCATGCTGGAAGCCCGCACGACCAGCGATGGATCCAGGATCACGCTCATGGTTTGAGGACAGACCTTCGATTCAATGAAGCGAAGCAAAATGCCGCCTGTACGCTCTCCAATCATCGAGCTGTGTTGATCGACACTGGAAAGCGGCACGCGGAGCGAGTCGTCGTAATGCAGATTTCCGCTACCCACGAGGGCGATGTCCTGCGGAATGTGCAGTCCAGCATCCAGGATGGCGTTCATCGCCCCAATCGCCAGTGGATCGTTGTAGGCAAAAACGCCGTCAGGCCTCGGCTTCCGCTCCAGCAAAAGTCGCATGGCTTCCGCGCCTTGCATGGTGGTGTCTGTGTCCACGTTGGACCGGGTCACGACCAGGCCCTCGGAATACTGCAACCCGCAGCGCAACAGCGCCTGTCTGTAGCCTTCGAATCGATGGATTCCCGTACTGTTGTCTCGGCCGCGAATGTGGGCCACGCGGCGGCAGCCCTGGTCGATCAGGTGTTCGGTCGCAATGCGGCCCACCGCTGTATCGTTCACGCCGACAAAGTTGGCTGTCAATCCCGCGACTTCGCGATCGATCAGCACATACGGTATGCCGTTTCGGTCCAACTTTTCAAACGCGGCGGCGTTTGTTCCGCAGGATGCGATGACCAGAGCATCGAGCTGTCGTCCCATCAGTTGTTGTATCTCTCTGGCTTCGAGCTCCGGATTCTCTTCTGACGAGGAGATGATGAGGGAGTATCCTCCACCTCTCATCGCCCCCGATAGGGCCTTGGCGACCTCGGTAAAAAATGGATGCAGTAGATCTGGAACGACCAGGCCGATGAGATAGCTGTGCCCGGTGACCAAGCTGCGGGCCATAAGATTGGGATGGTAATCCAGCTCTTTCACCCGCTGCAGGACCCGTTCCCGCGTTTCTTCGGCGATATCCGGATGATTGCGAAGCACCTTGGAGATGGTAACGATGGAAAGGCCGAGGTCCTTGGCGATGTCCTTCATGCGGACGGTCATAGATGAAACTATACAAGTGATTCCAGGGCGGTGGCATGGCCGCTTGGCCGCAGTGGATACCAGGGGCCCGGCTTCTGGTCGCGTGCCCGTACACCAAGTTCGCGATGCAAATTGCCAGGATTACTGTATCGATTTCTGTAACCAGTTCTGCCCTATACTCATAGGCGTGAGCCCGGGGGACAAAGGTAGTGTCCGTCAGCAGGGAGAGACGGAGCCTCGGACCTGATACCTCCCGAAGGTGGAAATTGTGCCAGGTTTGGTGCGATATCGCACCCTGGGTCGCACTCGGCTTATCATGATCGATCTTTATAGATAGGAAGATCCACCTGGTTGAGAACCGGTACGGAGGAACCCAGCGATTATGTTGTCTGCGAGCAATGCCGCGCCCGCGAGTCAGGAGACGAATACCCGCGCTCCTCTGCTGCCCCCCGGCTATGGGCTTCCCTTCGCGCTGGTAACGGCGCTCTTCTTTCTGTGGGGCATTCCCAACAACCTGAACGACGTCCTTATCCGGCAGTTCATGAAGTCCTTCGTCATGACCCGGTTTGAAGCCGGACTGATCCAGTCAGCGTTCTACCTGGGCTACTTCCTGCTTGCCATGCCCGCCGCGCTGGTGATGCGCAAGCTTGGCTACAAGTCGGGATTCATCATTGGGCTGGGTCTGTTCAGCCTGGGGGCCATTCTCTTCTGGCCCGCGGCCGTCGTGGGTCGCTACTCGTTCTTTCTTGCGGCGCTGTTTGTCATTGCCAGTGGACTGTCGTTTCTGGAGACCGCGGCAAATCCCTTCATCGCGCAACTCGGCGATCCCAGCAGCGCTGCGCGCCGCCTCAACCTGGCGCAGGCGTTTAATCCGATCGGGGCCATCACCGGGGTGCTGATCGGAACAGTTTTCATCTTTTCCGGAATCGAACTACGTCCGAACCAGGTCGCCGCTTTGCGCGCGCGTCATGCCTATGCCGCCTATCTGCACTCGGAAACATTGCGTGTGGTCGGTCCCTACCTGGTGCTGGGCGCGCTGACGCTCACCATGTTGGTCCTGATTGCCATCACCCGTTTTCCCGCCGGGCTAACCCGCGTCGAGGAGCACGAAGCCGGCAGCAGCAGCTTTCGAGCCCTGCTGACCTATCCGCATTTTCTGCTGGCAGTCGCGGCCCAATTCGCATACGTCGGCGCACAGGTTGGCACCTGGAGTTATTTCATCCCCTACATTCTGTCTTATACGCACGAAGCGGAAAAAGCGGCGGGCTACTTGCTTACGACCACGCTGGTGGCGTTCGGCATTGGGCGCTTCGCCTCCGCATGGCTGATGCAGTTCATCCAGCCAAGCAAGCTGATGGCCATCTACTGCATTGTCAACGCTTTCTTGGCGGCGGTTGGGATTCTATTCCCCGGCTGGATCGGCGTCGGGGCGCTGCTGTTCACTAGCTTGTTCATGTCTCTCATGTATCCCACCATCTTTGCCCAGGGCTTGCGCGGACTCGGGGACAATACCAAAATCGGCGGCTCGCTGATTGTCATGGCGATTGTCGGCGGCGGCGTCCTCACGCCGATTATGGGGCTCATCTCGGTCCGGCTTGGCAGCGTCGCATTGGCCTACATCGTGCCCCTGCTTGCCTACCTCTTCATCGCGTTCTATTCGTTGGCGGATATGCGAATCGTGGTCCATGGCGCGCAGGATGCGGAAGCATAGCTGACGGAAAAGGAGAATCGGTGCTGAAATCCGGAATCCTCAACCCACAGGTAAACTCTCTGCTCAGCAGGGTCCGGCATACCAACTCGCTTGTCATTGCGGATCGAGGTTTTCCGTTCTGGCCGGAAATCGAAACCGTCGATCTTTCCCTGGTGGACGACATTCCTCGAGTTCTGGAGGTACTGCACGCCATCCGGAGGAACTTCGCCGTTGGCAGGTTCTTTATGGCCGAGGAGTTCCGGCTTCGCAACACTCCGGTGGTGGTCCATCAATTCGACGAAGCGATGGCGAGCGTAGAGGTGGTCTACGAGTCTCACGCGGAATTCAGGAAGCGCGTCCCTCACGCGATCGGGCTCATCCGAACGGGAGACACCACGGACTTCGCGAACGTAATCCTGGAGTCGGCCTAAAGACGCTCAAAACAATCTTGAAGATCCGAACAATCCCAGACTTCAACATTGGCCTCCGTACGATCTTTCTCGTCGCGCCACGTTGGATTTCGACCTGGCGCCCAAAGTGATCGACGACCCGCGCGGTCAGAAGCGCGGACTCTTCTCCGCCATTCCCTATTAGTGCATTTTCAGGTCAAGTTTGAACAATACCTGGGGTGGGAAAGCATAACTCTTTCCACCGGACGTAGATACTATAAGAGAAAATGCTCTGTGGAGGCTCAAGAGGTTGTTCCGATTGAGGCCAGGAACGGTCTTGCCTTATTGAAAATAAGTGGTCGGGGAGAGAGGATTTGAACCTCCGACCCCCTGGTCCCGAACCAGGTGCTCTACCAGGCTGAGCCACTCCCCGAAAACTGCGATGATTGCAATGCGGAAGGGCGCGAGCGGGAACAATCCTGGCCGCTGACGCTTACCAAAGTGTACCAGAACTTGAAGTTCCAGATTGCATCGCGAAGCCGTCTCCATCCGGCGATTTGGACTGCTCGCGAACCGTTGCGGCCATGTAACAATAAAAGTGTCCTTCCACCTGGAAAACAATGAAATCTGCGTCCTCTTCCGCCATCCCTTTACCGGCACAGATCACGCCGGAATTGCTCGCGCAGCACGGCATTACCGCCGACGAATATCAGCGCATTCTGGACGCGCTGGGGCGCACTCCCAGCATGACAGAGTTAGGCATCTACAGCGTGATGTGGAGCGAGCATTGCTCCTATAAGTCGTCACGCGTGCATTTGAAGCGGTTGCCGACCGAGAGCCAGCGGGTGGTGCAGGGGCCGGGAGAAAATGCCGGCATCATCGACGTCGGGGATGGCTGGGCCTGCGCGTTCAAGATTGAGTCGCACAATCATCCTTCGTATATCGAGCCCTATCAGGGCGCGGCCACCGGAGTGGGCGGAATTTTGCGCGATATTTTCACCATGGGGGCGCGGCCGCTGGCGGTGATGGATTCGCTGCGATTTGGCCCGATTGTTGCGGAGGATTCGGCGAAAGTGGATGGGGAAAATTCAACACCGACCTCTTTGTTAAATAAGAATCACCAAATTCTGGAAGGGGTGGTCAGCGGGATCGCAGGCTACGGCAATTGTTTTGGCGTTCCGAATCTGGGGGGCGAAACTCGCTTCGAGCCGTGCTATTCCGGGAACCCGCTGGTGAATGCGTTTGCGCTGGGCATGGTGCGCAAAGACGAGATTTTTTATGGCAAGGCCACCGGTGTCGGCAACCCGGTACTGTATGTGGGCGCGAAGACGGGCCGCGACGGAATCCACGGCGCGACCATGGCCAGCGAAGAGTTCCACGAGGGTTCGGAACAGAAGCGTCCCAATGTTCAGATGGGCGATCCGTTCATGGAAAAGCTGCTGCTGGAAGCATGCCTGGAAGCGATGCAAACAGGCACCATCGTCGGCATTCAGGACATGGGCGCGGCGGGGTTGACGTCGTCCTCCTGCGAGATGGGCAGCCGAGGCGGGGTTGGCATCGAGATGGAACTGGACCGGGTTCCGCAGCGCGAAACCGGCATGACCGCCTATGAGATGATGCTTTCCGAGTCGCAGGAACGCATGCTGCTGGTGGCCGACAAGGGTCGTGAGCAGGAAGTGCTGCGCGTGTTCGCGAAGTGGGGACTTGACGCGGTGACTGTGGGTACGGTGATTGCCGAATCGCGGCTGAAAATCTTGCATCATGGCGAGCTGGTGGCGGACATTCCCAACGCATCGTTGACCGATGAAGCGCCGCGCTATCATCGGCCGATTGGAACGTGGAAGGCGCCGGTGCCGAGTGAACCTTCGGCGGAAATCCTGAAGCAATTGCAGGCGAAACGTGACCTTACGACTGATTTGAAGAAGTTGCTGGCATCCTCGAATATTTGCGATAAGCGGTGGGTGTTTGAGCAATACGACACCATGGTGCAGACCAATACCGCGCAGGGCCCTGGCGGAGAAGCAGGCGTGATGCGGCTGAAAGGCACGCAACGCGGGCTGGCGATGGCGCTCGACGGCAACAGCCGCTGGTGCTATCTGGATCCGAAGCTTGGCGCTGCTCATGCCGTGGCGGAAGCAGCGCGCAAGGTGGCCTGTACCGGTGCCACTCCAATTGCTGCAACCAATTGTTTGAACTTCGGCAACCCGGAAAAGCCGGAGATCATGGCACAGCTTTCGAGCGCCATCGATGGCATTGCGGAAGCTTGCACTGCACTCGGTACGCCGATCACCGGCGGCAATGTTTCGCTCTACAACGAGACCAAAGGCGAAGCCATCTATCCGTCGCCCGTGGTTGGCATTGTCGGCATTCTGGAAGATGTTTCGAAGGCTGTGCCTGCAGATTTTCAGCGGACAGGCGATGCTGTTTTGCTGTTGCACCCTAAAGCGCCGGCCAAGGAAAGCGCCAGCCTCAAGGAATTCGGTTCCTCGGAATACGCGAAGTATTTTCTAAAAGCACTTTGGGGCACACCGCCTGCGCTCTCGCTGGACACAGAAGCGGCGTTGCATAAGTGCCTCGCGAAGTTGGCAGATGACGGATTACTGCACTCCGCGCGCGACATTTCCGATGGCGGTATTGCGGTTGCGTTGGCGGAGGGGTGCTTCGCGCATCAAGTTGGAATTCGCGTGACGGTGCCCAGCGGCCTTTCCGACGACCCGATGGCGTGCGTTCTGTTCGCGGAGCACGCGAGTGAGGCGATTGTCACCTGCGCGCCTGAATCTGTAGAAAAAATCAAGAACATCATCGACGATTTTGGCTTTCTCACTGTAGGTCCATTGGGTGTAACGACGGCAGATCGTATCGAACTCAGCGTGAACGGGAAACCGATCATCTCTGAATCCATTGCAAATCTTTCCGGGCCGTGGCGTCGTGGATTGTCGGATGCGCTGGAGTCTACATTTCATCGCGATTCTTCCGCGATGGATCAGGCATAATGAACGCATACAACGCTTCGATGGATCCAATGCCCATGGCCGAGCATGCCCCCCTTCCATTCGACAAACTCCGCGAGGAGTGCGGTGTCGTGGCCATTCACAACCATCCGGATGCCGCGCGCCAGGCGTACCTGGCGCTCTACTCGTTGCAGCATCGCGGGCAGGAATCTGCCGGCATCGCCACCGCGGACTACGAAAACCTGTGGAACATCAAAGGCATGGGCCTGGTGGCCGAAATCTTTACGGACGATGTTCTGGCCAAGCTGCCGGGTTCCTTAGCCATCGGTCACACGCGCTATTCGACCACGGGAGACTCGGCGCTGCTGAATGCTCAGCCGATTCGGGTGGACTCCACCAAGGGACTGATCGCCATTGCCCACAACGGAAACCTGGTCCACCTGGGAAATTTGCGGACCCAGTTGGAACGCGAAGGCGCGATTTTTCAGACCACCAGCGACTCGGAAATTATTGTGCAGCTCATCGCCCACTCGAAAGAACCGACGCTGATCGATGCCATCGCCGACTCATTGCGCCAAGTGGAGGGAGCTTTTTCCATCGTGATGATGACACGGGACAGCATCTTCGCCGCCCGCGATCCACGCGGCTTTCGTCCGCTTTCCATGGGTCGCATTGCCAACGCCGACAGCACCGAGACGATTGTGTTTGCGTCGGAAACCTGCGCCTTCGATCTGCTGCGCGCCACCTACGATCGCGAAGTGAAACCGGGCGAGCTGGTGATGGTTTCACGCGAGGGCGTTACGTGCCGCCAATTTTCCAGTGGAATTCCGCAGGCAAGCTGCGTGTTTGAGCACGTCTATTTCTCGCGCCCAGACAGCAAAGTGTTTGGCCGCTGGGTGCAGGAAAGCCGCGAGGAGATGGGGCGTCATCTGGCGCGCGAATCTGGCGTCGATGCGGACCTGGTGGTTCCGGTGCCGGACTCCGGCGTCACCGCCGCCATTGGATATGCCGCGGAAAGCGGTATCCCATTCCGCTTCGGCCTGATTCGCAATCATTATGTGGGCCGCACATTTATTGAGCCGGAACAGCGGGTGCGCGACTTTGGCGTCAAGCTGAAACTGAACCCGGTGCGCAATCTGCTGGAAGGCAAGCGCGTCATTTTGATTGACGACTCCATCATCCGCGGCACTACCAGCAGAAAAATCGTGCGCATGGTGCGCGGCGCGGGCGCGAAGGAAGTTCATCTGCGCATTAGTTGTCCGCCGACCACCTCGCCCTGTTTTTACGGTGTCGATACACCCAGCAAGCGAGAATTGATCGCTGCCAACCAGTCGGTGCAGGAGATTTGCGAGTACATCGAGGCCGATTCTCTGGCCTATCTTTCGCTCGATGGTCTGCTGCGCGCCTGCGATGGGGCCGACGGCAAGCGATACTGCACCGCCTGCTATACCGGTGTGTATCCAACGCAATGGGTGGACGTCGAAGACATTCTGCCCGCGCCAGCTATCAGTGTATGAACATCCAGGTTCGGGAGTTTCAACCCGGAGATGAAATCGCTTTCCGCAGCTTGAACGAAGCCTGGATCACCGCATTCTTCAAGCTGGAAGACGAAGACGTTGCGACCCTGGGCGATCCCCAACATCACATTCTGGACGCTGGCGGCCATATCTATTTCGCCGTGCAACCGCAAACAGGCGAAGTGCTTGGCTGCTGCGCTTTGCTGGCGATGGAAGAAGGCTGCTTTGAGGTGGCCAAGATGGCGATTGCCGAGCGATTCCGCAGGCAGGGGATCGGAGGACAATTGCTCCGCGGCACGATTGCGGCCGCTCGCGGCATGGGAGCGCGGCGACTCTATCTGGTGACGCATCATTCCCTGAAGAACGCGATTGAACTCTACGAATCGGAAGGCTTTGTGCACCTTCGCGCTGAAGATGCGCCGCCTTCGCCGTACGCGCGCGCGACTGTTTTCATGGAGCGATTTCTGTAGGCAATCGAGCAATTCACCGACCTACCCTAAATCGAACAGCAGAATTTCTGAGTCGCTGACGGCGGCGATGCGCGCCGACGTCTCATCCTCGATCGCCAGTCCGTCGCCGGCGCGCAGCGTCTTGCCGTTCGCAGTCACGTCCCCCGCGGCCACCTGGAGCCAGCCGTGGTTGCCGCTTAGTCGCCGCTCGATCGTGGTCCCAGCGTCGAGTTCGCCTGCATAGACTTCCGCGTCGCTGCGAATCAAAAACGAGCCATCGCGGCCATCGCGGGAGGCGATCAAGTGCAACCGGTTTGGCTGATTCTCAACGGGGAAAACCTTCTGCTCGTATTTTGGATCGAGCCCCGTCCGGTCCGGCAGCAACCAGATTTGCAGCATGTGCGTCGTTTCCGTCGCAGACGGGTTGGCCTCGCTGTGGCGGATGCCGGTGCCTGCCGACATGAACTGCACTTCTCCGTGACGAATGACGCCGCCGGATCCAAGCGAATCTTTATGGCCAAGCTCTCCGCTAAGCACATACGACAGAATCTCCATGTCCCGATGCGGGTGCGCGCCAAAGCCCATGCCGGGCGCGATGAAATCTTCATTGATCACGCGCAGCGCGCGGAACCCCATGTGCGCCGGGTCGTAATAATCGGCAAAGGAAAAAGTAAAATGAGTGTCCAGCCAGCCGTGGTTGGCGTGGCCGCGATCCTCGTTTAAACGAACATTAAGCATCGAAATACCTCCCAACTCCCGTACTTTTAGATGGAGGAAGATCGAAAAAGATTCATCCGGTTCTTATGAAGGCGGGAAGCGCAAGGGAGCCAAATGCGAGGGCACAACGCAAACGCAACGGTTCCGCCGGGGGCAGCGAAACCGTTGCGCCATCTTGCCGCAAGCGTTTGAAGCACCGGTCGCCAGGGTCACACGTGGGCGGGAGTCGCAACCGCAGGCTTCGCCGCATCGTTTCCCTTGGATTCTGAAGCCGCCGGCTTGCGAATGTCGATGCCGCCTTTGAAATAGGCGCCATCCTCAATGCTGATGCGCTGCGCAACCACATCGCCGGTCAAGGAACCCTCGTTGCGGATGTCGACACGATCGCTGGCATTGATATTGCCGTTGACCTTGCCAAGAACCACCACTTCGCGGGCGGAAATATTGGCGGCGACGTGGCCGTTGCGGCCCACCACGACGCGATTTCCCGGCAGGTTGACAGAGCCTTCCACGTGGCCGTCAATGTACAGCATCTCGCTGCCAGTGATTTCGCCCTTAATGGTGAGGGACTTGCCAATGGTCGCCTGTTCGCTGGTGGAGCTGGAAGGGGTTGGGTTGGGACGCTGCGCCACCGGCTCTGGACTAAGCGGGGCAAGCGTTTGCGGACGGATCGGGTCCGAAGGAGAAGTGGGGCTGGTGCCGGGCTGGTTCGGTTTCCACATCGCGTTCATAAATCCTTTCTATTGTTGCATTCTTCCGTCTGCCAACGCACCATCGATCGTCCCAGGCATCATTCTTTGCAGAGCGGGTCTTCGGTTTAAATTGGAATCTCGCGGGGGAATGGCTACCCAGGCGAGCCGCACAGTCCTGTCGAGTGACTCAATTTTACTGGCAGGAACGCAAAATAGGGAACCTAATCCTACGAGAATTTGCATTCTTCGGCGGCAGGGTAACATCATGGTCAATGCCTTTCCCTTTGCTTCCGGAGGCTTAGGCGGTTGAAATCCAGAGGCTGCACGCATGACAGACAAAGAACTTTTTGACCGCGTTTCCCGTTCCCCAGGACAGCGTGCCGGCTATAAGCAGTTGGTACGGGAGCTGGGACTGGGCGGCGGGCGGGAGCGTCGTCTGCTGCTGGAGCAACTCGATCGCCTGACCGCCAGCGGCCAACTGGTGAAAATCGACCGTGAGTTCTGGGGCGTGGCCGCAGCGGCCCGCAAGCGCAACAACTGGGTCAGCGGGCGTCTGGACATGCACCGGGATGGCTATGGATTCGTTCGCACGGACACCCGGGAAAAAACCGGGGAAGAGGACATCTTCATTCCTCCGGACAGCATGGAAAGCGCCATGCAGGGCGATCTGGTGTTGGTGGAACTGCTGCCGTTGCGGGGCGACGGGCGTCGTGCCGGGCGCATTCTGCGAGTGCTGGAGCGCCACAATCCTACCGTGGTGGGCATCTTTCACTATGCCAACGGAAGGCGCACGCAGCGGGGCGAACGGATACCCGGCAATTTTGTGACGCCCTTGAACGCGCGTATCAGCGAAGCGGTCCTGGTCCCGTTTGGCGCGGAGATTCCAGAGCACGCGGAGACTTTAGACCGCGTTTTGGGTGCGGAGGCGGCGGAACAACACGAGAGCTATGATGACCTGGAGGGTCTGGTCGTCGATGTTGCCATTACGGATTGGCCAACAGCAACGCGACCAGCGCGAGGCCGGGTAATTGAAGTCCTTGGCGACCGAGACGCCTTCGGCGTGGATGTTGAAATTCTGATCCGCAAACACTATTTGCCTCACATCTTTCCAGATCGAGTGTTGCAGGAGGCCCGCGCCGTCGCTGTGCCGCCCACCAGCGACCAAAAAAGCCGGGAGCAAAGCGGCCGCGCCCGGCGCGATTTTCGCGATTTGCCGATTGTCACCATCGACGGCGAAACGGCGAAAGACTTCGACGATGCTGTGTTGGTCCGCGAACTGGAAAACGGCGGTTATGAACTGCAGGTGCATATCGCCGACGTCGCCCACTATGTTCGGCCTGGCACAGCGCTCGATCTGGAAGCGCGCCTGCGCGGCAACTCGGTGTACTTTCCCGATCGCGCCATTCCGATGTTGCCAATGGAGCTGTCGACTGACGTTTGCAGTCTGCGTCCGAATGAGGATCGACTGGTGCTTTCCTGCGTGATGCAGCTCGGGCCGGATGGAGACGTTCTCTCGTCCGAGATCGCAGAAGGCGTGATTCGCTCGGCTCGGCGCATGACCTACACCCAGGTTCACAACATTCTTCAGGGCGACCTACGGACGCGGGAAGAATTCGCTGCGCTGGTGCCGGAGTTCGAGCGCATGTTTGCGCTGGCCCAGAAGATGAATGCGCGACGAGAACAGCGTGGATCGATCGACTTCGACTTGCCCGAGCCGGTGATCGAATTCGACGACCAGGGCAGGATGCGCGGCATCGTGCGGTCTGAGCGGACCTGGGCGAATCGTCTGATTGAAGAATTTATGCTGGCCGCCAACGAATGCGTGGCCAGTTGGATTGAGTCGCTGGGCGTGCCCAGCATTTATCGTATCCACGAAAAACCGGATGCCAAGCGGGTGGCGAATTTCGAAGAAATCGCCGCGCATTTTGGGTATTCGCTCGGCATTGGCGCACTGCCAGTCAAACGGGTTGAATTGCGGGGCGATCGCCGGGACCGCATGCGCAGTGGCGGCGGCGAAAAGCGCATGCGCGAGATTCCAGAAGACATTCTGGTGACGCCACAGATGTATCAGAAGCTGACGGAGCGACTGGCGGGCAAGCCTGAAGAACGCATTCTGACCTACCTGATGCTGCGATCGCTGAAGCAGGCGCGCTACAGCGAGAAGAACGAGGGCCACTTTGCCCTGGCAACGCCGAGCTACACGCATTTCACGTCGCCGATTCGCCGCTACGCCGATCTGATCGTACATCGCATTGCAAAAGCCATGTTGGCTGCGGGAGTCGACGGCCATCGTGAATTGACGCAGGCCGGCTCGCCGCCGAGAAATTCGTCGCCTTTGAGTCGGACACGACAGGGAATGCAAAGTCAAGAGCGATCCGTCGTTCAGCCTCCGATCGAGGAGCAGGAGCTGGCCGCCATCGCGCAAGAGGTGAGCCAGTGCGAGCGCCGGGCAGCCGACGCCGAGCGCGAACTGATCGAATGGAAGAAAATCCGCTTCATGCAGGACCGGATTGGCGAGGAGTTTTCCGGCATCATCCTCAACGTCACCAAGTTTGGACTTTTCGTGGAACTGGACGACCTGTTCGTAGAGGGTCTGGTTCCGCTGGCGACGTTGCAGGGCGATCGCTACCGTTTCAATGAGAACAGTCGTCAAATCCTCGGCGGAAGCAGCGGCCATCAAATTTCAGTTGGGGACGCCGTTCGCGTGATTCTAGACCGCATTGATGGGGTGGAAAACAAGCTGCAGTTTGCCCTGGTGGAGCGGGTTTCAACGGACTCCGGAAAAAAACCGTCCCGCGAAAAGGCGACCCAACTTGCTGCCGCGCATCCAAGCAAAAAGAGGCAAACGAAGCGATCGCGAACAAAATCCCGCAATCGGCGTTGAGCCCGGTTTGCTTGCCTGTTTTGCCTAAATTTCGCCAAATGTGCTGCGGCACGAAGGGGGAAGTTTTGTCGGAATTCAAACGGAAGGCATCGAGAATCGCTTGTTTGCTGGTGTGCATCTCTGCTGCAATGGCAGCCACGGCGCAGGTTGGGATTTACGGAGAACTCAGCGCCGCCAAACTCAATGTGCCGAACACGAACTGGATCTACGGGCCGACGTTCGGCGGCTACCTCGATAAGGGGCATCTCTGGGTTTTCAGTTCCGGGGTGGACGCTCGCGTAGCGATCTTGGGAACAGGTGCAACGACGCTCGACAGCGGTCTGGTTGGGCCTCGCCTTGTGTTTCGCCCGCACGTCCTTCCCATCCAGCCGTACGTGGAGGCACTGATCGGCGCTGGTCATGCCGACTATGGGCAAGGAGTTGCCCAGGTCAGCGCCACAAAATTCCAGTACCAGTTTCTTGGGGGACTGGATTGGACGATCCTGCCCCGGATTGACTGGCGGACCATCGAATTCAGCTATGGAGGATTGTCCGGCTTGGGCAGCAGTTTCAACCCGAAAACCATCAGCACAGGCATCGTCGTGCGGTTGCCCTGAGACCATCGAGTCCCGGATGCAGCCTGCGGAGTGAACGCGATCCACGAAAGGGGGGAGGCGTGTATCGCGATGAAAAAATGCATACAAGCGCGTCCGAGATTGCCACTCGGAGAGTGCTTTCTCTGAGCGCTCTCCAGCGAAGCGCTACACCTGCACGTCGCCAGAATCTCCGGCAATCCCCAGGACCACTTTGATGTCCATGCGTTTCTGGCCGCGATAGACGGTGACAGTGACGGTCTGGCCTGCCTGGTGGCCATCCATAATCTCCGCAATGTCCTGATCGTTTGTCACCTGATCGCCGTCAATTGCAACAATCAAATCTCCGCCGATATAAATCGGCGTGTTGCCGAGGTACGCTTGCTGCGTTCCTCCATGGATTCCGGCACGGTCCGCCGGACCGCCTGCAACGGTTCGCTCGACCAGGACGCCGGGGACAGGCGGCAATCCGAGCTGGCTGGCGATGTCCGGTCCGATCGACAGGTAGTGGGCCCCCAGTGTGGGACGCAGGACCTTGCCGTAGCGGGCAAAATCGTTCAGGGCAGCCTTGGCGGCATCGATTGGGATGGCAAAGCCGATGCCGGCATTTTGGTTAGCACCGCCGCCAGTGTCGATCATGGTATTCATGCCGATGACATCGCCCTGCGAATTTAACAGCGGCCCTCCGGAGTTGCCAGGATTGATGGCGGCATCGGTTTGAATTGCGTCGGAGATCAAATTGCCCATGGGGCCGCGTATCGAGCGGATGGAGCTGATGATGCCCCGGGTCATGGTTCCGCTGAGGCCGAAGGGATTGCCAATGGCATAGACAAGCTGACCGACTTGCAGTCCACGCGAGGTGGCCAAGGTGGCCGGTTGCAGGTCCGGCGCCTCGATCTTGAGGAGCGCGAGATCGTGGGCACGGTCTGTCATCAACACTTGGGCTTTGTAACGGTGTTTGTTGTACAGTGTCACTTCCACCGTCTGCGCGTTCGAGACCACATGGAAATTGGTGAGAATGTCGCCCTTCTTATTTAGGATGAAACCGGAGCCTTGGCCTTGCTCCGGCACCGCGCCATAAAAAAAGTCGTAGGTGACCATGCTGGAGGTGATATTCACCACCGAGGGCAGCGCTTTTTTGTAGACCGCGATGTTGTTCTGCTCGGTGGGCAACAGGGCCGGCGCCGCTTCAGCGGCGGTAATCTGCATGCCGCCGGGCAGAGGTCCGCTGTTTGGCGTGGCTGAACCGCTGGCAGCCCAGGTAAACCATCCACGGTCGCCGCCGGTCGAAAAGGTGTGCGTTGTGACAAAGTAGAACCCGCCCAGAATGGCAACGGTCAAAATCAACAAGCGTGCTTTCATCGATGCAGAACTCTCAATTCTCCCGTTGCCATGACCTGTGCCTCGCAGGTCACGGCAACAGAATAGATGGGACCAGTTTTCCCTTACCGCGCATGTCTCTTAGGATTCAAATGCTGCATTTCGGTTGTTTCGCGTTTAAGGTGCGACAGGCGTTGCTCCTTCATTTCTCAGCCGCAAATTCTCCCGTTGCAACTCTTTCAGAATAAGCTGCGCCTCGGCCTCCAGTTTTTCCACCGTCCCGGAATTTTCAATGATGAAATCGCAGAAGGGAGTTTTCTCCCGGTCGGTCATTTGCATGGCAATCCTTTTTCGACCATCGTCCTCCAGCGCGGCGCGTTCTTCCGCGGAACAGGCTTCGCCGCTGCGCGCCAGGTAGCGAGCCAGCCGGAGATCCTCCGGAGCGGTCACCAGAATCAACTTATCAAATCTTTGGCTGAATCCGGGGATGGTTCCAGCCCGGTCGGCTTCAAATATCAGCGCAGATTCGACCATTACGATGGCGTCCGGATCATTACGAAAGATCGCGTCCATACGATGCTGCTGTTCTGCGACCACGGCGGGATGCACAATTCGACTCAATTCGTCGAGCCGGCCCGTCGACAACACATAGCGCGCCAGCGCGGAGCGGTCGAGATGTCCGTCGGCCAACATCAAAGGCGGTACATCCGGATATTGGCGGAAGTGAGAAAGAATGGCTGCGTACACCGTCTGTCCCGGCTGCATCAATTCGCGGCCAATCTGGTCCGCGTTCAGGATGTATACGTCGTGGCGAGCGAACAAGCTGGCCACCGTGCTCTTTCCGCTTGCAAGTCCTCCAGTAAGCCCAACGCGCAGCATAACGCTTTTCTCTCCTGACTTAAACTGGCAGGCCGCGGCGCAGGCGGGCCGCGCGAACCGTATTTGCCATCAACATGGCAATCGTCAGCGGGCCAACGCCACCCGGTACGGGGGTGTAATAGCTGGCAAACGCGAAAGCGTGCGGATCGATGTCTCCCATCAGGACGGAGCCTTTTTCCTTGAAGGTGGCTTCGCGCTTGGCGTTGCCGGAAAAAAAGCGGTCGAAGTCCTCCTGCGATGAGATGCGATTCATGCCCACGTCCACCAGGACCGCACCAGGACGGACCATTTCCGGGCCAATGATGCCGGGTTTGCCGATGGCAGCCACCAGAATGTCCGCGGAGCGGCAGAAGGCGGCCAGGTCCCTTGTCTTGCTGTGGCAAATGGTGATTGTGGCGTTTTCGTGCAGCAGCAGCATCGCCATGGGCTTGCCGACGATGTCGCTGCGTCCCACGACTACGGCATGTTGTCCGGAAATGGGAATTTGGCTGCGCTTCAGCATTTGAATGATTCCGGCTGGAGTGCAAGGCGCCAGCGATGGCTGTCCGCTTTGCAGCCGTCCAACATTCACCGGATGAAAACCATCGACATCTTTGTCCGGGGAGACGGCTTCCAGCAAGCGTTTCGCATCGACGTGGGCCGGCAAAGGCAGTTGGATCAGAATTCCATCCACATCCTCGCGCGCGTTCAATCCCGACACCAGAGCCAGCAACTCGCCGGTCGTGACAGTCGCGGGCGGAGTGACCAGCTCGCTGTTCATGCCGAGTTCGGCGCTGGTCTTCACCTTATTGCGGACGTAGACCTCCGAGGCTGGATGGTTGCCGACCATCACGACCGTGAGACAGGGCCGAATGCCCTGCTCATGCAGAAGTTTGATGTCTGCTGCCACTTCTGTTTTGATCGCAGCGGCGATCGCATTTCCGTCTAACGATTGAGAGGTCATCGTGGTCGTCATGGGCTTGTTTCTATGGTACCGGATGCCAAGCGGGGACGTGTATGGCTCCTCTCGTCGATTCGGCTGTTGGACTGTAGAAATGCGAAAGTGTGTCTGTGCGTAACCATTTCGGATGACGAAAGTTTCTCTCCGGAGTCGAACAACTGCCGATAGAAGATTTTAGATGTTCACCGGATACACGTTTTTTTTGCAGTTTCTTAGCAACAAATGGAAGCGAAGATGAGTCTTACTATACGAGGAAATACGTTGCGGCCGTGACGGGACGCGCAACAAGGAAGGTCGGACGCCTCATGCCTGCTGGTAAAGACATCGAGAAATTTCCCACGGTGGAGTTGCAGGAACTGCGGGAAGGACTGCTGCAGCAAGGACTGGATAGCTGGCAGGCAGCCGACCTGATCAGCAGCTTTCTGGCTGGACGCGGGTATGGCGTTTCGCGGCAGAGCGCGCGCGACGCCGTGCTGCGTGGCGAAGGCATCTCGCACTCCATCGCCGGCATACAGGCCGAGCTTGAAAAGCTGGCGATGGTCATGTAGCCGCGGTCATCCGGCGGTTGTGCGGATATCGGCCCTTGAACCTTCAAGAGTGCCGGAAGACATAAAACGTTCCAGCGCCTTGGTGGCGCAGCCCTCTCCGCACACATGGTAGACGTCTGGATTCCTGGATTCTTCCTCATTCCATGGCAGCAGCGTGAAGTGTCGCGAAGGCTGGCCCTCTTCAAAGCAGAATACATTTCCCAGCGCGATCATCCACCAGTGGTTGGACTCGAGCTTGACGGTTCCGCAGATGTTACATATAAACGACTCATCCCATGCCATGGTGTGACTCCATGATGCCTGTTCGCGACCAGTCTAACTAGACGCAGCAAAAGGACCTTCGTCGCTGCATCCACAGAAAAAGAAAGAGCCGGACAGTGATTCTTCGCGGAGATTCCTTAAAAAGACACATCCATAACATACAATAACCGGTAAGTCTGTGGAGTTACTACTCAATCTTCTGTGGCTGGCGGCTTCCGTGGCCCTGGGCGCGCTCTTACTCAAGTCCAGAGGCAGACGCGGAGGCGTGTCTCACGACTACGTGCATTCGCACTCCACAGCCTGGATCTCCTACCTCGTCCTCGTCGCGATGCTGTTTCCGGTCATCTCCATGACGGACGACCTGCAGGCCATGGTCACGCCGACGGACAGTGAGCAAATCGTGCGCCGATTTGAAGCCGTCGCTCTTGGCCATTCTCCCGTTCATCTTCACACAGCCCTTTTCTTGCCTGTGCGCGATCGATTGTTCGCGCCCGTTCCGGTTGCGTATCCATTAGAGACTGTTCGAGAATTTCATCCTGCCTTTTGCTGGCATCGGCACACCACCCAGGGTCGTGCCCCTCCCGTCGCCGGCTAGTTGCGCTACTCCCACAATTCTTATTGTTTCCTTATAAGTTTCTTATCACTGCTTCGACGAAGCTCGTGACGAGTTGACAGTATGAGGTATTTCCTGTGGCGATATGCCCGGGCCATGCGCTTTCTATCCAGAGTTGCAAGGAACCATCATGAAGCTCTCCCGAAGGATGACCCTGGGGGTCTGCGTCCTGCTGTTGCTGTATTGGCAACAAGCCTCGGCGCAGACGCCGACCACGCCTTCCATGCCGCTGACGCTGCGGCAGGCGGTTGCGTTGGCTCTTCGCAAAAACCCTACGCTGCTGGCGGCCCAGCAGAACCTGGAATCGACGCGGGCGGAAGAAATCACAGCAGGGCTGCGCCAGAACCCGGTCTTTACGCTCAGCGGTTCCGACGTCACCTTGCCAGCCAACAATCCCGCCAGCCCCTATACCTACACCGGCGATGTCTCGCGTCTTTTTGAGCGCGGACAGAAGCGCCGATGGCGATTGGACAGCGCGCGGGCTTCCACGCAGGTCACGGAAAGCCAGTATCGCGATCTGGAACGGCAGACTGTGCTTGCGGTGAAGCAGGCGTTCACCAACATGCTGCTGGCCAAAGCTGCGCTGCAACTTGCGGACAGCAACCTCACCAGCTATCGCAAAACCGTCGACCTGAGTCATGTACGCCTGCAAGCGGGCGCCATCAGCCAGACCGACTTCGATCGTATTGACCTGCAATTGGCGGGCTTCGAGTCCGATTACGAGAATGCCCGGGTCAATCTGGCGCAAAACAGCGACCAGTTGCAGCAACTGCTTGGCAGCGAGCATCCAAGCAGCCGCTTCGCCATTGCCGGAACACTGGATCCTCCGCAGCTTACATTGTCTTTGCCGGACCTGGAGCAAAAGGCGCTGGCTGCGCGACCGGATTACCGCGCGACGCAACAGGCGATTCTGGTGGCGGATGCCAATGTCAAACTGGCGGACGCCAATGGCGCCACAGATCCCACGTTGGACGCGGGATATAGCCGGACCGGCACCTACAACTCGGCGGGATTCTACGTCAGCATCCCGTTGCGCATTTTCGATCGCAATCAAGGCGAGAAGCAGGCGACGCGATTCACCGCGCGATCCAGCCGCTTTTCAGAGATCGCCGCCCGCAGCCTGGTCCTGTCGGACGTCGATCAAGCCTGGGCCGCTTACCAGGCCGCGCAGACATTGGCCCAGCGCTATAACGCGCATTATCTGCAGGAAGCCGGGACCATCTTGAACAACCTGGAGTTCGGATATCGCCACGGCAGTTATACGCTGCTCGACTACCTGGATGCCTTGCACGACGACCGGCAAACCAATCTAGACGCTTTGAACGCCAACGCGCAGGTGTGGTTGAGCATTCATCAACTCAGCGATGCAACCGCAACGGAGATCCTCCCATGAAATCGCTCAACCTGATCCTGGCAGCATCGTCCCTCGCCCTTTGCGTCGCCGGCTGCAGCTCGAATTCCGCCTCGACCGCACCGCCTCCGGCTTCAAGGACCATTGTGCAAACTGTCGTCGTTCACAGCCAAAAGGTGATTGACCAGATCAATATTCCAGCGCGCGTGGTCGCCAACCCCACCAAAGTGGTGCAGGTGTTTCCTCCGCTCAGCGGACGCCTGGTGCGGTTTTCCGTGCTGCCCGGACAAACGGTCCAGGCTGGCCAGGTGATCGCGGTCCTGCAAAGCGGAGACATCGCTCAGGCGCGCTCCGATTTTGAAAAGGCGAAAATTCAAGTGCTGCTCGCCGATCAGGCGCTGACTCGCGGCAAACTGTTGCTGCAGCATGAAGTGCTGGCGAAGGCAGACTATGAACAATTGGTGGCGACCGACGACGCGGCGCATTCTGAACAGGAACGGGCACGGCAGCTGATTCACGAGCTGGGTTTTTCAGAGAACGACAACAGCGATCAAGCTCCCATCCGCGCGCCCATCGCGGGCGTTGTACTTGACACCGGTACGGCCGTGGGGGAATGGCAGCGCTCGCTGGACAATGCCACTCCTCTGGCCACCATCGCGAACCTGGACTATGTTTGGATTCTGGGCGACGCATATCAAAACGATCTGGCCAGCATCCATGTGGGGCGACCGGTGACAGTGACCTTCCCGGCGTATTCCGGTTTGTCGCTCTCGGGCAAGGTGGACAATCTGTCCCAATCGCTCGATCCCACCACGCTGGCCGTGAAAGTGCGTGTCGTGCTGGCCAACCCCCAGATGAAATTGAAGCCGCAGATGTTTGCGAACATTCTCGTCGATCGCTCCTCGACGGAGGGATTTCTGGTTCCTTCTTCCGCCGTGATCCACGAGAACAATTTCGATTCGGTCTTCGTTCAGACCTCTCCGGGCAATTACGAACGGCGTCCCGTGAAAATCGGCGAGATGCAGCAGCAGAATGTCGTCGTTCTCAGTGGTCTGCGCGATGGCGACCAGGTCGTCGCGCTTGGGGCCGCGCTGCTGCGCGCGCCTGCGGGAGAATAATTATGGGCGGACTGATTCGCAAGCTCATCGAATACCGCGTCATTGTTCTGGTCATCTTTGCGGCCATGCTGCTGGTGGGCGGCTACGCTTGCACCCAGCTCGATATCGAAGCCTATCCGGACCCTTCTCCGCCATTGGTGGAAATCATTACGCAGAACCCTGCCTGGTCCGCGGAAGAGATGGAGCAGCAGGTCACGATCCCCGTGGAGAATGCCGTATACGGTTCTCCGCATTTGGAGCAGGTACGTTCCATCAGCATTTTTGGTTTGAGCGATGTGAAGCTCTATTTCAGCTTCGACAGCGACTACTTCCATGATCGCGAGGAGGTCCTGTACCACCTTCAGACATTGACGCTGCCGAACAACTTGCAGCCGGAACTCTCTCCCACCTCGCCCATCGGAGAAATTTATCGCTACATCCTCACTGGCCCCGGCTATTCGCTGAATGAGCTGAAGGCAACGCAGGACTGGCTGGTCACGCGGGAAATCAAGCAGGTCCCAGGCATCATCGACGTAACAACATTCGGCGGAACGACAAGGCAATATCAGGTCATCGTCGATCCAAGCCGGTTGCTGGCGCACAACGTAACATTGACCCAAGTGGTGAATGCCATCCAGAACAGCAATGCCAATGTGGGTGGCGACTACCTGGCCCTGGGCGCGCAGAACGTGAACGTGCGTTCGATTGGACTGCTAAAGACCGTCGACGATATCGGCTCCATCGTTGTCGCCGAGCACAATAACGTTCCCGTGCTGGTGCGTGACATCGCCACCGTGCAAAAAGGGCACCAGCCGCCCTTGGGCCGCGTAGGAAGGAACAGTGACAGCAACATCGTCGAAGGGATCGTGTTGCTGCAAAAGGGGGAACAATCCCTGCCGGCGCTGCGTGCGCTAAAGCAGAAAGTCTTCCGCCTGAACCGCGGCAACTTGTTGCCGCCGGGGATGCAAATCAAGCCCTACTACGACCGCACCAACCTGATCCATATCACCACAGACACGGTCGAGCACATCATTTTGACCGGTCTGATTCTGGTCACCCTGGTACTCGTGGTCACGATCGGCGATTTCCGCACCACGCTGCTTACCACTCTTACCATCCCGTTTTCGGTGCTCTTTGCCGTAACCCTAATGGTATTGACGGACCACTCGGCGAACTTGATCTCCATCGGCGCCATCGATTTTGGAATTCTGGTCCATGCCGCCATCATCGTGCTGGAGAGCATTTATCGAAAGCTCACGAACCGGCTGGAGGGTGAAT
This sequence comes from Acidobacteriota bacterium, assembly GCA_021792795.1. GTDB lineage: Bacteria > Acidobacteriota > Terriglobia > Terriglobales > Acidobacteriaceae > JAKAAZ01. Next base: position 31,357 of record JAJYUB010000011.1, on the reverse strand, counting down.
CCACCGCCGACCTGATCGTCGAAGGAATTAAACTGGGCGCGACTCCGGTCATCTTTTCGACCACCATAATTCTCACCTCGTTCCTTCCTCTTTTCACCATGGAGGGTGTACCGGGCAAGATTTTCGCGCCAATGTCGATGACCTACGGTTTTGCGCTGATTGGGGCGTTGATTTATGCCGTGATCTTTGCGCCGGTACTTGGATTTCTCACTGCTTCCAAAGAGCCAACGACGGGCAAAGAGACGTGGCTCATCCGAAACGTGCATCGCGTGTATGAGCCTTGGCTGAAATTCGCCCTGAGATACTCCCGCGTCGTGCTGGTGGGCGCTGTGCTTTTGATGTTGGCGACAATCTTCATCTTCCGTTTTGTCGGCGGAGAATTCATGCCCGCGCTGGAAGAGGGCAATCTCTGGATTCGCGCCACGCTGCCGCAGGACATTTCGTTTCCGCAGGCTGTTGCCATTGCGGACTCGATGCGCGCCACGCTCGATCGATTTCCTGAGGTCACCCAGACCGTCTCTCAAGTGGGGCGTCCCGACGATGGTACCGACGTAACTACATTCAACAATGTGGAGATTTATACGGACCTGAAGCCGGTCAAGCTGTGGCCGCTGTATTTGCATGGCAGCAAAGACAGGCTGATCGAAGAGATGCAATCCAAGCTAGCCAAGTACCCCGGCGTAGTCCTCGGCTTCTCGCAGAACATTCAGGACAATGTGGAAGAGGCCATGTCCGGCGTCAAGGGAGAAAACTCGCTGAAGTTGTTCGGCAATGACTTTGATACTTTATCGGCGCTGTCGGAGCAGATCCTGAAGGTGATGAAGTCTGTGCCCGGCGTGCAGGACGAAGGCATCTTCAAAGTGGGCGGCCAGCCGAACCTCATCATCCAGATCGATCGCGAGAAAGCCGCTCGCTACGGCCTCGCGGCACAGGACATCAACAACGCAATCCAGGCTGCGGTGGGAGGTACCCCGATCACGCAAATGATCCTCGGGGACCGCCGTTTCGATCTGGTCGTGCGGTTTCCCTTGGCCGACCGGGACAATCCGGATGTCATCCGGAAGATTTTGCTGCCGACACCGGACGGGAACCTGGCTCCGCTGGGAGAGATCGCCGATGTCGGCGTTCGCGATGGAGCGTTCGCGATTTACCGTGAGGGAGGGCGGCGATATGTCCCCATCAAATTCAGCGTTCGCGGCCGCGATCTCCAGAGCACGATCCAGGACCTGCAAGCCAGGCTACAAGAACAAGTCAAACTGCCGTCGGGCTACGAGTACGCGTGGGCCGGCGAATTCGAAAGCCTGCAGGCAGAACTGCACCGGCTGGCATTCATCGTTCCAGTGAGTCTGGTCATCATTCTCGGGCTGCTGTATGTTCTATTTCTTTCCGTTCGCGATGCCCTGATCGTGATGGCGGTGGTCCCTTTCGGCATGATTGGCGGCATCTTCTCCCTGCTGATCGCGCATACGCCGTTCAGCATTTCGGCGGCGGTTGGATTCACCTCGGTGCTAGGGCTGAACACTTTGGGCACCGTGGTGTTCTTGCGCGGCGTGCGTCACATGCAATACGAGCTGGGCGAGGAGATGGGCCTGCTGCAGGGCTGTCTGGTGGAAATGCGGCCGGTGGTGATGGCGTGCATGGCGGCTGGACTGGGACTTTTACCGGCAGCGTTGTCCAATGGCATCGGGGCCCAGGCACAACAACCGCTGGCCCGTGTAGTGGTGGGCGGTATGGTCACGACCTTGTTTGCGGTACTGTTTATCACGCCGTTGCTGGCGCGCAAGCTGCCTGTGGGGTCGAGGAAAGATGTAACGGAAGATTGAGGGTGTGTCGGAAGCAAAGATTGGCTGGCGGTGCGGAGGATGCGTCGCAACTTCCGGCTGCGGGCAGCGAGCCAGTTGGATCGGATCGACGCTTATACTTGGGAAAGCCTGTCCTCCAGGTGGCGAGACGACCCATGACGCTATCGAATCCCTCCCTCGCCGTATCCGACCCGATACAGACCGAGCTGAATCTCAAACGAATCTATCGCCGCATTACTTTCCGGCTGATTCCGTTCCTGATGCTGCTCTACCTGGTCGCATTTCTCAATCGCGTCAATGTCAGCTTTGCGGCGTTGACGATGAACAGCGACCTCGGTCTGACCAACGCTCTGTTCGGGATTGGGGCCGGCATTTTTTTCCTGGGATATGTCCCGTTTGAAGTGCCTAGCAACTTCATGCTGGCGAAGGTCGGCGCCCGGCTGTGGCTGACCGTTCTGCTGATCCTTATGGGATTGGTGTCCGCCGGTTTCGCCTTTGTTCACACAAGCTCTGCTTACATGATCATGCGGTTTTTATTGGGCGCGGCGGAGTCTGGATTTTTTCCTGGGGTGGTGCTCTATCTCACCTTCTGGCTGCCGGCTTCGGTGCGCGGCGGACTCATGTCGTTGTTCATCGTCTCCGTCCCGCTCTCCACAGTCGTGGGAGCGCCTTTGTCCATGGCCATCCTGAAGATGAATGGAATTGCCGGACTGAGAGGCTGGCAGTGGTTGTTTGTTTTGGAAGGCGGTCTAGCCATCGTGGTTGGGCTCATGATTCCGAAGGTCCTTGCGGACTCGCCCAAAAAAGCGAACTGGTTGTCGTCGCAGGAGTCGACATGGCTGGTGGCGGCGATCGCGTCCGAATCTCGCGCAACGACAGCGCATGCTTCCTGGATCCATTTGTTTCGCAGCCGCACCGTCCTCGGCTTCGCGCTGGGCTACTTCATTCTGATGATTGGACTGTACGGTCTGGGCTTCTGGATTCCACGCATCCTCACCTCGCAAGGGCTTCCCGTCGCGCAGACCGGTTGGATGACGGCTCTTCCCTACGTGATTGCCACGGTGGGGATGGTTCTGTGGTCGCGGCATTCGGATAGTTCGGGCGAGCAGACCTGGCACGTGGTGCTCGCATTTCTCGCAGCGGCTCTGGGCATGTATGTCGCTTCGGTCACGCATGTAGTCGCAATCAGCGTGGCAGGATTTTCCATTGCGGCGTTAGGAATTTGCTCCGCCATGCCGCTGTTCTGGGCTGTTGCCACAGAACATCTCGGAGAGAACGGGGTCGCCGGCATCGCGGTCATCAATGCCATTGGCTGCTTAGGCGGGTTCGTTGGCCCATTCTGGATGGGCTGGCTGGTGGACCGCACGCACTTTTTCTCCGCCGGCCTGCTGGCGGCAGCGATCACGCTGGCTCTTGGTGCTGCGCTCATGTATGGACTGAGCCGACCAGCCCCATCCCTCAGCGCACTCCAGATATAGGGCGATATCCGGTGGCTCGCGTATCCGCGCCCTGTCCAAGCCTTCTTGCTCAGGATTTGCTGGCTGCCAGAGTGAGGATCAAAGTCTGCGGCTGGCGATCGCGGAGAATCTTCAGTTTGATGGCTGCGTTCTTATTTTGCCGCAGCACATGGTTCCACCGGCTGCGTGTAATCATCGGCGCATCATTCGCCTTGCAGATCACATCGCCGGCCTGTAGTCCGGCGCGGAGTCCGGGGCTTTTGGGATCGACACTCTTGACCAGCAATCCGGTCGAGTTCTCCAAGCCGAAGTGCCGGGCCATCTGCGGATTCATTACCTCGACCGTAATGCCAGTGTAGGGAAGCGTGCCCGGAATGTAACTCATCAGGCCGCCGTTGGAACTGAACGTCTTGCCAATCTCCGAGGAAGCTTCGCCGAAAAAGCCGGTCGGCGCCGGAGGTTGGGCCGGAGCGGTTGCACTCGCCTGTGTGCTGGGATCGGGGACCGTGTAATGCCGCGACCACGCTTCCTTCTCCACAGTATCGCGGTCCGCCAACACGACGGGAATTTCCATCGGTTTGCCGTCGCGCACAATATGGAGCACGACCGTTTGCCCTGGGTTCATTTTATGCAGCGCATCGATCAGGTCTTCTGCGTTCTGTGCCTTTTTGCCGCCCAGCTTGACGATCACATCGTTCGAGTGCAGGCCCGCTTTGCCGGCGGGCGCGTCGTGGTCCACAGCCGCAATCTCGACGCCTTCATTCGGCGCTAAATGAAGTTTTCCCCTTTGCTGGCGGGTCAGGTTCTCGAAGTCCACCCCAAGGTATCCGCCATGGCGATGAAAGCTGGTCATGCCCGTCAGCGGTTCCATTGCAGAGGGCCACGCTGCGACTGACAGGGCCAGAAGCGCAAGGCAAACAATCGTCAATGGAAACGATCGATATTTCATGCATTCACTTCGGCGTTTTGAGGAGCGTGCGGTTTCTCTGCAATCCAGTCCGCCACTTGGTCTCGCGCCTTACTGTATCAGGACGCATCCATCCAGCAAATCGATAGATCCAAAGTTTTGCCGATTGAGCGCCCCGCGGCGCATTCCGCAGGGTCATTCCGTTGGAGGAATCGCCCGCAGCACTTTCAGCGATGCCTCGCGCATGGCCTGGTTGTCGTCCCCGGTGGAGACGGTTTCCAAGACCAGCCGCACGCTGCTGTCCGCCTGAACCGGTTCCAGCATCTGCAATGCGTGGCTGCGAACCGGCTGGCTGGGGTCATGCATCAGGGATTCCAGCACCGCATCTCGCACCCGCACATCCTGTCCGACGTACGGCGTCAGTCCCTCCAGCGCTTTCAGCCGCACGGATGGGTCGCGGTCGTAGCGCAGGGCCACCATCAGCGCGGTCCGTACAGGTCCTTCGTCGCAGTAATGGCCTGCCTTGCATTGCGCGGCCAGCAAGGCCACGGAATTGCCTTGCACATTTGGATCGACGGCATTCTGTGTCGCCATCAGCAGCAGCTTCTGTACCTCGGGGTCGTCGATCGAACCTTCCACCGTGGCGGGCACCATGGTGTTGAAGTGGACTTCCACCATGTCGGTATTCGGGTGCTGCACAATTTCGCTCACATTGAACACCGAGGAAGCTGCGGCTGTTTCCGCGGGAACGGCAGACCCGGCGAGTTGTGCAACCGGCCGCTGTGCAAGCTCATGTTTCCAGTAGTGTCCCGCCGAGGCGCCAATCCCAAGCCCCAGAATCGCCACCGCCATCGCCATTCCAGGCGCGGCGTGCAACTGGGCGAGGAAACCTTGCCATCCGATTTCAAATCGCATCCACAGGCTGGCGGGAGGCAAAAGATCGATCGCGTCGTCCAACCGGACACGGCTTTGAGCCAGAAAATTGGGGGAGGGTTCCTCGACCGGCATCAGGGACAGGCTCTGACGAAGCGCTTGATATGCATGCATCTCGCCGCGGCAAAATTCGCACCCGGCGACATGCTGTTCCAGGCTGTGGCAGTGTTCGTCGGAGAGTTCCCCATAGACGTATTGCACAATCAACGGCTGTGCGTGATCGCATTTCATGGCCTGCTCCTGAAGTTGGGAAAATCCATCATGTTTTTACCGTCTTTTATCGCACGACTGATAACTGCGTCCGCAATTTTCTGGTGGCACGAAAGAGCGTATTTTTCGCCGTTTCTTCCGTGGTGTTCAACATCTCGCCAATGGTCCGCAACCGCAGACCCTGGTAATGCTTCAATTCAAATACGGTTCGCTCCCGCGGAGTCAAGGTCGCCAGCGCAGTCTGAATCTTCTCTGCCAATATTTTTCTGTCGAACTCGCGCGCCGGATTTGCCATGGCGCGATCGTCCGAGACGTTGACCATCGTATCGTGCTCTTCGCCGGAGGCGTCGACGATTACACAAGGGTCTTCCCGCCGGGTCTTGCGTCGACGCAGCAGATCCAGGCAAAGGTTGGTGACGATCCTGTAAAGCCACGTATAGAAGGAGCACTCGAAGCGGAAACTGCCAATATGGCGATAGGCTTTCAGGAAGGCTTCCTGATGGATGTCCTGCGCATCCTGTTCCGAGCCGGTCAGGTGCAGCGCCAGGCGCAGCACTGCCTGATCGTATTGGCGCACCAGGACATCAAAGGCCGCGCGTGAGCCTTGTTGCGCCTCGCGGATTAATTCGGCGTCCTGCAGCCGCACTGAGCTATCGGCGTACATCCTTGGTTTAGATTGTATCCGCGAGACCCCAGATCGGCCCTGTGGGGAACCGAAGGTTTCTCGTGGAAGGATGGCGAATCGCTGCAACTCCATCGGGTATGTCTCCTTTTATTTGGACGATATTTATAGCCAAACGTGAGCCGACCCAGCGTTATGGACCTGGCCGGTGCTTGGCATGGATGAAACGGCCACCTTCCTTCTCTTTTTCTTTGCTGCGGCTTCGCCCGCCGAAGTCGTGGCTCAGGAACCGGATTGTGGAGGAATCCATTAGACTTGGGCACATGACTCCTGCTTTCCAACGATCCTCCGGCGACACCCAATCCTCTTTTTTTCAGAATGATTCATGCCGCAAGCCTGCTACACGGAAATGGGCCATTGCGTACACCGATGGCGGATCGCGCGGCAATCCTGGCCCCTCCGGCTATGGGGTGGTGATTCTGGGGGAAGATGGATCTGTTCTCGGAGAACTTAGCGAATTTCTGGGAATGCGGACGAACAATGTTGCGGAATACTCGGGCTTGCTGGCGGCGCTGGAATTTGCGCTGGAAAACGGTCATTCGCGCTTACGCGTCGTTTCCGATTCGGAGCTGATGGTCAAGCAAATCCGCGGCCAGTACCGCGTGCAAAGTCCCGACCTGCGGCCGCTGTATGAGGAAGCCAAGCGCCGCATCGCCAAGCTGGAGGAGTTCCAGATCGAACATGTGCTGCGGGGAAAGAACAAGAAAGCCGATGAGCTGGCGAACCAGGCGATGGACCGGGGGATGCGGCGTAAGCCGGAGGGGAAGGCGAGTGTATCCGCTTTGCCCGCCTCGCCGATTGCCGCAGAGGCGCCGCCGGTGCGACCCCTGCGCGGGATCGTAAAAGACGGAAGAATCAACTTGCTGGAAGGATCGATTCCCGAGGGAACCATCGTGGTAGTGATGCCGGAAAAGGCGTTGGGCCAAAGAGCGGGGAAGTCCTAGTGTTCTGAGTCCGAAGTTCATTCAAAATTCGATGAATAGAAATGATTCGAACAGCAGCACTCAAGGGCTGAAGCCCATCTATTTTGCGCCATTTACGGCACGACTGAAGTCTTGCCCTGTTAAAGGAAGTGCCCGGCTGGACAATAAGTCCAAGAATCGTTTCATGGACGAATTTAGACTCAGGACATTAGGAAGACTGGATTGTTCTGTGTGAGGTGAAGGCGCGGCCTCGTTCTAGCCGGCCAACGCGGCCTTCACTTGCTCGCTGACCTGTTTGCCGTCGGCGCGCAAACCGGCGGCCTGGAATTTCGCCTGCACCGCCTTCATCACGCTGCCCATGTCTCGTGGAGTTGGCCGTGAACCGGCAGCGGACATCTCTGCAATGGCCGCTTCGACGGTGCTGCGAATGTCTTCTAATGAAGCGGACTTGGGCAGATAGCTCTCAATAATCGGAATTTCGGCGGCTTCCTTCTCCACCAGGTCCATGCGATTGCCCTTGGTGAACTGCTCGATGGAATCTTTCCGCTGTTTCACCATGGTGACCAGCACCTGCCCGGCTTCGGCATCGGTGAGCGGAGCGCGCTTGTCGATTTCTTTGTTCTTAAGCGCAGATTTCATCATGCGAAGCGTGGAAAGGCGATCCACTTCGCGCGCCTTCATCGCCGCCACCATGTCCTGCTGCACTTTGTCCGTCAAGCTCACCGGAACCACCGCCTCTCAAGTTTATGGAAGAAAAAGAGCGCAATCTTTCAATTATATGCGCGCAGCAGGGCCCTTGTTTTTTCTCTAGAATGGAACACATGTTCCATAAGACGCGTCTCTTCACTCCCGGCCCGACTCCTTTGCTGCCAGCGGCGCAGTTTGCCATGGCTGCCGCCGATCTGCACCATCGCACTCCGGAATTTCGCGCCCTCTATCAGCGCGTGCTCGAGCAACTCCGGACATTTGTTGGCTCCCAGAATGACGTGGTGTTGCTCACCAGCTCCGGCACCGGGGCGATGGAAGCTTCGATCTCCAACCTGACTTCGCCAGGCGACCGGGTACTGGTGCTGACCGCCGGCAAATTCGGCGAACGCTGGACTGGCCTGGCGAAGGCGTTTGGCTGCCAGCCGGACGTCGTGAGCGCTCCCTATGGACAGACATTGTTGCTGGAAGCCGCGAAGGCTGCGCTGCGCAGCGACACGCGGCTGGTGCTGATGCAGGCAACTGAGACCTCGACCGGCGTTCGCCACGATGTGAAGGCTGTAGCGGAAATGTTGCGGTCGGCGGGCAGCGATGCGTTGCTGGTGGTCGATGCCATTACCGGCCTGGGAACCACGCACCTGGACATGGATGCCTGGGGCATCGATGTGCTGATTGGCGGTTCGCAAAAGGCGGTGATGATCCCGCCGGGTCTGGCGTATCTGGCGGTGAGCGAGCGCGCCTGGAAGCGGATGGAGACCACGAAAAACCCGCGCTATTATTTCGACCTGCGCAAAGAGCGGAAGGTGGCCGCCAAGGGTGAGTCCGCCTACACCCCTGGAGTGGCGCTGATTGCCGCGCTAGGCGCAGCCTTCGACTACATTGCGGCGCAGGCCGGGGGCGATTTGGCGAAGGGCCGCGTGTCCCTGGTGGAAAATGCTGAAACCTGCGCTGCCATGATGCGTGCGGCGGCTCCAGCGATGGGAATGCGCCTGTTCGCTCCGGAGGCTCCTGCGGCTGCGGTGACGGCAGTGATGCCGCCCGAAGGGGTAGATTCCGGCCTCATCGTCAAACAACTGAAGTCCCGCTTTGGGACTATTGTCGCGAATGGACAGGGAGAAATGAAGGGCCAGTTGTTCCGGGTGGCGCATCTCGGCTTTTTCGATCCGCTGGACATGCTGGCGGTGATTGGCGCGCTGGAACAGGTGACGGCCGACGCGCTGCCGCCATCGAAGTTTCGGCTGGGCGATGCGCTTGCCGCAGCGCAACGCGTGCTCGCGGAGCGAAGTCATGTTGCTGCGCAAGCGCATTTAGAGATTGCGGCGGTGCGTTAACAATTGCTCGGTATCGAGATGCAATGCTCCGAGAAATTCCAGGTCTCAAAATCGAGACCTGGGGCACCCATATGTTCCCTCCGCAAAATTTATACCGAACCCCAGCAACGAAAAATCTTGAGAACCAGCAGAATGGAATGAAAATATGAAAGTCGTCCTTGCCGAGAAGGTTTCCCCCGCTACGATTGCCGTATTTGCGAATGCTGCCGACTGGAAAGTAGTCACGCACGATCAGATCAAGAACGGCCTGCCCGCCGAGCTGGCGGATGCCGATGCGTTGATCGTCCGCTCCGCCGTGCAGGTGGATGCCGCCCTGCTGGAAAAAGCGCCCAAGTTGCGCGTAATCGGACGTGCCGGCGTGGGTGTGGACAACATCGACACAGAAGCCGCAACGCGCAACGGAATTGTGGTGATGAACACTCCGGGAGCGAACGCGGTGGCGGTGGCGGAACTGACCTTGGCATTGATGATCGACCTGGCCCGCATGGTTCCGCGCGCGAATGCAACCATGCATGCCGGAAGCTGGGAAAAGAAATCGCTGCAGGGGACTGAGTTGCGCGGCAAGACGCTCGGCATTGTCGGCCTCGGCCGGGTTGGTTTGGAAGTGGCGCGCCGCGCCCGGGTTTTCGGCATGGAATTGGTCTGTCACGACCCGTTTGTCTCGGCGAAACCGAAAGAACGCACGGCGATTGCCCGCGAATACGGCGCACGCCTCACATCCATCGAAGAGGTCTTGCAGCAGGCCGATTACTTGACGCTGCACACTGGACTGACCCCTGAAACGGAGGGAATGCTGAACGCGGCGGCCTTTGCCACCATGAAAAAAGGCGTGCGGCTGGTGAACTGTGCTCGCGGCGAGCTGATTGTTGAAGAGGACCTGGTGGCTGCGCTAAAGAGCGGGCAGGTCGCCGGGGCCGCGCTCGATGTTTTTTGCAAGGAGCCGCTGAAGGATTCTCCATTTTTCGGGCTCGACAATGCGATTTTGACGCCACACATTGCAGGCTCAACTGCGGAGGCGCAGGAGGCGATCGGAATCCAGATCGCGGAACAAGTGCGCGCCTACTTGACCACCGGCGTGGTGCAGAACGCCGTCAATTTCCCGTCTCTCTCCTATGAGGAATACGCAGCGATGTCGCCCTATATCGAATTGGGTGAAAGGCTGGGGAAATTCGTCAACGCGATTTTTGGGGCGAAGATGGAAAGCATCCACATCGCTTACTCCGGCGCGCTGGCGGAGATGCGCACGGAGATGATTCGCAATGCGGCCCTCTGCGGCATTCTCAGCAGTTCCGGACATGCGAACAGGATCAATGCATCGGCCATCGCCAGCGGGCAGGGCATTCACGTCCACGAGCAACAGGACGAGACGGTCTTGGGTGGCGCGGGCAGCGTGCTGAAACTGACCCTTCACGCAGCACAGCGCAGCATGACGGTCAGTGGGACAGTCTTGAATGGCAAATCTCCGCGACTGCTGTCCTGCGACGGCATCGATATCGAAGCGCCGCTGCAGGGAACGCTGCTGTTCCTCCGCAACCAGGATGTTCCCGGTGTCATCGGCAAAATCGGTACAACCCTGGGCGACAACAATGTGAACATTGCCAATTTCGCGCTGGGCCGTGCCGACAGCCATGATGGCAACGGCGTACGACAAGCGCTGGCTGTGGTCCACATGGATGTCGAGACCACTCCGGCTCAAATCCAGAAGGCCATGGAAGCGCTGGGCGATCTGAAAGCGATTACCAGTGTCCGGCTCGTGAAGCTGACGTAAGGTGAATCGTGAAGCCAGGACAATCTTGCCGCATCGAGCGCGCCTGCGGTAGCATCTCAAAGCAGCGCCCGAGCCTATGGCGGACCGAAAGCAATGGTTCGAGAGCTTGCTTTGTAGAAGGGTTTCCTTGCATGCCGTTATACGAGTACGAATGTAAGCAGTGCCGTCAGCGTCTTGAAAAGATCCAAAGCTTCAGCGCGCCGCATGAAACGATGTGCCCGAATTGCGGCGGCGAACTGGAGCGGGTGATTTCCGCGCCTGCCATCCAGTTCAAAGGCGCCGGCTGGTACGTGAACGACTATGCGAAGTCGGGCAGCAAGACAGCATCCTCGTCCGATTCCGCCGGCAAGTCTGAAGGGAAATCGGACATATCGACTGCCTCCTCCGACGGCAAATCGGACTCGGGCAGCAGCAAGCCTGCGGCCTCGACTTCGGACTCTTCGTCTTCTTCCAGCAGCGCCTCGTCCGGTTCTTCGTCAAACGATTCCAGCTCCGGCAAATCAAGCGCAGGGAGCTCCAGCAGCTCGAAGCCATCGTAGTAACGTATCGACGGGCATTGATGCCTGTAAGGGCAGACCTTTGCATTCGTCTTCGACGGAGGAGCCAACATGGAACAGCGCCTTAGCCTCATCACCCTCGGAGTGGCGGACCTCGATCGCAGCCGAGAGTTCTATGAGCGTCTCGGGTGGCGACGGTCGATGGCTGCGGCGGAAGGCGTCGTGTTCTTCCAGGCAGGCGGCATGGGGCTGGCTTTATATCCGCGAGACGAACTCGCCAAGGATGCGACTGTCTCTCCCGAAGGCCATGGGTTCAGTGGAATCTCGCTGGCGTACAACGCGCGCAGCCGGGAAGAAGTGGATGCAGTGCTGGCGCACGCCCAGGGCGCAGGCGCAACACTTCTAAAGCCGGCCCAGGAGGCATTCTGGGGCGGCTATTCGGGCTATTTCTCCGATCCCGACGGGTTTCCGTGGGAGGTGGCATGGAATCCATGTTTCCTCATTGCGCCGGATGGAAGTATTCGCATTCCCGATTGATGGAAGCCCGCGCAGATTGACTACAATCAGCGTGTGCTGGAACACTCCCACCCAATTCCGCCGGATGACTTGGAAGCGTGGCTGCACGACCTTCCTGCGCGGCCTGCCGTCTTCGCTCTGTTCGGTCCGGAGGCGTCCGATGGCGGTCCTGCGCCAGAACCGTACATTTCCAAGACCGCCAACCTGCGCCGCCGAATGCATCGATTGCTGGCCCCGTCGTTTGCAGGCGGCAAGCGGCTGCACCTGGGTGGGACCGCGGTGCGGCTGGACTACTCCGAAGTGGGATCGGAGTTCGCGACGGCTCTGCTGATGTTGCAGGCGGTGCGGCGATACTGCGGCGAGCGAGTGCGAAAGCACCTGCATTTGCGCTCTCCGGCCTTGTTGCGGATGGCATGGGAGAATGCCTATCCCCGTGTTTACACGACGAATCGTGTCACACAGCGCGCCCTGGCGACAACCTACGGACCTTTCCCGTCGCGCACGACGGCAGAACGCTATCTCGACGATTCGTTGAATTTTTTTGAATTGCGCCGCTGCACGGAGGAACTGCATCCTGACCCGACATTTCCGGGCTGCGTCTACTCTGAAATGAAGATGTGCCTGGCTCCGTGTTTCAAGGGCTGTAGCGATGAGCGCTACGCCGAGGAGGCGGAAAAAGTCCGCGAATATTTCGCGTCGCGCGGCACATGGACGATGGCGCGGTTGGAAAAAGAGCGGAACGCAGCCTCGGCAGCGTTGGATTTTGAGAAGGCCGCCCGCCTGCACCAGCAAATTCAAAAGATGAAGACGGTGGCGCAGCAGGCAGCGCCGCTGGTGCATCCGCTGGCGGAACTTGACGCGGTCATCGTGCAGCCAGCAGTGGCGCAAGCTATTTCTGCGGCGGCGGCCAAGCCGGAAAAGATATCGGACCGTACGCTGCGGACCGAATCTACACATGTCGCCATTTTTCTGGTTCGCGGCGGCAGAATCCTTGGTCCCGGTTTTTATTCTGTCGAGGGCATGAGGCATCCCAATGAGCGGGCCGGATCGACCTCGCTATTTGCGCATCCCACGCTGTTGGAGCCGACGCCGCTGGAAGCCCTGCCAGTGACGCCCGATATACCTTCCAGCGCTAACCCCGCCGGGACGAAAGTTGCCAGAGGGCAACTGGAACTGCGGCTGCAGGCGGTCCTGGAGCAACTGGAATCGCAAGCGCGTTCGGAAAAATTTTCTCCGGAGCAGTTGAGTGAGCACTTGTCGTTGCTGGCGCGCTGGTACTATCGGCCATCGCACCGACGGGTTGGAGAAATCTTCTTTCGCGATGAAAAATCTGCCGTGGCTTCAGAAGACGGCTGGTCATTTCCTCTGTCTCGAATCTTGCGTGGCATTTCACGCGTTTTTTGCGGACAAAAAGACATTTCGGACGCGGACGAGAATGCCAGTCCACCGCAAGCCGCCAGCGTTTCCCCCGACTTATGATACGATTTTTTCCACTCTATGAATGGCCATCGAACGTCCTCTTCTGTTCCTCTACAAATGCTTCTGCCGATGTTACTGGCCGCGATCGCATGCTCTCCTCTCGCGTGGTGTGCGGCCTCCGGCGAGAAGCCGCCCATCAGCCTGGACGAGTTTTTCAGTTTCGTAGAGATTCATGGCCTGGCGCTCTCTCCCGACGGCAACACGGCCGTCATTGGCACCGAGCGGGCCGACTGGAAGCAGAATCGATTCCGCGACGATTTGTGGATGTGGCGCGCCAAGGACAATTCCCTTACGCCGCTTTCTACGACTGGGCATGACAGCGGTCCTCATTTTTCGCCCGACGGAAACTACATTGCGTTTCTGTCCAACCGCCCGTTGATCGCGGAAGGAGAAGCCGCCAAGGATGCCGTCGAGCGAGTGTGGATTTTGCCGGTCCATGGTGGCGGCGCGTTTCCCCTCTATAGGGAACCGTTGAGTGTCGACGCCTTTACCTGGTCGGGCGACGGCAAGGCGATTTTTATTGCGACCCAGCAGCCCATCTCCCAAGACGCGGAAACAGCGGAGAAACAGGCGTGGAAGGACACCGTTCGCTGGCGTGTCCAGCGGCGCGGAGACGACATCCTGCGCGTGCCTATCGCCGCAGCCATTCCCCAGCCGAAACCGCTGCTGGCCTCCGACACGAAGCCGAAATCCGATGCGGACAAGAAGCCGCAATTACCCTCCGACGCGGCGGTGGTCGCGCAGAGCCCGCTCGCAATCACGGAGTTGGTCGCTGCGCCCGATGGCAGCAAGCTGGCGTTTGAGAGCCGCTCGCTGTTGAATCGCCAGGAAAACCCAGCAGATTATGAAGTCTTCACAGTTGCGGCCAACGCCACCGCGGCCACTCCGCAACAACTGACACACAATCAGGCCTATGAAGAGGGCCTTCACTGGGGCCGGGACAGCAAGACGCTGTACTTTACCGTTCCAGCGGCTGCCGGGTCGGCCGAGCAAGCCTATCAGGATGTACAAGGCCGCCTGTACGGATTGGATATATCGACAGGAAAACTCAGTCGTCTGGGCGGGGATTACGCCGGAAGCTGGGAGGGTTATTCCATCCAGTCCAATGGCAGACTTCTGGGGCGAGGGATGAGCGGTCTGCAAACGCAGATATACAACGTCGATGGCCCGAAGGCCAGCAAACTCGCGGGTATTGCAGGCAGCTACGGCAAGATGCACACCGCGCTGAATTCGTCGCGGCTACTGTTCACCCACTCCACCATTGATGAACCCACCGAGGTTTATATCGCGGATGATTCCGCGCATCTTGACCAGGCCAAACCGATTACGCAGTTCAACAAATTGTTTACGGAGCGCGCGTTGCCGAAGTGGACGCCGTATCGCTGGAAGTCGCCGGACGGCACGACGGTGGAAGGTGTGCTCCTGTATCCGCCGGGTAAATTTGGACAAAAACATTTGCGCATGTTCACGCTGATCCACGGCGGCCCCGCGGATGCGGACGGCGACCGGTTCGGCGCAGACTGGTATGACTGGGCGATTCTTGCCGCCGACAATAACTGGCTTGTGTTTCGGCCGAACTATCGCGGCTCGAGTGGCTATGGAGACAAATTTCAGCTGCAGATTTCGCCGGTGATCGTGTCGCTGCCTGGAAAAGATATTCTCGCGGGTGTCGATAAGCTGGTCGCGGACGGCATTGCCGATCCCGACCACTTGGCGGTGGGCGGATACAGCTACGGTGGCTACATGACCAACTGGCTGATCACGCAGACGACGCGTTTCCGCTCGGCGGTTTCGGGCGCGGGCGCGGTGGAACATGCCGCCAATTGGGGGAACGACGATATGTCGTTCGACGATGCATGGATGCTGGGCGGAACTCCGTGGCAGAACCCGGCGCGATATCGAAGCGAAGCGGCCCTGTTCCAGTTCGACAAGGTGAAGACGCCGGTCCACGACGTGATCGGCGGAGCGGACATCCGGGTCGCCGCCGAGGAGGGGTATTTGTTTGAGCGGGCGCTCGAAACCCAGAAGATCCCGCATCGGTTTCTGGTGTTTCCGGGGGAGGGCCACGGACTGGCCAACAATCCCTGGCACGGCTATATCAAAGTTCGTGACGAGCTTTTATGGTTGGAAAAGTATGATCATGCCAGCAAATAGCCGCGTCCGTTTTGAGTCGCGAGAAGGCAGCATAGCGTGACTGGACAGCCGTCACAAAATGCATTCTCTACTGAAGAAGCTCTCTCTCCGAATCCGTGGGCGCGCTGGCGTCCGCGGATCGAAGCACTGCTTGTGCTGACGGCGCTGATTCCGATTGCGTTATTTCTGGCAGCCAGCCTCGGTCGCCTTACCTACCCATTTCCATTGGAGCAACTGGAAGGCCCCATGCTGCTGGCGGCGGAGCGTGTCGCACGCGGGCTGCCGATTTACGCGCGGCCGAATTTTACCTTCATCCCCTATATGTATGCGCCCGCCTTCTATTACGTTTCCGGGTGGGCGGTGCGGCTACTGGGGCCTCGTTTACTGGCGCTACGATTGGTTTCTCTGCTGAGTGCCTGCGCATCGATGGCCGTCATTTATCTTTTTGTCCTGTTGGATACGCCGGGCACGCGGAAACGCCGGCATCTCGCGGCGTTGGCTGGAGCGGGCCTGTATGCTGCGGCGTATCCCTGGACGCGCGAATGGTTCGACCTGGGACGGCTGGATTCGTTCTACATTTTTCTGCTTTTGCTGGCGTTGATGTCGACGCGCTATCTGCACCCCGTGGCGGCCGCTGTCGTTTGGGTACTGGCATTCCTTGCGAAACAAACCGTTTTTCCGGTCGCGCTGGTCATGCTTTGCCTGGACTGGAAACGTCCGCGCAGGCTGCTGCTTGGTGTGGGAAGTTTCCTGTTGATGACCGCGGCCAGTTGCCGGCTGCTGGGCCGCGCCACCCATGGCTGGTTCTGGTTGTATGCCTTCACCGTTCCGCGCGCCAACGCGGATTTGTTGCTGCGTCCGGCGGTGTTCTTTGTTCCTTCGAAATTGATCGCGCCGTTTGGTGTCGCGCTGTTGCTCGTCGCTGTGGCATGGGTCTGGACGCGGCCATCGCTTGCCAACTCCAGGACGCAGTTTTACCTGCTTGCCGGTGCTGTTCTCTTTGGACTCTGCTGGTTTTTGCAGGCGCACGGAGGAGCGACCAGCAACACGCCCATGCCCGCCTACGCAATCCTCGCGGTGATCTTTGGAATCTCGTTCGCTCGCCTGGATGCTGCGTTCGCCGTCGCTTCCCGTGAAACGGCCCGCGTTTTTCTGCTGGGCGCGGTCGCCATTCCGTTGGTCAGTTGGGTCTATAACCCACATGACTTCATGCCGCACCGCGATTTCATCGCCTCCCAGGAAGAATTGATCGCCTGGTTGCGGACTATTCCCGGCGACGTCTTCCTTCCGGCCCATCCGTATGAGGGCGTGCTGGCGGGCAAGCAGTGGCATCCGGACAATGCCGCGCTCCACGACGCGTTACGTCCAAATGTGCCTGGAGTGGCTGAGACCGTGGTGTCGGAAATTGCCGCGGAAGTCGATCAAGAGAAATTCGACGCAATTGTGCTGGATGGCCTGCCGGAAGACATTTTGCCAAGCCAACCTTGGCTGCCCGCGGACCTGATACGGCGCTATCCCATTGTGGGTATCGTGCCGGGCAGTGGTGTCGGCGACCCTTTCGGTCCGCATCCGACGTATTTTCTGCTGCCATGCCGGGAGCAGGGATTGGCGATCGCCCAAGGGTGGACGCTGCTTGAAACCGGCGGAGAAACCGCCTGCCCCTCTGACTAACCTCCCGCGCCGCTGATAGACTAAAAAGACCGTGGTGGAACTGGCGCCTTCAATACTTTCCGCAGACTTTGCCCATCTGGCCGAGCAGATTCAGGCCGCCGAGCGGGGTGGCGGAACTGTCATCCATGTCGATGTGATGGATGGCCATTTTGTGCCCAACATTACGATCGGCCCGCCTGTCGTGGCGTCGCTGCGCAAAGCGACAAAGTTGCCGCTCGATTGCCATTTGATGATCGCGAATCCGGACGAATTTATTCCCGCGCTGGCCGAGGCGGGCGCGAATTGGGTGAGTGTGCATTACGAAGCCTGCCGGCATCTGCATCGGTCGCTGGAACTGATTGACCAGCATGGAATGAAGCCGGCGGTGGTGATCAATCCGGCCACGCGGGTCAATCTGCTGCTTGATATTTTACCGATGGTGCATCATGTTCTGGTGATGAGCGTCAATCCGGGGTTTGGCGGGCAGAAGTTCATTCCATTTACGCTGGAAAAGATTCGGCATTTATGCGCTGTGCGCGCAGAGCTGGGGTTGGAGTATCGTGTGGAAGTGGACGGTGGCATTGCCCAAGATACCATTGCGCAAGTAGTGGAAGCTGGCGCCGACCTGCTGGTGGCAGGAAATGCGGTTTTTGGCGACGGTCATCCGGAAGAGAATGCGCGGCGGTTGCTGCAGATGGCACGGGCCGCTGCCGGCGAGCGATTGAAGCCGGTCGCGAAGCAACTAAACCTTGGAAAGAATGTACGGGAAAATGCCAGACCCATTCACAGGACTACAGGTAAGCGAAAAGTCTGCTGAAAAGCAAATAAGCGAAAATGTCTGCTGAGGGGAAGTACAGTATGAGTCGTTTCATCCGTTGTTCCAGTCAACGTATTCTGCAGCGCTGCGTTGCCGTCGGCACGCTGGCGGTCCTGGGCGGCAGCCTGGCCCATGCGGGAATTTTCCACCGCAAGCAAAAGCCGCTTTCGCAAAAAGACGACGCGCTGGCCAGTGTGACCAGCAGCCAGCCGGACAAAGAGCTCTTCGACCGCGCCATGATCGCCATGAAGAAGGGCAAATTCGACATTGCCCGCCTGGACCTTCAGACGCTGCTGAATACCTATCCGGACTCCGAATACCAGATGCGCGCCAAGCTGGCCATTGGCGATACCTGGTACAAAGAGGGCGGCACGGCCGCGATGCAGCAGGCGGAAGAGGAATACAAGGATTTCATCACCTTCTTTCCGGACAAGCCGGAAGCCGCGGAAGCGCAGATGAAGGTGGCCGACATCTACTACAAGCAGATGGAAAAGCCGGACCGCGACCCGACCAATGCCACCCGCGCGCAGGAAGAATACCGGGCGATGATTCTGCAATACCCCGATTCCAGCCTGATCCCCCAGGCCAAGCAGCGGCTGCGGGAAGTGCAGGAAGTCCTCGGCGACCACGAATTCGACATTGGCTCGTTCTATGAGACGCGGATGAACTATGCCGCTGCCATCGCCCGCCTGCAATCTGTCATCGATACCTATCCGCTCTACAGTCGCGTGGATGAGGCGTTACTCGATGTGGGCGACGCCTACTCCGCCCAGGCGCGGAACATCGCCAACATGCGCCTCGATCCCGCGGCGAAAGAACGCCTGGAGAAACTGTTCCAGGGCCGTGCCGCCCACGCGTATGACCGCGTGGTACTGGAGTATCCGATGGCGCCGCACGCCGACGATGCGCGGGATCGCTTGGAAGCGATGAATTTGCCCGTTCCAGATCCGAGTCAAGAACAGGTTGCCAACAGTGCGGCGATTGAACAGAGTCGCGCGCCGGTAAATCTGAAATATCGGGCGTTCCTGTTGATTACCGCGCGCCCTTCCACGGTGCAGGCAGCGCGAGTGGGGGAACCGAGCCTCACCAATCCGCCTCAAATTATTGCTCCGGAGCTTGTGAAGTCGGCCATGGCAGACGTAAGCTGGGCGGTCAAGCCCGATGGTAAGCCCGCTCCCGGCGTTCTTGGCACGTCGAACAATCTCAACACCGCGCTTGCGGCCAACGGCGAATCCAATGCCTCTGGTGCGGGCGGGGAGACGCAGTCCGCAACCCCGGCAGCCAGCGGCCTACAAATGAATGATGTTTCCGGCGATAACGGCGTGAACGGGACTGTGCTCAACAATTCCGATCAGGGCCAGCCCGCGCCGCAGAACGCTGCGCAGCCCCCCGTTGATACCCAATCCAATCCGCCGTCTACGGCACCTTCCGGGGGCGGGAACGCTACTCCTGCTGTCCCTGCGACAAACGCGGTGGACGATACCGGACACCCCACCGCCTGGCCGTCCGCGACCAAGGACAACGGCGGTTTGCCGACCGTTGCGCCTGCGAACAGCACTCCTTTGCCTGCGGCAGAAAAGGCCGCCCCCGCGCCGGCCCAGGTGAACGATGTCCCGCAGACTGGTCATCCGGTCAACATGGTCGATCAAACGACAGCCACGACCGGCAAGAAAAAGAAGAAAAACCCCAAGCCGCATTTTACGGGCAAAGAGGAATCTTCCAGCACGCACAAGAAAAAGAAGGGCCTGCACAAGCTGAACCCGTTCTAAATCCAACAGATAGATTGGCGGCGGCATCGCGAAGACGATGCTGCCTGCCAGCGTAAAATGCAATTTCCTGCAAGATGAAAGGGGCATCCGGTGAGACGATTCCGGTCTTCTGTCGCGACCCTACATCTCAACTGTCTGGGAACCATCCTTCTGGTGCTGGGCGTGGCGCTTGGCGCAAATGCCCAGCAAACCGCCAGCAGTCGTACCCGTCCGCAACTGCCGCAAACTCCCGATGTTCACGCCGACCATTCGGTCACGTTCTATCTCTATGATCCAGGAGCGGGCGAAGTCAACCTGAGAATGGACGGGCATGCAGGCGGTTTGCCCATGACCAAAGACGACCGGGGAGTTTGGAGCCTCACCGTCCCTCCATTGCAGCCGGACTTGTACGACTACATCTTCGTCGCCGATGGCGTGCCCACGCTCGACCCCTCCAATCCGACCGTCAATCCAAATCTGCGCAGCCCGTCGAATGTTTTCGAGGTCCGGGGAACCCAGCCCGAACCGTGGGACGTGCAGGATGTCCCGCATGGGACCGTGCATCATCACTTTTACAAGTCAGCCATTGTCGGCGACCAGCGGGACTTCTTTGTCTACACGCCGCCCGCCTACGACCCACGGGCGCGCGAAAAATATCCGGTGCTTTACCTGCAGCACGGCTACAGCGACGATGCGCGCGCCTGGACTGCGCTGGGCCGCGTCAACGTGATTCTGGACAATCTGATTGCGGAGGGCAAAGCCAGGCCGATGATCGTCGTGATGCCGCTCGGCTATGGCGCGCCGGAGATCGTCACTGGCCCTCGTGCGTCGTTCAATGACGCGGCATTGCGGAAGAAGAACGTCGACCTGTTCACGCAGGCGCTGCTGACGGAAGTCGTGCCGCAGGTGCAGTCGTCGTATCGCGTCTCCACCAAGCGGGAAGACCGCGCGATTGCCGGATTGTCGATGGGCGGCGCAGAAAGCCTGCTGACAGGCCTGAACCACATCGACACCTTTGCGTGGGTCGGTTCCTTTAGCGCCGGAGGGTTGCAGCCTGACTTTGCTCAGGATTTCCCAACCCTGAATGCGGCCACTGCGGCACGCCTGCGCCTGTTGTGGATTGCCTGCGGCAAGGATGACCGCTACGTCGGCAAATCCCCGTTGATTACGCTGAATCGGCAACTGGCGGCGTGGCTACGCTCGAACAATATTCCGGTGACGTTTGTGGAAACACCGGGGATGCATGAGTGGCCGGTGTGGCGCAAGGACCTGGTCCAATTTTCCCAGCTATTGTTTCAGCCGAAGTAGGTGCGTTGACCCGTTACCGCGCCCTGCGGATACAACGTCGCTGCTGTGCTATCGTGAAATTTGGCCTGCAATGTTGCATTCGGCCCTCCTGACCCCATGCCCCGCGAACTCCCCAAAGCCTACGACCCGACTGCCATCGAAGATCGATGGGCAGAGTATTGGGTGCGCGAGCGCCTCTTTGAGGTGCCGACACCTGCCGCTCCTGTCTCCAATCCCTTCGTGATGCTGCTGCCTCCACCGAACGTCACTGGCCGCCTGCACATGGGCCACATGCTGAACCAGACGGAGATGGACATCCTGACTCGCTGGCACCGGATGCGCGGCGAGCTGGCCCTGTGGGTTCCGGGAACCGATCACGCTGGCATCGCCACGCAAATGATGGTGGAGCGGCAGGTTGCGAAGGAAGGAAAAACGCGGCAACAACTGGGCCGCGAAGCCTTCGTCGAGCGCGTGTGGGAGTGGAAGCGGGAGTATGGCGGCGCGATCCTCGACCAGATGAAGCGTCTGGGCGCAAGCGTGGACTGGTCCCGCGAATACTTCACCATGGATGAACGGCTGTCTGTCGCCGTCAAAGAGGCGTTCGTGCGCCTCCATGAGCAGGGACTCATCTATCGCGGCGCGTATATCGTCAACTGGTGCCCACGTTGCCAGACCGCCATCAGCGACCTGGAAGTGGCGCATGAGGAGCAGGCGGGTAAGCTCTACGAAATTCGCTATCCGCTGGCCGACGGCAGCGGCAGCATTACGATTGCGACCACGCGTCCGGAGACCATGCTGGGCGATGTCGCGGTGGTCGTGAATCCAACGGATGCCCGCTATGCGCGCATGCACGGGAAGAAGCTGCGGTTGCCGCTGACCGCTCGGGAAATTCCCGTGCTGACGGACGAATGGGCGAATCCAGAATTCGGCACCGGCGCGGTCAAGGTGACGCCTGCCCATGATCCCAACGATTTCGCGATTGCCGAGCGGCACAAGCTGCCGTCGATTGTGGTGATGGACGAGACTGCGCACATGAACGATGCCGCTGGATCGTATGCCGGACTCGACCGATACCAAGCACGCAAGCGGATTCTGGCTGATCTGGAACAACAGGACCTGCTGGCTGGCGTCAAGGACCACGTAAACTCCATCGGCAAGTGCGACCGCTGCAAAACAGTTGTCGAGCCACGGCTGTCCACGCAGTGGTTCATCAAGATTCAGCCGCTCGCGGACAAGGCCATTGAGGCCGTCGAAACCGGAGCCATCCGCTTTACGCCGGAGCAATACAAGAAAACCTATTTCGAGTGGATGAATAATATCCACGACTGGTGCATCTCGCGCCAACTTTGGTGGGGCCATCGCATCCCCGCGTGGCATTGCGCGGATTGCCGCGAAATTACCGTGGCGCGTGAAACGCCAAAGGTCTGCGCCCACTGCGGCAGCGCCAAGCTGACACAGGAAACCGACGTGCTGGACACCTGGTTTTCCTCCGGACTACTGCCGTTTACCGTTTTTGGCTGGCCGGCGCAGACGGCGGATTTAGCGGCCTTTTATCCTACGCAGGTGCTGGTCACCGGATTCGACATTCTTTTTTTCTGGGTCGCGCGCATGATTATGCTGGGCTGTCATTTTATGCTCGACGTGCCCATGCCCGATGGGTCGAAGCGCGCATTGGCGGATTCGGTGCCGTTTCGCGAGGTCTACATCCACGCGCTGGTGCGCGACGCCGACCGCCAGAAAATGTCGAAGACCAAGGGCAACGTCATCGATCCCATCGACATCATCCAGCGCTTCGGAACGGACGCCGTGCGCTTCACGCTGGCTTCCATGGCCTCGCCAGGCACGGACATTGCCTTCAGCGAAGCCCGGACCGAAGGCTATCGCGCCTTCGCCAACAAAATCTGGAATGCCGCGCGATTCATCTTCATGCAGATGGAGCGCGCGAAAGAAGCTGCGGTTTCCATCGAACTACATCCAATACAAAAGGCAATTGTCGTACCTGGAAATGCTTCACGCGAGATGAAATGGATTCTTTCGCGCCTAAGCACAACCGCCTTAGAGGTCAACCGAGCACTTGCTGGATATCGTTTTGATGAGGCAGCAAACCATATTTATCGATTTTTTTGGGGCGACTTCTGCGACTGGTATTTAGAAGGGATTAAGCTGTACCTCGACTTTAGTGGGACGGCAGAATCTCCGCAGCAAACTACAGCCATAGCTGCGCTGACGATGTTGCTTAGTATCTTTGAGGCTGCCCTGCGTCTACTTTCGCCTTTTATGCCATTTCTGACAGAAGAGATTTGGCATGCACTTTATGATGGTAATCCACCGCTTAATTCCATCGCGTTAGCAAATTATCCTGATTTTGGCCTCAGCGCAGTTGATATGAACGCAGAGGGCACGATGAGTATGCTGCATAGCTTCGTCATGACTATACGCTCACTTCGGAAAGACTATAAAGTTCCAGAAAAGCAGCTCGTCTCCATAGCTTTCCATTCACATAATCAACTTGCGGAGATATTTCAGCAAGAGACTGAGTGGATCAAACGGCGCGCAAAAGTGAAAGCGATGAAACGCACTGTTACGCTGCCATCTGGCACAAACTCTCGCGGAAACGTTAATTTCTCGATTGAGATACACGACGTCGGCCAAATTGATCCCGTAGCGTTGAGAGAGAGGCTACAAAAAGAACTGGTTATGTACCAACGCGCTGCCCAGAGCAGCACCAATCAGCTAGACAACAGCGCATTTGTTTCCAAAGCCCCACCAGAAGTTGTCGAGCTTATGCGTCGGCATAAAGAAGAAATGACTTCTCTGATTGAAAAAACGCGCGCAGCCATCGATTCTCTTGACGCCGTTGGGAGCCGGTAAGCGATGGACTGGAAAACGAAACGGGTCACAGCAATTCTGGAGCAGGCGCTGATCGAAGACCACGCCACGCATGATGCCACAACGGAGTTGACGCTCGACCCAAAACTGTCCGCCTCCGCCGTCATTGTTGCCAAGCAGGATTGCATTCTGGCCGGATGGGAAGCGATTCCACGGGTGCTGGAAATCTTTCGCAAACTCGACCAAACCTCGACCCAACGCTTTGAAGTTGTCCATCACCCGGAGATGTTCGACGGCGTGCGGGTGCGTAAGGGACAGGCGGTCGCGGTGATCCGAGGGAACGCTCGCACCATCCTGGCTTGTGAGCGAGTGACGCTCAACTTGCTGCAAAGGATGTGCGGCATTGCCACCGAGACACGCAAGTACGTTGATGCGGTCGCGGGCACAGGCGTCGTGATTCTGGATACGCGCAAGACGGCGCCAGGGCTTCGCCTGCTTGACAAATATGCCGTCAGTTGTGGCGGCGGGCAAAACCACCGCATGGACTTGACCGATGGCGTCCTGATTAAAAACAACCACATTTCCCTGGGCGGCGGCGTTGCCAAGGTCCTGGCGCTTGCGCTGCAGCGGCGACTGCCGGGGCAGAAAATTCAAATAGAAGTCCGCTCTCTGCCGGAGCTTGAGGAAGCCCTGGCGGGCGGCGCCGACTCGTTGCTGTTGGACAATATGACGCCTGCGGAAGCCAAGCAGGCCATTGCTATTGCGCGCAAGAAAATTCCAAAAATTCCGATTGAAGTTTCCGGCGGGATCACGCTGGAAACGGTCCGGAAATATGCGCAGACGGGGGTGACGTACATTTCCGTGGGCGCGCTAACGCATTCCGTTTCGGCGATCGATCTGAGCATGAAGATCACTGCGGAAATCTTTTAGATATCGATTGTATGGTGGACACGCTCGATTCCGACGCTCTGGATGCAGATGTAAAGGAAACAATGTTTTCCGGAAAGCTGCATATTTTTTCCTCCATCGGCTCCACAAATACGCTTGCCATGCAACAAGCTGCGAAAGGCGCCGCTCACGGTTCCGTCTATATTGCGGAGGAGCAGACCGCGGGCAGGGGACGTGGCGCCCATGCGTGGCATTCTGAACCGTACGCCGGTCTTTGCGTCAGTATTTTGTTGCGGCCGCAGATGGCGGCTGCGGACGGCCTTTGGCTTTCGCTTGCGACCGGGCTCGCGGTACAGCAGGCGATTGAAAATGTAACAGCGTTAGTTGCAGATATTCGTTGGCCGAACGATTTGCTGTTCGGAGGCAGAAAAGTCGGCGGCATCCTGTTGGAAATGAATGCCGAGGCGACGCGGGTGCGCTATGCCGTCATCGGTGTCGGAATCAACGTGAACCATCGACAATTTCCGCCTGAGCTGCGCGACCTGGCCACATCGCTGCGCCTGGAAACGGACCGCGTTCCACTACGGCAGGATCTGCTGGTCGCGGTCTTGAAATGCCTGGCGGACGAGATAGTTGGTCTGATGAAGCCGGCCTGCTTCGCCAATGCGCGCGCTGGGATTTTGGCGCGCATGCAGCAAAAATCCAGATGGGTTTGCGGGAAACAAGTCTTTGTGGACGAAGCCGGGGGGTACACTGGCGTCACGGCAGGCTTGGATGAACACGGTTTTCTTCTTGTTCAAACCGCAAATGGCGTCCGCAAGGTTTTGTCGGGCGGGGTCCGGGACCGATCGGCGAAAGGTTGAAGAAACATGCTCCTGGTTCTCAACGTCAACAATACAAATACGGTCATCGCGATCTATCCGGTGGTGGGAGACCGCATTGGTGAATTGCGCGCGACGTGGCGCATCAGTACGCGCCAGGCGCAAACCGCGGATGAATACGGCATTCTGATTCGCAACCTGCTGCAAACCGAAGGCGTGGACAGCAAAGAAATCAGCGGCATTGTCATCGCGTCGGTCGTTCCGCCCATCGATTGGATCTTGCGCCAGTTTTCCGAACGATATTTCAACCACAAACCTTTGTTCATCGAGCCTGGAGTCAGGACCGGCCTGCCGATTTTGACGGACAGCCCCGGAGAAGTGGGCGCAGACCGAGTTGCGAATTGCGTGGGGGCCTTTCAGCAATACGGAGGGCCCTGTATCGTCGTGGATTTCGGCACGGCAACCAACTTCGATGTTGTTTCCAAACAGGGAGAATTTCTCGGGGGCGCAATTGCTCCTGGAGTGAACGTTGCCGCGGAGGCGCTGTTTGCGCGCGCCGCGCGCTTGCCGCGGGTAGAGATCAAGCGCCCCCCAAAAGTAATTGGCACCAATACCGTGGACAACCTGCAAATCGGCCTGTTCTATGGCCACATCGGGCTGGTGGACGGCATCCTGGAGCGGATGATCGCGGAACTTGGGCCGGAAACGAAATGTATCGCCACCGGCGGTCTGGCGCGATTGATGGCCGGCGAATCGAGGTTCATCTCCGAGGTCAACGACACACTCACGCTGGAAGGATTGCGCATCATTTACGAGCGCAACCTCGTCGCCGGAGCGCGTTCGCGTCCGCGGAATGCCGCCAACCTGAAGAAGGCTTAAGACGACGTCCTTGCAGAATTATTTCAACTACTACACGGAGATCGAGGAACACTTTCAGCGCCGACGCGGCACGCTGCTGATGCTGTCGACGCTGGATTGGTCGCTGATCGCCATGTGGCAGGAGGCGGGATTTCCCCTGGAAGCGGTCCTTGCCGGGATTGATGCAACGTTTGAAAAGTATGCGGCGCGACAGGCGAAGGGACGCGCGCGGCGCATCAACGGACTCGCGTATTGCGCGCAGGAAGTGCTCCGCGCCGTGGAAGACATGCACGAAGCGGCAACCGGAGTGCTTCGTAAACAGACGCCGACACCGGAGGAAAGCGGTTTTGAGACTTCTCGCATCGCCGCCTATCTGCGCCAGAATGCAGATCGTCTTCAGAAATGTAAAAGCCCTGTGAGCGCGCAGCAGATTTTTTCTGAGATCGCGCGCCGGCTGGCGGAGATCGCCGCATCGCTGGAAAGTGCGAATGCAGAAAGCAAGAAGGGCATCTCGACCGAATCTCTTGAGCGGCAGTTGCTGGTGTTGGAGGACCAGTTGTTCGCCGCGTTGCAGGCATTCGTACCCCCGGAAAATCTACTGGCCCTGCGCGAACAGTCAACCCAGGAACTGGCGCCCTATCGCAGCCGCCTGCAAACCGTACAGATCCGGCAGATTGAGCAGCAATTTCTCCGTCGCTGTCTGTTCCAGCAAAACAATGTTCCTCGCCTCAGTCTGTTCTACATGCGCCACACATGAAGCTGACGATTGAAAAAGTGGTCTACGGCGGTCAGGGTCTGGCGCGAATGCCGGAGGACGAAGAGGCCTGCGGCGGCATCCGCGTCTTTGTGCCGTTTACGCTGCCTGGGGAAATTGTGGAAGCTGAGATTGCGCAGCAACACCGTAGTTATTGCGTGGCCGAAGCGCGGCAGATCGCGCAGGCCTCCAAGTTCCGCGCGACTCCGTCGTGCCCGTGGTTCGCCACCTGCGGCGGTTGCCAACTGCAACATGGCGTCTATTCCTATCAGGTGGAACTGAAGCGGGAGATGCTCAGCGAAAGTCTCGCGCGGGCTGGAGTTCGCGAATTGCCTGCGATTTCCTTGCTGGCTGGCGAACCGCTTGGGTATCGCAACCGCATTCGACTCCAGGCGCAGACGCGGCCGGAATTCTCCATCGGCTATCGTCAGGCGAAATCGCATCGGATGACATCCATCGATGGCTGCCCTGTTGCGGCGCCGTTGCTGGAACGATGCATCCGCGTCGTGCGCTCGCTTGGTTCGCGCGTCGCGTTTCCTGCAGCCGTGCATGAGATTGAAATTTTCACCAACCACGATCAGTCCGAGCTCTTCATGACGATGTGGACTCGACAACAGGCCCGTATCCACCAGGATGCATGCACGGTATTCTTCGATATGCTGCAAAAGGAAATTCCACAGCTCATCGGTGCACAAGTGATCGGAGCTGCGCAAGCGAAGGTTCATGCTGGCCGGCCGCAGATGCAATGGGGACGACAGAAAGTGAGCTATCGTGTGGCCGGGCGCGAATATATGGCTGGACCAGGATCTTTTTTCCAGGTGAATCGCACGCTGCTGGATGAGTTTGTCGTCGCTGTTACGGGCGACGAAAGCGGCCACCTCGCATGGGACCTCTATGCCGGCGTGGGCCTCTTTTCAGTGGCGCTGGCAGAGCGATTTCAGCGCGTGATTGCAGTCGAATCGGGCCCGGCAGCCTGCAAGGACCTTCGCCACAACCTGCGTGGCAGCCAGGCGGAATACGTCCATGCGCCGACGCTCAATTTTCTTCGCCAAGCGGTCGAGCGGCGACAGGTCGCGCCCGACCTTGTTCTGCTCGACCCTCCCCGCGCCGGAGCCGGCGTGGAGGCTGCGAAATTGCTGGCGAATGTTGGGCCGCGGAGGATCGTCTACGTCTCCTGCGATCCGGCGACGCTGGGCCGCGATCTTGCCGCGTTGATACAATCCGGCTACCGCCTCCTTCGCCTGCAGTTGGTCGATATGTTTCCGCAAACGTACCACATGGAAACCATCGCGACGCTTGGGCGCTGAGTCCGCGGGCCCATCATGGTTCTGCGCGCCCCCCCAACGAAGACACCGCAGTCCACGCGAAGGTTGCGCGGCTATCAACCTGCGCCCTTGCGGGCAACGCGGCACCGACTTAGACGAGAACGTTTGTCGCTCGCGACCGCGCCCATGCTGCTTGCAGCGGGCGGATTTGCTCTCGGCATCATCGACGCGCACTGGGTCTGGCATCCTCCGCTGCTCTGCCTGGCGAGCGCGTCGCTGGCTGTGGGGTTGACGCTACTCGCGGCGCGGACGGCAGTGCGGACTCTGTGGCTGCCCTTGTTGTTGCTCTGGTTTTCCACAGGGCAATTCTGTGCCTTTGTTGCTCCTCTGCAACCAGCGTCTTCGGCTCTTGTTCAGCTTGCCGATGGTCTCGAACGCAATGTCAGCGGAACGGTGACCGCGATTCACTCGGCGCGAACCGAGACGCAACTCAATCCTTTTGGAAGGCCAGCAGAAACCGAGCAGACGCAGCAAATTGACCTTTCGCTGGATCACGTGGAGGACTTCAACGCTGACCGCGATTGGCAAGCCGCCGTTGCGGGCGGCTTGCGGCTGAACATCTATGCTCGCGGCGGAGAAATTCTTCCGCCGCTCCACTGTGGCGAGCGCCTGGACCTGGCGCTGCGCTTTCACGCGCCCGGGCAATATCGCGATCCAGGAGCGTGGAACTACCCCGCCTATCTTTCCCAGCATGGCATTGCCGTCCTGGGTAGCGCGGACGCAAGCGCGATCCACATCGCGACTTCCAGCCGTCATCCCTCGCTGGGATGCTTGGCGACGGCCGCGCAGACATGGGCAGGGACGCGGCTGGATCGGATTGCGAGCCTCAGCGCTTCGTACCGTCGGTTGCCGCAGTCGATGCGCTTGACTCCGGCGGACAGCAGCGTCCTGAGTGCAATGTTGTTTGGCGACCGAACGCGCCTGCAACACTCCATGCGAAGCGCCTTTGAACGTACCGGTTCGTTTCATCTCCTAGTCGTCTCTGGCCTGCACATCACGATTGTGATTGGGTTGATTTTCTGGCTGGCCCGCAAACTGCGCATGGGTCAGTTGTCAGCCACGCTGCTGGCGATCTCGCTCGCGTTGCCGTATGCCTTTCTCACCGGATTTGCCCCTCCGGTACAGCGCGCGCTATGGTTGAGCGCCGTGTATCTCTTCAGCCGTATTCTCTATCGCGAACGGGCCGCACTGAATGCCATTGGAATTGCCGCCGTGGGGGTGCTCGTTCACAATCCTTCGGCGTTGTTTGATGCCAGCTTCCAGATGACGTTTCTGGCTGTGCTGTCGATCGCTGGCGTGGCCATGCCGCTGATCGAGTCCACGCTGGCGCCCTATCTGCGAGGAGTTCGACTGCCAAGGCTGCTTCAACTCGACCCATTTCTGCCGCCGCAGGTTGCCCAGATGCGTGTGGCGTTGCGGATGTATGTGGAAAGGCTGCGATATCTTGTCGGACTGCGCTGGGGCTGGAGACTACCGTTTGGAATCGCCCGCTGGGTCCTGCGATGTGTCGAGGCGATGATCGTGGCGTTGGTGGTGGAACTGGCCATGGTGCTGCCAATGGCCGTCTATTTCCACCGCATCACGCTGGTGGCCCTGCCCGCGAATCTGTTCGGCCTGCCATTGCTGGCGTTTATGCTGCCGCTGGCGCTGGCGACGTTTCTTCTTGGCTGCGTTCACCCCGCCTTGGCGGTCCCCAGCGGAGTTGTGACGGCTGTACTGCTGCACGTCATCTCCTGGTTGATCCACCTGTTTGGCAATTTAGCGGCGTCCTCGCTTCGCACTCCAGACCCCCCAACCTGGTCTCTGTTCGGCTTCGCTGCGGCTTGGATTGCAGCGCTCTGGCTGGTTCGCCTGCCTCGTCGCTGGAAACTGGCTACGCTCGTTGCGATTTTTGTTGGCTCACTGCTGGTGCTATGGCCGGTCCCCATGACCCGCCACCGCGGCGTGTTGGAGGTGACGGCGATCGACGTTGGCCAGGGCGATTCGCTGCTGATCGTCACTCCCGACGGCCGTACATTGCTGGTGGATGCCGGCGGCCCGATCGGCGGCCCGATCGGGGGCCCGCGCACGGAGGATGCGCAATTCGATATTGGCGAGGACGTTGTTTCGCAGTACCTGTGGTGGCGGCACATTCGCGGTTTGGATGCGGTGGCGCTGACCCACGCGCACAGCGACCACATGGGCGGCATGCCCGCGATTCTCAGGAATTTTCATCCCAAAGTATTGTGGGTCGGCAACAATCCCATGATTCCTGAATATCGGGCGCTGCTGGCGCTGGCCGGGCAGGAGAAAATTCCAGTCCGGCGGATGAGAGCCGGCGACCGTTTTTTATTCGGCGGCGTCCACGTTCGCATTCTTGCGCCGGCTGCAACGTATCAACCCGGCGTGCGCGCTATGAACGATGATTCTCTGGTGATGCGCGTCCGTTACAGACAAACCGCCGCGCTGCTGGAAGGAGATGCCGAAGCGCCCGTGGAAGAACAGATGGTTGCAACGGAGCCATTGGCGGCAGGCCTCTTGAAGGTCGGCCATCACGGCAGCAATACCTCGACCGTTCCGGCCTTTTTGGCCGCGGTCCATCCTGAATTCGCCGTCATTTCCGTCGGCCGTCACAATCCCTTTGGCCATCCCCGCGTGTCTGTGCTCGATGAGCTGGGGGCCGCGCATGTGCGCGTCTATCGTACCGACACGCTGGGGCTCAGCAGCTTTCTGTTGAACGGAATGTCCATCCAGCCCATATCAAGATAAGTTGGTATGCGAACGTGCAATTGACTGCAAAAAGCAAAAAATGGCAACCGATGAGGCTGCCCCAAGACGAATGATTAACTAGGGTGGCGAATGACGATCATCGCCAATAGAGACACAAGCATAATCACCTTCGGCGCTTTCGAGAAGTGACCCGGTAGTACTCGCAGGGCAATCGCATGAAGGAGCGCCTCAAGTGAGGCCGAAAAGTTCGGCACGGTAGTTATCGCTTGTGGCGGCGATCAGCCGTCTGGCCTTGATGCCGCCCTTTCGTTTCACAGGATCCATGCGG
>JAJYUB010000060.1 GCA_021792795.1 Acidobacteriota bacterium | reverse complement strand
AAGATGTGGAGCGCGGCATGGTGCTGGCCAAGCCCGGCTCGATTACGCCGCATACCAAGTTCAAGGCGGAAATTTACGTGTTGAGCAAGGAAGAGGGCGGGCGGCACACGCCGTTCTTCAACGGCTACAGGCCGCAGTTTTATTTCCGGACGACGGACGTGACCGGAGTAGCGAAGTTGCCGGAAGGCACGGAGATGGTGATGCCGGGGGACAATGTGGCGCTGGAGATTGAGCTGATTACTCCAGTGGCGATGGAAAAGGGCTTGCGATTTGCGATTCGCGAAGGCGGCAGGACTGTGGGCGCCGGCGCCATTGCCGAGATTTTGAAGTAGGTCATACGGGAAGTCCCACGTCGCAGAAGCGAGACGTGGGACACCCGGCTGCAGATGGATTGAAAGAAGAGATGAAGTCATGATTGGACAAAGAATTCGCATCCGCCTGAAGGCGTACGACTATCGCGTGCTGGACACTTCGACCGGCGAAATTGTGGACACGGCCAAGCGCACGGGCGCACAGATTGCGGGGCCGATTCCGTTGCCGACGGTGAAGAACAAGTACTGCGTTTTGCGGTCGCCGCACGTGGACAAGAAGTCCCGCGAGGCATTCGAAATTCGCACCCACAAGCGGCTGATCGACATTTTGGAGCCGACCCAGCAGACGGTGGACGCGCTGATGCGCCTTGACCTGCCCGCCGGTGTCGACGTGGAAATCAAGGCCTTCGAGAAATAGGACTGGGGACTAACACCCCACTCAAGCCAACCCATTCGACTTCGCTCAGGGCGGGCTTGAATGGGCCACCTTCCGCGTTGGCGGAAAGACAGAAACACCTACAGTGCGGGGCTGAATTGCACGCATGATGAGGGGAGACAAGAGCCATGGCAGTTGCGGGAATGTTGGGAAAAAAGATCGGCATGACGCAGGTCTTCGATGAGAACGGAGAAATCCATCCGATCACCGTGGTGCAGGTGGGTCCGTGCGTGATAACGCAGATCAAGACACAGGCGAAAGACGGCTACGACGCGGCGCAGATCGGCCTGGTTGAGTTCGTGAAGAGCTCCAAAATCAACAAGGCGATGGCGGGCCACTTTGGCAAGAACAATGTTCCGCCGGTGCGGATCTTGCGCGAAGTTCCGATTGAGGTCGCGGCCAAGGTTGCGGAAGGCGAAGAGACTGTCGGCAGCAAAGCCGGCGACCGCGTGCTGGTCGATATTTTTGCGGACGAGAAATTCGTCGATGTGCTGGGCACCAGCAAGGGCCGCGGATTTGCGGGGGTTGTTCGCCGGCATGGATTTGGCGGCGGACCGAAGTCGCACGGACATATGTTCCAGGTGCAGGGATCGATCGGCGCTTCGTCCTTTCCTTCGCGGGTGATGAAGGGGATGCGGATGCCGGGTCACATGGGCGTCGATAATGTGACGGTGCGGAACCTTCGCATTCGCGGCATCGACACGGATGAGAACCTGCTGATGCTGGAGGGCGCGGTCCCGGGACATCGCGAGGGATACGTTCTGATCACCAAGGCGAAGCAGCCGCCCCGCGAACGTCGTGGATTCAGCGGCGCGACGACGGTCGATCCGTTGAAGGCCTCGAAGAAGGCCTCGGCGAGCAAGAAGAAATAGGAAAGCAGTCGAAGGGCAGCCGCTAGCTTTTAGCTTCCAGCTAGAGGCTACGAGCTGGTAGCGAAGAGCTAAAGAGAGCGTAGAGCAATGGCAAACATTGACGTAGTCGATCTGGGCGGTAAAAAAGTCGGGACCCTGGAGCTGGCGGACGAAGTATTCGGACCGGCCGAGGTGAACGAGGACTTGATCTGGGAGGCGGTGAAGCATTACCGCGCCGCCCTGCGTCAAGGCACGCACGCCACCAAAAATCGCAAGCTGGTGTCCGGTTCCGGCAAGAAGTTGTGGAAGCAGAAGGGCACGGGCCGGGCGCGCGTCGCCTCCATCCGCTCGCCTCTTTGGAGGCATGGTGGAACAGTGCATGGACCGGTGCCGCACTCCCACGATTACGCTTTTCCGCGCAAGAAGCTGCTGGGCGCGCTTCGCTCCGCGATTGCGGCGAAGCTGGCAGACGGACATTTGACAGTGGTTGAGAGCCTGGAGTTGAAAGAGCCGAAGACCAAGCTCTATCGCACGGCGTTGACCACACTGGACGCGAAGAAGACGGCCCTGCTGGTTGAAAGCAGCACGACCCTGAGCAAGAACCTGGTGCTGGGTGCGCGCAATCTGCATGGGGTGGAGTTGATGTTGAGCAATGAGGTGCATCCCTATCACCTGCTGAAGCACGAGCGCGCCATTATTTCGGTGACGGCGATGGAGCAGTTGCAGGAAGCATTGAAGAAAACGGTGTCCAAGCGCAAGCTGGCGGCCGCCGCGGAGGTGGCCTGATGGCAGATGTTTATCAAGTGATTCGTCGTCCGATAATTACGGAAAAGGGGCTGGGCGCGAAGGAAACCGAAGCGACGCTGGTGTTTGAGGTGGCAACCTCGGCCACCAAAACGGAAGTGAAGCAAGCCGTCGAGACCTTGTTCAAGGTAAAGGTGGAGGGAGTTCGCACCGCCAACTTTGTCGGGAAAGAACGCAAGCGCGGTCGTTTCAGCGGCTATCGCTCGGACTGGAAGAAGGCGTATGTGCGCCTGAAGCCGGGCCAGAAGATGCCGGAGTACATCAACAGTTTATAGGCTTATAGGCGAGAGAATCCCAGGTCTCAAAATCGAGACCGGGGGCACCCGCAGGAATAACGGTAGAAAAAGATTTGAACGTGACGCTGGTTGCCACCGTCGGGGCCAATGTCAAAAAAAGAGAATAACCGATGCCGATCAAGACATACCGACCGATCACTCCGAGCCTGCGTTTCACCTCCACGGTGGTCAACGACGACCTGACGACCGATCGCCCCTATAAGCCGCTGACGTCGGTTCGCAAGCGCACGGGCGGACGTCGCAACACGGGCGATTTGACGATTCGCCACCACGGGGGCGGCCACAAGCGCAAGCTGCGCCTGATCGACTTCAAGCGCGACAAGTCCGGAATTCCTGGCCGCGTCGCCACCATTGAATACGATCCCAACCGTTCGGCGCGGATCGCGTTGATTCACTATGCGGACGGCGAGAAGCGCTACATTCTGCAGCCGATTGGCTTGCAGGTAGGCCAGGCCATCATGAGCGGCGAAGAGGCGGACATCCTGGTGGGCAATGCGTTGCCGCTGAAGAACATTCCGGCGGGCACCACGGTACACAACGTGGAATTGCGGCCGGGCAAGGGCGCGCAGATGGTCCGCTCGGCTGGAGCTTCGGCGCAGTTGGTGGCCAAGGAAGGCGAGTATGCGCTGTTGAAGCTGCCTTCCGGTGAAACGCGAAAGGTGCTGGTCGATTGCATGGCAACCATTGGGCAGGTCGGCAACACGGACCACGAAAACATTTCAATCGGCAAGGCCGGCAGAAATCGCTGGAAGGGAATCCGGCCCAGCAACCGCGGCGTTTCGATGAACCCGGTGGACCACCCGCATGGCGGCGGTGAAGGAAAGACTTCCGGCGGTCGTCATCCCGTGACGCCGTGGGGACAGCCGACGCGTGGATACAAGACACGCAACAACAAGCGGACGGATGGAATGATTGTCAGCCGGCCGAAGAAGAAGTAGTGACGCAGCCATTAACTGCTAGCTCCTAGCCTCTAGCTAGAAGCTAAAAGTTGGAAGCTGAGCTTGAAGGAGAAACGATGGCACGTTCGACAAAGAAAGGGCCCTTCATCGACACTCACTTGATCGTCAAGATCGAGGCGATGAACAAGGCGAATGACAAGAAGGTGGTACGCACCTGGTCGCGCCGGTCCACGATTTTCCCTGAGATGGTCGGGCACACGATTGCGGTACACAACGGTCGAAAGTTCATTCCGGTCTACGTGACGGAAAACATGGTGGGTCACAAGCTGGGCGAGTTTGCCGCCACGCGGACATTCAAGGGCCACTCCACGGCCAAGGCCGAGACGGCCACCAAGCCGCGGTAACAGCGGGAAAGGCACAGAGCGCGCGATGCAATACGAAGCACAGGAATTCAGGGCGGAAGCGAAGTTCCAGCGGGTCTCGCCGCAAAAGGCGAAGCTGGTGCTGGATCTGATCAAGGGCCGGCGCGTCGAAGATGCGTTGCAGACGGTGGCCTTCACCAAGAAGCGGGTGGCCCCGCTGGTCGAGAAGGTATTGCGCTCGGCGTTGGAGAATGCCAACTATCTGAGCGAAGAGCGCGGCCTGAACATCGACGTCGACAACCTCTACGTGAAGATGGCGGTGGCCAACGAAGGACCTCGGCTGAAGCGGATCCGTCCGGCGCCGATGGGTCGCGCGTTCCGGTATCAACGGCGCATGTCGAATGTTTTGATTACGGTTGCGGAAAAGAAGCGTCCGGAGCTGGCAAAGACGATTGGGGAAGAACCCGAAGCGGTCGCAGCCAAGGGCAAGAAGAAGCCGACGACGAAGGCGGCAGCGAAACCGGCAGCGGCAAAAAAGAAAACGGCAGTCAAGAAGTCAGCGAAGTAGCGAACGGAAGGATTGAATTATGGGTCAGAAAGTCCACCCTTACGGGTTTCGGCTAGGAATCAACAAGCCTTGGAAGTCGCGTTGGTTCGTCGAGCGGGGTTATGCCAGCCTGCTGGTCGAGGATGTGCTGCTGCGGCGCGAACTGAAAGAGAAGCTGAAGTCCGCCGGCGTCAGCTCGATTGAAATCGAGCGTCCAGGCAACAAGCTGCGGATCATCATTCGTACCGCGCGGCCGGGCATCATCATCGGGCGCAAGGGCGCGGAGATTGAGAAGCTGAAGACCGATCTGCAGAAGCGTTCCAATCGGGAAGTCTTCGTCGACATTCTTGAAGTGAACAAGCCGGAGCTGGATGCGCAACTGGTGGCCGAAAACATTGCGTTGCAACTGGAGAAGCGGGTCAGCTTCCGCCGCGCGATGCGGAAATCGGTGGACTCGGCGCTACGGTTTGGTTGTCGCGGCATCAAGGTGCGGGTGGGCGGACGGCTGAACGGCGCGGAGATTGCGCGTTCGGAATGGTATCTGCAGGGACGGTTGCCGTTGCATACCCTGCGCGCGGACATCGACTACGGCTTTGCCGAAGCGAAGACGACCTACGGAATTATCGGCGTGAAGGCGTGGGTGTATCGCGGCGATATCTATCAGCAGAAGAAGCGCGAGCCCCGGGTGGGATCGAGCATTTTCTAGGACCGGTTTTGGAAGCAGCAGTGCGAGCGGACAGCTCAAAAGGACCTTGTTATGTTGATGCCGAAGAAAGTGAAGTTCCGCAAGCAGCAGAAGGGCCGCAATCGTGGCAAGGCCTGGCGCGGTTCTGAGCTTGCGTTTGGGGACTTTGGATTGAAGACGCTGGATCATGCGCACATCACGGACCGTCAGATTGAGGCCAGCCGTGTGGCGATGACGCGCTTCATCAAGCGCGGCGGCAAGATCTGGCTGCGCCTGTTTCCGGACAAGCCGATTACCAAGAAGCCCGCGGAAGTTCGTATGGGTTCCGGCAAGGGACCGCTGGACCATTGGGTAGCGGTGGTGAAGCCGGGAAAGATCCTGTTTGAGATGGAAGGCGTCACTCGTGAAGTGGCGCAGGAAGCGATGCGGCTGGCTTCGCACAAGCTGCCCATGAAGACGTTGTTTGTTGCCCGCCACGATGCCGTGGCTGCGACGACGCAGAAGTCGTAACGAATTTCGAAGCTTTTAGAGGATGACTGGGGCCGATGGCCCCGGAGACATCCGAAGATGAAGGATTGAATCATGGAAATGGACAAGATCGTCAATCTGGACAAAGAGGAACTGGCGCTGCAGGCGCACCAGTCGGCGGAGCAGATTTTCCGCTTGCGTTTCCAGATGAAGATGGGGCAGAACGAGGGGCTAAAGAAGCTGCGCGAGCTGAAGAAGGACATTGCGCGGATCAAGACGGTGCAGCGTCAGCGCGAGCTTGACATTGCGGCTCCTGCGAGCGCAACCGAACCAGCCGCGAAGCGGAAGGCCAAAAAGACAGCGAAAAAGTCCGCGGCGAAGGGGTCGAAGTCGAAGAGGGCTGCCAAGAAGACGTCGACGCGGAACACCAAGCGGACGTCGAAGATCGCCGGCAAGGCGAAGTCGGCAGGCAAGACCAAGGTAAAGGCCGCCAAGCGCGGCAAGGCGAATGCGAAGAAGGGCGGCAGTTAAGCAATGAGCGAACCAACGAAAGAGACAAAGGCAACGGCGACGACTGCGGGCGCCACGGTGACCTCCCATCGGAATGAGAAGGTCGGAGAAGTGGTTTCGACCAAGATGCAGAAGACCATTGTGGTCGCGGTCGAGATGCGCAAGGCGCACCCGAAGTATCTGCGGACGATGCGGACGACGAAGAAGTTTTACGCCCATGACGAGCACAAGACGGCGCGGGTTGGCGATGTGGTGCGGATTCGCGAGACCCGTCCGCTGAGCAAGCTGAAGCGCTGGCAACTGGAAGAGATTGTGCGGCGCTCGAACCTGGCGCAGGCGGAAGAGATTTCGCAGGCAGTGTAGGGGAGTTTGGTTTTCCATCCCACTCGAGCCAGAGAGGGCTTGAATGGGCCACCGACGAACCCAGGTTAGCTACGCGAACCTGGGGCACCAGGCGGGGTCGAGTGAAGTTTAAGCAATGTTAAGGAGACGACGATGGCCGTACAGATGAGGACAATGTTGGTGGTGGCCGACAACTCCGGCGCCCGCAAGCTGCAGGTGATCCTGCCGCTGGGCGGATCCACCGGACGCAAGGCCGGCTTGGGGGATGTCGTTACCGCCGCAGTGAAGGAAGCCTCGCCGGATGGCCAGGTAAAGAAGGGCAAAGTGGTGAAGGCGGTCATCGTGCGCACGCGCAAGGAATATCGTCGCCGCGACGGGACCTACATTCGCTTCGATCAGAATGCCGCTGTGCTGATCAACGAAACCGGAGAACCGGTGGGAACGCGCGTCTTCGGCCCAGTGGCCCGGGAACTGCGCGAGAAGAGATTTTTGAAGATTGTTTCGCTGGCTCCGGAAGTTCTGTAGGCGATTCGAGCGGATTGAAGGTCAGTCGGATCCCACCCTAGCCGCCCAGTCACCCCAGCGAGCACAAATCGCTCGCCGGGGACCCCGACACGCGGCGAGGATGGGGCACCCAGGTCCAGTGGTGGTTTGGAAAAGAACAGGAAGCGAGACGAGAGTCATGGCAGGATTGAAGATTCGCCGCAACGATAAAGTGCAGGTCATCGCGGGCAAAGACCGAGGCAAGCAGGGTCGGGTGCTGCGCGTGATGCAGGATGAGAACCGTCTGCTGGTCGAGCACGTGATGATGGTGAAGAAGACGGTGAAGCCGAACCCGCAGCGCAACATCAAGGGCGGCATTGCGGAACAGGAAAACCCGATCCAGATTTCAAACGTGATGCTGGTCTGCGGCAACTGCGGGCCGGTCCGAGTGGGTTTCAAGTTTGAGGGCGACACCAAAGTTCGTGTCTGCCGCAAATGCGGGCAGACGCTGGAAAGCAAGAAGTAAGCGGCATCCGCCGTCGTTATGCGGCGAGTAGCGCCAGGCGGAAGCGGGCAGTGCTTTTTTTGTAGAGGAAAGAAAAACAGGTCCTTCGACTGCGTCATTGCGTCGCAATGACTTCGTTCAGGATGACACGCATTTTTCCGGCGTGACGCAATTTGATGCAAGGATGGATGGAAGATGGCGACCAGATTGAAAGAGAAGTATCTGAAGGAAATCAAGCCGGCGCTGCTGAAGGAACTGGGCTTGAAAAACACCATGGCGGTGCCGCGGCTGGAGAAGATCGTCCTGAACATGGGGCTGGGCGAAGCCACGCAAAATGTGAAGGTGATGGACCCGTTGATGGTGGACCTGGGACTGATCACCGGACAAAAGCCAGTGGTGACGCGCGCGAAAAAGTCGATTGCGGCATTCAAGGTGCGCGAAGGCATGCCGATTGGGGCGATGGTGACGCTGCGCGGCGACAAGATGTACGAGTTTCTGGACCGGCTGGTTTCGACAGCGCTGCCGC
This sequence comes from Acidobacteriota bacterium, assembly GCA_021792795.1. GTDB lineage: Bacteria > Acidobacteriota > Terriglobia > Terriglobales > Acidobacteriaceae > JAKAAZ01. Next base: position 10,891 of record JAJYUB010000060.1, on the reverse strand, counting down.
GCGTTCGCGATTTCAAAGGGGTTTCGACGAAGAGCTTCGATGGACGCGGCAATTACACGCTGGGGATCCGCGATCAGTTGATTTTTCCTGAGATCGATTACTCCCGCGTCGACAAGTTGAAGGGCATGAACGTCACCATTGTGACGACGGCGAAAGACGATCAGCAGGCGCGGGCATTGCTGCAACACTTCGGCATTCCGTTCCGGCTGACGGCCTAAAGAAGGCGAGAGGACAAGACAAGCTCGATGGCAACTACAGCAAAAAGAGTCAAAGACAAGCGCAAGCCGAAGTTTTCTTCGCGGCAGCACAACCGGTGCAATCTGTGCGGACGGCCGCGGGCGTTTCTGCGGAAGTTCGGTATCTGCCGGCTCTGTTTCCGCAGCCTGGCGTTAAAGGGAGAAATTCCCGGGGTCGTGAAGTCGTCCTGGTAAATGGTGTGGCGCAGGCTGCGCTGAACGATAGTTGAAGTTGATTTTGAAGCGCCCCGGTTTCTACAAAACGGGCGCAGGAACGGTCCTCGCAGGTTCCCGCCAAAGGCGGGCGAACGGGGGGCCAAGGAGATACGATGAGTGTAAGCGATCCAGTATCCGATCTGTTGGCGCGGCTGCGCAACGCGATCCATTCGCGGCACGCGAAGTTGGACGTGCCTGCCTCCAAGTTGAAGCTTGAAATAGCCCGCATTCTGAAGGAAGAGGGCTACATCAGCAACTACAAGGCGACAGAGGAAAACAGCAAGCGTTTTCTGCGGGTGTATTTGAAGTACGACACCAACAACCAGGCGGCGATTCGCGGCCTCTCCCGCATTTCCCATCCGGGATGCCGGGTGTACGTGCATCGCGACGAGATTCGCCGCGTGCAGGGTGGGTTGGGCATCAGCATCATCACCACGCCGAAGGGCGTGATGACAGGCCGTCAGGCGCGTCGTGAAGGCGTGGGCGGCGAGTTGTTGTGCGAAGTTTGGTAAGGCGTTTTGGTTGGAGCGTTTGGAATCCCATGTCTCAGAAGCGAGACATGGGGCACCCAGCGACGAAGTCGATTGCAGATGGATCGGGCTGCAGTGGAACGCGCGGGACGGACGATAGTCCGCGCGGGACTCGCAAGCCGAAGGGAAAGAGAACCGCAAAATGTCTCGTATAGGAAAACAGCCAATTCCTCTGGGCAAAGGCGTCAAGTACTCGGTGCATGGCAATACGGTTGTGGTCGAAGGCCCCAAGGGCAAAGTGGAGCAGCCGATTCCCGGCGGCCTGAAGTTTGAAGAAAAAGAGGGCAACCTGCACGTGGTCCGCCACGACGACTCGCAGGCGGCAATCCACGGATTGACGCGGGCATTGGTGGCGAACGCGGTCCGCGGAGTGACGCAGGGATGGACCCGCGAGCTGGACATTGTTGGCATCGGATACCGCGCAGAGTTGAAGGGCAAGAACACGGTCGTGTTTACGCTTGGATATTCGCATCCGATCGAGTTTCCGTTGCCCACAGGGATTGCGGCGACCATCGATCCCAAGCAGACCCGAGTGACAATTACCGGGATCGATCGCCAGAAGGTGGGCCAGGTGGCGGCGGACATGCGTTCCTTGCGCAAGCCGGACCCATACAAGAACAAGGGCGTTCGCTATTCCGACGAGAAGCTGAAGAAGAAGGTCGGCAAGACTGGCGCCAAGTAACCCTGGGCCGGCTTGGCCACGGACTACGAAGTTCAGGACCGAACGGGGATGCAGGGCATCTCCGCTGTTAGGAAGGAAACACAAGTATGATTACGCAGATTCAACGCAACTCCAATCGCCAGCGGGTGCATGACCGCATTCGCCGCAAGATGCGGGGAACAGCAGAACGTCCTCGGCTGAACGTCTATCGCTCGTTGAACCAGATTTACACGCAGTTGATCGACGACCATGCCGGGACTACGCTGGTGTCGGCTTCCAGCGTGACCGCCAAGTTGAAGACCGGCGGCAACGTTGCAGCGGCCAAAGAAGTGGGCAAGCTGATCGCGGAGAAGGCCAAGGAAAAGGGCATCAAGAAGGTGGTGTTCGACCGTGGCGGATATCTCTATCACGGACGGATCAAGGCGCTGGCGGATGCCGCGCGCGAAGCGGGACTGGATTTCTAGACTGGGATTTTTTGTTGCGCGAAGGAAACGCAAGGTCCTTCGCTTCGCTCAGGATGACACGGTTGTATTTGTCTGCTGAGGGTCTGAAAGGAAAATAGACGGAATGGCAATCATCAAGAAAAAGCTGGAAGCCGGGCAGTACAACCTGAAGGACCAGGTGGTCTCGATCAACCGCGTGACCAAGGTCGTGAAGGGCGGCAAGAACATGTCGTTCGCAGCGCTGGTGGTGGTGGGCGATGCGTCTGCCGGAGTGGTCGGGTTCGGATCCGGAAAAGCGAAGGAAGTTCCGCAGGCGATCCGCAAAGGCATTGAGGCGGCGAAAAAGCACTTGGTGCGCGTGAACATGACGGACACGTCGATTCCGCATCAGGTTCTGGGGCGTTTCGGTTCTGGCCAGGTATTGCTGAAGCCGGCGCCGGAAGGCACCGGCGTCATTGCGGGCGGCGCGGTGCGGGCCATCATGACGTCAGTGGGAATCCAGAATGTGCTGACCAAGAGCCTGGGGTCGGCAAACCCGCACAATGTGGTGCGGGCCACCTTCGACGCCATGGTGCAATTGCGCGACAAGCGCGATGTGGCTGCCCTGCGCGGCAAGCCGGTAGAGGAGCTGTAATCCAATGGCAGACCAAAAAACATCAGGACAAAAAGTCGAGCCGAAGACAATCCAGATTGAGTATTACCGCTCCGCCATCTGCACGCCGGACAAGCACCGGAAGGTCGTCAAGGGGCTGGGCCTTACGCGTTTGCGGCAGGTTGTCGTGCGCGAGGACACGCCCTCGGTGCGCGGCATGGTGAAGGCGATCCCGCACCTGGTGCGTATTCTCGGCTAAGAAATTCGGCATACGATTAGGGTTGGCTGCACCCCGCTGGGCGACAGATTTCCACGGGCGAATTGAGGGACGGGGACCATGAATTTATCGAACTTACGGGCACCGAAAAAAGCGAACTCGGGCAAGAAGCGGATTGGCCGCGGCATGGGCTCGGGGATGGGCAAGACGTCCACCCGAGGCCACAAAGGGCAGGGGTCGCGGTCGGGCTCAAGCCTGATGCGCGGGTTTGAAGGCGGCCAGATGCCGTTGCACCGGCGCCTGCCGAAGCGTGGATTCACGAACATCTTTCGCACGGAATATACCGTGCTGAACCTGGAGCGCATCGCGGAATTCGCGCAGGACGAGCTGACCTACGAGAAGCTGGTGGCGTTGAAGCTGGTGCGGAAGCGCAATGCGCTGGTCAAGGTGCTGGGCGTGGGCGAATTGACGGTTGCAGTGACGGTGCATGCTCACAAGTTTTCAAGGTCGGCCCAGGAGAAGATCGAAAAGGCCGGCGGAAAAGCCATTCTGATCGGCGAGTAAGACAGGCAGGAGTCGCATGCTGGACAAGCTGTTAAATATCTTCCGGATTCCAGATCTGCGCAAGCGGGTATTGTTCACGCTGTTTATCCTGGCCATTTACCGGCTGGGCGCTCACGTCCCCACGCCTGGAGTGAACACCAAGCTGCTGGAGCAGTTTTTCGCGCAAAACAGCAGCAGCTCCCTGGGTCTGATCGATATGTTCAGCGGCGGCAACCTGCGCCGCCTGACGGTATTTGCGCTCGGCATCATGCCGTACATTACGGCCGCAATTATTTTCGAGCTGCTGACGGTGGTGTACGAGCCGCTGGCCCGCCTGCAAAAAGAAGGCGACATGGGTCGCAAGAAGATCACCCAGTGGACGCGCTACATGACGGTGTTTCTGGCGGTGGTGCAGTCGTTTGCGATCGCGTTGACGCTGGTGCATGGCTCCGGCAGCGTTCCGTATGTCACCAATCCCGGCCCCGGTTTCGTGCTGATGACGATCCTGACGCTGACCGCCGGCGCGACGTTTGTGATGTGGCTGGGCGAGCAGATTACGGACCGGGGGATCGGCGAGGGGATGAGCCTGCTGATCTTCGCCGGCATTGTTGTCGGCATCCCGAATGGCGTTGGGGACCTGATTGGGAAAGTACAGACCCAGGCCTGGGGCGGGTTCACGGTGCCCGCGGTCATTATTCTGCTGGGAGTGATGCTGGCGGTGGTGGCCTTCATCGTATTCGTGGAGCGCAGCGAGCGGCGGATTCCCGTGCAGTACGCAAAACGCATTGTCGGACGGCGCCTGATGGGCGGCCAGTCGACTCATTTGCCCTTGCGCGTGAATGCCGGCGGCGTGATGCCGGTCATCTTTGCGGCATCGATCCTGTCCGCGCCGATGTTGCTGGCCCATGCGAACATCGGAGGGTTTTCCTTCCACGACAGCCGTTTCTTCGGGCCGATTTTCGACGCCCTGAATGTCGGCGAGCCGTGGTATGAACTGCTGTATTGCGTGGCGATTTTGTTCTTCGCCTATTTCTACATTTCCATCATCTTCCGGCCAGACGATATCGCCGACAATATGCGCAAGTACGGCGGCTTTATTCCGGGTATCCGGCCAGGCAAGCGCACGGCGGATTACGTCAACGACATTCTGACGCGCCTGACACTGGTGGGCGGACTGTATCTGATTATTGTTTCGCTGATCCCGCAGTTCATGATCAGCGGGATTCATCTCAATCATCTTTGGCTAGTGGGCGGATTCTTCGATCGGCTGCCCACGTGGGTGACGAACGGACTGGGCGTCAATTTTTATTTTGGCGGCACGTCCCTGCTGATCGTGGTCGGGGTGGCGATGGACACCATCAACAAGGTGGAAGCACATCTGATCATGCGGCATTATGAAGGTTTCTCCGGCAAAGGCGTGCGGGTTCGCGGCAGGCGGTCATGGTAGCCCCAGCGGTCCAAAGGGATTCGGGTCCGGCAAGCGCTCCAATGGCACAGAAATTCACTCCCGGTCCGATTTTACTGATGGGTCCTCCGGGGGCAGGCAAAGGTACGCAGTCCAAGGTCCTGATGGCGCAGTGGTCGGTCCCGCAGATTTCTACCGGCGATTTGTTGCGCGACATGCGGAACGACCCAGAGAAGAGCGCGTCCCCATTGGGCGTGCAGATGCGCCAGGTGATGGATGCGGGCCGCCTGATCCCGAACGAACTGGTGGAAGCCATTGTTCTGGACAGGCTACGGCAGCCGGACACGCGGCGCGGCTATATCCTGGATGGATTTCCGCGGACGCTGCCGCAGGCCGTCTGGCTGGATGAGGAGTTAAGCAGCGAGAAGGAAACGCTGCCAATTGTTGCTGTCAATATTCAGGTTAGCTATACTAAGCTTTTGCGCCGCATTACGGGTCGCCGTTCCTGCCCCACCTGTGGTCGTATCTACAACATCTACTTTTGTTTACCGGAAACTGAGACGGTATGCGATGTGGATGGCGCTGTATTAGTGCAGCGGCCAGACGACAAGGAAGAGGTTTTTGCAGAGCGCATGCGGACGTATGAAGAATTGACGGCCCCGGTGGTGGAGCATTACCACAGGATGGCAAGATTTGCCGAGGTCGACGGAGATTTGCCCGTAGGCGATATCACTCGGGCAATCACGGACGCAATCGTGCGTCTCCGGAGTTAGCGGACCGATGGCGATTGTGATCCGCACTGCGAAAGAAATTGCCAAGATGCGGCGTAGCGGGTTCGCCCTGCGCAACGTGTTGGATGTGTTGCGGAACAGTATCGCGCCGGGCATGACGACGATGGATCTGGAAAAGATTGCCGAGGCAAAGATCGCCGAAGCGGGCGCGGTGTCGGCGTTCAAGGGATATCACGATTATCCTTGCGTGCTGTGTACGTCGGTGAATGAAGAAGTGGTCCACGGAATTCCTTCCGCGAAGCGTACGTTGCAGGAGGGGGACGTGGTTTCGATCGATTGCGGCCTGATCATCGATGGTTATTATGCCGATTCGGCAACCACGCTACCGGTAGGAAAGATTTCCGCGCCGGCACAGAAGTTGCTGGACGCGACCGAGCAGTCGCTGCAAGCCGCGATTTCGGTGGTGCGGCCTGGAGCGACGTTGGGCGATGTGGGCGCTGCGGTTCAGGAAGTGGTGGAAGCGGCAGGTTTCAGTGTAGTGCGCGACTTTGTCGGCCACGGGATTGGGACGGAGATGCACGAAGAGCCCCAGGTCCCGAACTACGGACGCAAAGCGCAAGGACTAAGGCTGCGGCAGGGAATGGTGCTCGCGATTGAGCCGATGGTCAACGCCGGCGGCCATGCGGTCCGCGTGCTGGAGGATGGCTGGACGGCGGTGACGGTCGACGGCAGCTTGAGCGCGCATTTTGAGCACACGATTGCGGTGGGCGCGGACGGCGCAGAGGTCCTGACAGCATAGCGATTTCGCTTTGCCGTCGCAGAGTTTTTACGTGGGTTTTTCGAAACCGATGGGCCCCGAAGGCTGGGGAGGGTTGGAGCAGCGATTGTCGAAAGAAGACGCGATAGAAGTAATGGCGACGGTGGTTGAGACGTTGCCGAATGCCATGTTCCGAGTGGAACTGGAAAATAAGCACCAGGTGCTGGCGCACGTGTCGGGCAAGATGCGGAAGAACTTCATTCGCATTCTGCCGGGCGACAAGGTTGCGGTCGAGCTTAGCCCGTACGATCTGAATCGCGGGCGTATCGTCTATCGCTACAAGTAGCGGGTAGGCACACAGTTGGGAATCGCCAAGGGGAAGCAGGCAGCATGAAAGTTCGAGCATCGGTAAAAAAGATTTGCGACAAGTGCAAGGTCATCCACCGCCGTGGTGTGGTGCGCGTGATTTGCGAAAACACCAAGCACAAACAGCGCCAGGGATAATTCTGACGTTGCGCGTGCCGGCAGGAACCGGGCGAGTTAGCCGCAGAAAGGCTTGCGAGGAACCTGGTCCAGGCCGCTCACCGCTGCAGGATGAAGTTTCAAGCATCCGGCAAGCATAACCGCTCAGGAATGGCGACGCTGTTCCGGGCAACAATCGAGCAGTTTCGCTAAAAAGTGCTATGCGGGCGTCATTCCATCCCACCCTAGCTGCGCTAGGATGGGGCACCCAAAGATCGCGCTATCGGTGAAAAGGCTCCGGAGAAGGAAAAATCTTATGGCACGTATTGCTGGCGTCGATCTGCCCAGGAACAAACAGGCACGCATCGCGCTTACGTACATTTTTGGAATCGGCGACCCTCGGGCGCTCCGAATCCTGAAGGCTGCGGACGTGGACGCGTTCAAGAAGCTTCAGGACCTGAGCGAGGATGAGGTGAATCGCATCCGTCAGGTGATTGAGGGCGAAGGCGAGGTGGAAGGCGACCTGCGCAAAGATGTCTCGATGCACATTAAGCGCCTGATTGAAATCCAGAGCTATCGCGGACTTCGGCATCGTCGGAATTTGCCTGTCCGCGGACAGCGCACCCACACCAATGCCCGCACCCGCAAGGGTCCGCGCAAGGGCACTGTGACCAGCAAGAAGAAAGCGACGGCGAAAACCTAATGGCAAAAGCACAAGCAGGCGCTGCCGGCAAGGCCGCCAAGAACAAGAAATTCAAAAAGCGCGAGCGCAAGGTCGTGCCGTACGGGGTGGTCTACATTCAAGCCTCGTTCAACAACACCATTGTGACGATTACTGACGGCCAGGGCAACACGATTTCCTGGAAGAGTTCCGGATCGCTCGGATTCCGCGGATCGCGGAAAGGCACTCCCTTTGCCGCGCAGCAGGCGGCCGTGAATGCGGCCAATCAGGCGCGGGAGCACGGAATGCGCTCGGTCGATGTTCGGGTCAGTGGACCGGGTTCGGGTCGTGAATCCGCGATTCGCGCCCTGGCTTCGGCCGGCATTGACGTGCGCACGATTCGGGATGTTACGCCGGTGCCGCACAACGGATGCCGGCCGCCAAAGCGCCGCCGCGTGTAAGCGGACGCGAAAGCACGCTGAAATACAATGGAAAGCGTGTAAACTAGTAGACTGTGGCCCTATGCGGATATCTGCCTGGGGCCATGGACTGAAGCATAGCAATCAATTTTGCGGACCGGGACGAAGGGTTCTATACCCGTAAACCGGTCGGCCTCTGAACTTAGGAGAATTTCGTGGCACGTTATACCGGAGCTGTCTGCCGCCTTTGCCGTCGCGAAGGCATCAAGTTATTCCTGAAGGGCCCCAGGTGTTTTTCCGACAAGTGCGCCATTGAGAAGCGAAATTTCGCTCCTGGCCAGCATGGTCGCGACCGCAAGGCGAAGATTGTCGGCTATGGCCTGCAGTTGCGCGAAAAGCAGAAGGCCAAGCGCATGTACTTTACGCTGGAGAGCCAATTTCGCGCGTATTACGAGAAGGCCAATGCTGCTCCCGGCGTTACCGGCGAACTGCTGATCCAGCAGTTGGAGTGCCGTCTGGATAGCGTCGCGTTCCGCCTCGGCTTCGCGACTTCTCGCCGTCAGGCACGGCAGGTTGTGCGTCACGGTCACGTGGAAGTGAATGGGCGCAAGGTCAACATTCCGTCCTATCAGGTCAGCGTCGGCGACGAGATCCGCGTTCGAGAAGGCAGCAAAGCGCTGCCGGTGTTCGAAGTGGCCCGCGACTACAGCGGATCCGGTGCAGCCCCAACGTGGCTGGCCATTGACCGCCAGAACTTGAGCGGCAAAGTGCTTTCCTTACCGAAACGCGAGGACGTTCACTTGCCCGTCAATGAACAGCTAATCGTTGAGTTGTACAGCAAGTAAGCTGTACGGCGTCGCAAGCAGTTCTATCGTTCACGCAATTGATTTTGCGTGCGAACACATTTCCGGAGGCAGGTTTTAGATTCATCTTGTACGGCTGCAGTGGAGCAGATTCGACTGCGGCACGCCGCGACTAGCGGCAAATACCTAAACCGAGGAGAACAAGCACGGCCGTTGCAAAATGCTTCGCGACGTCTGCCGTGCAGGAAGCTAGGCAATCAACTATGTTATGGCGTGGATTTCAAAAACCGAAGCGTCTCTCAGTCGACCTGGAGACATTGACCGAAAAGTACGGCAAGTTCAGCGCGCAGCCATTTGAACGTGGCTTCGGCACAACCATCGGCAACGCCTTGCGGCGGGTGCTGTTGTCGTCTGTTGAAGGCGCCGCAGTGACGGCCGTGCATATTGAAGGCGTGCTGCACGAGTTCCAGTCGATTCCCGGCGTAGTCGAAGACGCGACCGACATCATCCTGAACCTGAAGCAGGTCCCCTTCAAGCTGAATGGCGAAGGCCCGAAGGCGATTTATTTGCGCGCCGACAAGCCCGGCATTGTCACCTCCGGCATGATTGAAGCCGACAGCGACGTGGACATTCTGGACAAAGAGGTCTACATTGCCACCGTCAGCGAAGGCGGCAAGCTGGACATGGAAATGCGCCTCAAGCGCGGGCGCGGCTACATTTCCGCGGACAAAAATTTCGATTCCGATCTTGGCATCGGTTTCATCCCGGTCGACTCGGTCCACTCGCCGGTCCGCAAGGTGAATTACACGATCGAGGCAGCCCGTCTGGGCCAGATCACGGACTACGACAAGCTGACGCTGGAAATCTGGACCAACGGTTCCGTGCTTCCGGTGGATGCGATCGGTCTGGCAGCGAAGCTGCTGAAGGACCACATGAGCATCTTCATCAACTTTGAAGAAGAGTTGGAAGCGGATGCCGCAGCGGGGATGCATGAGCCGCTGATCCGGAACGAGAACCTGAATCGCTCGGTGGAAGAGCTGGAGCTTTCTGTCCGCGGCTACAACTGCCTGAAGAACGCTGGGATCCTGACCATTGGAGAACTGGTCCAGAAGACCGAGGCAGAGATGCTGAAGACGAAAAACTTCGGTCGCAAATCGTTGAACGAGATCAAAGAGATGCTGGCGCAGATGGGCCTGTCTCTGGGGATGCGGATTGACGAGAGCGGCAATCCTGTCCCGGGGCCGACCAGCATACTGCCCGCCGCGGTGCTGAGCAGCATCGGTCATCGCGAAGAAGACGACGATGAGGATGACGAGGACTTCGATGCTGAGCTTCTCGCGCCCCACGAAGAGACGGAGAACTTTTGAACCGGGTTTGACGGTGCATAGAGTTCGTATTAGAGGGAGTCATTCTGAACTGAGTTCGCAGAGGCGAACGGAGTGAAGAATCCAGAACATATTCGCCCGATAGTGGCGCTATCACTCTCTGGATTCTTCGCTACGCTCAGAATGACAGACTTATTTTCAATTGAGAAAAAGAGAGATTCACCATGCGTCATCGCAAAGCAGGAGTCAAACTTGGGAGGAACACCAGCCATCGTCGCGCCATGTTGCGCAACCTGGTCACCTCCATCATTCTTGAGGACCGCGTTCAGACCACCGTCACCAAGGCCAAGGCCGCGCGTCCGCATGTGGAACGACTGATTACGCTGGGCAAGCGGGGCGACCTGCACGCGCGACGGCAGGCGCTCGCGTATCTGCAAACCAGGGAAGCGGTCTCGCGTTTATTTGAGACGGTGGCCCCGCGGTACGGAGATCGCAACGGGGGCTACCTACGCATTGTGCGCAGCGGCTTTCGAAAAGGCGACGGCGGCGAAACGGCATTTGTCGAGATGCTGGGCGTGGAAAAGATTCTGGAAGAGAAGCGCGAGAAGCGCGCCGAAGCGCGTGCCAAGCGTCGCGAGACCATCGACAAGGCCATGAGCGAGCAGGACGAGCAGGGTCCACCCAGCGACCCAGCCGCAAAGTAATTCAAGGAAATAGTTCAACGACAATGGCGGTATGGAGAGACCCGTACCGCTATTGTTGTCTAGGTGTGTGTCGGGCATAGCGTTTTGCCAAGGGCGATGCAGCGATTCGCAAAGCTGGTGTTCGTATTGGGGAGCGCAGGCAGTATCCCGTTGGTAGCTTATAGCAGGCTTTCTGGGCCGTTTCGG
>JAJYUB010000010.1 GCA_021792795.1 Acidobacteriota bacterium | reverse complement strand
AGACATTCTCGGTTCCATCGACGGCATTCGCAACTCACAGCAAAAACTGCGTGGCTGCATCGCACAATCCGAACTGAGCTTTTCTTTGCGCTAGGCCATTGCATTATTTATGCAGAAGTCAATAATGTGTCCCCTCAATTGCCTTCCCCTGGTCAGCTTGGAAATGGTACCTTGGTCAGCGCCAATTATGGGAATACACTTTCTATATCGGCAACGCCGACTGGATTTATTGTCACGGAGTTGACAACCGGTCAACCCTTCATCAGCGGTACAACTCCGGGCCCAGTGAGATCGATCGCTGTCGACCCAGATTACGGTTTTGTTTACTTAACGGTGCCAGACCACAATGCAGTTATTACAGTGCCTTTACCGCCGATTCCGCCCAATGTGCCGCCTGCTTAAATGTGCATTGGGCACGAGATACACTCGACGCGAGATGTTGTTTGTTGACAGGGCCGCACCCAAGCTTGCACTCGGCGTAGCCGTTATTAGCATATTCGGATGCGGTGGGGGTAGTGTATCCAGAAAACCCGGAGGCGGCGGTGGCGTGGCTGGTTTTCACGCAGAGAGCACCCAGCAATGGGTGCAGCAGTTTGGATTAGGCACCATCGTCCCACCAGCGAACACGGCGTTGCCTGCACAGAATATTTTGATTGGTGTTGCGGTCGATGGGCAGGGAAACGCAATCGTCGGGGCCTATACGGATGGGGCCTACCCCGGCTTCTCCGATCCGCAATATAGTGCAGAAGATGTAATCGCTAAGTTCGATCCAACTGGAAAGCAACTTTGGCTCCAGGAGATTGGCACTGGGCAAGGCGACTTCCTGGCAGGGATTGCTGGGGATGCGCAAGGCGACATTTTTGCCACCGCCAACACAGCAGGCGCGTTTCCCGGCTACAGCAACCCGTCGAATACGCGGCAGGGGGTCATTTTCAAACTTGGCCCCGATGGAAACATGCTTTGGTTACAGCAGCTTTCTGCTCTGAGTCAGGCAAACCCACAAAGCATCGCTGTCACTTCCAGCGGCGATGTGATCGTAGGATTTCAATCGTTGTCTTTATCCGGATCTTCTCCTGACGGATTTCTTCTGGTCCATCTGGATGGAGCGACCGGACAAACGTTGATGCAGCAATCGTATGCAAGCAGCAATTACACGTTGCTAAGGCTGACTGTCGATAGCGCAGGAGATGTCTTGGTGATTGGCGACGGCGGCCTTCCCGGATATACAACAACCAACCCGGGTGCTCCTTTGGTGGTGAAAATCGATGGAGCGACGGGAAACATTCTCTGGGGTCAAGCTCTTGCAAGTTATGAAGCGGCGGCGCCAATGGCCTTGTACGGTGTTGCTACAGATTCTCAAAACGATGTCTTGGTCGGTGGGGCAGTTGTTGGTTCAGCTCAATACGGCATCTCGGTCGGCTATATTCCCGCTCCTGAAGCGACATGCATTCTAGCCAAATTGGATGGTGCGACTGGGAACACGGTTTGGGTAAAACAATTTGGCACGGGAGCGGGGGATGAAATCTACAGCGTTGCCGTGGATACAAGCGACAATGTTTTGGCAGCGGGAACAACCTATGGAATATTCTCATCTCCCTTTGTGCAGCCACAGGATTTGAATTTCGTGATGAAATTTACCCCCGACGGCCAGGACACCTGGGTGCAGCAATTCGGTAATGGCCTGATCGTAAATTCACAGACAGGTGTCGGCCCACAAGTGGCCGTGGATAGTCAAGGCAACGCCCTTATGGGCGGTCTGACGCAGGGTGCATTCTCAGGTTTCAGCAATCCCAACAATGCGACGGAGATGTTCCTCGCAAAGTTCGGGCCGTAGCGCCAGCGCGGTTCGGTCCAGTGTTTTTCGCACTTTCGATCTTCCGTGGAACTTAGGAAGGTTACTGGGTTGAGATTGTTTGCACACTTGGCCCCATGGGGGCCAGGTGTGCAAAGCGGTCAGGCGATCAGGTACTCATGCACTCCGGATGTCCGGCATTATTCCTATCGCATTATGGTAGAGACGAACTCCACAGTCGGCGGAACTCCCCTTTGGATTAGGGCTAACTCCGGGAAGGGTGAGGTCGGAAATCAGCGCAGCCTACCTTCTACATCTGTAATTCAGAACGACTTATAATTCGCCAAAAGTATCCGACCTGTAACAAAGACCCGAAGCATCTGGGGCTGTCCACCATCAACGCTAAAGCCGAGACGCTGCTGGAGATGCCTGTTTAGAGGCAGGCGTTCAAAAAGAGACGTTGCCTGATACCTGGGGGCGTCTTTCTTGTCCCACCGCGTCCTTCCACGGGCGCGTGAGCGCCACCACGACCCCGTTATTTATGGCGATTGCATTGGGCTGGCACTCATGGTCGCGCGCTGGGCCTTTGCTTCCCATGGGATGATGTTGTCTCTGGCCGATGAGATAGTCGCTCCCTCGTGGCCGCGAGATGGTCACAGAAAGATTCTGGCGATGATCGAAGCGTATTTTGACGAAAGCGGCATTCACGATAGGGCGAGGATTTGCGTAGCCGGTGGATACTTCGGCGGGCCTGGCCAGATGAAACGCTTGGAATGCGCATGGAAACGCACGCTTGCTATCTAAGGCGATCCGCGCGCTTGCCGGAGGCGAGGTGGCTGGCCTTTTGCCCGCGCTTGGCCGAAATAGGGTTGGTGGAGACCAACGCTCGCGCGGCGCGATTGAAATGCGTGGAAACACAACAGCAGGTCCCTCCACTGCTTGCGTCACAGCGGGCGCGCTTCGGTTGATTGAATAAATGGGAAGGCTCCGATGGGTTCCGGGGTTACGCTTTTGTTTGGAGACCGACGCCGAGCGCGAGGAAGGCTCCCCAGGATGATTCTACCCGGTTGCGATTTTCATCCCCGTTGGCAAAATTTGCGCCTTGACAAAACCTTCGTCCTTATCGAGGGGCGCCTGGCCTCTTACAACCCCATTCAGGTTGTCGTCTGCTCAGAGTTTCTGTAGCTTGTCTCTCGCCGCTGCATACGTCCGTCGAATGCCATCTTCGAGGCCCGTTCTCGCCGTCCAGCCCAGCGCGCGCATTCGGCGCACATCCAGCAGTTTTTGCGGCGTGCCGTCGGGCTGCGCGGTATTGAACGTCAGCTCTCCCGTGTATTCCAGCAGGCGGCCAATCAGCTCCGCCAATTCGCGGATGCCGATGTCCTCTCCCGTGCCAATGTTGATGAGAGGCGGAAAATCCTCTTGCAACAGCGTTTCGAGCTTCTCCGCTGGAAGCTGAAGCAGAAAAACGCACGCCTCCGCCAGGTCGTCGCTATACAGAAATTCCCGCCGCGGCGTGCCCGTGCCCCACACCTCAACCTGCGCCGCTGCTGTGGCTTTGGCGGTCGCAATTTTGCGCAGCAACGCGGGCAGCACGTGCGAGTTCGCCAAATCGAAATTGTCTTCGGGCCCATACAGATTGGTCGGCATCGCCGCCAGAAATTTCGTTCCATACTGGCGGTTGTAGGCCCAGCATTGCTCAATCCCGGCAATCTTGGCCACGGCATACGGACGATTCGTCGGCTCCAGCGGACCGGTCAGCAAATACTCTTCGCGAATCGGCTGCGGGCATAGCCTGGGGTAAATGCAACTGGAGCCCAGAAACAGCAATCGCTTCACCCCAAATTCATAGCAGGCATCGATCGCGTTCGACTGAATCAGAAGATTGTCGCGAATAAAGTCCACCGGGTATTTGCTGTTCGCGTGGATCCCGCCCACCTTCGCGGCAGCCAGCACCACATACTCCGGGCGCTGGTCCCTGAAGAACTCCCACACCGCGCTCCGCTCCGTCAGATCCAGTTCCCTGCTGGTCCGCAACAATAATCGGTCGTAGCCGGCCCCCGTCAGTCGCCGGCAGATCGCGGAACCGACAAGTCCGCGATGCCCCGCGATGAAGACGCGGGAACTCGGCTGCATCGCACCGTCAGGGAGCGGAGCATTCGTCATGATTTCATCGACACCTCGTCGGAAGCTTCCAGCACACGCCTACCCCGCACCCCAAAATCCTCCGGCGCATCCTGTTTCCAATCCATCATCGCCTGCTGCAGCGTGTAATGGAAACGATAGCCGGCCTGGCGCAGGCGAAGCGGCTCAATGTAGGTGGACTGAGACAGTTTCCGCATCCGCACTGGATTCACCGCTGCGTGGATGCCAAACAACTGCGCGATTCCCGCCACGGGATACGACGCGGCCACCAGCAGGTTCCGCGGCAGCGACCAGCGTGGGGGCCGATACTCGGTCGAGGCGCAAATGGCGTTCACAAACTCCTCCAGCGTCGGCGGCGGGTCCATGGAAACGTTCCATAACAGCATCGGCTCTGCGGTCTTGTCCTGATGCTCCAACGCAAACAGGACCACATGGCACAATTCCTTGACATAAATGCCGGCCTTCCGCGTCGATCGATTGCCCATATACACAAAATATCCGCGAGCGAGGCTGCGAACCAGCCGGGCCACATTGGCATGTTCTCCCGGCCCAAATACGACCCCAGGCCGCAGCACGATCAGACGCCGATCTGGATGGGCGCGCTGCCACGCGATATGGATTTTTTCCGCAGCCAGTTTGGAGCTTCCATACGCTGTCTCAGGGGCCGGAAGAGAGTCCTCATTCCTGGCGGCGTCGCTGGAGCCATAGGGAGAAATGCTGCTGGTGAAAACGACCCGAGAACATCCGGCGCGCGTGGCATAGGCGCAAACATGCTCCGCGCCGGGCAGGTTGGTTTGGTAGTATTCGTTGGGCGCGTGCCCCGGCTCGCGATGTACGGCGGCCAGGTTGACGATCAGGTCAGCCTGTTGCGGCAGCGGCGCCGCATCCAGCGGCAGGCGCACGTCGCACGGGACATACACGACACGCGGCAGCGCCCCGTCGCGGGATTCCATCCAGCGAAGCAGCGGTTTCACATGGTCTTCATCGCGCGGCGGCCGGATGTCTGCCAGATAGATGCGCTCGACCTCGGCATGCTCCAGCAGATGCCTAGCGATATGGGTGCCGATGCATCCGGCGCCGCCAAAAATCACGCACGCGCGAAGGCTCATGCCGGCGCTCCAACCTGCATTTAGCGCGCCCCGCTTTGGGCGGCCGTCGTTTCCCGCACCGCTTCGCGCTGCTTCGGCCTGGGGCCTTCAGGAGTTGCATTTTCTCCGGTCGCCAGGCGCACCATATTTGCAATGGAAAACCGGTCCAGGATCGGCTCGACACGGGCCCGCCGCGCCGACGCGGACTCCCGTCGCACAATCTCCAGCGCTTCATCCAATCGCGTCAAAAACAGGTCCTCCTCCCAGCGCGTCGCAATCGACCCCGTCCCTGCCAACTGGATCATGCGTTCGACCTCGCTGCCGGCGCTGCAGATGGCCAGCAGATGCACTCCCGCGGCCAGCAGGTTCGGCAGCTTCGAAGGCAACGCAGCGCTTTCAGTTCCCTCCGCCTGGGGAATGATCTGGATCGACGAGCGCGCATACAACTCCGCCAGGTCCCGCTCCGCAACCAGCGGATGAAATTGCACCCGCAGCCCGGGTCGGCGTTCGTAGGTCGCGCGCAGGCTGTCAAAAAACGGCCCCCCGGAAAACACGTGAAACTGTACCTCCGGGTGGCGTACGGCCGCCGCCTGCAGAAACGCTACCAACTGCTGCGAGTTCTGTTTGTAGCCCAGCGCGCCCGAGTACACGACATGCAACTTGTCCGGCGGGAACAGCGCGTCCAGGCGATGCGCGGTGGAGGCCGCAACAATCGCGCCATAGCTTGCCGGCAGCGTGATGGATGGATATTGCACCGCCGTTTTCGCGGGACCGAGTCCATAGGAACGCTGCGCCATGCGCGCCATGTCGCCGGAAAAGAAGATGCACAAATCCTGCGAGCGGAAGGCCCGGCTCTCCACCGCATGGATCGTACGAATGATTCCGCGGCGGACAAAGCCCGCCTTCTGCGCCGCCAGAATGCCTTGCAAATCGTGCACCACAGCCACTCGCCGCACCCGCTTCGGCAATATGCGGTGCAGAAACAGAATGAACAGGCTGGGCGGAAGAACGGTGACCACAACGTCCGCCTTGTTCCGCAGCCGCCACACGGCGCGGGCAGCGAAGAACGCAAACCAGGCTTCCAGCATCAGCCGCCGCAGCGGCATGGCCTGGGGATAACGAATACCGCCGCCGCCGCGCAGGATGGTCACTCCCTCGATCTGCGCCTGGCTACGCTCGGGCACCCAGCTTGGGTACAACGGATGGGAGCAGACCACGGTGACTCCGTGACCGTCCGCGGCAAACGCCTCCGCTAAATGCCGGTTCGCCTTTCCCGTGGAAATCAACTCTGGGTAAAAGAAGGGGGAGACGATGAGAATCTGCTGTTGCCAATCGATCACAAGAGCGTCCTGTATGTTCCGGCCACAAATTCAACTCGCAAAGCCGTCAGGGTGTTCGCCTTCGCGGACATCGGAAACACTGAAAACTTCTCCGCGGGGCGATCTGCCTGCGCCTGGCGGCTTCCATCCAACGCACGAAAATTGCTATGTTTACGATACCATCCGAATCTCGCCGTCTACCATTCTTATTCCCGTAGAAATTAGCCGCTCACATACCATTGCAATGAAAATCTCCAACTCGCGGGCGCGCTCCATTACAATCGTTTGGATGCATTCCCTGCGCTTCCAGCCACTCGCGGTCCTGGGGATTGTTTTGCTGACGATTTTTGTCGTCCTGGCAGTTTTCGCCCCCTGGATTGCCCCGTTCGACCCAGCGGCAATCCATCTGCACGCGCGCCTGCAGTCACCCTCCGCCGCCCATTGGTTTGGCACCGATGAACTGGGCCGCGACATCCTTTCCCGCGTTATCTACGGCACCCGCATCTCGCTGTTCGTGGCCACCTCGGTGGTCTCGATTGCGTTGTTTTTCGGCGTCATTTTCGGCTCCATTGCCGGGTTCTATGGCGGCTGGCTCGACGCTTTTTTGAACGTCCTGGTGATGAACACATTTATGGCGCTGCCTGGGATTTTGATCGCCATTGCGCTGGTCGCGTTCCTCGGTCCGGGCATGACCAACTTGATTCTGGCGCTCTCAATTACCGGCTGGGTAGGCTACGCGCGCCTGGTGCGCGCCCAGGTGCTGGCCGTGCGCGAGCGAGAATTTGTCGAGGCAGCGCGCGCCATGGGGGCGACCAACCTGCGGATTGTAACGCGCCATATTTTGCCCAATATCATCCAGCCTGTCATGGTGCAGGCCGCCATCGGCATGGCCGGCACCATCCTGGCCGAAGCTACACTCAGCTTTCTCGGCCTGGGAGTGCCGCCGCCCATGCCCAGTTGGGGAGTGATGCTGAACGATGCCCGCGCCCACTTATTCGACGCGCCCCACATGGTCATCTTCCCGGCCATCGCCATCATGCTGGCGGTCCTGTCGTTCAACTTTATCGGCGACAGCCTGCGCGACCAACTCGACCCGCGCACCCGCGTCGCCGTCGGCGCCGGCACAAACTATTGACATGCGGATCGGCGTCATTTCCGATACCCACGGGCTTTTGCGATCGGAGGCCCTGCAGGCGCTCGCCGGTTGTGCCCACATCCTCCACGCAGGCGATGTCGGCGACGACGCCATTCTCGACGCCCTGAGAAAAATCGCTCCCCTCACCGCAATTCGCGGCAATGTCGACCACAATGGCCTCTGCGGCGCATTGCCGCCCACGGAAACCGTCGAACTCGCGGGAAAGCTTTTCTACCTGGTCCACGCGAGAGAGGACCTCGACCTGCGCCCGCACGCGGCAGGCATTGCCGCCGTGATCTTCGGCCACTCCCACCAGCCGGAAATTTCCTGGGCCAACGGCGTCCTCTACTTCAACCCCGGCAGCGCCGGCCCTCGCCGCTTCACGCTGCCAGTTACCGTAGGCATTCTGGAATGCAAGGACGACAACCTGCTCCCGAGCCTTCAACCGCTGCCGATTTGACGATGCGGTTCCAAGCAAAGAAATCCTGGGGCCCCAGGCCCGCGCGGCGACCCTGGGATTGGAAGCATTGCGGCAACGCAAAGGCCCTCAAGCGAAAATCACGGTCTTGTTCGCGTAGCACAGGATGCGCCGTGCCAGATGCCACTGCACGGCCCGCGACAAAACCATCCGCTCCAGGTCGCGTCCCTTTTGGACCAGGCCCGGCAACTGGTCGTTCTGCGACACCCGCGCGACATCCTGCTCGATAATGGGGCCGTCGTCCAGGATTTCGGTCACGTAATGGCTGGTGGCGCCAATCAGCTTC
The DNA here is from genome assembly GCA_021792795.1 of Acidobacteriota bacterium. Classification (GTDB taxonomy): domain Bacteria; phylum Acidobacteriota; class Terriglobia; order Terriglobales; family Acidobacteriaceae; genus JAKAAZ01. The sequence continues at coordinate 80,667 of JAJYUB010000010.1, read as the reverse complement.
ACTCCACGGGCAAAGGCCGCGTGGTACGGTTTCGCTCCAGTAAATGCCGGCAAAAACGAATGATGCACATTGACGATGCGCTGCGGATACGCCTCAACGAACTTCGACGACAACACCTGCATGTAACGTGCCAGCACCACCAGATCAACCTCGGTTGTAGCGAGCAGCGCGAGCTGTTCCGCTTCCACTTCCGCCCGCGTCTCAGCGCGCACCGGCAGGCAGTGAAAAGGGACTTCGTAGAACTCCGCCAGCGCCCTCGCGTTTTCGTGATTGCTGACGATCAAGGAAAGCTTGCAGCAAAACTCGCCCGTCTGGTGGCGATGGAGCAGGTCCGCCAGGCAATGCAAATACTGCGATACAAAAATCGCGACCTTCTCCGGCGCCCCAACAAAGTGGAGCTGCCAATTCATTCGAAACTGTTCCGCCAGCGGGCTGAACACGGCGCGAAACTGCGCTTCATCGCAGCCCGCTTTGTCGGTGGTGAACTCCACCCGCATAAAAAAGAGTCCCAGCTCGACATCCTGGTGCTGGTCCGCGTTCAGAATGTTCGCGTCGTATTCCTGCACCAGAAAATTCGCGATGGCGGCAACCAGACCTTTCCGGTCTGGACAATCGATCAGCAAAATAGCAGTTTTGGACATGGACGACATAGTTTCCATTATCGCCTGGCTTCCTTGCGCATCGGGCCGCCGCCCCATCCCCTGCGGCACAAGACTGTATTCTATGGTTGGGGCAGCCGAGGAGTTCCCTCGCTGCCCCAACCTCCAGGGAGGATGACCATGGCATGCAAAATATTTTTGGCCGCCGCTCTCGTCGTGGGAGTGGTCCCCGCGGCTTTCGCGCAACTTTCAAGCGCCGACAAAGCGTTTGCGGCGCGGGCCGCCCAAATCGACGACTACCAGATCGAAGCATCGCTGATCGTCAACAAGTACAGCAGCCACGCGACCTACCGGCAATACGCCACAATGCTTGCCAATGACCGGACCGAGGACAGCGGGCAGCTTCAATCCACAGTCGCGGACGAGGACCCGTCGTTCCGCCTGCCAAGCGGAGTGTCCCCAGCCGACAAGCGCCAGTTGGACGCATTGAAAAATACGCGGAACCTCGATATGGCGTTTCGAGGACAGATCGTCTCCAGCGAGGCGAGCACCTTGAAGCTATATCAGGATTATATTGAGCGCCGCCGGGCCAATCCGGAGCTGAAGCACATGGCGCAGCAACTGCTTCCGAAGTATCAGCAGCAGTTGGAGGACGCCCGCCAGCTACCCATGCAGTAAGCGGCGTTGCGCGAAGGGCGAGCGGGAACAGGCTGGCCCTCTCGTCGGCGAAACTACAGGCCCAAGCCGCCGTCGACGCCCAGAATCTGGCCGGTAATGAAGTGCGGGCCGGTCGCGAAGAACAGCACCGCCGCCGCCACTTCCTCCGGCGTGCCATTGCGGCGCATGGGGGTCTTGGCGGCGAAATGCTCGTAGTCCGCATGGACTTCGCCGTTGGCGATCATGCCGGGCGCAACGCAATTGACGCTGACCTCCGGCGCAAATGCCTTCGACATGGTCTGCGTCAGCATGTGCAGCGCCGCTTTCGACGTGGAATAGTGCGCGTGGCTCGCCCAGGGATGGGAACCGCCCAGCGATCCTATATTGACGATGCGGCCATGGCTGGCCTTCAGGTGCGGATACGCGGCCTGCGCCATCAGAAATGCGCCGCGCGTGTTGGTCTCGAACATTTCGTCCCACTCGGCGACCGTGATCGCCTCCAGCGGCGCGGTGGCAAAGACACCGGCGTTGTTGACCAGCAGGTCCAGCCTGCCGAACTCTTCCACAACCGCCGCAACCGCCGTGCGCACAGACTCCGGGTCCCGCACATCGCAACGCAGCGCCATGGAACGCTGGCCAGCCTCGCCCAATTCCCGCAAGGTCTGCTGCGCCGCCGCGTCGGACTCGCGATAGGTGATGGCCACGTCCGCTCCGCCGTTGGCCAGGCCATGCGCCAGCACCCGGCCGATCTTCCGCGCCGCGCCCGTCACCAGCGCCACCTTGCCGTTTAGCAAATGCATGAGGGTCTCATTCGTAGGTCGCAATCGTCGCGCAGCCGTATTCCGCCTGCCCGGTCAATTCTTTTTCTTGGGAGCAGGCTGCAGCAGCGGGCTGTCGGCCGGTTCGGCGTGACCCATCTGCGTCTTCGGCGTGTTGTTCTGCATATCGGCATTCGGATCGTTTTTTGTGTAGATGGAATATTGGTTTTTCGGCGGCAGCAACTTGACCGTGATCGACTTTTCGCTGCCGGGAACCTCGTATTTCTGGCCAAACGTCCGATATCCCGGCACGATCACCTGCACCAGCACTTGCGACCCCGTGGGGACGATGCTCAACGTCGCCACTCCTTCGTCATTGGTCTTCAGCTCCATGTTGCCCTCGGTGGTGTCGCCAAGCGCCGGATGAAAGACCACGGCGGCATTCTTCAAGGGCTTGCCGTCCGCGGCGCGCAGCACCGTCACGGTCACCTTCGACATCGGCGGCGGCGGCTTGTATTTTCTGTGCCGGTCCGCATGACTGGAAGGAACTGCCAACAAGGCCGCTGCCAGAACAATCGAGACTGCAATGCAACGATGCTGAAATCTACGCATGACCCGATTTTAACTCCATTCATGCCACGCCAGGAATGCGGGTTTATTCGCAATGGGTCCACATGCGAAGCACTTCGACGATATGTTCCTGCTCCAGGACCCGATAGACCAGGCGATGCTGAATGTTGATTCGCCGGGAACATGCCCCTTTCAGATCTCCGACAAGTTTTTGGAAAGGCGGCGGATTTTGAAAAGGGTCGATCGTCAGAACACTCAGCAGACGTTCGGCTTCCGGTCGAAGACCGGCAGCACCGATCTGGCGCGCGTCTTTTTGGGCCTGCCGCGTGAATGCGAGTTCCCAACGCTTCACCACCCTGGTTCCTTGGCGCAATCGCGGATGGGGGCAGCCATTCCTTTCAGGATGGATTCACGCATGCCCCTAACGGCCAACAGATGCAGGGTTTCCTGGATGGCGTTCCAATCCTGCTCAGCCACAAGAACAGCGTTGGCGCGAGGGCCTGTAATCAGCACCGGCTCGTGCGTGGCAGCGGTTTCATCGAGAAGCCGATAAAGTTTCTCGCGGGCCTCGCTAGCATTCATAAATATTCACGCTTGAAAGCGTACGCTTTCACGTACCAAAGGACAAGTTTTCAAGTCTTTCCTGCATTCCAGCGTGGCGCGAAAGAAATCTGAGTGATTTACACTAATATTTACAGGAACCCTTGACAACGGTCCTCTCGACAGCCTAATCTAGCACTCGCAGGCAAGGAGTGCTAATTGCCCGCGCCTGAAGGCCCCGCTCATCTGTACCATATCGGGACCAACCGCAAAGTTTGCAACGTAAATCGTTCAAAATAAGGAGAAATGCATTATGGCAAGTACAAAATCTACGGTAGCTACGTCATTGACGCCGCTGCATGATCGTGTCGTGGTCCGTCGCATTGAGGAAGGCGAAACCGTCCGCGGGGGCATCATTATCCCCGACTCCGCCAAAGAAAAGCCGCAGGAGGGCGAAATCATCGCCGTCGGCAAAGGCAAGTCGAACGACGAAGGCAAAGTTTTCCCGTTGGACGTGAAAGCCGGCGACCATGTTCTGTTCGGAAAGTATTCCGGGACGGAAATCAAGATCGATGGCGAAGATTTCCTCATTATGAGGGAAGAAGAAGTCCTCGGCATTCTGCATAAGAAGTAAGCGTGGCCTGACCGCCCCGCTTTTTTTTGCGCGCAATTTTCGCAACAACACGTTCCATCAAAATTTTTGCCCGTTACGACGGGCCACTGAAAAACGAACCAGGAGAAACAGGATCATGGCAAAGCAAATTTTGCACGGTGAAGATTCGCGGCAGGCAATTCTGCGCGGCGTCAATACGCTGGCAGATGCTGTCAAGGTGACGCTCGGCCCCAAGGGCCGCAACGTCGTGATTGAAAAGAAATTCGGCTCCCCGACCATCACCAAGGACGGCGTGACCGTGGCCAAGGAAATCGAGCTCAGCAATTCGCTGGAAAACATGGGCGCGCAGATGGTGCGCGAAGTGGCCTCCAAGACCTCCGACGTTGCCGGCGACGGCACCACCACCGCCACCGTGCTGGCCCAGGCCATCTATCGCGAAGGCGTCAAGACCGTGGCTGCCGGGGCCAACCCAATGGCATTGAAGCGCGGCATCGACAAGGCCGTCGAAACGATTGTCGGCAAGCGCGACAAGGATGGCGCATTTGAGCACAGCGGAGCGCTCGGCAAGTTCTCCAAGCCGGTCTCCGGCGACATGATTGCCCAGGTCGGCACCATCTCCGCCAATGGCGACCATGAAATCGGCTCCATCATTGCCCAGGCAATGGAGAAGGTCGGCAAGGACGGCGTCATCACGGTGGAAGAATCGAAGACCATGCAGACCCACCTGGAGACCGTCGACGGCATGCAGTTCGACCGCGGCTATCTCAGCCCCTATTTCGTCACCGATCCGGACCGGATGGAAGTGGCCCTGGAAGACGCCTACATTCTGATCCACGAAAAGAAGATCAGCACCATGAAGGACCTGCTGCCCTTGCTGGAGCAGGTGGCCCGCAATGCCAAGCCGCTCGTCATCATCGCGGAAGATGTCGATGGCGAAGCGCTGGCGACCCTGGTGGTCAACAAGCTGCGTGGCACCCTGAGCGTGGCTGCCGTCAAGGCGCCTGGCTTCGGCGATCGCCGCAAAGCGATGCTGGAAGACATTGCCAAGCTGACCGGCGGCAAGGCCATCACCGAGGACATCGGCGTCAAGCTGGAGAATGTGAAGCTGGAGGACCTGGGCCGCGCCAAGCGCATCACCATCGACAAGGACAACACCACCATCGTCGACGGCGCAGGCAAGGCGGAAGAAATCCAGGGTCGCGTCAAGGAAATCCGCAACCAGATCGACAAGACCACCAGCGACTACGACCGCGAGAAGTTGCAGGAGAGGTTGGCCAAGCTGGTCGGCGGCGTCGCCGTCATCAAGGTCGGCGCAGCCACTGAAACCGAGATGAAGGAAAAGAAGGCGCGCGTGGAAGATGCCATGCACGCAACCCGCGCTGCCGTTGAGGAAGGCATTGTCCCGGGCGGCGGTGTCGCCCTGGTCCGCAGCGCCAAGTCGGTCGAGGATCTGATTGCGACCCTGGAAGGCGACGAGAAGATCGGCGCCCAGATCATTCGTCGCGCCATTGAAGAGCCGCTCCGCCTGATTGTCGGCAACGCCGGCGAAGAGGGCGCCGTGGTCATCGGCAAGGTGCTGGAAAGCAAGGAAGCGCACTACGGCTACAACGCGGCGACCAACAAGTTCGAAGACCTGGTGAAAGCCGGCGTCATCGATCCTACCAAGGTCACCCGCACCGCGCTGCTGAACGCGGCCTCCATCGCCGGCCTGATGCTGACCACCGAAGCCATGGTGGCCGACATCCCGGAGAAGAAGGAATCTGCTCCGGCGGGCGGCGGCCACGGCGGCGGCATGGACGGCATGTACTAAGACTGCGCGCTGCCCTATCGGCGCAAACCAAAAAGGCCCTGCAGCGATGCGGGGCCTTTGTATTTGGCCGCCGACTTACAATTCCAATGAGAGTTGGGGCTGTTGCCACGAATGGTGGTCGGTACCTGAATATCTGCTAAACCGATGCGCAGCGCTATAGCCCGCATCGAAACGGTCTTCCTCAAAGGCCAGAAGGTGCTCGCCAATGACTTTGCCGAAGTGGCACGGAACAGCATTTCCAACTTGGCGATACTTGTCACTCAATTTGCCTGCAAGCTTAAACCCACTCGGAAAAGTCTGGATCGCTAAATACTCCTCGACCGACAAAGGCCGCAGGTCTTCCGGATGGCAAAGATCTGTCGCCGGCATGGTCGGAGATGTGACCAGCGTGGGCGCAGGACGGTCCCAAGCGAGCCTCCTGTAAAAACCGGTTTTCCCTCCACCGGAATGCCAACTTTTACCCATGGCCGCCTGCTGCAATTTCGCGGGCAGATCACGCCAATTCTGGCCACCTGTCAGCATCCTGTAATACTTCAGCCGTCGCTCAGGAAACTCACCTGCCTGGTGGTGTTTTCCCTGGAGCATAGAAATCGCTTGCGCCAGAGTAACCCATGGAGCTAAACCGTTCCTCGCATGTTGATCGTGGGTTGGAACCAAAAAAGGCACTTCTCGCCCCTCGCGAGAGGCGAAAAAAACCAACCGCTCCCGCAGCTGAGGAACGCCAAAATTCGCAGTATTGTAGAGGTTGAAGGTCACCCGGTAGCCGTATTGCTCCAATAAGGACAGAATGTATCGCAGCGCTCCTTTCGGTAGCTCCGCCGGTGTCAGGGAGGCATGACCGTCTCCGCGCTCGTTATGCGGACGATGTGTCAGGGGACACGAAAGCAGCCCACGGACGTTCTCAAAGATGGCGTATTTCGGTCGGAGTTTCCCAACCAAGTCAATAAAATGGAGAAATACGTTGCCACGTTCGTCGTTTAACCCAAGCCGTCTGCCCGCTGTCGAAAATGCCTGGCATGGAGGCCCACCCACCACGGCAAACAACTCACCTGGCACAATACTCAAGTCTCTGCATAGACGATCTGCATCGAGTTCCCTGATATCGCAAGAATAGAGCGCCGGCAGTACGCTTCGTTTGAATACACTACCGAGATTCGTCTCAATTGTCGAGCAAGCAACTGGATCAATCTCATTGAGGGCCCTGCATTTGAACCCAGCCTGCTCCAGCCCAATGTCAAGGCCCATCGCCCCCGAAAAAAACGAGAGATATGTTTTAGAATTCTTCTCGTCTGCGCTAGATCGTGCTTTTACTTTCAAAGTACGGGTGGCCATGAAAAACTCCTGCTAATGGAAAGATACCTAAAGAACGTCCTTCGGTCCAGCGATTTTTCCGGCGTTGGGGAAAACCGGTCGAGAACCATGGCCGCCATCCGCAGTAAGGGAAACCGCACGACGGAGTTAAAGCTCCGTATGGCAATGGTTCGGGCGGGAATCGGCGGCTGGACGATGCATCGAAAGGACATCGTGGGAACACCCGATTTTTTCTTCCAAGAGCGTCGTTTAGCGGTATTCGTAGACGGATGCTTTTGGCATGGGTGTCCAAGTTGCGGACACATACCCAAGACCAGAAGCCGGTTTTGGGCTGCAAAGTTGCAGAGAAATAAGACCCGCGATTTGGTCGCGGTCGAAAAATTGAAGGACGACGGAATTCGGACTTTACGCATTTGGGAACATGACTTGAAGTCAAACGAGGACAGGGACGCTGCCATAGGAAAAGTATGCGACCTCTTGGATGCCAGAAATCGCAACTCTTCACGAAAAGGTCGCTAGCCTCCATACTGTCTACATGCCTTTGACAACCAAGACGAGGGATGCAATCCACAATTATCTTATCGGCGAACTGACAAGATACATTGAGGAAAACGCAGCCACAAGACGCGCAGTCGATGGAAAACCTTTTCATACGCGCCTTCTTCCGGCCCTATTCAAGATCCAGCTTTCCGAGCGCTCCTTCTCCACACGGTCTGGGTCATGGTGGCAAAAAATCAGCCTCTTAATTGGGCAGCAATATCATCTGCAAGCCCAGCTACAGCATCGAATCGAAGGCCGCATAAAACCAGCTGCGTCACAACACATCGACGAGATCATCAGGCAGTTGAACATCGCTGGGCGGAGGACACCCAATCGCAAAAACGATATCCGTGAGGTTTGTACCGTTCAGTCTGCGGGGGGCGACACGCTGGATGTCTGTGCCGACCTGTACATTTTGACGCACGAACATGAAGAGATGTACTTCGAGATTAAAACACCGCAGCCCAATAAAGACACCAGCATGGCGATGAAGAAATTTATTCTTCGCGTTGCGGCTCTTCGAGACGGCGGGCCTGCTGAAGCATACGGTGCCACGGCATATAACCCCTACGGAGACGAGTCCCCCTACACGTGGAACTACGCGAAGCAGTTCCTCGAAATAGGAGAGGACCTGCTCATTGGACGCGCATTCTGGAGGAAAATTGGCGATGATAGGACCTACGATGAGCTGCTGGAGATTTCGGAAACTGTGGGCAAGCAAATCGCCCTGCAGATGGTCGTCAAGGATTAGCTAGGAACGCATTGCAAACTTGGGCCACACATCTCAGCTTGATGTCTGTGAAATAATGGCAAACTGAGCGCTATTTCATCGGCGCAAACCAAAAAGGCCCTGCAGCGATGCGGGGTCTTTCTGTTGCCTTTGCGTTTGGAGCAATTTTCCAGCATCCTATCGATGGACTGGTATTTTGGACGCGAATCAATTTTGAAACGAGGAAAACAAAACATGAGGTTAAGCTTGATTGTGCCCGTAGTCTGTGTGGCTTTGACAACATCCGCGCTACATGCGGCGCCGATAAACACCGGGGCCCGCGGCCCTGCCGCCGAGACGGCGTCCCAGCCGCCCAATCGGCGGTCTTCCCATCTGGCGCTTCGCCTCCTCGATCAAGTCGAGCAGGCGAAACAATCTCTGGCGGCGAACCAGACGCAAACAGCCGTTCAACATATTGACCGAGCGTTGGCGTATCGCGACCAGCTCGCCGCCCGGCCGCATGCGAACGGCGGGCCCGTAATTGTGCCGTTATATTGGGAATTTGACGACACGTCCGTGCTTGGACGGACCTTGGCTGCCCGCAAAGACGGCAAGCCGCAGCCCAGCAAGTCGGCCCCCATCACGGTGGATGCGGCAGGGACGCAGTACACATTCGTCGGCCTCGATCTAAAGAAGGTGAGAAGCCGGTTGGACGTTGCTAAATCCGCCCTGAGCAGCAACAATCCGCAGGCGGCAGCCAGTTCGCTGGACCGTATCGGGGACGAACTCGTCGTCATGACCGTAAAGGCCGAGTACCCTCTTCTGGCGGCCCGAGAAAATCTGGGTCTGGCCGAAATTGCGATCATGAACGGACGGTATACCGAGGCGGCAGCAGCTCTCAAGGAAGCTTCCACCACTCTGGACCAGTATGCCAGCAGCCACTCCGCGCATCGCCCGTTCGAAGCAAAAAGCTTGAGCAAGCGGATCGCTTCTCTTTCACAAACAATCGCCCAGGACCATGCCGGGGCCGCGACCAAGATCGATGGATGGTGGAATGAAGTCAATGGCTGGTTCACCCATCCAATTACGGACTGAGCTACGCGCTCGACGGACTGCGCCTTCAACGCTAATGCAAAACAGCAATGGCCCCGCAGAAGCGTGGGGCCATTGTTGTTTTGCTCGGGGCCGGCCTTTCCCGGAATTGGCCCATCCCTGGCGCTCACCAAATGAAAATCGGCCCGTCTCTTCCTCATATCTGCAATGGCCCAAAAATCACCGATCGATCTTCCGCCGGCAGCCATCCCATCGCGGCAGTTTCGTTTGTTGCTCGAAAAGATATACAAATAGAGAAGCAAAATAATCTGGAGATCGAATGAATTTCAGTCGGCACAAGTTTGCGTTCGCGCTTCTCTTTCTGGCGGCCCTTTCCGGCGCCACCGCGCTGAACGCGCAGCAATCCAGTTCCTCCACCGTGCAAGCGTCCACGCCCGCCACGCCTGCCCCCGTCGCGACGACGCCTTTGCGGAAGTGGTTCATCGAAGGAGCGGGCGGCGGTTCATTTGGACCCGGCCTGGCCAATGGAAAAATGATCGACCCCACCTACACGGGCACGGGAGGAGGCGGCATTCGACTGACGCGGCGGCTGGAAATCCCCGGCGAACTGAGCTTTTACCGCAGCGTTCTTCCCTCCTGGGTACTGCAGACCGCGCAACAACCGGGCGGCCACTACACGATCTTGACCTATTCGGTCGATCCGACATTTTATTTCAGTCGCGGACCCCGCTTCGGATTTTTTGCCGTGGGCGGAGGCGGCTATTCCCATGTCGGCACAACCTTCGACAAGCCGATCGGGACCACGATCAATTGCAGCATTTATTCCGGCCTGGGATATACCAACTTCACCAATTTCTGCAACGGGACCATTACCGGCTCCTCCTATTCCAGCAATCAAGCGATGTATAACTTCGGCATTGGCATAGAAGGCCGCCTCTACCCGAACCATCGGGAAATTCTATTCGCGCAGGGCCGGTATATCCACATGATGACGCCCGCGAACCAGCTTCCCGGTCCCGGCTTTGCCCTGGTTTCCATCACCGGTGGCCTCCGCTGGTAGCGTGCCGCGCGCAACCGGGTAGCGGGGCGGCCAGAAACATCCGGCGCGGGCGTAAGAACGCCTGCTAGGCTGTCTGCATGGCCCTTGTCGAAGCCGACAACCTCGTCAAGACCTATCCCGCGCGCGGCAGCCGCCAGCTACGCCACGCCGTCGACGACGTCAGCTTTCGCGTTGAACGCGGTCAGACGCTCGGCATCGTCGGCGAGTCCGGCTCCGGAAAAAGTACCGTCGCTCGCCTGCTGCTGCGCCTGATCGAGCCGGACTCCGGCGCCATTCGCCTCGATGGCCGCAATTTGTCGACGGTCTCCGCGCATGAGTTGCGCCAGTTGCGCCGGCGCATGCAGATTGTCTTTCAGGACCCATACGCGGCGCTCAACCCGCGCATGCGCGTAGAAGAAATTGTCGGCGAGCCGCTGGTCATCTACCAGAAAGAATTGACGCGGGCGCCCCAGGTCTCGAATCTGAGTCCTGGGATTCTCCGCGCGCGCAATCGCTCCACCATGGCCCGGCAAGCTCAAATTTTGCAAACTCTCCGGACCGTCGGGCTCGACGGCTCCGCCCTTCCCCGCTATCCGCATGAGTTTTCCGGCGGCCAGCGGCAACGCATCAGCCTTGCGCGCGCTTTGATTTTGCGTCCGGAGCTGCTGGTGCTCGATGAGCCCACCTCCGCGCTCGATGTCAGCGTGTCCGCGCAGATCACGCGCCTGCTGCGCGAACTGCAACGCGAACTCCGCCTCACCTACGTGTTCATCACCCACTCCATGCCGCTGGCGCGTTACATGGCGGACGAAATCCTGGTCATGCGCCAGGGCCGCATCGTCGAGCAGGGCGGCTGGCAGCAGATCTGCGAGCATCCGCGGTCGGAATATACCCAGGCATTGCTGGCCGCCACGCCGGAGCTGCCTGCAACCGCATCTTGACGCTCCAGTTACGAATCCAGTTTTCGCGGAATCTCTTTCTCGTGCTGCATCCAATCCCTGAGTCGCGCAAATTGAAGCGAGCAGGCGAAATTCCCGATTTCCGGCCTTTTTTTCACCGCCATGCATTCCACAGGTTTCATTTCTGTGAACAGATGATGAAGCCGTATTCGGCGATGCCGGTTTCGGCCCCATTCTGTGATATTTTGAAGCGGGTGGCAATGCGCCACTCAACCAACCGGAGGAACAAAAATTGGGCAAAACGATGGTCCCGAAACGTCTATTTTTTACCAAGGGCGTCGGGAAGCATAAGGAACGTCTCACATCATTCGAGCTGGCGCTTCGCGATGCCGGAATCGCCGCACAAAATCTCGTGCGTGTCTCGTCGATCTTTCCCCCGCAGGCAAAACTGATTCCCCGCAAAGAAGGATTGAAGTTCCTTTATCCCGGTGAAGTTGTGTTTGCCGTTGTCGCGGAAAATTCGTCCCGAGAACCGCATCGCCTGATCGCTTCCAGCATCGGCGTGGCCATTCCTTCGGACAAGAACATGTATGGATACCTCAGCGAACATCACAGCTTCGGCGAGACCGAAGACCAGGCCGGCGATTATGCCGAAGAACTTGCGGCGGAGATGCTGGCGACGACCCTGAACATGGACTTCGATCCGGACAAGAGCTGGGACGAGAAAAAAGAGTTCTATCGCATCTCCAACCAGATCGTTCGCACCGCCAATGTTACGCAGTCGGCGGTGGGCGACAAGCGCGGCCTGTGGACCACGACCATTGCCGCGGCGATCTTGATTTTCGAGTAGCACCTTCGACACGGCAGGTGGACACTGCGCTTGCCGTGCTATCCTGAAAGTGGTCATTTATTCTGACCATTTACTATGAAATCGAAAACGATAGCAACGATTCCGGCAACCCGGTTCAAAGCACAATGCTTGTCGATTCTGGACACCGTGCAGCGCGAACGAACGACTCTCGTGATCTCGAAACACGGCAAACCCGTAGCGAAGTTGATGCCGATTGAACCGGCTTCTTCGCGCCCGCTCCATGGATTTATGAGGGGAACAGCGCGGGAGATCGGCGACATCGTTGCGCCGCTGGACGAAGAGTGGGATGCCGACCAGGACTGATCGGCTTCAGGGCGTACTGCTCGATACGCATATCTGGGTCAGGCTCGAGGCCATGACGGGGCCGGTTTCAAAGCAGGCGCTGATGGCCATTGAAACCGCCCGCTCTGAGCAGTCCGTATACGTGTCGATCATATCTGTCTGGGAGCTTGCCATGTTGGTGGCACGAAAGCGGCTCCATCTCGATCTGCCGATACGAAAATGGGTGGAAGGGGCGTTCGAGCAGCCGGATATTCAACTACTGCCGCTCGCGCCTGACGTTGCGATCGAAGCGGCTGAACTTCAGAAACCCATGTACAAGGATCCGGCGGACCGCATGATCGTCGCCTCAGCCCACATCGAGGGCCTGACTCTGATTACGGCCGACCGGCCCATGCTTTCCTATGCCAAAAGCGCCGGGCTACGGTGCATCCAGGGATGATCGCGTCCAATAATTTTCGTGTTGCCCTGGTGCAGATGTCCTGCTCCGCCGACCCGGACGCCAACCTCGACAAGGCCGCCGACCGGGTTCGCGAGGCCGCGCGCGCCGGCGCCAATGTCGTCTGCCTGCCGGAGCTGTTTCGGACGCAATATTTCTGCCAGCGGGAAGATCACGCGCTCTTCGATCTTGCCGAAACCATCCCCGGGCCTTCGACGGAAAAACTGTCCCGCATCGCGAAGGAAGAGCATGTCGCCGTTATCGCTTCCCTGTTTGAGCGCCGCGCCCCCGGCATCTATCACAACACCGCCGCCGTCATTGAAGAGGATGGCTCGCTCGCCGGGACCTATCGCAAGATGCATATTCCGGACGATCCTCTCTACTACGAAAAATTTTATTTCACCCCCGGCGATCTCGGCTTTCGCAATTTTCCGCTGTACGCGGGAAACATCGGCGTACTGGTCTGCTGGGACCAGTGGTATCCGGAGGGAGCGCGCATCACCGCATTGAAAGGGGCGAACGTCCTGTTCTATCCGACCGCGATCGGCTGGCACCCGGCAGAAAAATCCGAGTATGGCGAGGCGCAATACAGCGCCTGGCAGACCATGCAGCGTTCCCATGCCATTGCCAATGGGGTCTATGTCGGCGCCGTCAATCGCGTCGGTCACGAGCATGGCGACGTTCGCGGCAACCGCGTCGAAGGCCCCGGCCTGGAATTCTGGGGCGGGTCTTTTCTCGCCGATCCCTTCGGCCGCATCGTTCTTCAAGCCGCGCACGACAAGGAAGATATTCTGATCGGCGAAATCGATTTGCATCTCATCGAGGAGACGCGCCGCAACTGGCCTTTTTTGCGCGACCGCCGCATCGACGCCTATCAGCCCATCACCGAACGCTTTCTGGATGAATAAATGTCCATGAGCGAGCCTCGCGCATCCATCGACACCGGCAAGACAACTCCCCACGCCGCTGGCCTGCGCATGCCCGCCGAATGGGGGCCGCACGCCGCCACCTGGATCGCGTGGCCGCACAATGCCGAAGACTGGCCGGGGAAATTTCAGCCGATTCCCTGGGTCTACGGCGAGATTGTGCGCCATCTCGCCGCGGTCGAGCATGTTCACATCCTGGTCAACGAGCCGGCGGCGGAACGGCGTGCCCGCAAAATTCTGGCGCGCTGCGGCGCAAATCTTGCCAGCGTTGCATTCCACCTGCAGCCGACCGACCGGGTATGGCTGCGCGATTCCGGCCCCATCTTTCTCACTCCGGCCGCTCCCAAAACCGCCGCCCCGCCGCTTGCGCTTACCAATTGGAAATTCAACGCGTGGGCGAAATACGACAACTGGCGCAACGACGATCGGATTCCGGCCCATGTCGCCAAACTGCTGAAAGTTCCTGCGTGGACCCCGGAGATCACCCTCGCCAACGGCCAACGCCATCGTGTCGTTCTGGAAGGCGGCAGCATCGACGTCAACGGCGCGGGCACATTGCTGACCACCGAGGAATGCCTGCTGAGCGACGTGCAATCGCGCAACCCCGGCGTGACCCGCAAGCAATTGGAAGATTGCTTCCAAGACTACCTCGGCATCGATCAAGCGATCTGGTTGCATCGCGGCATCGCCGGCGACGACACGCATGGCCATGTGGACGATATCGCCCGCTTCGTCGATGCCAACACCATCGTGGCCGCCGTCGAGCCGAATCGCGACGACGAAAATCACGCTCCGCTGCAGGAAAATCTCGACCGCCTGCGCGCGGCGCGCACCCGCCAGCGCAAGCACTACCGCATTGTGGAGCTGCCGCTCCCCTCTCCTGTCGTTTTTGAAGGACAGCGCCTGCCGGCCAGCTACGCCAATTTTTATATCGCGAACGGCCTGGTCTTGGCGCCCACATTTAACGACGCCAACGACCGCGTGGCGCTCAACATCCTAGCCGAGCTGTTTCCCCTGCACCGCATCGTTGGCATTCACAGCGTGGATTTCATCTGGGGCCTGGGCGCCATGCACTGCATGACCCAGCAGCAACCCGCGATTTCCCTCGCCGCACCTGCCCGCAAGTCCTAGCGCTCCTACCCGCTTTCGCGGAACGCGTTCCACCCGGCGGCAATCATTTCCAGCGCCCGCTCCGTCAACGGAAATTCTTTCGACGTTCGCAGCCCTTCCACCGGGACCCATCGCGCTTCGGAGACATCGCTGCCAGGCTGCAACGCTCGCTTTCCAGCTTGCAGCTCGCCCCGTTCTGGCAGAGCACCCTCCCCATCCTCCGCGTCGATCCGGCAAAGAAAATCCACCAGCACGTAATGGAAGCGGATCCGGCCATCCCCATCGCGATCGATGTGGTCGAACGCCTTCAGCACCTGGAGCGGCACAACCCTGAGCCCGGTCTCTTCGGCAACTTCGCGGACGACGGCCTCCTCCAGCGTCTCGCCCAGCTCCACCGCGCCGCCCGGCAGCGACCATTCGCCTGCCAGGGGCGCTTTCGCGCGACGTACCAGCAGGACGCAGCCCGCGTCGAACACGACCGCACCCACTCCAACAATCGGCGACGCTGGATATTCGCGCTGTCCTGGCAAATCTATCTCCCCCTCCGCCATCGTCCACACGAAAACTCCTGGCCACAGAAAAGGCGCAGCCAATGGCCGCGCCTCTCTCGCTCACCAGCCGACTGCGCTCCTACAGGCGCATCGGCTTGCCATATTCTTCTTCAAACACCGTCCGCGCCATGTCGAAACGGCCGCCATTATGTTTGTCCGGTCCTTGCAGATGTCCAATCCCCAGCAGCGCGACCACGTGATAACTCAGCGGCAGTTTCAACACCTCCCGGACCTTCTCTTCCTCGAAGCCTTCCATCGGCGCGGTATCGTAGCCCAGCGCCTCCGCCATCAGCATCATGTGGGTAAAGGCGATCATCACGTGCCGGTTCAGCCACATGGGCATGTTGGGATGGGTGGAAAGATAGGTGGGGATCTTTTCTTTCGCCTGCTCGGCATAGCTCTCCGTCATGCCGCCTGCCCTGCCCAGGCGCAACATCTCTTCCAAGTCGCCATTGCGCCAGCCATCCGCATCGCCGCAGGCGACAATCATCACCGACGCCTCTTCCACCTTCGCCTGATTGAAACTGGCGGCGCGCAGGCGCTTTTTCTGCTCCGCATTGCGCGCCACAATAAATCTCCACGGCTGCATGTTGTAACCGCTGGGGGCCTGCAGGCCCGCGCTGAGGATTTGGTTGAGGTCTTTTTCCGCCAGGGGAGCGCCATCGAAGCTTGGCGTGGCGCGCCGTTCGCGAATCACTTTGGAAATTGACTTTTCGGTCGAACTCATTCCTTGTTTTCCTCAATGCAGCGAATATTGCCGTCCACCTGCCCGGGGTCTCTCAGCGAGGCAGGACGGCGAAGCCGTCATCCCATGCCGACTTGGATAAACATTGTTAGTCTAGTACAGAAATGCTATTTGGACCGTACACTCGCGCAGGGATGCTGACACGCGTGGATGCCGAATGCGCGACCGTACCTGGGCCTCTCGCGGACTTCCCGCCAGCCTGGGCCAGCAAGCGCATTGGGTTCCGCTGGGCGCTTGCGCCGATTGGATGGATGCTGCTGCTGCCAGCACTGTTTGCAACAGCGCAACCGCCGCGGACGGGCGCCGTTCCAGGTACGGCCGTTGCCGGCCACCCGACCGCCTCTTCCGCGGACGCATCGACTTCAACCGGCAAAAAATCAACCGCCAGGAAAGCTTCACCGGCGCGGCATCCAGTACATCGCGCTGCCCACCCTCGCCGCCATGCCAAACCGGCAGCGAAGCCCGTGGCTCCCGCGCCCGTGGCTCCCGCGCCGCCCGTGGCGCCGGCGAACCAACCCGCGGACCCGGCGACCATCGATTTCAGCAACGGCCTTTTGAGCGTCCGCGCGCAGAATTCCAGCCTGGTCGATATCCTGGATCGGATCTCGCGCCGGACTGGACTCGTCATCGAAGGCCTCAGCCACGACGCGCGCATGTATGGGCAATACGGGCCGGACAATATTTCCGCCACGTTGTCGGCATTGCTGGATGGCTCCGGATACAACTATGTGATCGTTGGCGGCACAGGCCACTCGCCCACGAGGCTCATCTTGTCGACCGTTGGCAACGCTGGGGCCGCCAATCCTCCAGCCGAGGGGAGCAACGCGCAGGCGCCTCCCGCAGCCAGCGAACCATCCGTGCCGGCAGACCCCACTGGGCCCGTTCAGCCAAAGACGCCGCAAGAGATCTTCAATGAGATGCGCAGAATGCATCCGCAATGAGGAAGGACAATCGCGCGAGCGGATTTTGCCGGTCGAGCGATGACGCGGAAGGGCACACGTTGGGCGGATGGGAATCGAATGTCCCAGCAGGGGTAAAACCGTGGCGCGGAGAATTTATGGGTTTGCGGATTTGGCCTGGATTCGCAGCGGGGCCGGATGTTGCGCGCGAACATGCATCTTCGCCATGGCAAATAGCGCGGAACAACACCCGTACGCCAGGGCGACGCCCATGGCAACGGAGGCAAGAATGGTTGAGACCATCAAGACAATCATTGGGGGATTTCCTCTATCATACATAGCAATTTCAGCGCGACAAGTTGCGCTCGAACGATTTCCATGCGAAAAAAGGCTCCACGAGCGCTGGTTTCCATTCAACTGAATTCTTGCCGGCCATACTAGTATTTTCGGCAGAAACTCTATTGCTTTAGAGGATTCCTCTACACTAAAGTTTTCGTTGCGAACTGCCCTCGAACAAGCGGCGAAAGTGCCGCGGAAAGCCTCCTGTTAGCGAGCAATGTCAATTCCTCAACTCATCGTGCGCGGCGCGCGCCAGCATAACCTGAAGAACATCACGGTGGCGATACCGCGCAATTCCCTCACCGTAATCACCGGCCTGTCCGGCTCCGGCAAGTCCTCGCTCGCCTTTGACACCATCTATGCCGAGGGCCAGCGGCGCTATGTGGAGACCCTTTCCGCCTATGCGCGCCAGTTCCTCGACCAGATGGAGCGCCCGGACGTGGACTCCATCGAGGGCCTGAGCCCAGCCATTTCCATAGAGCAGAAAACCACCAGCCGCAGCCCCCGATCGACGGTGGGCACCATTACAGAAATCTACGACTATCTTCGCCTGTTGTACGCCTCCATCGGCTTGCCGCATTGCCCCAACTGCGGCTGGCCCATCTCTCGCCAGTCCGCGGATCAAATCGTGAGCCGCGTCATGGAACTGGCGCCTGGCGAGCGCGTCACCATCTACGCCCCCATCGTTCGCGGACGCAAGGGCGAATTTCGCGACGAGTTGGAAAAACTCGACCAGCAGGGGTTTCGCGCGCGCATCGACGGAGAGGTCCGCGACCTGGCGGAAGAAATCGTCCTGGAGAAGCGAAAGAACCACACCATTGAAGCGATTGTGGACCGAATCGTCGTCAAGCCAGGCGTGGAGAAACGTCTTGAGACCGCAGTCACCAAGGCGCTACAGATGGCGAGCGGCCTGGTGCTGGTGGCCATGCCGGCAGACACCGCCGCCCGCTCCAATGGCGACCGCTCCAACGGCGGCCTTCGCGTCCCAAGCAGTCAAGTCGAGGAACAACTGTATTCTTCCTCCATGGCCTGCCCGGACTGCGGCATCAATGTTCCCAAACTGGAGCCGCGCAGCTTTTCCTTCAACAGCGCCTATGGGGCCTGTCCGCACTGCAACGGCCTGGGCAGCATCTACGACTTCGACCCCGCCAAGATCATTATCGACTGGTCGAAGCCGCTGCTGGAAGGCGGCCTCGGCCCTGGTGGAAGTTCGCAATATCTGGGCCGCTTGATCCACCTTGCCGCCGACCGTTACAAAATCGACCTTCGCAAACCATTTGAGAAACTTACCGAGGCCCAACAAAAATTGCTGCTCCACGGTCCGGAACGCGGCGAAGGTCCACGCACCGGATTTCACGGCATCCTGAAGTGGCTGCGGCAATCGCTCGACGAGATCCGCTCCGACAGCTATCGCGAGTGGCTGATGGGCTACATGTCCGCGACTGTTTGCCCGCAATGCCACGGCAAACGCCTTCGTCCGGAATCGCTGGCGGTCACTGCAAACGGCCTCTCCATTGCCGGCTTCGCCGCCATGCCGCTGGCCGATGCGCTGGCCACCGCGCGCGGATTTACCTTCAGCCAACGCGAGCAACTCATCGCCGACCGCCTGCAGCGCGAAATTGTCGAGCGCCTTGAGTTCCTGGTCGCCGTCGGCCTCGGATATCTCTCGCTCGACCGCAGCGCCGCCACGCTTTCCGGCGGAGAAGGCCAGCGCATCCGCCTTGCTACACAAATCGGCTCGCGTCTGCGCGGCGTGCTCTATGTCCTCGACGAACCTTCCATCGGCCTGCATCAGCGCGACAACGAGCGCCTGATTGAAGCTCTCACGTCTCTGCGCGATCTCGGCAACACCATTTTGGTTGTCGAGCACGATGAAGACACGATCCGCCGCGCCGACTACGTTCTCGACCTTGGCCCCGGCGCGGGCCGGCTGGGCGGCGCTGTCGTCGCGCAGGGAACGCCTGCGCAAATCATGGAAACACCCGGTTCTCTCACCGGCCAGTATCTCAGCGGGACTCTGGAAACGATGCAGCGCGGCGCACCGCGCCCCGCAGGCGAACATTGGCTGACGGTGGAAGGCGCGCGTGGGCACAACCTGAAAAACCTGACCGCGCGATTCCCTCTCGGCCTGCTCACGGTCATCACCGGCGTCTCCGGCTCCGGCAAAAGCACGCTCATCAACGACATTCTCTATCGCGCGCTCGCGCGCGATTTATACGGCTCCCGCGAAGAACCCGCCGAGCATGATCGCGTCCTGGGCGCCAAGATCATCGACAAGGTCATTCAGATCGATCAGTCGCCCATCGGTCGCACGCCGCGCTCCAACCCGGCAACCTATACCGGCGTTTTCACGGCCATCCGCGAACTGTTCGCCATGCTGCCCGAAGCGCGCGAGCGCGGCTACAAGGCCGGCCGCTTCTCCTTCAACGTTCCCGGAGGCCGCTGCGAAACCTGCCAGGGCGACGGCCAGCGTCGCATTGAAATGAACTTTCTCCCCGATGTGTACGTCACCTGCGAAGTATGTAACGGTCGCCGTTACAATCAGGAGACGCTGGCGGTCCGCTTCAAGGGCCGTTCCATCGCCGACATTCTGGAGCTGCCGATCTCGGACGCCCTAGCGGTCCTCGAAGACATTCCCGTGGTGCGGCAAAAGCTGGCGACGCTGAACGATGTCGGCCTCGGCTATGTCCACCTTGGCCAGTCGGCGACAACGCTTTCCGGCGGCGAAGCGCAGCGCATGAAGCTGGCGCGGGAGCTTTCCAAGCGCCAGACCGGGCGAACGCTCTACCTGCTGGATGAGCCCACGACTGGCCTGCATTTCGACGACGTGCGCAAATTGATGGAGGTGCTGCACCGGCTCACCGATCTCGGCAACACCATCCTGATCATCGAGCACAATCTGGATGTCATCCGCAGCGCCGACTGGATCCTTGACCTGGGCCCGGAGGGCGGCAAGGAAGGCGGTGAAATCGTCGCCGAAGGCACGCCAGCGCAAGTTGCCGCCACTCCCGCGTCCTATACTGGAAAATTTCTGCTCCGTTACTTTCCTCAGCCCGGCCCGCAAAAAAAACCGCAACAAAATGGATTCCTCACTGCAAAGAATGGTCGCGCTTCCGCCCGGAAAAAGATACAACTATAGACGCCCCACAAGAATCCATCCAAGACCCGCGGGTCCGGAACACCACAGCATGAGTTGGAACTCCTACCCAGTGCCGGAAGCCTTGCCGCCCGCCGACGACGAAATCGCGCACAAGTCCTCGCCGCGCGCCAGCGAGACCCCCGCGTTTCTGGAAATGGTTGCCTTTTTTACCCTGGCCGCCATCCTCATTACAGTCATTCAAGCTCTTAGCGTCGCCATCGCGATCCACTGGCATCTCTTCGGCAAGATCGCTCTGCGCAAACTTGCCTATCTACCGCGCTTCACCATTCCAGCCATGGTCGTCTCGTATGGAGCAGTCGCCGTCGCTACGGTCGCTCTCTACCGGCGCGTGTGGCCCGACGGTTTTCTCGCCGGCATCCATTGGAATTTTTCTCAGGCGCGACGGTATGCGATCTGGCTTCCCGCGTTGGGAATCGGACTGGGATTCGCCATGCAACTGGCATCGAACTATCTGCCCATCCCAAAAGAATTGCCCGTCGATTCCTTCTTCCAGAACGCGCCGGATGCATGGATGGTGGCGCTGTTCGGCGTCTTCATCGCTCCCATCTGCGAGGAGATTGCCTTTCGCGGATTTCTCTATCCCTCGCTCCGTCCGTGGACCGGCCGAATCCTCGCCGCAATCTTAACCAGCATTCCCTTCACCCTGCTCCACGCGCAGCAGGTCGGTCGCGCCTGGGGTCCGCTCAGCCTGGTCTTCATCGTCAGTCTGGTGCTGGTGTGGGTGCGCGAGCGAACCAACTCCGTCGCCTGCTCCGCCCTGGTCCACGCCTGCTATAACCTCTCCATCTTCGCCGCCATTTTTTATGCCAGCGGCGGCTTCCAGCATCTCGATCGCCTGAAAGACTGAACATAGGCTTGTCATCAACCGAAGTGGAGGGGCCTGGGGTTGCCGGTTGCCTGCCTGCAATGGACTCTTCACCTGCATCCTGTATCCTTGAATTTCTACTTCCCCCGGGAGACTCCCCTTTGATTCTGCGTGCCGCGGCGTTCCTTTTGTTTGTCTCCTTCGTCTCCGGACAATCAACAATACCGCCCAATCCACCCTCGACTCCCGCAAGTCCCGCGCTCCCTGCCGCCATGCTCGGGTTTCGCGACGCTGCCGCGCAGACCAAGCTCGACCGGCAATTTCTTCAGGTCCCCAGCGCAGCCCTCGCAGGCCAGGAATTGAAAATCCTCACCGCCGCTCCGCACATCGCAGGATCGAAAGAAGACCATGCGACCGCCCAATACGTCGCGCAGAAGTTTCGCGACGCCGGCCTGGAAACAAAAATCGTGCCCTACCGCGTGATGATGAATTTCCCGAAGAAAATTCAAGTCACTGCGTTCGACGCCAATGGCAGGCAGCTCATGTCCGGTCCATCGCCCGAACATGTCACGGACGATCCGTTTCAGGATGACAAGCGCATCGCGGCTGCCTTCAACGCTTATTCCCCTTCCGGCGATGTCACCGCCGAAGCGGTCTACGCCAACTACGGCACGCCCAAAGATTTCGCCGAGCTTGCAGCCAAACACATCGGCGTGCGCGGCAAAATCGTCATCGTCCGCTACGGCAAGAATTTCCGCGGCGTCAAAGTGTACCTGGCACAGCAGCACGGCGCTGCCGGTGTCATCATCTACTCCGACCCGGCCGACGACGGCTACTTCCAGGGAGATATCTATCCCGATGGCCCCTACCGCCCCGAAACCGGCGTCCAGCGCGGTTCGATTCAATATCTCTTCCAGTATCCCGGCGATCCCACAACCCCTGGCTTCGCTTCCACGCCAGACCTTCCCGCCGACAAACGTATTCCGCTCGCAGACGCCGCCAACCAGCCGAAAATTCCTTCGACGCCCTTGTCATATGGCGATGCCGCGCCCATTCTGCAAGCGCTCGGCGGCCCGAAATCGCCGCACGCATGGCAGGGCGCGCTACCGTTCACCTACCACATGGGCCCGGGTCCGGTGAAGGTCCACATGTTCCTGCAGCAGGACTACGCACTCCACACTATTTGGGATGTCATCGGAAAAATTCCCGGCGCGCAGTATCCCAATGATCCCGTCCTTGTCGGCAACCATCGCGATGCCTGGGTCTTCGGCGCGGTCGATCCCAACAGCGGCACCGCCTCCATGCTGGAAGCCGTCCACGGCATCGGCACTCTTCTGCAAAGCGGCTGGAAACCGAAACGCACCCTCATCTTCGCCAGTTGGGATGGCGAGGAAGAAGGTCTCCTCGGCTCAACCGAGTGGGCCGAAGGCCATGCCGAGATGCTGGCCCACGCTGCCGCGTATTTCAATGTCGATGTCGCCGTCTCCGGCCCCACGTTCGATGCCCAGGCCGTGCCTTCGTTGAAATCGTTCGTTGTCAACATCGCCAAAGAAGTTCCCAGCCCGCTAGGCGGAACTGTCTACGACGCGTGGCTCGCGAACCAGCAGCCCTCCGACGCAAAAAGTCGCAGTCTCGACGAACACATGGACCAAGGCCAGCACAATTCCCCGCTGGTCGAGGGAATTCGCATGGGCGATCTCGGCAGCGGCTCCGACTACACTCCCTTTATCCAGCACCTCGGCGTCCCCTCCACCGACATTGGCTCGACTGGTCCCTACGGCGTCTATCATTCCGCCTTTGACGATTACACCTGGTTCACCAAGTTCGCCGATCCCACATTCGCCTATCTGCAGCAGCAGGCCCGCATCCTTGGCCTGGAGGCGCTGCACATGGCCGATGCCGACCTGCCTCCCTACGACTATGCGGAATACGGCGCAGAGGTCCTTGGCTATCTCCAGACTGCGCAGGAAAGGGCCACCAAGTCCGGCATGACCAGCCTCAACTTTGCCGCCGCCATTGCCGCCGCCCATCGCTTTCAAGATGCAGGCCAGCGCGCATTGGCCGCCGAGCGCGGTCCCGCCGGCCCACTGGCGCAAGAGAATCGCATCCTCCGCAATGCGGAAGAAGACCTGCTCAACCCGCGAGGCCTGCCCGACCGGCCATGGTTCAAGCACACCGTCTACGCTCCCGGGGAGTACACCGGCTACGCCGCCGTGGTCATTCCCGGCGTCAATGAAGCCATCGACGCCAAAGACCCCGCCCGCGCCGCCGATCAGCTTGAAGCATTGACCCACGCTCTCGACCGCGCCGCCGCAACCCTGAACAAAATGCCCTAGCCAAACGTGGCTTGTCATTCTGAGCGCAGCGAAGAATCCAGAGAGTCATGGCGGGCCAGGATGCCCCATCGACTCAAGCCCTGTCGCCGCGGCGACGCTTGAGTGGGATGAATAACATTGCGTCCCCGCGCCGCGATTCACCCTATTTCTTCGCCAATCGCGCCGCAGATGCCATAATGCCAATATGGAGATTGGCGAGTTTCTCCGAGAAAAGGTCCTGGCCGTACAGGATTATTCCCTGCTGTCCTGGACCGCGATCGCGAATATGTTTCGTCGCCCTTTTTACTGGGCGGACCTTTATACCCAAGCCGATCTCATCGGCTTCGGCTCCGTCCCCATTGTCATCCTCACCGGTTTTTTTACCGGCGGCGTGCTGGCCCTGAACTCCGCCACCACCCTGGCGCAATTCGGCGCCAAGGCCGTCACCGGCGAGTTGGTCAGCCTGTCCATGGTCAAAGAACTGGGCCCCGTGCTCACCGGTCTCATGGTCTCTGGCCGCAATGCTTCCGGCATGGCCAGCGAACTCGGCTCCATGCAGGTGACGGAGCAGATTGACGCCATGCGCGCCCTCGGCGTCGACCCGCTGAAAAAACTGGTCACCCCGCGCGTGCTTTCAACCATCGTCATGCTGGTCTTCCTCACCATCATCTCCGACAGCTTAGGAGTCGCGGGCGGCGGCTGGATCTCCAGCGGTCTGGGGATCAATGCTTCACAATACTTCCACATGGCCTACCAGACGCTCGAGTATCCCGACATCCTGGAAGGCCTGGTCAAGCCCCTCATCTTCGGCTTTATTATCGCAACCATCGGCTGCTATTTCGGCATGTCCACGCGCGGCGGCACGCAAGGCGTGGGCCGCTCCACCACCCAAGCCGTCGTCTACAGTTCGGTCTTGATCGTTTTCAGCGACTTCCTGATCAGCCGGTTGACCATCGGCATCTTCGGACGATAAAGAATGTCGACCACGGAAACCGTCCCCGCCCCGGACCAGGCGATCGGCGATCCCACAGCGCCGGTGGTCTCGTTTGAGCATGTTTCCATCGGCTTCGACGGTCATCCTGTTCTGCTCGACATCAACTTCCAGGCCCGCTCCGGAGAAATGGTCATCGTCCTCGGCCCTGCCGGCGGCGGAAAAAGCGTCCTGCTCAAGCTGGCCAATGGCCTGCTCCCGCCCGATGCGGGACGCATCCGGCTCTTTGGGATGAACATCCAAACGCTCCCACAGGATGAGCTGTTTACATTCCGCAGGCACATCGGAATGGTCTTCCAGGAAAGCGCCCTGTTCGACTCTCTTTCCGTCCGCGACAACGTCTCCTATCGTCTGATCGAGGAGCGTGACAACCAGGAAGACATCGATCGCCGCGTCCTCGAATGCCTGCGGTTTGTGGAACTGGAAGAAGCCATCGACAAATTTCCTCCGGAGCTTTCCGGCGGCATGAAGCGCCGCGTCGCCATTGCCCGCGCCATCATCACGCAGCCCAGTTTGCTGCTCTACGACTCACCCACCGGCGGCCTCGACCCCATCACTTCCACCACCATTATTGAGCTGGTCATGAAACAGCGCGACGTCTACGAAAGCACTGCCCTGCTGGTCACCCATCGCCTGCAGGACGCCTTCACCCTCGCCACCCATCGCTTCAATCTGAAAGAAAATCGCATGGAGCGCATCGAAAACGACGGCATCGATCCCAACACCACCATCATGGTGCTGAAGCAAGGCCGCATCGCCTTCACCGGCTCCCTCGTCGATCTCCTCCGCTCCAAAGACCCCTACATCCAGGAATATTTAGCGTAGTAACTCCGCTTTCCCGTTCCATTTTTGTTTCCGTCGACGCGCAGTTGATTTCGAGCAGTCAATCAAAGCGGCTATATTGAACATGACGATATGGCGAGACAATCCAGAAACATGCCGGAACAAAGAAACCGGGAAGAGGTAATCAATACCCAACTCGCAATTCTGATTTCAAGGCTTGGGGTGACTGCAGATGCCGAGACCATTCACGTCCACGGCAAACATCGTCCCGACGTGTTGTTTCAGCTACGTGGACTTCGAGTGGTCATCGAAGCGAAACTTGCCGACCACCCTGGGGCCGAACAAGTTGTCTTAGGAGATGCTCGGAACCGGGTACGCAGCGGTATTGCCCATATCGCAGCCGCTGTCGTCTATCCAGTTGCGCTTCGTAGCACACCGACGACCAAGGTATTGGGAATCCTCCGTAAGTCACTTTTGAAATTTCGGATTGTCGCTGAAGCCGACGAATCGCCGGAGTGGTTTGAAGGAACTCCCGCTTCGCTGATGGACGCCTTACGACGTGCTCAGGAAGCTCTTACCAAAGATGACATTGTTGAGCAAACTGCTAGATCCCTGTCTGTGCATCTGGTCGCTGTAGCTAAATTGTGGATGGGACAGAAGGGTTCATGCGACCGATTGTCGCAAATCCTCGGTATATATCCGCCGAAGGGTGAGCCGTCGGAAAAGGCGCAGTTGCGTAGAGAAACTGCGGCCAAGGTGTCAGCCTTGGTTCTGGCAAATGCCTTCATCTTCCAGGAACAACTCGCGGGTACAGATGGCAGGATTTTATCTCTGCGAAAACTCGACAATGAAAAAGACCCGGTGGGAGCAACGGCGAAGCACTGGAAATGGATTTGGGAAAACATCAATTACGTCCCGATCTTCCAGCTTGGGGAACGGGTTTTGAACGAACTCCCAATCGATGGGAACTCCGCCATTGCCACACACGCTTTACTGTCGCAAGCCATCTCGATTTGCTCCCAGCAAGCGGCGTTAAGACATGATTTGATGGGCCGCATTTATCACTGGCTTCTCCATGAAGCTAAGTATCTAGGAACTTATTACACCTCCGTCTCCGCCGCTACGCTGCTGATGAAGTTGACGATTGCGGCGAAATGGAATCAAGATTTCAGCGACCCTGCGGAGTTGTCATCTTTCAAAGTTGCGGATCTGGCTTGTGGCACAGGAACGCTCCTGATGGCCAGCGCTCAAGCCTTATCGGATATCTATATTCGAGAACGTGCAGACCACGACCTTCCACTGAGTATCAACGACATGACCACGCTGCATCGCACGCTGATGGAAAACGTTCTGCATGGCTACGATGTACTTCCCTCGGCAGTGCATCTGACGGCGTCTACTCTGGCCATGTTGGCTCCAGAAGTTGCCTTTGTGCGGATGGCGCTGTATGTGATGCCGTTAGGCCTTGATCGTGGCATTGCAAAGCTTGGCAGCTTGGATTTTCTTATCGGAACCGAAATCAGGACACAGATGGCGCTTGATTACTCCCACAGAGAAGATGTGCAGACCGGCGCCGCGTCCTCCCGCTCAGGCAATGCAGTTGTGCCGAGGCTGGACCTCTGCGTGATGAATCCGCCTTTCGTACGCAGCGTAGGCGGCAATTTGTTATTTGGCTCTCTGCCAGATGAGCGGGGCCTCCTCCAAAAGGAACTCAAGCGCCGCGTCAAACAAATCGGCGCGAGCGCCACGGCAGGGCTGGGGAGTGTATTCGTCGCTCTAGCCGACCGATGTCTCAAGACTGAAGGGCGGCTTGCATTCGTGCTTCCGGCAGCCCTCGTTTCCGGTGAGGCGTGGGGAGATACCAGAAAACTCATTGCCGAACGCTACCATCTGGAAACCGTCATATCGAGTCACGATGCGGAGCGGCCTAATTTCTCTGAAAATACTGACCTGTCCGAAATCCTCTTCATAGCGCGGAAGCTTGGCCAAGATGAGCAGCCCGGTCGTACTACCTACATTAGTCTCTGGCGCAACCCACGCACGATCCACGAAGCGCTTGACCTCGCCAATCGAATCATTCAGATCAAGGAGCCAGTAAAGATAGCGGGCGCGGGCATCACGACAATTCGTGGAACTGACAACAAGCTTGGCGAAGTCATCACAGTGCCGCCAGCAAGAGAAAGGGAGAATTGGACGGGCGCTCTTTTCGCGCAAAGTGAATTGCTACGAGCGTGGTGGAAACTTGAGAGTGGTGCGCTTTGCATCCCCGGCAGCAACACAACTGTGCCAATGCCGTTATGCAGGCTGGATAATCTCGGTGCCCTTGGCCCAGACCGCAAACGCATTCACGAAGGATTCAAAGTCACAACGGACGACTGGACACCGTACCCCGCCTTTTGGGGGCACGAATCTTCTAAGGTACGGACGATCAACCAGCAGCCGAATGCGCGGTTGGCAGCGTGGCTGGAATCGCCGCGTGGGCCAAACTATGGCGCACATTTGTGGGAGAGAGCGGGAACTATCTTGCTTGTGGAACGTTTACGCTCAAATACACATCGGGTGTTGGCGGTAGGCTTCGATACCGAGGTATTGGGAAACACTTGGTGGGCAATGAAGGTAAAGAATCTCAATCCTCGGCAAGAAAAAGCTTTGATCGTGTGGCTCAATAGCTCGTTATCTCTGCTGTTGTTTTTTGGACGTCGCGTCATAACACAAGGCGCATGGATGCAGATGAAGCAACCAGCGTGGGAAGGAATGCCGGTTCTCGACGTCCGCGCCTTGTCGTCGAAGCAAATCAACATGCTGGCGGCCGCCTATGACTCACTAGCAAATACAGAATTGCAGGCACTCTCCAACCTCAAGTCTGACCCTGTACGCGTAGAGATCGATCAAGCCCTCTGCAAGGTTCTTTCTATCCCAGACCTCCGTTTCATCCGCGAGCTTCTCGACAGAGAACCGGGCTTGAACGCGAAAGATATTGCGCCACGGGCAGAACACAACTCCGCTGACTTTGACAGCGGCGAAGACATTGAAGAATCAGCCGAACCCGCCTTGTTCTGAACATGCCACATTCTGTATGGCACAGACTTGACTCCAAAGGTCTACGCTCCAGCCACCAGGATGTTGTCTGCGGTTCAAACTATTTTGCGGAATCAATACGATCAAAGCTTGCGGCGCCGCTTCGATCCCGGCTGGCACTCCAATTGGCAATTCTCGATCCGCGCTCGTCGCCCACATTTGCGATGACCGCTCCCGCCCGGCTATTCTTTGACTAGTGGCGCGGCGTATTTTCCAATTCGCGGCTGGCCTTGTCCTGATTCTGGTCACGCTCACTCCTCTGGCGGAGAGCTTCGACCACTGGGACAAGCATGTTGTGCCGGCGAACGACACCGAACTCAACATCACCGCCTGGTTTGTGGGCGTCGGCATCGCCGTGGCCTTAGCAAAGCTGCTGCGCTATGTGCCCACGCTCGCGTCTTCAAAGAGACGCCCCGGCCTGCCGCACGCGTCCCTGGCATTCATGCGAGCGGTCGCCCCCGAACGCCCCGCGTCCACGGCAAGTCCGCCGCTGGTACCGCTCCGAATCTGATCCTCCCTGTGAACTCACGCTGGAAGCGACAGCGATGGGCGCGCCCTTTCGCGCCTGCTGTTCTGACGGAGCGCCGCATTCACAGAAGAGGAGTTCGATGTCTCACCGAGCTGTTTTCGCCGCCCCCCTGCGGCTTGTTCTTGCCGTTATGTTTTTCTCCATGCTTTTCACCCCGTCGCTGCGGGCACAAACCGGCCTGACGCAGGGCACTGTCTCCGGCACGGTGACGGACGCGACAGGCTCCGCCATTGCCGGGGCGCGCATCGCGCTTTCCAGCCCGGACAAGACAATCCTCCGCGCGACCGCAGCGGGTCCGGATGGGACCTTTGCCATCGCCAGCCTTCCCAGCGGGACATATCGGATTGAGATTGCCGCGCCCGGCTTCGCCCTCTACCGCAACGAATCCGTCGTCATTGCGGTCGGACGCAACGCGCGCCTCGATGCCGAGCTCGCCCCGGCACACGCCAGCCAGCAGGTCAGCGTCCAGTCCAGCACGGAAGCGCTCGACACTTCGCAGTCTTCGCCAGTCACCAACATCGACCGCGATCGCATCGAGGAGCTTCCAATTCCCAGCCGGAACTACCTCAGTTTCACCCTGCTGGCGCCGTCGCTGGGCACGGCAAACCCCGCGCTGGGAGTGCAATCTCCCGGGGCGGCGGGCGAAGGCGGATTCAGCGCCGGCGGACTGCGCCCATCGAGCAATGCGCTCTACATCGACGGCGTCGACGACAACGATGAATACACCGGCCTCAGCAGGACGGAGCTTTCCCCGGAAGCCATCAGCGATTTTCAGGTGGTGAACCACGGCTATGGCGCTGAATACGGCGGTTCCGCCGGCGGGTCGGTCGATGTCGAAACGCGCTCCGGCGCAAACGTGCAGCATGGCGACGCTTTTCTGTTCGTTCAGAACGGAGCGTTGAACGGGACGCCCGCGCTGGAACTGGTGCCGCGCAAGCCGGACGAAAACCGCTTGCGCGCCGGCCTCTCCACCGGCGGCCCAATCGAGAAAGACAAACTTTTCTACTACATTGCCGCCGAGCAGGAAATGGCGCGCGGCGAAGAAGCGGGCGACTTCAATCCGCACCTCGCCGCGACGATCGACAATGCATTGCAGCAAATCGGCCCCCTGCGCGGCTTTCGCCTGCAACAAGGATTCTTCCCCACCACCAACCAGGAGACGGAACTTTCCGGACGCATGGACCGCGCCTTCGCCGCCAACAGCCTGATGCTGCGCTATGCGCTGACCAACAATCGCTCCGTGAACGACGCCTTCAACATGGACGACCTGACCGACCTGAGCGCGCGCGGCTCGGCGTTCTACAACGACAACAGCTTGAACGGTTCGTGGAGCGCCACTATCTCTCCGCGGCTGCTGAATCAGATGAATTTTGAAGTGGCGCAGCGCCGGGTCGCGCTGCGCACGGGCTCTACCAGCGGGCCCGGAATCGTGGTCGCCGGTATCGCGCAGCTCGGCACGCCCTATGCCGGAAACAGCCGCCGCTATGAAACCCACGTGGACTTTGGCGATGGCGTGATTCGGCAATATGGCAAGCACCTTTTCCAAGCGGGAGCGACGGTCAGCCACATTGCTTTGCGTGCCGCCAATCTCGACGGATTTGGGGGCGTCTATGTGTTTTCAAATTTGACCGCGCTCGCCGACGGACAAGCGGACTTCTACACCCAGAGCTTCGGCGATCCCAATACGAATTTTTCCGAGCTTCGCGGCGCGGCCTACGTGCAGGACCACTGGACACCATTCCGAAGCCTCGCCCTGGACTACGGGCTGCGGTATGAGTACAACCGTCTGCCTGCTTCCCTTCCGCAAGACGCCGACAATCTAAGCCCGCGACTTGGCTTTGCCTGGTCGCCGGACAAAAACTGGGTGGTCCGCGGAGGATTCGGAATCTTCTTCGATCGGTATCTGCTCTCCACCATCAACCGCATTGAGGAGTTCGACGGTCTCCACGCCACGCAGCAGATTGCGGAAGGCGCGGACGCCGCATCCCTCTATCAGTCGGAAAGTTCCTTCACCGCGCCGCATCCCGGCATTGCGCCCAGCATCTGGCAGGCGCAGCCGAACCTGGCCAATCCTTACAGCGAGACCGCATCCTTCGGCATCGAGCGCCAGCTTCCGGCGCAATGGACGGCCAGCGCTGAATACCGCTTCGTTCGCGGCGTAAAAATGGGGCGCACGGTCAACGTCAATCTGCCGCCTCCCGTGCCTCTGACGTTGGCGAATGCGGCGGGCCTGGGAATTTCGGCGCCCACAGCCCAGCAGATCGGCCGCCCGATCTTTCCTTCGCAGCGCCTCAACCCGGCGTATGACGCCATCAACCAGTTTCAGACCGAAGCCAGCTCAAACTACAACGGCGTCACCGTCACGCTGAACCGGCAATTTAACGAAGAATTCGAGCTGATGGCCGGCTACACCTTCTCCAAGACCATCGACGACGCCTCCTACGATACCGAGCAGCCGCAGAATCCCTATGCCCTTAACGATGAGCGCGCGCTCTCGCTCGAAGACCAGCGGCATCGCTTCGTCCTGAGCGGACTCTGGGTGCTTGGCCCCGACCTCGACGACCCCCAGGACACCGCCAAAGGAGGCGCTTCCAACCCGCTTCTACACGCTCTCTACGGATTGGAATTCGCCCCGATTCTTGCGGTCGATAGCGGCTTCCGAGCCAACCCGCTCACTGGCGTGGACAGCAACCTGGAACATATTTATCCTTTTGCCGCGCGCCCGCTTGGGCTGGCTCGCAACAGCCTGCAAACGCCGCCGAATGTCCACTTCGATCTCCGCATTCTCAAGATGGTTCCCATCTGGCGCGGGCATCTGGACATCGTCGCCGAATCCTTCAACCTGCTGAATAAGCAAAATGTCGATGTGGTCAATCCCGTCTATGGATCGGGCGCAAGCGCCGACCGGCAATTCAACCAGCCGATCCAGGTCGCCGACCCCCGAAGGATCCAGTTCTCTCTGGATTATGAATACTGATCCGTTCCGCGTGAATCGCCGGACCCGTATCGCGTCCCATGAGTGCCGGTCCCTCACGTCCCCGAAAACCGCTCCGCACCGCTACAATTTTCCGCGCGCCAGAGTTTTTTGCGGGACCAACAAGGTCAAGGCTTCCGGGGCCACTTCCATCCGCGCCGGCAACGTGCCCAGCCATTCTCCATCCGCTTCGATAAGCAATGGCCCGGTCGGGCCTTCCAAATGGAAGCACTCGACCGATTCGCAATCCACCAACTCAATCGGACTCGCGTACCGATGCCGTCGCAACAGGACCGCGATCATGAATCGCAAGTAGCGCAGACGGCTGCGCGTTTTCAGCGCAATGACATGCAGATGGCGGTTGGCGATGGCGGCGCCAGGCGCCAGGTTGCCCAGCACGCCGCCAAAATTGCCGATGCGCACCGCCAGAATTTGCGACACTTCTTCCACTCGCGGCGTTGGATTTCCGCTCTCTTGAAAGCGCGCCCTAAACATGGGATAGCTGTAGGCGACCCACAGCCGAAACGCCTCCACCACGTACAGCGCATATCCGAACCGCTGTTTCGATTTTGGATCCAGCCGCGACATGAACAGCGCGTCCGCGCCGACCCCGGCTGCGACGATAAAATATCGCGAACGGGCATTGCCTTCGAGGTCCCGATAAAAAACCTGGCCCACCGACACCCGCTTCGGCGTTGCCGTCAGCAGCATCTTCGCGGCCTTCACCGGCGAGGCCGGCATCCCCAGGTCCGCAGCCAGCGCGTTCGCCGTTCCCATCGGAACCACGCCCAGCGCCGCCGTTCCGCCCACCAGCCGCTGCAGCGTTTCATGCACGGTGCCATCGCCGCCGCAGGCCAGGATGGTGTCGTACCCTTCTTGCATCGCCGCGCGCGCCTGCGTTCCGGCGCTTTCCGGCGATTCGGTGGCGACCACTTTCACCTCCACGCCCGCCCCGCGAAGTACCGCCGCCACCGCCGCGATCGCGACGGCCCGCCGCTCCGTACGCTGTCCGGATGCCGGGTTGTAAATCAGCGCAACACGACGCATCGAATCTGCCACCTCAGCCCAGCTCGCCGCTCCCGACAAGCGGTCGCACTATTCTTACACGCGGCCCGGCAGCCTATGTCAACAGGCGATGAACGGCGAACAGATTGCCTGAAGTCCCATCGCGTCGCGCCATTCCCTGCGCCAGCCACTCCTCTCTGCTAGCCTAAAGAGTTTGCAGGTTTGTATACGGAGAAGATCGTATGGCTTTCAAATTTAAAGGAGTCGATTTTATCGGCTTCGACACCCTGCTCAGCGAGGACGAGCGCCTGGTCCGCGATACCGCGCGCCAGTTTATTGAAGACAACCTCATCCCCATTATTGAGGAATGCAACCGCGAAGGCCGCTTCCCCAAAGAACTGATCCGGCCCATGGGCGAGCTTGGCTTTTACGGCGCCACCATCCAGGGCCACGGCTGCGCCGGAATGAACAATGTCGAGTATGGCCTGGTCATGCAGGAAACCGAGCGCGGCGACTCCGGCGTGCGCAGTTTCGTCAGCGTGCAGTCCGCGTTGTGCATGTATCCCATCCACGCCTTTGGCAGCGACGAACAAAAGAATGAATGGCTGCCGCAAATGGCCACCGGCGAAAAACTCGGCTGCTTCGGCCTTACCGAGCCGGACTTCGGCTCCAACCCCGGCGGCATGCGCACGCGCGCGAAAAAACATGGCGGCGACTACATCCTGAACGGCGAAAAAATGTGGATCACCAGCGGCACGCTGGCCGATGTCGCAATCATTTGGGCCAAGGTCGAGGACGAAAACGGCCGCGTGCGCGGATTCCTCGTCGACACCAAACTCCTCGGCTTCAGCGCCTACGACGTCCACGGCAAATGGTCGTTGCGCGCCTCCGTCACCTCCGGCCTCTCCATGCAGGATGTGCGCGTGCCCGCTTCGGCGTTGCTGCCCGGCAGCGGCGGCCTGAAATCTCCGCTGATGTGCTTGAATCAGGCCCGCTATGGCATCGGTTGGGGCGCGATCGGCGCAGCCATGGCCTGCTACGACACGGCGCTGCAATATTCCCTGCTGCGCAAGCAGTTCCGCGATCAGCCCATCGCCAGCCATCAGCTGATTCAGGAAGAACTGGCCTGGATGATCAGCGAAATCACCAAGGGCCAACTGCTTTCACTCCAGGTCGGTCGCTTGAAAGATGCCGGCGCCGTCGGTCACGAACACATCTCCATGGCCAAGCGCAACAATGTCTGGATGGCGCTGGAATGCGCGCGCAAGTCCCGCGACATTCTCGGAGCCAACGGCATCACCGACGACTACCCCGTCATGCGCCACATGATGAATCTGGAGTCTGTAAAGACCTACGAGGGCACCCACAACATGCACACCCTCATCATCGGCCAAAGCGTCACCGGCATTCCAGCCTACTAGCTGCGCCGTCGCCGGGTGCCCCAGGTCTCGCTTCTGAGACATGGGATGAAAATGTTCGCGGCTCGAAAATCCGGATGCCCCATTCAAGCCCGCGTTTGGCTTGAGTGGGATAGACAAGGCTCGCGTGACGCCAACCGTGAAAATGCCCTAACTCCGCCGTCGCTGAATATGCAACTCTTTCAGTTGCGTTTCCGTCGCAGGCGAGGGCGCATCCACCATCAGGTCCACGGCCTTCGCCGTTTTCGGGAACGCAATCACCTCGCGCAGGCTCTGCGCCCCGGCCAGAATCATCACGATCCGATCCAGCCCCAGCGCGATGCCGCCGTGCGGAGGCGTCCCATACTCCAGCGCTTCCAAAAAGAATCCGAATCGCTCTTTCGCTTCTGCCTCGCTCATGCCCAGCGAATGAAAAATCTGCTGCTGCACCTCCTGGCGATGGATACGGATCGATCCCGAACCAAGCTCAATGCCATTCAGCACAATGTCATAGGCCAGCGCCCGCACTGCCCCCGGATCGGACTCCATGCGCCCCGCCTGCAAATCATCCTCGTGCGGCGACGTGAATGGATGGTGCGCAAATGTCCAGGTACGCGCCGCTTCATCCCACTCGAAGAACGGAAAATCGGTCACCCACAGAAATTTGTAATCCTCCGGCGTGCCCTTCTTCTCGAACGCTCTGTGTTCTTCCCGGAACCGCTTGGCCAACTCCAGCCGCAGTTGTCCCGCTTTCTTGTAAATCCAGGAGTTGTCGCGCGACTTGTTGGCCCCAACCCGCGGGCTCACCACCACCAGCCGATGTTCAGGCTCGATCCGGTCAAGCTTGCAATTGCTGGCCACAGCGCGATCGATTCTCTGCGCCAGCCCGGCGTACTGCGCGCTGCTTGCCAGCCGCTCCACGTCCAGGTACGCAAGGTCCGGCCCCAGCCATGTCTCCACTTCCTTGATGAACGCTTTCTTCTGCGTATTGCTCATCGCCTGCTTGTTGGGAACCACGATGGCCAAAATCGGCAGACCCGGCCCGATCTTCAGCGACTCAAGCTCGGCGGCTTCAAACGCACCGCGAACATCCGTCAACTCCGGCAAACGCATGTCCGGCTTGTCGATGCCGAAACGACGAATCGCATCGTCATACGTGATCTGCGGAAAGGGCGTCGATAAGGCGATCCCGGCCTCGCGAAAGGCCGCCGTCAAAAATCCTTCTACCACGCGGAACACCGTCTCCTGTTGCGGAAACGTCATCTCCAGGTCGATCTGGGTAAACTCCGGCTGCCGGTCGGCGCGCAAATCTTCATCGCGGAAACAGCGCGCAATCTGGAAATACCGGTCCAGCCCGCCGATCATCAGGATCTGCTTGAACATCTGCGGCGACTGCGGCAGCGCGTAAAATTCTCCCGGATGCACCCGGCTCGGCACCAGGTAATCGCGCGCGCCCTCCGGCGTCGAACGCGTCATAAACGGAGTTTCAATCTCCAAAAATCCCTCGCCGGAAAGATACTGCCGAATCGCCAGCGCCACCTTGTGCCGCAGGATCATGTTCTCCTGCATCGCTGGCCGCCGCAGATCGATGTACCGATACTTCAAGCGCAGTTCTTCGTTGCCAATCGCCTCTTCTGCGGGCGAAAACGGCGGTGTCCTGGCATCGTTCAAAATGCGCAACTCATCTGCGTCAATTTCAATCTCGCCCGTCGGCATATTCGGATTAATGGACGCCGCATCGCGCCGCCGCACCCTCCCCTGCACCGCCACCACATATTCCGGTCGAACCGTCTCCGCCTTCGCATGCGCCTCTGGACACCGTTCCTTGTCCAACACAATCTGCACAATCCCGGCGCGGTCCCGAAGGTCGAGAAAAATTAAATTTCCATGATCGCGGCGACGGTTCACCCACCCCATCACGACAACTTGCCGACCATCCGCAGACAGCCGCAGCTCTCCGCACGTATGTGTTCGCTGCAAATTTCCTAAAAGATCCAGTGCCATCGTTCCCTTATTGCCGTGCTGAATTTTTTATTACCTTGTGCTGCTTACCGCGTATTTATTACTTGCGCAGAAATTCCGCCAAGTCACCGCGCGCAACTTTCGTCTGTTCTCCGGTTGCGAAATCCTTCACGGTCATCACACCGGACTTGGCCTCGTCTTCTCCAAACAACACAATCGCCCGCGCCACTTTATTCCCCATCTCAAACGACTTCTTCAACCGGAACGATCCTTCGCCAAGTTCCACGCGCAACCCGGCCCGCCGCAACTCCCGCGCCAGCACTAACGCTTCTGCCTGCCGTGCCTCGCCCAGCGGAGCGACATACACATCCGCCAACGCGCCCGCCATCTCTCCCGAAGCCGCCGCCTGTAGCGTCAGCACCAGCCGGTCCGCTCCAATCGCAAATCCAATTCCCGGCGCTTTCGGCCCTCCAATGGCCTCGCTCAGTCCGTCGTACCGTCCGCCGCCGAGCAATGCATTCTGCGCACCCAATCCACCATGGGTAAATTCAAACGTCGTCCGCGTGTAGTAATCGAGGCCCCGCACCAGCCTGGGATTCACCGTATACCGCACGCCACAAGCATCCAGCGCCGCCAGCACCGCCGCAAAATGCGCCCGCGATTCCTCATCCAGAAATTCCGCAATCTTCGGCAGCGCATTGATCTTGTCCTGGTCATCCAGCACTTTGCAGTCCAGCACTCGCAGCGGATTGGTCACCGCCCGCCGCTGGCAATCCACGCACAGCGTCGGCGCTACGTCCGTCAGCGCTGCCCGCAATGCTTCGACATACCGGGGCCGATCCTGCGCCGAACCCACCGAATTCAATTCAAGCGTCCAGCCCGTCACGCCAAGCTCATCCAGAAACGTCGCCAGCATCTCCAGCACTTCCGCATCGCGCAGCGGAGATTCGCTGCCCGCGCTCACCGGCCCAATCACCTCGGCGCCAATCTGAAAAAATTGCCGATACCGCCCCTTCTGCGGACGTTCCCTGCGAAATTGCGGACCTATATAGTAGAGCTTCTGCAACAGCCCACTGTCGCCCAGCTTGTGTTCGATATACGCCCGCACCACCCCCGCTGTATTCTCCGGCCGCAGCGTGAGCATCTGCGCTTTTTCCGACTGCGCTCGCGGGCGGTCCTCCCACGTGTACATTTCCTTGGAGACAATGTCGGTTTCTTCGCCCACGCCGCGCGCAAACAACTGCGTATCTTCAAATATCGGCGTGCGAATTTCCCCGAACGCATAGCGCTCGAACACGCGCCGCGCCGTTGCCTCCACTCGATTCCATAGTTCTGTTTCCGGCGGCAGCAAATCGCGCGTGCCGCGTACAGCCTTGATCTGACTCATCATCGCTACTATGTACGATAAATGGTCTGTTACTGAAAGGCTAAGGAAGGGATGGAATTGTCTCTCAAGGGGCGCCGCTCCGGCGTTCCAGCGTCGGCCTTGGCTCACGAAGAAAACTGGGACCCAGTTTGCCCGGTCCCGGCGCTTTTCCGGCCATCCTGGCGATGGCCGCTCAACACTCCGGCTCGCTGCGTGAAGTGTCTTGCAACGACGCGTCCGCATGCATCAGCAAGGCGACCGCCGCGGAGGTCATGCGCGTCTTGGCAGAATCCGCGCGACTGGTCAGAATAATAGGCACGGAAGCGCCCGTCACGATTCCCGCCAGGCTCGCCCCGCCAAGATATTCCAACTGCTTGGCCAGCATATTGCCGGATTCAAGGTCGGGGACCACGACGATGTCCGCCTGCCCCGCAACCGCGGAAACCAGGCGTTTGATCTTCATCGCTTCCGGGCTGACAGCGGTATCGAATGCAAGCGGGCCATCCAGAACGCCTCCGGTGATCTGCCCCCGGTCCGCCATTTTGCAAAGCGCCGCCGCGTGGATGGTCGAAACAATGCTGGACTGGACCGTCTCCACCGCCGACAGAATCGCCACCTTCGGCATCGGAACTCCCAGCACATGTGCCAGGTCGATGGCATTCTGCACAATGTCCACCTTATCGTCCAGCGTCGGCAGAATATTGATGGCGGCATCGGTGATCAACAGGATGCGATCGTAAGCGGGCGTTTCCATCACAAAGGAATGGCTGATCCTGCGCAGCGTGCGCAACCCGGTTTCCTTGGCCAGCACCGGACGCATAAACGCATCGGTGTGCAGGCTCCCCTTCATCAGCGCGTCGGCCACCTTGGTGCGGCACAGTTCCACGGAGATCTTTGCCGCCTGGGTTTCGTCTTCGGCGTCGATCATTTCGCACGACCCGATATCGAACCCTTCCGCCTCCGCGAGACGTTGAATCCTCGCCTTCGGTCCCACCAGGATGGGCCGGATCACGTCGCAAACGGCGGACTCCAGGGCCCCGGCCAGGGCAACCTTCGTCAGCGGATAACAGACCGCAACGGGAATGGGCGGCAGTTGCCGGGCGCGTTCCAAAAGTACGTCAAAGCGGCTCACCGAGGTGCCGGTTTGGGTTGACATTCAATGCCCTTCTTTCCATCTTTCCGTATTGAATTTCACGACGTTACGCGCGCCGGCCAGCAGCGTAGGCGTCATCGCGGGCGACCGCCCGGGCACCGGACGGCAACCATTCAGGATAAAGCGTTTTCCTTCGCTTCCTGCGTGACGATCGTCACGGCTGTCGTCTCTTCCCGCAGTCTCCTGGCGCTTGCAGACAGGGCCTGCCTGCCGCCCTGCAAGAAATGTGATTGCCGTCACACGATGCTGTACGTTTCGTCACACTCTATTCCCTGGCCCCGCTCCTATGATCTCGCTAAAGGGAGGCCAAATGTATGCAGAACGACCCGGCACTCACCCAAGGCCCGATTCTCGTGGGAATTGATTTTTCCCATCTGTCCAAGTCCATTTTAGATTACGCGGCGAAGTTGGCGCTGCAGGAATTGCGGCCATTGCATTTCGTCCATGTCATGCCCATCGTCTCCGACGATTCCCCGGACCTGCTGCGAATCCAGCAAATGGAACTCGAGGAGTACGTGAATGCCGCCAGACAGAAGCTCCAGGGCAGCGGACTGAAGGTCTACAGCACCCTGGTCTTTGGCTCGCCCGCGCATGAACTCATCCGTCTGGCGAACAAACTGCGCGCGGCATTTATTGTCGTCGGCACAGAAGATCTCAGCGGGTTCGAGCGTCTCATCCTGGGCTCCGTCGCCGAAGCGGTCATCCGCAAATCGGACCGTCCCGTCATTGTCGTCGGCCCTCAAGCCGCGGCCATGTCGAAAGAAACCCTTCCCTGGAAGCACCTCATGCTGGCCTGCGACACCGCAGCGGGAGTGACCGAGGCGGCCCGACTGGCCGGCGATATCGCCAGCGGTCACCACGCCCGCCTGACCATCTTCACTGTCAAAAAAGAAAGCATGGCTGACCCCGCCGAAGGCCAGTTCGACGCCCTGGAAACAATAATGTGTCGCGATGCCTGGCTTTCCGTCAAGCCCCAATGCCTGATTCGCGAGGGCGATCCGGCACAGGAAATCGTCCGCATGGTCGACGACGCGCACGCCGATCTCCTGGTCATGAGCGCGCGCCGCGGCAGCGAATTGTTGACCCACCTGCGGCCTGGATTGATGGCCAGGGTGTTGCGAATGTCCCGCTGCCCGGCCCTGATTCTGCGCGATGTCCCCGCGCCCCATCGTCACCATGCGGCACATACGGCAAGCCATCCGACGGCCTGCGTTTGACGCCGGCGGCGAGCGCAAAACGTATCGGACGTATCGGTGAAGTCCATACAAATTGCTGGACTTTATGAAAATAGCTTCAGCCGGTTTTCAAAAGACGCACGAACTTCCGACGGGCACCATTTCCGGCGTAACATCTCTCTTTCGTTGCCTTGTGGTGATGGAGATCACAAGCATTGGTGCCAGTTGGCACATCCAGAAACGGACAGCGCGTCCACAATGAATCGATATTCAGGAGTTTTCCTATGTCCAACAAGCAGTTACGGGAGTGGACCCATCCACGGCGCATTCTGTTGGCCACTGACCTTACAGACTTAGGATTTACGCTTCCGATCGCCAAGCAGCAGGCGCTTGTCTACAAGGCCGAACTGCGGATTGTCCATGTCCTGCCCGATCCCAACGCCGCGCCCATCGATCCCGCTTTGATGGCCTATTTTGACGCCGCCGGCATGCGGAAGTCGGCGGAAACCTCGTTGGGAAAAGTGGTGGCGGAAGCCAAAGCCGAGGGCATCCGATGCTCGTTTCATCTGGCCACCGGCCACACCGTCAAGGAAATCCTCCAAGCAGCCGCCGAATGGAAGGCCGACCGGCTGATCGCAGGCTCCCACGGAAAAGCGAAATTCCATCACCACATCCTCGGGTCCATCGCGGAGTCCATCTTCCATCAGATCGACATTCCGGTCCTTGCCGTGGGCCCCAAGGCTGTTCCCACCGACGCGTCCATCAAGGGACATCCGCGCATCGTGTTTGCCGCTTCCCTCGACCACAATTCCCGCCGGATCGCGGAGTTCGCCCTCAGCGTTGCTGAAAAGCGCAGCGCCGACATCACCCTGCTGCATGTGCTGCAAAATGTCGTTCCCGAACATCCCACCACCGTTTCAGCGCGGGTGTATGCCCACAAGATGATGCAGGATTTATTGGCAATCAAGCCGCTCCGCAAGGCCCGCGCTTCCTGCGAAGTCGCCTACGGCCAGCCCGCGGAATCGATCCTTGCCTACGCCAAGCACCACGCCGCCGACATGATTCTTCTCGGCGCCTCCGCCCATTCGGCCTTCAACCCACGGTTCATCCCCGGAAACGCGTATCGCGTCCTCTGCGAGGCCCACTGCCCTGTCCTGGTGCTGAAAGCGGAATCCCCATGGCAAAGTGTTCCCCGCCACTCTGCCCGCGACCAGCAGGAGCAGGCACCGCCCTAGCTTCCCGAGTCTGAAATTCGCGAAATAAAAACACTGTCATCCTGAGCGTAGTTTGGCGCGTTTTTTTTGCCAAACGGAGTCGAAGGATCTGCGTTCTCGCCGAGCCGCCCGCGGCCTCTGCCACGCGCGCGCGCCCGCAGATTTCTACGGTCCGGGCCCCTACTGCATGCCCAGATCGGTCAGCACCTTGGGGTTCTTGTCATCCACGGCCAGCAGATTGTGGCAAACGCTGCAATCGTTGGTCAGCGTTTTTCCATCTTTTGAAACATGGTTTCCATCATGGCAGCGGAAGCAACCGGGAAAGTCGTTGTGCCCAATGTTGTTGGGATAGGTGCCCCATTTCACATTCATGGTAGGGAATACATTCCGCTTGTAGATGGCGGCCAATGTCCGCGCCGATTCCAGCACCTGGCCGCGCTGGCTGTTCCACACCGCCGGGTATTGCGACTTGTAGTACTGCTCCAGTCCGTTCGCGATCTTGGCGGCCGCTTCCGCCTGCGAGGAATAATTCGCCTGGATCAGTTGCAGTCCTTCTTTATGGACAAACGGCAGCGCCGGGTCCACGCTGCTGTCCAGCATCGCTTCGTCGATCGCGTCCTGCGGCGTCGGGGAAATGTGGGTCGCCTGGTTGTGGCAGTCCATGCAGTCCATCACCCGTTCCACTCCCTTCACCGGCCCTTTCCAGCCGGAACTCACGTAGTCGGTGACGGAGCCGTCCGCGTTGCGCGCCTTCACGGAAATGATGGTCTGGTCGGTCGCGTCCGTGGCGACGTACTCGAAATCGTTCAGATGATGGCCGTGGATCCCGCTCAACTGCGAAAGAGAATCGACCCCGCCAAGATGCAGCACCAGCACGGTCCGGGTGATGGAATTTTTTTCGTCGTCGCCGAACGCCGTCTTGACCAGCAGCCGGTCGCCGACGAACCTGGTGGGCATGTGACACTGCTCGCAGGTCGCCCGCGCCGGCCGCAGCACTGAAAGCGATGCCCGGATCGGCGTGGGATAGGTGTGAAACGCGACTTCCACCAGTTGCTTGGTGCCGTTCATTTTGGCTTCCACGGCGGCATCGAATCCGGAGCCGATGTGGCACTCCACGCAGGCCACATGCGAGTGCGGAGAGACCTGATACGCGGCCCACTGCGGCGCCATCACATGGCACGTTTGCCCGCAGAAGTTCGGCGAATCCATGTAGGAGACGCCGCGATAGCTGGCCGTGCCGACGATCACGAAGTTGATGAAGGTGGCGGCAATCATGACCTCGATGCCGCGCCGGAAGACCGGGTCCTGCAGGTCAATCTGGGGATAGACCGAGGGCAGTTGTCCCGTGGCTTTGAGATGGCTGTACCGCAGCCCGATGCCAATGGGAATCAGGACCAGCCCAAGAACAAACAGCGCCGGCAGAAATACGTCGAAAATCAGGCCGAGATATGGGTTTTTCGAGCCGCCATGTCCAAAGATCTGGACCACCCAGAAGC
Source organism: Acidobacteriota bacterium (assembly GCA_021792795.1). GTDB lineage: Bacteria > Acidobacteriota > Terriglobia > Terriglobales > Acidobacteriaceae > JAKAAZ01. Next base: position 38,007 of record JAJYUB010000010.1, on the reverse strand, counting down.
CGACCAAGACAAACGCGGAAGCGCTCGTCAGCGCGCCGCCGATCAAACTTAACGGGTTGTTCCCATAAAAAAGGACTGGCCTCAGCTTCTTCTCGAATGCACCGAACATCATTCCCTCTTTTCGTGCGTTATACAGTGCCGAAATAGGCGATCAATGTCAAGACCAGCAGGAGCAGCCCAATCAAGATCGCGGTAAATCCTACCACCCTGGCGAAATTCACCCACCAATACACCGGCTTGTCGGCGACCTTTTCCTCCAGCTTTCCCTGGCGGGCAAGGCGCTCATACTCCAGGGGACGCTTTTTCTTAAACTCATCTTCCGTCTCCTTGCCGGTAAAAATCACCATGTCCATGGGGAAACTGTCAGGTCGCAGGTGGGTGTTGACAAAGTGGATGGAAAAGATGAACAGAATGGCGAGCAGCGCTTCCTCGCCGTGGACGACCAGCACTGCGTTCAATGCCCATCCCGGCAGAAACTTCGCGAAAAATGGAGCGAACCACATCGCGTACCCGGAAAAGCCGATGACGATCATCCCCCAGAAGACCGCCCAATAATCGAACTTCTCCCAATAGGCGTAGCGATCGAACTGGGGTCTCGGACCCAACCCCACAAACCACTTCAGGTGCCCCACCAGGTCCTTCACGTCCTTCCAATTGGCCACCATCGAGGTAGGGCCCCAGAACATCCCCTTTTCCTTATGCATCGCGGCCCGGGTAAAGATGTCTTTCAGGTGATAGAGAAACGCCAGCGTCAGCACGATGGCGCAAAATTTGTGCAGGAAAAGGATGGCCCCAAAGCCGCCCACGGCGCGCGCGAAAAAACGTGCCGAGGCATTGTCGCTGAAGCGCATCGGCAACCCGGTCGCCGCCAGGCCTAGAAAAGAGGTGAACAGCACCACATGCAGGTATCGCTGCGGCAACGTGAATCGGAGATAGTATGTCTCCTCCTTCTTCGCTTCCGGTTGCGTTGCGGGCACAATCCCGGTCTCTGTCGGCTCAGTCATGTTTCGCCTCCCCGGCGTGTCCGTTCTTGGCCTGCTCCCGCCTCGAACGAAGAAACCACAGCAGGGTATGGAGAGCGAAGAATCCCAGCACGCTCCATAGCAACAGGTTCATAAACAGCCTGATGTAGTAAAGCGCCGGATTCAGCCTTCGATCGCGTGGGTTGGCGTGCGGCTGATACTGCACAAAGCTGGCGTTCGCGTCCGCATGACACTTGCCGCAGGTCTCGATCAGGTTCGCCGGCGCAACCGGAGACCGAGGGTCGGACGCGGGCAGAATCTCGTGCGCTCCATGGCAGTCCCAGCAACGCGCCGTCTGCACATACCCGCCCAGCAGACCCAGTTGCGAGTGGAACGTGTCTCCGTAGGTGGCGAACCTGCCCTGATGGCACGAGCCGCAAATCGGCGTCGACTGCATACGAAAACTCGCCATCGTCGGCTGCAGGATCGCGTGCGCCGTATGGCAGTCCGTGCAAACCGGCGCCTTCAGATCGCCGCTCGCGACCGCCTTGCCATGCACTCCGCCAAGATACTGGTCCTCCACACCTCCGTGACAGGTCCCGCAGGTGTTCGGGATGTTCGTCTTGTACGTGGGGCTTTTAGGGTCATTGTGGCCCAGGATGTGGTGCGATCCGTGGCAGCTCATGCAGTTCGCCGCCACCAGCAGCCCCTCTTTGCTGACCGCATAACCGTGGATCGAATCCATGTACGCCGAATAGACATTCTGCAGTCCGTACTTCTTTGCCAGCAAGTGATCGCCATGGCAGGTCCCGCACGTCCGTGGAATGTTCAACGGATAGACCGCCGACCTTACATCGTCTTTGGCGAAGATCGCATGCGCGTCGCCATGGCAACTGGCGCAGGGATGCGCGCTTGCCTTGGCATGCACGCTGCCCTTGAGTCCCTTGGCCTGGTCCGCATGGCAGGTCGCGCACTCGACCGCCGCCGGATGGTCCGGATGGGGATACTCGTGGATGGAAGCATGGCAATCGCTGCAAGCCAGGCTGCCGTGAATGCTGGAATGAAACGCGGTCGCATCCACGCCGACGTTTTTCCCGGACGCGTCCTGCATCGTCTTGTCGGCGTGGCAGGACAGGCAGTCCGCATCCTTGGCCAGCATCGCGCGGGGGATTGCCAGCATCCACAAGACAAAAAAACCTGCGGCCAGCCATCTCGCGCCGATCGCAGGTTTCGCGGCGCCGCATCGGTCGCCGTAAGACTTTCGCTCGCGCCCCACAGGCGCATATCGGTTACGGAGGACCTCCATCGTGAAAGAGGCCGTCCTCAATCGGGCTTCGCACCCATCCGGGACGCTTCTCCATGCGGGAGAGAACGAGTTGCGACTCCCGAATCTACACGATGACCGCATCTTCCGCCCCGCTTCCGCGACTACTTCTTCTGCAACGTGCGAATGTAGGCGACAACCCCGGCGATTTCCGGGCCCGTCAGCTTACTGGCATAGGCCGGCATCTTTCCTTTGCCATTTTTCACGATCGCGATGTAGTCGGCCGTCGACGCTTTTTTCGCCTCCGGCGCCAGGAAGGACGGCACCTTCATCGCCTTCCCGGCAGGCGAGCTCGCGCTGCCGTCGGCGGCGTGACACATCGCGCATTTGCTTTTGTAGACGTCCGCCCCGCTGCTTTGCGCCAGCACGGTGCATGTTGCCAAACCGGCGAACACCAGAGTGGCCAATACTGTTTTGTGTCGATTCATACAGGGGTCCTTTGACTATGTGGAGTCAGTTCTTGCCAAGCAATTGCATGTACGATACTGCTTCGTTCTCAACTGTGAAGAATATAAAACTTGGCGGACGAGTTGCTGTGACGGATATCACGCCGTAAGGAATCGCCAATTGCCACGCGCGGATGCAGGCACGCGCGGCCCCAAACCAGCCTGGATTTTGCCAGGCCGCTCCCATGCACCGGAACTGCCGGATCGATGGCTTGCCTAGTGTGACCGGCCATAGGCCATAAAAGTACGGAGCGATACCACCGGCCGGGAAGACTGCGGTTGCAACCCCGTCGCATCGGGTGGCCCAACCTCCCCGCCGGCAAGTACACTTCTCTCGCAGAGAAATCCAGAGGGGTCCCCATGCTCAACCGCCGCGCCTTCTTGAAAACTGGCCTGAAAACCAGCGCCGCCGTCCTTCCCGTTTCAGCCGCGCTCCAGGCCCTCAACCCAGCGTCGACGCTCACCGCGGAACAAGCGGCTGTCGCTGTCGCCAGCGGGCCCGCGCCGCGGCTCATCCCGCTGCCGCCGCGCCTGGCTCCCGTCGATCCAGCCGCCGGGCCATGGCAGCAAAAGGTCCGCCGCGTCGGCCAGAGCAATATGACCGAGCACGACCCCGCCGTGATGAACATTGAAGAGTGGGCAGATTACTGGCACTCCGCCGAGGCCGACATTGTCTTTGTCAGCGTCACCGGCATCCTCGCGTTCTATCCCTCCAAGGTGCCGTTCCATCGCCACGGAAAATACCTGCATGGCCGCGACTTCTTCGGCGAGTGCGTCACCGCCGCGAAGAAGCGCAACATGCGCGTGGTCGCCCGCATGAGCCCCGACCTCAATTGGGGCGACGCCCTCGCCGCCCATCCAGAGTGGGCCATGCGCTATAAGGACGGCTCGGTACAACACAACAGTGAAGAACCGCGCCTCTTCAAGACCTGCATGTTCTCCACCTATATGGACGACTACGTTCCGGCCATCATGCGGGAGGTCAACTCGCTCTACGACGTGGACTGTTTCTACACCAACGGCTGGCCGCCCATCGGCAGCCTGCCGGATTGCCACTGTGCCATCTGCAGCAAGCTGCCGCCCGCCAACACTCCGGCATACTGGCGCGTCTTCGACGACCGCGTTTTCGAGCTGTGGCAAAAGTACGACGCCATTGCCAAAGAAAAAAAGCCGGACAGCTTCTTTTTCGCCAACCTCGGCGGCAACGTCCGCTGCGGACCCAATCTCGACCGCCTCGGCAAACTCGCTGCCTGGTTCCAGGCCGATAATCAAGGCCGCACCTATAACGACTCCGCCGTCTGGGGATGCACATTGCAGGGCCGCGTCTGCAATGCCGTGCTCGACGGCAAGTTCGCCGCCAACGTGACCGGCGCGTACTCCACCGGCGCTGTTACATGGCGCAACGGCTCCAAGACGCCCGCCGAGGCCACGATGTGGTTGAACGAGACGCTTGCAGGCGGCATGGTTCCGTACTATCACTTTGTCGGGTCAGAGGACGGCCTGGGCGAAGATCGCCGTTGGCAGAAAGTTGGGGCCGATTACTTCCGCTGGACCGCGCAACACGATGCCCACTTCACCACCCGCCGCTCCATCGCCAACATCGGCGTCGTCATGGGACAAAGCACGCAGTTGCTCTACCCCGGTCCCGTCACCGCGCGTTCGCGCGACTATATGCATCAGACGATCCAGGGCCTCTACGACGCGCTCCTCCAGGGCCGTTTCGCGTTCGACTTCGTCCATGAAGACCGTCTCGACGCGGAACGCCTCAGCAGATATCGCGCACTCGTACTGCCGAACATCGCCATGCTCAGCGACCGTCAATGCCGGCAGATTGGCGACTATGTGCGCTCGGGCGGATCGATCATGGCCAGCTTCGAGACTTCTCTCTACGACGAAAATCTCGCCCCGCGCGCGGATTTCGGCCTCGCCGACCTGCTCGGCATCCACAAGGCCGGAGAGGTCGTCGGCACCAACGGCAATGCGTACTATGCGCGCATTGAAAATCCGAACGCCACCAGCCAACATCCGCTCCTGCGTGGATTCACCGACACTAACTGGCTGCCCGGCGCGCAAAATCGCGTGCCTCTCCAGCCCGTGCCGGGTCCGCTGCTCACCGTCGTCCCCGGCTTCGTCAGCTATCCGCCGGAGCTGGCCTACCCGCCTGTCCCGCACACCGATGTGCCCGCCGTGGTCCTGCGCGAAACCGGCCCCAGCCGCATCGCCTACTTCCCCGGAGACATCGAGCGCACCTACTGGCTCACCGGCCACGGCGATCTACTGCGGCTGCTGCGCAACACCCTCCGCTGGATCACCCGCGACCAGCACATCGTTCACGTTGATGGAGAAGGCTTCATCGAGACCCTCACTTGGGAGACGTCCCCCGGCTACGCCGTGCATCTGCTCAACTACACCAACCCCAACGCCCAGCACTGCTGGCTGCAGTCGGCCTACCCGCTGGGCCCGCAAACCGTCCGCATGAAGCTGCCGCAGGGAGTCGGCGTGAAATCCGTCGAGCTGCTGAAAGCCGGGCAAACAGTGCCGTTTCATCTGGCGCGCCAGACCTTGCAGTTCACCATCCCGCGCGTCGAAGACTATGAGGTCGCCGCCATCGCCGTGGCCTAACGCATTTCCACCGATAGCGAAATGTCATGGGTGACGCATCCTGGCGAGGCTAGGGTCTTGAGTCGTAAATTCGTGGAAGAAATAATCTTCGGTCTTCTGCCGGAAAGAAATCATTTCAGGTCTTGTATCGGGGCACGGCTTTAAGAGCCTGCTCCGAGCGCAGCCGAAGGGCTCAGATGACTCGTCCCATTTCGACGGCAGTATCTGGCATTCCGTCCTGGCCCGCCAGCAATGGGAGCAAGTCCAGCGGCGCGTGAACCAGCACGTCGGGCGGCACAATCTCCAAGGTGTGCGGCGAGAGGCCGAAGCTGCAGCCGATCGAAAACGTTCCGGCATTCTTCGCCACTAGAACATCGACATCGGAATCTCCGACCATGACCGCCTGATGGGGTGCAACCTTGGCTTCTCCCAGTAAGGTCTGCAACCCCAGCGCATCCGGCTTCTTGGTGGGAAAGCTGTCGCCGCCGTAGATGCGAAACATTCCCTCCGCCAGTCCCAGCGCTTCGCAGATGGCCCGCGACGGCCCCACCGGCTTGTTCGTCAGCACCGCCAGCAGAGGCCGCTTCGGATGATCGCGCAACGCGTCCAGCAGCGGCAGCATTCCGGGATAGACGTAAGTGTTGTCCAGTTTGTGCTCGCGATAATAGGCGAGGAAATACTCGACGGCGTCGTCCAGCAGCGCGGCATCGGCTGGGTCTCCCAGCGCGCGCCGCACCAGCATCCCGACACCGTCGCCGATATAGCTGGCGATCACGTCCTCCGGCAGTTCAGTCCGGTGAAGGTATCGCAGCATCGCGTTGACGGAGTGCGTCAGGTCGGCGCGAGAATCGATCAGCGTTCCGTCCAGGTCAAACACAATCAGGCGAAAGCGCTCAACGGGGAGGTTGCGGGGCCCATGGACCATATCTCTACTGTAAGCGAAACCGGGCGGCCAAAAATGCAGCGGGGCTGCCACGATGGACAACATCGCGCAGAGTTTCCAGGGAGAAACATTCGTTCGCGGCCCCCGCATCTGCTTGCGGCATTCTTAATCGAAAGTAATTTTTCCCGAACCCGTATACACCTGGACGGTCGGGCCGCCGCCGTTCACCGGCCCTTTTAACACGCCGTTGGCGATGTGGCCGGAGAGTGGGCTGGGCAGGTTTGAATCGATGGTGCCGGAGCCGGTCTCCGCGTCCAATGTGAATTTCGCGTTCGGGTCGACATGGATTTGAATGGCCCCGGAGCCAGTCTCGAGCTTCCAATCGGCGCTCGGCATCCCGCCGATGGTCAGGTTCCCGGTGCCCGAGTTGACCCGCATGCCGCCATGAAGGTTCGTGGTCGTAATGTTTCCCGAGCCGGTGTGTAGCCGCGCTTCGCTTACCTCAGAATCGCGGACCGACAGGTTCCCCGATCCGGTGACGGCCATCACCGCCCCATGGGCCCCCTGAATATCGACAGTGCCGGACCGAGTGGCAAGTTTGGAATCCGGGCCAACGTTGCTGGCGACGATATTGCCGCTGCCTGCCGCGACATGGACAAAACCGCCGATATTTTCCACATGCACGTTGCCGGGCCCGGTCACGGCCTCCACGGTGGAGCTTTTAGGGACCGTAATCTCATAGTCGATATCGATGTTGTGGGCCTTGGCGCCGCCGCATGTGTCCGCGTCGCCCACCTTGATTTCATTGCCAGTCTGGTGGATGGGAGGATTGGCGGCAATCTCCTTCATGTCTCCAGACGTGCCGGTGGTGTGCCAGTTGCTTTTGTGCAGGTTGGCCGAGATTGCAACCTTGCTGCCTTCGACTCCGGCAACGTGGATCGATCCGGAAGTGGCGCAGACGCTGAAGGTCAGATTTCCGTTGACGGTCAAGGAGCGGTGGAATTCCGGTTCCGCCGCAAAGCAAAGGGTTGAAAGGAAAATGACGGCAAAAAATGCCGTGGCAAATCGTGGAGCGTGCATGGGGGAATCCTCCGACGAAACCTAAGATCAATTGAGAATGTACTACCGGCAAGCCAAAGTTACGAGGAATTCCTGACAAGGGTTCCCGGAAAACTAACCCATGCCTCGGATTCCTTCCGCGGGCCCGCCTCCAGCAGCGCTACAGCGTCCCCGGTTTTGCTTTAGACTCGGAGGCGAATGCCCAGTCTGCCGCTATTTCGGGCCGCCGCCATTGCCGCGCTGATCTTGGCCAACGCTTTTTTCGTCGCGGCGGAGTTTGCCCTGGTCTCGTTGCGGCGAACACGCGTGCAGCAACTGATTGAACAGAAACGCACGGGCGCCCGCATCGTCGCCGATTTACAGGCCAATCTCGACGAGCTGTTGCCCGCCGTCCAACTGGGCGTGACCTTGGCCAGCCTGACCCTGGGCTGGCTCGGCGAACCGTTTGTCGCCCGCTTTTTGCTGCCCTGGCTTTCCCTGCTGCCACATGCGCGTTTCTACGGCGGCATTCTGTCCGGCGCGCTGGCGTTCAGCCTGATTACCTATCTGGAAGTCATTTTCGGCGAACTCGTTCCCAAGTCGCTGGCGCTGCGCCAGGGCGAAAAAATGGCATTGGCCATCGCCGGCCCCATTCATGTCTTTATGCGCGTCACGCGGCCTCTGGTCCGCCTGATGAACGCTTCGGCGGAGGTCGTGCTGCGTTTGTTCCGGCTCTCCCGCGCGCCCGAAGGCAGCGTCCACTCCCCGGAGGAGTTGAAGCTGATCGCCACGGCCACCCGCCGCATGGGCCTGCTGCCGGAAAAGCAGGAGCGGATCATCCATCGCGTGCTCGATCTGGACACGATCACCGTGCGCGAAATCATGACGCCGCGGCAGAAGATTTTCTCTCTGCCCGCCAATCTTCCCATTGCGGAAGCCAATGCTCGCCTTACGCAGGTGCAGCGCTCGCGAGTGCCGGTCTACGATCCTGCGCGAGGACCGGAGCACATCGTCGGCGTGGTCTATGCCAAGGACATGGCGCGACTGATGCATTCCCGCGCCATCCTGCGGACAACGCCTCCTGGGAACGCAATCCACGGCGGCGAGAGCGAGATGCAAATCGGTCAACTGATGCACGATGTCTTTTTCGTTCCCGAGACCAAGGCGGTTTCCGATCTGTTGACGGAGTTTCAGACGCGAAGGAGGCATCTGGCCATCGTTGTGGACGAATTCGGTTCGATCACCGGATTGGTCACGGTCGAAGACGCGCTGGAGCAGATTGTCGGCGAGATGGAGGACGAGTTCGATGTGCGCGACAGCTCCATGCAAAAACTTTCCTCGGGCACGCTGGTGCTGCATGGCAACGTGACCCTGCTGGACCTGGAAACGCAATTGGGTTGGCATCTGCCGCACGATGGCGGGGTGGAAACTCTGGCTGGATTTCTGCTGGTGTACATGCAGAAAATTCCCAGGGTGGGAGACTCTTTTGTGCATGACGGGCGAAGGTTCACCGTCGCCTCCATGGAAGACCGCCGCATCACCAGCATCCGCGTTGAATCGTTCACGCCAGCCGATCGACAACCGTTGCCAAACGTTCAGGCGCAAGGCTCCCTCTTCGACGACAGCGTCATGCTGCCGGCCAGACCCGAAAGCATCGACGCCAATGCCGAAGTTGAAAATCCAGGGAGCAAGATCGGCCTGAACAAAGCCGAGGGGAGCGGTCCCGCATGAAGGCAGCCTGGCGAACGGTCCTCAAGCGGCTCCTGCTGTTGCTTCCCGTGCTGTGGCTTGTTGTATCGCTCATCTTCTTTCTCATCCATCTTGTCCCCGGCGATCCAGTCGAGCAGATGCTGGGGGAGGGAGCGACCGCGTCCGACATTGGCGCGCTGCGGCACGCGTATGGCCTGGATGTTCCGCTTGGCGTCCAATATGTCCGCTATTGGAATGGCGTGCTGCACGGCAGCCTGGGACAATCGCTTCGCTTCAACAGGCCGGTGACAGAACTGATTCTGTCGCGCTATCCCTATACATTGGAGCTTGCGGTCCCCGCGATTTTGCTCGCCATTCTACTGTCGTTCCCCGCCGGCATCGCGTCCGCGCGCCACCGCTCCAAGTGGCAGGACCAAAGCCTGGGCGCGATCAGTTTGTTTGGGGTCTCGTTTCCAAGTTTCACGCTTGGACCCATTTTGATTCTGGTGTTCGGCATTGTACTGGGATGGCTTCCCGTCTCGGGTACGGGGTCGTGGCGGAATTTTATTCTGCCGACGCTCACCATGGGGTCCGCTCTGGCGGCCATTCTGACGCGCATGGTTCGCACCTCCATGCTGGAGGAACTTGGCCAGGACTACATTCGCACCGCCCGCGCCAAAGGTCTTTCCGAGCGCGCGGTCGTCTATCGTCACGCCCTGCCCAACGCGATGATTCCTCTGCTGACGGTCATCGGCCTGCAGTTCGGAGTGTTGCTGGCCGGCGCCATTGTGACCGAGACCATCTTTTCCTGGCCCGGAATCGGTCGGCTCACCATCTCCGCCATCTCCAATCGGGATTATCCCTTGGTGCAGGGCTGCATTCTGGCGATCGGTCTGACCTATGTGCTGGTCAATCTTCTCACCGATGCGCTCTACATCCTCGCCAATCCTCGTATCCGTCAGTGATGCAATGAAGCCGGAGAAACATACTGCATCGAATGGCTGTTGCATTTCAAAATATGGATCGCGCAACTGCCAGGCGGATCGATGGCATACTGGAATGTGGGCACATCACTCCGGATTCAGCCATCAGCGGGCATGCAAAACCTTTCCGACAAACAAACACCGGCATTCAGCGTTGCAGGAGCGGTGCATTGAGGTTTCCCAGTTTGAATGCCGTGCGGCCCGCGATACTGTTGTCGGCGGCGCAGGGTCATGCATCCTTCCATGCCGCGGCCCTGGCAATGGCCGCTCGCTCCGGCGGCGGCTTCTTCGAGAAGCTTTTTACATCTTCCACCAACATCTTTTCTCCCCAGTCGGCGCCTGCCCACGACATTTTTCGGCTCTCGATGTTTGTGCTCATCGTCACCGGCGCAATTTTCGTCATTGTTTTCGGATTGCTGCTGTACGTCGTCATTCGCTTTCGCTGGCGCCCCGGAGATGACGACACAGAGCCGCCCCAGATTTACGGAAGCAACCAGATTGAACTGGCGTGGACCGTAATTCCAATCCTGATTGTGGTAGTGCTGTTTCTATCCACCGTGCGAATCGTCTTCAGCGTCCAAAACGCTCCGCACCCGGCACAGGCGCTCGATGTCACCGTCACCGGCCATCAGTTCTGGTGGGAGTTTACCTACCCGAAATACAACTTTGCGACGGCGGATGAGTTGCACGTTCCAGTCAGCGACGATGCGAAACATCCGATGCCAACCTTCATGAAACTTGTCACGGCGGATGTCGATCACAGTTTCTGGGTGCCGCGGCTGGCCGGCAAGACGGACCTGATGGCCGGCCAGGTGAACGAAATGTGGATTCAGCCGGAAGCGACCGGCGTCTACCTTGGCCAGTGCGCGCAGTTTTGCGGCGCGGAGCATGCCCGGATGCTGATTCGCGTCTACGCCCAGACGCCCGCCGACTTCCAGAAGTGGCTCGCCAATCAGCAGAAACCAGCCGTTCAAGACCCCAGCGTAGCGGCCGGAAGAGCGGTGTTTGAACAGAACGCCTGCATCAACTGCCACACCATCCGCGGCACAGTGGCGAACGGCCGCTTCGGACCGGACCTGACCCACCTGATGAGCCGCGACACTCTTGCATCGGGCGCGTTGCCGAATACCCACGACAATCTGGAGGGCTGGATCAAAGACCCTGACCGCTACAAACCCGGTTGCCTGATGCCGGCCATGAAACTGAGCGATGCGGACGTTGCCTTGATCGCGTCCTATCTGGCGACACTGAAGTAAGCTGAGAAAGCGAGAGGCGCAAGCCATGGCTGATTCCATACCGCTGTCGGGAGTGCTCGATCTGACTCCGAAGCAGAAGCATCCCCGGCCCTGGCTGGAGGTGATGCATGCGTGGATCGTGACCACCGATCACAAGAAAATCGGGCTCATGTACATCGCCGCCGCGCTATTGTTTTTCCTCATCGGCGGAATCGAAATTCTGTTGATTCGCATCCAGCTTGCCAGGCCCGAGGCGACATTTCTCTCGCCGGAACACTTCAATCAGCTATTCACGCTGCATGGCACTACCATGATCTTTTTCGTGGCCATGCCGATTTTGTTCGGGTTCGCGAACTACTTCGTGCCGCTGATGATCGGCGCTCGCGACATGGCATTTCCCCGGCTGAATGCCTTCAGCTTCTGGATCTTTTTCTTTGGCGCCCTGTTGCTCTACTACAGCCTGGTGGGAGGCCAGGGCCTCTACGGCGGTCCTGGAGTTCCCGACCAGGGCTGGTTTGCGTATGCGCCGCTGACCTCAACTGCCTTCTCAAAAGGCCATGCCGCCGACTATTGGGCGCTGGGGATCTTTATCAGCGGCATTGGGACCATCGGCACCGCCCTGAATATCGTTGCCACCACGCTCTGCATGCGCTGCAAAGGGATGAAGCTGAACCGGATGCCGCTGTTCGTCTGGCTGATGCTGGTCACGTCCGTGATGGCGCTTGGGGCCATTCCGCCGTTGTCCGCCGCGCAGATCATGCTGCTGATCGATCGTTTCCTGGGCGGCCATTTCTTCGACTCTCAGGCTGGCGGCTCGGCCGTTCTATGGGCGCATTTCTTCTGGATCTTCGGACATCCGGAAGTCTACATCCTGGTGCTGCCCGCCTTTGGATTTGTCAACGAAATCGTTCCCGTCTTCTCGCGTAAAGCCATCTTCGGATATCCGGCCATGGTAGCGGCTTCAGTCGGGATTGGATTCATCAGCTTCACGGTATGGGCGCACCACATGTTCACGGTGGGCATGGGAGCGGCTGCCAACACTGCCTTTGTCCTGTCTACCATGATCATTTCCGTTCCCACTGGGATCAAAATCTTCAACTGGCTGGCGACCATGTGGGGCGGAAAAATCCATTTCACCGTCCCCATGCTGTTCTGCACGGCGTTCCTGTTTCAATTCACGCTGGGAGGGCTGACTGGAATCATGTTGTCGGTGGCGCCCTTCGACTGGCAATTGCACAATTCCTATTTTCTGATTGCCCATTTTCACTACGTCATTGTCGGCGGCATCGTTTTTGCCCTGTTTGCCGCGTTCTATTATTGGTTCCCGAAGATCACCGGCCGCATGATGAGTGAAAGGTTAGGCAGGTGGCACTTCTGGCTTTTCGTCATCGGCTTTCAGATGACCTTCGACTTCATGCACATCGTCGGCCTGCTGGGGATGCCCCGCGAGATTTATACCTACGAGCCAGGTCACCACTGGGCCACGTGGAACCTGGTCGTGACCCTGGGAGCATTCATTCAGGCGATTGCGGTCCTCATCTTCGTTTACAACCTGGTGCGCTCCCACTTTTACGGCGAACTTGCCGGCAACGATCCCTGGGACGCATGGACGCTGGAGTGGGCGACCACCTCACCGCCGCCCAGCTACAACTTCGCCGAAGATCCCATGGTCCGCAGCCGTCGCCCCCTGTGGGACTTGAAACATCCGGAAGATCCGGACTGGAAATATGAACTCGAAACCGAGAATCGACTGGCGGCCCAAAAATGACGACGATCCCGTTCACCTTCGACGTCAAGGACGATCCATGGGAGTTGCCGTACCGCGGCAGCGTGGGGATGTGGTGTTTGATCACCGCCGAATCCGCCATGTTCCTCATCTTTGTGGTGGCCTACATTTACTACATAGGAAAGAGTCTCAGCGGACCCACCCCAAGGGAAATCCTCAAGCTGCCGATTTTTGGCACCATCTGTTTGCTCTCCAGCAGCCTGACCATACACTTGTCCGTCGATGGCCTCAAAAAACGGAGCCGCTTGTCCTTTATCGGCTGGCTTGCGGGCACCATCTTGCTGGGAGGGATTTTTTTGCTGGGCACCGCCAGAGAGTGGCTCGATCTAATTTACAAACAAAATTTCACCATCCACACCAGTCTGTTCGGCACCACGTTTTATTCTCTGGTGGGGTTGCACGCCACCCACGTCCTGATTGGGCTTCTCATGCTCAGCGTGGTGCTGATTCTCGGATTATTTGGCTTGGTCGGCGAAGATCAAACCGACCATTTCCATACGCTCTCAATGTACTGGCACTTTGTCGACGCGGTATGGGTGGTTGTTCTGACCGTCGTTTATATCGTTGGAAGATGACGATGCGAGAAACATGATGAATACCAAAACTGAGAACGGCCGTTCCTCCGTCCATGCCATTCACATGCCCGCCCCCACAGCGTGGCCATTTATATTGGCGATCGGGGCGACATTGCTGTTTGCCGGCCTGGTGACGGCCTGGGCCATCAGCGCACTCGGGTTCGTTCTGATCGTGTTCGCCTGCGTCGGCTGGTTCCGAAATATTTTTCCGCACGAGCGGCACGAGTATGTATCGGTGACCACTGAAATCATCGAAATCAAAAGCTCGCGCGAACAAGTGGCGCGCCTGCCTGCCGCCGCCTCGCACCGCAGCTTCCTTCCGGTGGAACGATATACGCTGAGCGCCGGCGTCAAGGGAGGCCTGGCCGGCGGAGTCGCCATGATTGCCCCGGCGACGATCTTTGGGCTGGTTCGTTTTCACAGTCTTTGGTACGCTCCCAACCTGCTGGCGGCGATGGCCATCCCTGGATGGTCGGAGAGGAGCACCGCATTCCTCAGTTCCTTCCATCTCGAAGGCTTGCTGGTGGCCGGCGTGGTGCATGTTCTTGCGTCGGTACTGGTCGGCCTTCTCTACGGCGCCATCCTTCCCATGTTTCCGTGGGAACCGATTGCCACTGCCGGGTTTCTGGCTCCCATTTTCTGGAGCGGGCTTTTGTATGCGGGCCTGGAGGCCGTCAATCCAACCATGAACCGGCGGATCGACTGGCTCTGGTTCATTGCATCGCAGATTGCCTTCGGCCTGGTGGCCGGCTTTGTGGTGAATCTGCATGTTCGCGTGCGCACTCCGCAATTCCAGGCGCGGCCATTTGCGGAACGCGCAGGTTTGATCTCGCCGGGCGTGGAAGAGGAAGCGGATGACGAGGACCGCACCCAATGAGGACAAGTTTGCAAACTGCGGGCGCAAGCATCGTCGCCGCCATCCTCCTGCTTGCCGCGGAGGGTTGTAGTCATCTGCCGGGCAAGCCTGGATTTCGCCAGGAAACGTTGCGCCCGGACCAAACCCTAGGCTTCGCGATTCTCTACAAGGACAATTGTTCCGCCTGTCACGGCGACGGCGGATTGAACGGCCCCGCCCTGCCTCTCGACAATCCCGTGTATCTCGCCTGGGCGGGACACGATCGCATGGTCCCCATCGTTGCCGGCGGCGTGTCGCTTCAGTCCATGCATGCCTTTGCGCAGTCCAGCGGCGGCATGTTGACGGGCCAGCAGGTGGAAAACATTGTCAACGGAATGATCGCGCATTGGGGGAGACCCGGCATTCTGGATGGGACCCATCCGCCCGGCTACACGGCGACAACGGCCCCCGACATTGTCGCGGGCAAAACGGCATTTCAAGCCCATTGCGCCCGCTGTCACGGCGCGGATGGGACTGGCGCGGCTGCGACCGGTGCCGCCTCGAAGTCCAGCGTGGCCGGCTCCATTGTCGATCCAACCTACCTGTCGCTGATCGGCAATCGGGGATTGCGCGACATTGTGGTTGCCGGTCTTCCCGGTGAGGGAATGCCGGACTGGCGCGGCGATGGTTTCGACGAACCCATGACCGACAAGCAAGTCACCGACGTGGTTGCGTGGTTGGGATCGCACCGCGTTCGGTTTCCCGGCCAGCCGTTTCCCAGTTCGCCGCCGACCGGTCAAAATCCCCCGAAAAGGAACTGAAACCAACGAAGTGCCGCAACAGGAGTGACGGTGGAGGACCCTTTGAACCATTCGATCGATGACCCGAGCAGCGACAATCCGCTGAATCAGCCGAGCGAACACTCGCGCAGAAAATTTCTTTTCAAGGTCTCCCTGCTGCTGAACGGCGCCGTGGGCGCTGTTTTGGCGGCGCCTGTTCTCGGCTATCTGTTCGGCCCATTCTTCAAGCGAAATGCAAGCTACAACAACTGGGTCTCCGTCGGGACCCTCGATCGGTTTCCACCGGGAGAAACGCGCCTCGGAAAATATCGCAATCCGATGGGCACGCCGGCGGACGGCCAGACACGCACGCTGCCTTGCTGGGTGCGGCATATTGCCGGCAATCGATTCCAGGTGTTCGCCATCAACTGCGCCCACATGGACTGCCCGGTACACTGGTTCCCTCAATCCGAACTGTTCATGTGCCCTTGCCATGGCGGCGTGTACTACCAGGATGGCTCGGTCGCTGCCGGACCTCCGCCGCGCGGGCTGTATGAATACAAATACAAAATCGCCGGCAATCAACTTCTCATCTGGGCGGGTGAATTGCCCACTTTATCGACAGAAGCCAGCGTTGCCGGGCCGGGGTGCGCATCATGCCAGGGATAAAGGAAAAGGGCCTTGCGCTCTATCGGTGGCTCGACCGTCGCCTGGGTTTCGCCAAACCCGTCACCGAAGCAGCCGAGCATCCAATTCCGGCAAACAGCGCCAGTTGGTGGTACGTCTTTGGCAGCGCGGCTTCCGTGATCCTGATGTTGCAGGTGGTCACCGGCATCCTGCTGGCGCTGGTCTACACGCCCACCGCGCGCGACGCCTGGAACAGCCTGAACTTCTTGAACCACGGCCTGACGCTGGGATGGTTCCTGCGCGCGCTGCACGGATGGGGATCGGATTTCATGATCGCCATCGTCCTGATTCACATGACCCAGGTGTTCCTGTTCGGCGCGTATAAGTTTCCCCGCGAACTCACCTGGATCGTCGGCGTGTTCCTGTTGCTGCTGACGCTCGGCATGGCCTTCACCGGCCAGGTGCTTCGCTTCGATCAGGATGCCTATTGGGGATTGGGGATTGGCGCGTCCATCATGGGGAGGGTCCCTCTCATCGGCGCGTGGCTGGTCCACTTCATGCTCGGCGGTCCCATCATTGGGGCAACCACCTTCTCGCGATTCTTTGCGCTGCACGTGTTTATTATTCCCGGAATTCTGATTGCCCTGGTCGGCGTGCATGTGTGGATGGTCCTCCGCCTCGGCATCAACGAGTGGCCCATGCCGGGCCGGCTGGTGCGCCGCAGCACCTACATTCAGGAATACGAAGCGCAGACCCATCAAGACGGTGTCCCCTTCGTTCCGGACGCGGCCTGGAAAGATGTCATGTTTTCCGCCGCCATTCTTCTGGCAATCATGGCCTGCGCCATTTTCTTTGGTCCCATCGGGCCCAGCGGCCCGCCCGATCCCACCATCATCCAAACCGCGCCCAAGCCGGATGTGGCGTTCCTTTGGATCTACGCGATCTTCGCGCTGGCTCCGCCCGCTCTGGAAACGTCGCTTCTTCTCATCGCGCCCGTTGCGGTGATCTGCGTGATGCTTGGACTGCCGCTGTACGCGGGAGAAGGCGAGAAACACTGGTCGCGTCGCCCTGTCGCTGTGCTAATGGTTTGCGCGATTGCCGTCTCGCTCGCCATCCTCACCAGCCTGGGAGAAAATCCGCCGTGGAGCCCGGTCATGAATGCGTGGAGCGCGGACCCGGTGCAGCCGAAATATCTGAAGGACCGGACTCCGCTGGAACGGCGCGGCGCGGTCGTCTTTCAACAAATGCAATGTCGCAATTGCCACTCGCTCGATGGTGTCGGAGGCAAGCGTGGACCTGAACTGAATCGCGTGGCGACGCAGATGACGGAAAGCCAGTTGATCCGCCAGGTGCTGCAGGGCAGCGGGAACATGCCCGCGTATGGCAGCGCATTGAGTCCGCAGGAAACGACGGCTTTGGTCGGTTTCCTCGAAACGCTGAACGGCAATCAAATGCCGGCGCGCGACCTGGCCCGTCCATTGGCGGAGGGCGCGCCGCTTGCGCAGCCGCGTCAGGACGGCAAGCAGTAGCGCGTCATCCATGCATTCTTAGAGAGGATTTGCAGTTTGCGTAGGACTGCGGGCGCCCCAGGTTCGCGTAGCTAACCTGGGTTCGTATTCTTTCCGAGGACGCAACAAAAATCCGAGGGCGGCCCATTCAAGCCATCTGTTGGCTTGAGTGGGGAGAAACTAAGGTAAGCACCGAAGCGAGGATGCCATGTCCACAGCAACGCAGGCAATTTTTGACGCTTGGTCGCCGCCGTTCTGGCTGACCGTCAGCGTCATCGTTGTGTCCGTGGTCTACGTGCGTGGCTGGCTCGCGATTCGCCGGACCAGGCCGGCCTATTTCACCATCGAGCGCCTCGCGAGTTTTGTCGTCGGCATGGCGGTCTTGTGGCTCGCCATCGCCTCGCCGATCGATGGATTCGCCGACACGTTGCTCGGCGCCCACATGGTGCAGCACTTTTTGCTGATGTCCGCCGTCCCGCCGCTCGTGCTGCTCGGCGCTCCTGTGGTGCCTCTGCTGCGCGGACTGCCCCGATGGAGCGTCCAGCGCATCGCCGGACCGCTGATCGGCCTGCGCTGGTTGCGCGCCGTCGGCCATTTCCTTGCCGGTCCTATAGTCTCCTGGCTCGCGTTCAATGCAGTCTTTCTCGGCTGGCACCTTCCCAAAGCATACGATTACGCCCTGCGCAACGAAAATGTCCACGACTTTGAACACATATGTTTTCTCGTCACGGCGCTGCTTTTCTGGCGGGTGGTGCTGAATCCGTGGCCCAGCAGCGCTCGCTACAACGGCTGGATGGTCCTGGTGTACCTTCTCTCCGCGGACATCGTGAACACCGCGCTCTCCGCGTTTCTCGCATTCTGCGATCGGCCGATTTATCAGTTCTATGTTTCCGGGCCCAACCCATTCCACGTCTCTCCGCTCTCGGACCAGGTCGCCGCCGGCGTCATCATGTGGGTGCTCAACTCAACCGTGTTTCTTGTGCCCGCGATGCTGCTGACCGTACGCCTGGCCGGCTTTTCCAGCCCGCCCCGGAGACCCTCCCGAATTGCGACGGGCACGGTCCCGCGGTTTCTGTAGCTCCATAGATATGTTGAAATGTCATCCTGAGCGCAGCGAAGGACCCATGTATTTCTACGGGAAAATCCCTGCCTATTGCGCCGCATGGGGAACTGCCGTCTCCAGGAAATAAAAATTTCCAGACGGCGATGCCTCGACGCCGCTGAGTCGCCGATTGTAGATCACGACGGAATCGAGAAACCACAGCGGCAAACTCGGCAGATCGTTGGCCAGAACCTGCTGCACCCGCACATACGCTGTGCGACGCTCCGCCTGGTTCGAGTCTTCCGCCGCCGCCTGCAACAACCCGTCGACTTCCGCGTTGGAATAATTTCCGCGATTCGCGCCATGCGGCGGAACACTGGACGACGCAAACGCATAGCGAAAAATATCCGGGTCCTCATTGCCGCCAATCCAGCGCAGACTGTACATGCCGAACGATCCGCGCGAGATATCGGAATAAAACGTGGCAAACTCAAAACTGCGCACATCGAGCGCAATCCCCACCGCCCGCAACTGTTGTTGCAGCGCCATGGCCAGCAATCGCGTCCCTTCATCGTTCGATGTCTTCATCGTCAGATGAAAGCGGATGCCATCCCGTCCGGGTCGATACCCGGCATCGTCTAAAAGCCGTCGCGCTTGCTGCGGATCGTAGTCGTACTGCGTCACGTCCCCCGTGTACGCCCAATGGTTTGGGGGAAGCAGACTGTCCGCAGGACGCGCCATGCCGCGCAACAGCGTGGCGATCAGCAGCGGACGATTCATGGCGTCGGCAATCGCCTGGCGTACACGCACGTCCCGTAGATATCGGTCGCGCAAATTGAACGTGAGATATTGCACGACCGTTCCAGGCGCCTCTGCGACCGCCAGTTTCGGGTCCTTGCGCATCGACCAGATCATGTCCGGAGACAGGGCGTTCGATGCCGCATCCGCAGAGCCCTTGCGCAACTCCAGCGCGCGCGTCATCGCGTCGGGGACCACTTCAAACCGCAGTCGCGCGATCTTTGGAACTGCCTGCCAACTGAGCGGATTGCGCTCCAGCACAACTTCCTTGTCCAGCTCCTGGCTGACAAAGCGAAACGGTCCGGTGCCGATGGGATGCTGCTGGAAATCGCGCCCGCTTCCGTACGGAACAATGCCGAGCGCGCCGTCGGAAAGGCTCCACAGCAGCGCCGCGTCGGGCTGCTGCATGTGGATGACCACGGTCTGCGCATCCGGCGCGTCGATCGAAGCAATGTTTCTGTAGGCCTGGTATTTCGCGGTCAAAATGCTGTGGTCCCGCATCGAGTCCAGCGTCCACTTTACGTCGCGCGCCGTAAAAACCTGGCCATTCTGGAACCGCACGCCGGTACGCAGATGAAACACGTACGTCAGTGGATTTGGCATCTCCCAGCGGGTCGCCAGGTCCGGTTGCAGATTGAATTGCGCATCTTTTTTCACCAGCGAATCGAAGATCAGCTCGTCGATTCGCTCCGATTGCGCGTCGGGTCCAATCCTCGGATCGAGATTCGTCGGGCTGCTTTCAATCGCGACCGTGACAACGTTCGGGTCAACTGGCTTTTGGCCGCATCCCAGCAACAGGGCCACGCCGCAAGTAGAAGCGCTCGCCAGGCAAAGTCTTGCCACAGTGCGGGCGCACAACCGGCGCCAGTTACGCATAGGTAATTTTTCCCAGGATCGCAGCCCGCTCCGCGCCCGTCGCCCTCGGCAGGTTTCCCGGCAAACGGCGCCACGTCCGATACGCAAGCAGCGCGAAGGCCATCGCTTCTTTCGCCGCCGCCGGCATTCCAAACTCGTCGCTTGTCTTGACCTTGATTGTTCCGAAGACTGCCAATTCCTCGCGGACCATTTTCATCAAGGTCGCGTTGCGCACGCCGCCGCCCGCAACAATATAGTCCGTCGGCGCGTCGCTCAGCGCCGGTGCAACAAAGTCCCTCCACGCCAGCCCAATGCTGCGCGCCGTCAGCGCCGTTGCCGTCGCGACGGCATCTTCACGCTGCTTGCTTTTCTTCCGGCAGTCCAACAGAAAACGCGCCACAAACTCGCGCCCGAATTGTTCTCTGCCGGCGGACTTCGGCGGCGGCGCATGGAAAAATCGATCGCGCAAACAATTGCGCACCACCGCATCCAGCACGCGACCGCGCCTCGCCGTCGCGCCTGCGGCGTCATATTTCCTGCCGAACAATTCCGTCATCAACGCGTCGATCGCCATGTTCGCCGGGCCAGTATCGAAGGCGAAAACTTCCTGTTGCGAGGCGCCCGCTGGAATCACCGTCAGGTTGGCGATGCCGCCAAGATTTTGCAGCACGCGATTGCGTGTGGGATGGTGAAACGCAACGGTATCCAGCAGCGGTACCAGCGGCGCGCCCTGGCCGCCGACAGCGATATCGGCCGGCCGAAAATCCGACACGACCGGAACGCCAAGCCTGGCGGCGATCGCAGAAGCTTCTCCCATCTGCCATGTACACGCGACCCGGCCGCCGAGAAACGGCGCGGCAACGCCTTGATGGTAAATTGTCTGGCCGTGGCAGCCCACCAGGTCAACCTGCATCGGATGTTTTTGCAGCGCCGACTCCACCGCGTCCGCATACATCTGTCCCAGCCGCCAATGCAGCCGCGACATTTCCGCGACCGATGCGCACTCGGCATTCATCATTTGCAGGATGCGCCTGCGAAACGCTGCCGGATACGGAACAGCCACGTGCGCCAGAAGTCGCAGACGCGGAAGATCGTTTTGCGGGCCGCGCGGCGGCGCAATCCGGACCAGCGCCACATCGATGCCGTCGGCGGAAGTGCCGCTCATAATTCCGGCAACGGTCAACGGTCGGCTTCGTTTCTGCGGAGTAAGTTTCTCGCTGGAAGGTTTTTTCATCCCGCCGTCTCCGCAGTTGCGCGTGCGATTCTCTCACGCAACCGCTGCTGCGCGTTTTGTAACTGTTTCAGCGCGGCGACAGAAAGCGGTCGTGGCAAGTCCGGCTTTTTCAGCAATTGCAGCTTCGCGCCAGCCGCGCGTTTGGCCGCATTGTCCACGCAGCGTGCAAATGCAGGCGAGCGCTCCGCCTCTCGCAGCAGCGCTTCATGCGTGGCCAGTACGCGGTCGGCACGATGGCAGATTTCCAGCAGATCCGTCCCAGCGGCGATGGCCTCAATCGCGGCAGCTTCCGGCGACGCGTGGTCCAGCACTCCGCCCATTTCCATGTCGTCGGAAATGACCAGTCCGCGATACCGCAGTTTCCCCCGCAGCACCTCCTGAATCCAGAAGCGCGACAGAGACGCCGGCCGCGACGGCCGCTCGATCTTCGGATAGGCCGCGTGATTTACCATGATCAGCGGCAGCTCGGCAGCCAGCGCGCGATACGGTTGCAGGTCTTGCTCCCAAACCTGCTCCCACGTTAGGGAGATGCTCGGCGTGGCGCGGTGCGAATCCAATGTTCCGCCGCCAAGCCCCGGAAAATGCTTGCCGCAGCATAAGACTCCGTGTGGTTGCAGCCCAGCGATGAATTCTCGAGCGTATGCAATCACGTTCGCTGGATCAGCAGAGACGACACGCGTGCCCATCACGCCGCGCGAAATCGGCAATGCCAGGTCCAGCACCGGCGCCAGGTCCAGGTTGAAGCCGAGTGCGTGCAGCATGCGTCCGATCAGCGCGCCATGCGCTCGGAAGACAGCGGGTCGATTCGTCGAGGCAACTTCGGCTGCGGAAGGCGTTGGCCCGATCAGGTCTCGCAACCGGTCCACTGTCCCGCCTTCGAGATCGACGCAGCGAAAGAACGGTTGCGTCAGCGTCGATGCAGCTTGTTGCCACAGTCCATGTAACTGCGCCGCCGCTTCTATGTTCCGCCGGAACAAAATGATTCCGCTCGGCTGCAAACTGTGCAGCCACGCCGTTTCCAACGCGGTCAGCGCAGTGGATTCGACGCCCACGATCAGCAGCGATCCGGCGCGATGGCGAAGCGCCGTCGTTTTCATGCGCGCGTCTCCATCGCCGGCAGTCCTTCGCGGACTTCCTGCTGCAGCTCCTGCAATAAATTCAAAGCCTGCATTGGAGTCAGTGAGTTGAGGTCGAGCGCATGGATCGCATCGACGACCCGCTGCGACAGCGGAGTGAACAACGTCATCTGCACATCCCGCTCACCGCTCGATTCAATCTCTCGCTTTTCCGATCGCTCATGCTGGCGCAGAATTTCTCTTGCCCGCACCACCACTTCCCGCGGAATGCCCGCCAGCCGCGCCACTTCAATCCCGTAACTTTTGTTCGCCGCGCCTTCCTCAATGGCGTGGAGGAAGACAATTCCCTTGGGATTTTCCTGCACCGTCACGCGCAGATTTTTCAGCCGAGGGAGAATTCCAGACAGCATCGTCAGTTCGTGATAATGCGTTGCGAATAAAGTCCTTGCGCCTAATACTTCATGGATATGTTCAACTGTTGCCCAGGCCAGCGACATGCCGTCGAAGGTCGCCGTGCCGCGTCCCATCTCGTCCAGCAGCAGCAACGATTGGCGCGTCGCCGTATTCAAAATCGTGGCCGTCTCCGTCATCTCCACCATAAATGTCGAGCGGCCCTCGGCGACATTGTCGCTGGCGCCAATGCGCGTGTAGATGCGGTCCACAATTCCCAGACGCATCCGCTGTGCCGGAACAAAACATCCCATCTGTGCCAGGATCGCCAGCAGCGCCGCCTGCCGCAGATACGTGGATTTGCCGCCCATGTTCGGCCCGGTCACCAGCAAAAGACTCGGCCCTGCAATGTCGAGATAAACGCTGTTGGGAACGAACCGTCCCTCCGACGCCTGCTCCATGTGCCATTCAATCACCGGATGACGCGCCGCCAGGGCTTCAAACACTCCCGAGTCATCGACCTCCGGCCGCACATAGCGCCGCGCCGCCGCCAGATGCGCAAAGCATGCCAGCAAGTCGATTTCGGCAACGGTCTCCGCGCTGGCCCGAATCCGCGCGCTCGCTGCCAAAATTGTCTGCCGCAGTTCGAGAAAAATTCGCCGCTCAATCTCCAGGCAGCGCTCCTGCGCGCCCAACACGCTTCGTTCGTACTCCTTCAATTCCGGCGTGGTAAAGCGCTCGGCATTTACCAGGGTTTGCTTGCGCTCATACTCCGCGGGAACATGGTCCAGGTTCGATTTCGTGATCTCAATGTAATAGCCGAACACGGAGTTGTAGCGGACCTTCAGCGATCCAATCCCGGTGCGCTGGCGTTCGCGCTCCTCGATCGCCGCAATGGATTGTTTGCCGCTCAAGCTCAACGACCGCAGTTGGTCCAACTCCGCATCCACCCCGGCGGCAATCGCTCCGCCATCTTCCAAATGCACCGGGGGCTGCTCCGTCAGCGTCGTCGCAATCGCCTGCTGCAGGTCCGTCAGGCAGTCGAGCGAGGCATGCATTCGTTTCCACGCCGCCGACTGAAGCGATGCCAGCACGGCAGCTACCGCCGGCAATTTCGCAGCGGAACTGGCGAGCGCCAGCAAATCGCGCGGTCCCGCGCTGTCGAGCGAAATCCGACTCAACAATCGCTCCAGGTCCAGAATGCCGGCAAGGCTCTCTCGCACTCGCTCGCGCATCTGCAGGTCGCTGTGCAACTCGGCAACGCCGTCCAGGCGCTCGTGAATCGCCGCCAGATCGATCAGCGGCCGCAGGACCGTTGTCCGCAGTTTGCGCTTGCCCATCGGCGTCTGGCACGCGTCCAGCGTGTGAAACAGCGTCGTCTGCCGGCGCGCATCCGGCATCGACGGCTCGACCAGTTCCAGATTGCGGACCGTCACGGCATCCAGTTGCAGGCAGCCGCTGTGTTCGTAATAGCGCACCCGGTCGATGTGTTCCAACTGGCCCAGTTGCGTCGCCCGCAGATAGTGCAGAATGCCGCCCGCCGCGACCGCCGCTGCGGTGTGGCCCTCCAACCCAAACCCTGCCAACTCCCGTGTGCCCAGGTGATTTTCCAGCAGCGGGACCGCATAGTCCTTGGTCAGCACCCAGGGCTCCAGGCGCGTCACCGTGCGGCTGCGTAACGCCTCTTCCAGTTGCGCGGCATTCGCGCTGGCATTCTCGGCCAGCAAAATCTCAGCCGGATTGAAGCGCGTCAGCTCGTCGCCGCATTGCGAGGCGGCATCCTGCGCATCGCGGCCGCGAAATTCTGTCGCGCGAAAATCGCCCGTCGAGTTGTCCAGCAGCGCCAGTCCAATCCGTGCTCCATGAGGGTCTCCGTCAAAGTACAACGCCGCCAGAAAATTGTTTTGCTCCGAGTGCAGCGTGGGATCGATCGCCGTCCCTGGCGTCAGGACCCGCGTCACCTCGCGACGCACAATGGTTTTTGTCAGCTTCGGGTCTTCCAGTTGTTCGCAGATCGCAATGCGATACCCCAGCCGCAGCAGGCGGGTAATGTACTGGTCGGCGGCATGGTGTGGCACGCCGCACATCGGGATGGCCCGCTCCTTGTCCCGGGACGTCAGCGTGATTTGCAGTTCCCGCGAGGCGGTCTTGGCGTCCTCGTAGAACAGCTCGTAGAAATCTCCCAGCCGGAAGAACAGCAGCGTGTCTGGATATTTTTGCTTGGCTGCGGCATACTGCCGCATCAACGGCGTGGAGGCCGTTTCAACCGTTGCGTTCGGACTGGGGCTGGACACGGACAGACCGGTTCTCCTGGATCTGGGGCGCAACAAAATAACAGGCGGCCTTTCCTTTAAAGATAGGCCACAAGCAACGATGTGTACCAATCTACAGCATCGGAAAGGCGCTCCCGCTTCCGCTGTCTGCAGGTCGCCCCAAGGAAGTCGGGTCCACCAACCGCTGCGGAACCGGTGTGTTCTGCATCACATGTGTCCTGCATCACAGTAAACGGCTTTTGTCTGAGCTATATACTTACTTGTACGTTCAGCGCAGGGAGCGTCCTTCGAGCGATGGCAATGTATCTCATCTGGCTGCGGGTGGCGCTGGTTCTATACGGCGTCTCCAGCCTTACGGTCATTCCAGATGTGCTCACCGGCCACGACCGCTGGCGAAAGTTTGTGCATCCCGTCTGTGTCTCCGCGTTCTATTTTCATCTGGTCGCTTTGGTGGAAATGATGCGTCTGGCCCATCACTGGGTCCCGGCCAGTTTGCACGAAGTCGAAACTTCGTTCGCGCTTCTGCTGACCCTCACATTTCTGGCGATTTACTGGCGCTATCGCGCCATTTCCTTCGGCCTGTTTGTTCTGCCCGTCATCTTTCTTCTGCTGCTAGTGCCCGCCGCTCAACCCGACCACGCCCCTGTCTCCAGCCAGTGGATGCACAATGGATGGATCCTGCTCCATATCGCGCTGCTGCTGGTGGCGTACACATTACTGTTGTTCAGTCTCCTTTCCAGTTTGCTCTACCTCATCCAGGAACGGCGCTTGAAGAACAAGCAGATTGGAGGCATCTTCAGTCATCTGCCGCCTCTCGACACCATCGATCGCATCGCGTTTGTCACCCTTGTTATCGGCCTGCCTTGCATGACCTTGGGTCTGCTGGCGGGCGCTTTGATCGCCCAGGAAAGCGTGGGGGCCGCTTATTTTCTCGACCCCAAAGTCCTGCTCTCCATCGGCATGTGGTTCCTCTACGTCTGGATGCTCTACGTCCGCCGCCACACCGGCCTTCGCGGCAAGCGGGCCGTCTATCTCTCTTCGCTGGTATTTCTCATGGCGCTCACCGTCTGGGTGGCCAACCAGTTCAGCACCGTCCACAGGTTTCCCGCGCCATGAACCTTGTCCTCATCGGCGTGAATCACAAATCTGCCCCCCTGCAGGTGCGGGAGCGGCTTGCCATTCCCGCAGCGCGTCTGCAGGAAGCAACGCTCTCCCTGTTGAGCGTACCGTGCGTTCGCGAAGGCATGATTCTTTCCACCTGCAACCGCGTCGAGTTCCTCACCTATCAGGAGCCGGCCCAGGCCGATCTGCTGGAATTTATTCAGAATTATTTCGCCATCGAGAAGGACGCGCTCCACCCGTACATGTATGAATACCGCGCGTCGGAAGTCGTCCGGCATGTGTTCCGCGTCGCCTCCAGCCTGGATTCGCTGGTGGTTGGCGAGCCGCAAATCCTTGGCCAGGTAAAAGAGTCCTACACCCTGGCGCGATCGATTGGCGGAGTCAACAACAATCTGGACCCGCTGATGCAGCGCGCCTTCACCGTGGCCCGCAAAGTTCGCCACCAGACCAGCATTGGCATCTCCTCGGTGTCCATCGCTTCGGTGGCCGTCGATCTCGCCCGCAAAATTTTCGGCTCCTTGCAAGGGAAGACTGTGCTGCTGATGGGCGCGGGCAAAATGGGAGAACTGGCCGCCCGCAGCATGATGCAGCACGGGGCCAGCACCATCTACGTCTGCAACCGCACCTACGAACGCGCCGTCGAGCTGGCAGGAAAATTTCCCGGCGTGCGCTCCGAGAGCGGCTCTGCGACCGGCCAATCCGCAATCGTGCAGCCCATCTCCTACGACCTGCTGCACCAGTACGCCGCCACCGCGGACATTATCGTCAGTTGCACCGGCGCCGAGCAACCCATCTTCAATCGCAAGCATGCCGAGCAATACATGCAGCGCCGCAAGCAGCGGCCCATGTTTTTTATCGATATCGCCGTGCCGCGCGATGTCGATCCGGAGATCAACAGCGTGGAAGGCGTTTTCGTTTATAACATCGACGACCTGCAGGCCGTCGCTGTCTCGAACCTGTCCAGCCGTACCAAAGAAGCGAAGGACGCCGAGGCCATCATCCGCGCGGAAGTGGAGCGCTATTCGCAGCGGATGCAATCGCTCAACGGCGTTCCTTCCATCGTCGCCCTGCAGCAAAGCCTGGAAGATGTCCGGCAAAACGAAATGCGCCGCATGGCCCCTCGTCTCGCCAATTTATCCAGCGAGCAATTGCAGGCGGTCGAGCAGATGACGCGCTCGCTGGTCCACAAACTGCAGCATGCGCCCATTCAAGCCATCAAGCGCGCCGCCCAGGAAGGCGACCGTGAAACCCTCGCCGTGATTCAAACCGTGTTCGATTTGGATCGCCACGCAAAACAAGCGGAGAATGCCGAGACGACGGAGGCTGCCGGCAACGCGGAGCAGCAAGCCGCCGATGCCATCGCGCACAGCGAGTTGCAAGACGCCGCATTCTTGCCGACGCCCGATGCCACCGCCGTCGCAACCCCTGTCTCCGCAACCGCGCCGAAAACCAGTTCCCTCAAAGAGGATTGTTTACCGTGATCCGCATTGGGAGTCGCGGTTCCGCGCTGGCCCGCTGGCAGGCGGACCACATCGCCGCCGAACTGCGCGATCGCGGCCACCATGCCTCCATTGAAATTCTGGTCACCACCGGCGACCGCGTCCAGCACGCCCCCTTCATGCAGGTGGGCGCCAAGGGCATGTTCACCAAGGAGATTGAAGAGGCGCTTGCGGATGAGCGCATCGATCTCGCCGTCCACAGCCTGAAAGATCTGCCGACAGAATTGCCCGAACACTTCACCATCGCGGCGATTCCAAAACGCGCGGACGCGCGCGACGCGTTTGTTTCGGTCCGCTATGAAAATTTTGCAGAGCTGCCATCGGGCGCGGTGGTGGGCACCAGCAGCCTGCGCCGCCAGGCGCAACTGCGCGCGCTGCGCGACGACCTCGACATTCGCGAGCTGCGCGGCAACGTCGATACCCGGCTGCGCAAGCTGCACCAAGGCCAATACGACGCCATCATCCTTGCCGCCGCCGGTCTGGATCGCCTCGGCCTCGCTGCCGACGTGAAGGAATTATTTTCCTCGCAACAAATGTGTCCTGCAGCAGGGCAGGGCGCGCTCGCCATCGAGTGCCGAACGAACGACAATGCGACACGCGCCTTGGTTGCGGCGCTCGACCATGCACCCACCAACTTTGCCGTGCATGTAGAACGCGCAGTGCTGGCGACATTAGGCGGAGGCTGTCATCTTCCGGTCGGCGTGTACTGCGCGCCCGCAGGGAACGGCTGGACGATCACGGGCGTCGTCGCTCGCCCGGACGGATCGCAGGTTTTGCGCGAACAAATGGAACTCCGCGAGCAACACGGGTCTGCCGAAGACTCGGGCCTTGCCATGGCGGATCGTTTATTGGCGCGTGGCGCAGCGGAATTCCTTGCCGCCGCTGGAGCCGCGCCGCCCGCCGGAAATATAGCCAGATGAAACCGCTGGCGGGACGACGAATTTTGATCACGCGCGCGCGCCATCAGGCGCAACCGCTGGCAACGGCGCTGGAAGAAAACGGCGCGGCCGTCATCGCCATCCCGGCCATCGAAATCATTCCGCCCGATTCCTACGATGCCCTGGATGCGGCGCTGTGGAACGCCCGAAAATATCGGTGGCTGGTGGTCACCAGCGTGAACGGCGCGGAAGTGCTGGCGCAGCGGCTCAGAGATCTGGGAGTGGGCAGCGGCGTCCTCGACAGTCTGAAGATTGCCGCCATCGGCCCGGCCACGGCGCGCGCGCTTGGCGAACTTGGCCTGCACGTCGATGAAGTTCCCAAGCAATCCATTGCCGAGTCGCTGGTCGAATCGCTGCGGGAACAAGTCTTCGGCCTGAATATTTTATTGGTGCGCGCCAAGGTCGCGCGCGATGTGCTTCCCGAAGAACTCCGGAAAGCCGGCGCCACAGTCGATGTTGTCGATGCTTATCAGACCGTGGTTCCTGCGACATCCGCGGATGATGTGCGGCTTCTCTTCGCCGCGCCCAGCCACCTTCCCGACGCGGTCACGTTTACCAGTTCCTCCACCGTGACCAATTTCTTTCGCTTGCTGCGCGAAGCAAACATCGCCGCATGGCCAACCGGCGTGGCCGCAGCCTCCATCGGCCCCATCACCAGCCAGACCCTTCGCCAGCACGGCATCGGACCTGCCGTCGAAGCCACGGAATATACCATCCCCGGCCTGGTCGCGGCCCTCTGCCGCTGGTCGGCGACGCAAGCAACAGCCGCGAATCGTTAGTGCGTGCTCCACGTCTTGTCTTTGGAGTTGCAGCGGTCTTCCAGGAAGCAATCGGCGCAGCGAGGTTTCCGCGCGATACAAATTTCCCGGCCAAAGTGAATCACGCGGTGGGAAAAGTCAATCCAGGCATCCTGTGGGATCAATTGCATCAAGTCCTGTTCGATTTTTTCCGGCGTCGTGGACTTCGTCAGCTCCAGCCGCTGCGTGATGCGCATCACGTGCGTATCGACCACCACTCCCAGCGGGATTTTGTACCAAGAGCCGGAAACGACATTGGCCGTCTTGCGCGCCACGCCGGGGATGGTCAACAACTCTTCCATCGTCTGCGGAACCTTACCGCCGAATTCCGCGATGATTTTCCGTGCCGCGCCAACGATGTTCTTCGCCTTGTTGCGGAAAAATCCCGTGGTGCGGACCAGCTCTTCCACTTCCGCCTGCGGGGCCTTCGCCATCGCCTGCGGCGTAGGAAAGCGCTGGAACAGCGCCGGCGTCACCATATTCACGCGGACATCGGTACACTGCGCGGAAAGAATGGTCGCCACCGTCAGCTCCCACGCGTTCCTATGGTGCAGCGCGCAGACCGCGTTCGCATAGTGTTCTGCCAGCCGCTGCAGGATAGTTTCCACTCGCTGCGGATTCGTCGGACCGACAACGGATTTCTTCTTCGCGGTCTTGTTCGCGCCGCGTCCCATAGCTGTTTTTGCCGCAGCTTCTTTTTTTGCGGTCCGCTCCAACACCGCCTTCGCGGCAGCCGTCTTCGTCTCTGCCTTTTTTTGCGGACGCGCGGTCGGCACCGGTTTACCCAACCCGATCCAGCATCTCCTGCGCCGTCATGCGCACGCAGGTAAAGATGGGATAGTCCTTCAGCGTATAGGCGCTGATCTCCGTGCCGCGCAGTTGCTCGACCAGGTCGAGAAAATCTTCGGGATAATTGGTCTCAAACGCCACCACAAATTCCTGGTCGTCCAGGCCAAACGAATACGTGGTGTTCAACTTCACGCGCGGGTACAAATGCCCGACGCGAATATGCTCCGTCATCAGCCGCTGACGCTCATCCTTGGGCAGCAGGTACCAGGCCCTCGTCTTCCAGAACGGATACACGAAGATGTATTTCTGCCGTCCCGGACGCAAAAATCCGCGCGAGTCCGCCTGCCCTTCGTGCTCATGGCCAATCAGATATTGCGAGCGCTTGGTCATCGCCAGATAGCTGAAGGCTGTTTCCAGATAGCCGCCCATCGGCGTCGCCATCAACTCCGCGGTCATCTGGTTCAGGTCGTCCACAGTGGTGCAAATCCGCCACAGCATCAGGTCGCATTCGCTGCGCGTGCCCACGGTGGAATACGTCAGCGTCAACATTCTGTCCGCCTGGTTCCAGCGTTCCAGCACCGCGGCCACGGCGCGTTTGTGCGCCGCGCGTTCCTCCGCGGGCAGGCGTCGCCATTCCGGCATCGCTTTAAAAAATTGGAAGGAGACAATCTGCCGCTTCAGCTCCTTTTCCTTGGGAGTCTCTTTCGCGGGCGCATTCTGAATCGCAGTGGCGTGGGTCGTCTCCGTTGCGATTTCGGTGGCAGCAGCTTCGGTCATCGAATTCTCCTGGGTTCCAGCCTTCATGCTAGCAAAATCCGGTCCCATTCGTGTCCGCTGTCGCATTCACCGGAAATGCCGGCCTCGCCCGCTATACTGCTGAAAGACCGCATCCAAACGCTCGATGACAGAAAAAATCCTTACCTTCCTTGTTCCATGGATCACCGCCATCGTCTCCCGCATCGGCTATCCGGGCGTCGCCCTGTTGATGGCCATCGAGTCGGCTTGCATTCCGCTGCCATCGGAAATCATCATGCCGTTTGCCGGCTACCTGGTCTATACGGGCAGGTTCAGTTTGTTCTGGGTTGCGACTGCGGGAGCCATCGGCTGCAATCTCGGCTCGGCGGTTGCCTACTGGATTGGCGCGTATGGCGGCCGTCCGCTCGTCGAAAAATACGGTTCCTACATTCTTCTGGACCATCGCGATCTCGATCGCACCACGCGTTTTTTTCAACGCTTCGGCACCATCGCCGTTTTACTGGCGCGTCTGCTGCCCGTCGTTCGCACCTTTATCGCGCTCCCCGCCGGAATTGCGCGCATGTCTCAGGTTCGCTTCCACATCTATACCTTCGTCGGTTCCTGGCCGTGGTGTTTCGTTCTGGCGTATGCCGGAATGAAGCTCGGCAATGCGTGGGACACCGATCCTCGCCTGAAGCATATTCTTCACCGGTCGGATGCGGCGATACTGCTGTTGCTGGGAGCAGCTTTCGTCTGGTTTCTCTGGACGCATTGGAACCGTCGGAACAGGCAGAGCGAAGCCTGAGGCAGTTGGCTGTGCCATTCAACGACATTAGCTAGGTGGACTGGGGCCTGCTGGAAAAAGCCGGCCTTTTGTAGAGTTTGTCCGAAAGCTCACGGCTTTGCGCCATCGCTACCCGGTCCTTCGTCGCAACCTGTTCCTGACGGGTGAGTTTAGCCGGGAACTGGGCGTGAAAGATGTGACATGGATCAACGCCAATGGCTCCGAGATGGAAGATGCCAACTGGGGCGACAGCGACATGCGCTGCTTTGGAATGCTGATGGACGGTCGCGCCCAGGCGACCGGCATCCGTCAGCGCGGGCATGAGGCGACCTTGCTCATGGTCGTCAACGGTCATTTCGACCTGGTAACGTTCACCCTGCCGAAACATCCCGGCGGCAGCGCATGGTCTCGACTCATCGACACCAACATTCTTGAGGACACAGGAGAAAAATCCAGCGCGAAGGAAACATTTGCGACCGGTGAATCCTACGACGTCACGGCCCGCTCTTTGTTGCTGTTTGAATTGCAGCCAGTGGCAGCAACTGAATCCGCACAGTAGACAACATTTCTCCCAGAAAAGTTCAGGGAAGGTCATGCTGCGCATGACGCTTCCCCGTAAGTTGTTCACAGTGTATCCGCTGTTGCATACAACCGAGGGCCCAGTTGTCGTCGCAGGCCCTCGTGAACTTTTCCCTGCAAATCGCGTCGCGCAGTTGTTGCCGCAACTACTTCTTCTGCAAGGTCTGAATGTAAGCGACCACTTCCGCGATCTGCGCGCCCGTCAGTTTGCCGGAATACGCGGGCATTTTGCCTTTGCCGTTCTTCGTGCCCGCCACCAGCTCCGCAGTCGTCATTTTCATCATCTCCGGCGAACTGAAGGAGGGCGTCTTCATGGCCTTCCCGGCCGGCGTTGCGCCGCTGCCATCCGCGGCATGACACATGGCGCATTTTGCCTTGTAGGTGGCTGCTCCTGGGCCTTGCGCGAACACGGTCGTGGCCGCCAACGCCGTCACGACGCTCAAGATTGCAATTGCCATTCGGGTTTTCATCCTTCGATCTCCTCTTCCACTACACTGTTGCCAACAACCGTGGACCCAGGTCAAAACTCATAGTGCAGACCCATGGTCACATTGTTTGCATGAAAGTTTCGAGGCGCAGTCTCGCCGGCGGGCGAGATGGTGAGACCGGTCTGAAGTCCCGCCAGCGTGGGAGAGTTGCAAGGCACGCCTGGCACCGGAGTTGTAAGCGTGGGATTGGAAGTGCTGCATAAAGCCGCGCCGGAAGGGCCGCCCTCGCCGTAGCCGTAGAAGTTGTATTCCGCCCTCACAATCCATGCCTTATGGACCGTCCAGGCAAGATTCACATAGGGAGACTGATACGTTGAGACCAGCGAGCCGTTGACATCCCGCGCATCGTTGAAGAACCGGCTGCCATTCACCGAGCTGACGGTATAACCAATACTGGAGTGGATCCGGTTGGTGGGGGACAGATGGAGGGCCACCGATCCGAACTGCGTGGGAGCATCCATGAAGTCCTTGACAGGCCCGTACTCGTAGTAGGTGGTTCCCCTGACGGTCGCGCCCGGACATGCCGTGCCGCTGGGTGTCGCGGCGCCCGGCAGCGTGGGGCTGGAGGCGGCGTCATAGCAGATGTTGGTCGACGTATACACATCGCTGTACGAGTAATTGAAATCGAATCCATAGCGTGCATTCGGCGACATCACCGCACCCACACTCACGACCCGGCTATGATCGACATGATCCAGCGGTCCGGCCGCGGAGGCCTTGCCGGTGTTGTTTGTGTTGTTATGCCGTTCCACGCCGTTATAGGCGCCCGACAGCGTCGCCCAGGGCTTTGGCCTGTAGATGGTATGCAATCTGTACTGCTGCGTTTGCCGCGGAGTGAGCGGGGTGAATGCGTTGTCGGCGAACAGTAGTTCGATGCTGCCATTCACGTCCCAATGCTCGGTGGGACGCAGGCCGGCGTTGAAGATTGCGCCGTTTTCGTGAATCAGGACTGTTCCGTTAGTGTCCGCGCCTGGGGCCAGGGGAGCGTTATGAGGAATGCCTTCCGCGATGGTGTGCGTCTGGTAGCGATAGGCGAGCGAGAACGTGGCGCGGGACCAGCCATCCCAGGTCGCCATCAGGTTGTTGGTCAGGAACTTCTGTCCGAAAAAGCCCGGTAGCGGCGTGCCGTTGGGGGCGCCCTCCACCGTGACAGGAGTTCCAGGCGCCAGCGGACCCGCATAGTTGATGGTCTCATTTGGGTTTGCCGGCGTAACCAGAGTGGACCCTTTGGAGATGTTCGCGATGCCGGGTTGCTGGACGTTGGAGAAGACAATCTGATCGGCAATGCTGACCGTCTTGGTCGCATTCCAATTGATGCCGTAGTCGATAGCGACGACCTTCCGCTTGGCATTCGCGTTTCCGGTATATGTAATGGAACGGACTGCCCCGGACAATCCTTGAAAATTCTCGTAGTAGTTAGGCAGGTTCATATTCGCGTTGGTGTAGCGCACATCGCCGTTCATCGCGATGTTCCGGATGCTGGAGCTTTGGAACCGGAAAATCTCCGTTGGGTACAGAATGCGCGTCGGCTGGCTGCGCAGGTAGCTGGTGGCGACGCTACATGCCGGATTGATAATCGGCAGACCGCCTGGGGTCTGCGCGGGCGACAGGATTGTGTAGGGTGGGGCGCCCATACTTCCCGTATTGCAGCTGCCGATGCCGTAAGGCGTAACGCTGTCCCAGCCGCCCGGGGCCACCGGCGTTCCGTTCGCCTCCTGTACGATAAAATCGCTCGGGGCCAGAGTAAAGTAGGTGCCGTCTTTATAGTGGTCGACCTCCTCTTCAAAGGTCAGCGTGGTCCTCAGCAGCGGCTTCCAGTCGATCCCTCCGACGAAATCGTCGGTGCTGTTGCGTTGATACTGCTCGAGCAGTTGATCGTTCGTGCCGATCGAGGCAGCAAAGAAGGGACTCGACGCGCCAGGGCTGAGGCTCGGACCCTGGAAGACGTTCTGGGAGTATGCGAAGTGGTACGCGACCTTGGCGAGCGGAAAGATGGCGAGGCTCGTGTCCGTCATCCTGCGCACGGTGTTGTACAGGAATGGCGACTGCCTCACCTGCGGCCATGCAAGCGAACCCGTGGGCGCATTGGTTGGGCCGATGGGGATCGACTTTCCCGATGGAATATTCGGGTTGCCCAGCAGGTCGTAGTCGAAGTACTGCCGGTCGCGGCGGAACCTTCCCGAGAACCGATAGATTTTGCCTTTGGAGAAGTCCATCGTGGCCAGGTCGTATGGATCGCCGCCCCACCCGGTGCTGTACGCCGTCAGCGAATCGACAAGGGTATGTTTTGTGGTCGGCAGCGCCTGCAGTTGAAAGGAACTGCCCAGCACGCGCGGCCCGGACTGCATATTGACCAGCGTGTCGTACATGGCCCCACTGCCTGTCAGGCTGGTCATGTTCCCACCCAGATTGATGGAACCGTGAAGTGTATACCCCTCCGGGGCAACCGACGGTGTGTCCGGCATCGCAACCTGGGCGGCAGCGACCCCCGTGGCCATCAGCAATATGGCGACTCCCATGCCCCCGGCGATACGCTGGGCCATTGCGGGAGAGAGCTTTTGGTGGTGCCGATTGAACAGCCCTTCTGTTTTCTTCATTTCAATCCTCACTTTTAAAAAACGTCAATGCATCAAAACCCGGAGTTTGCCCCATCACCGAATGAAAGCGGCATTCAGGTTGGATCCGTGGATCATGGTGTGACAGCTGGTGCAGGGTGTTAGCTCTTGCGATCCTGAGTTCATCCCATGGATCGTATCGGCGCTCACCTGGCTATGGCACTGGTTGCACAGCGTATTGATCGTCGGCATGTTCAGCAGCCGCGCGTTCTGGGAGCCGTGCGGCGTGTGGCATGCCATGCACCCTTCCCCCTTGACCACAGCGTGCTCGTACACGAAAGGCCCGCGCACATCCATGTGGCATTTGGTGCAGATCATGTTCTGGTCGGCGGTAATTCTCAAATTGTTGTTCTGGAACGTACCGTGAACGTCGTGGCAGTCGGTGCAGTTGACCGCGCCCTCGTTCACCGGATGGTGGAACGGCATGTCGAAGGAGCCCTTCACGTCGGTGTGGCAACTCAGGCACAGCGTCGGCTGCGGCAGCTTCAGCAGGGCCTGTTCGCTCTGCGGGGCATGCACGCTATGACAACTGATGCAGCTCAGGCCAGCCTTGGCATGGGGCGAGCGATCGAAATTCGGATGCACTCCCGCGTGGCAACCGAGACAGGTGGCATCGACCTGACTGGCGGGCGCCTTGCTGGGCAGGAAGATCTTGGTGATGTCTCCGCCGCCGTCCACGTGCGCCTGGCCCGGTCCGTGGCAGCTCTCGCAGGTGATGCCCTTGCCGCCGTGCTGCAAAGCAAGCTTCGAATGCGGATTGTTGGCAAAGCTCTTGCCCACTTCCGCGTGGCAGGTAATGCAGGTATCGGAGCCCACATAGCCGGACGCGCCGGCAGTCGCCACTGGGGGAGTTTGGGGCGCGTTGGCTTGCAGGCCAGTCTTTCCCGCGGCATACGCCGGTCCGGTATTCCAGAGTCCGGCCAGTCCGACGGCCAGCGCAACACAAAGGAGCAAACGTTTCATATACAGCCTCCACGTTCAAAGTTCAGACAGCTTTCTTGGTTCTAGCAACCTACTCGCATTGCTTCGACGGCGACTTGTGCGACCCATGAACATAGAATCTCTCGCGCGTGTTTGCAGTGATGGTGGTCACAGGTGTTGGGTCGGGCGTCGGAATGGCGATGGACAGGCGCGACAACGGCGACAATTTTTCGGCGAAAATTCGCGGAAAACGGGGCCGGAAAAATTGGTTGCCTTAGCAACCAATTTGGGCACTTTTGGCCAATATAGTTGCTAAGGCAACTATATTTTTGGAGGGGCGCGGAAGCCCGAAATGCGGAAATCTCTGGCGGGAAAGTGACCTAAGTCATGTGTCGGATGGCGCAATCTTCGTTCAATTAGGATGGAAGTAACAACTTGAAGACCCGTTTGGTTGCGAACGACGACCGCTCCGCTTCGGAGCCCACGATTGGACAACCCCCCTCGCTACTGCGAGCCAGAAAAGGAAAAACATGATGAACAAACTTGTACTCCTTCGACATGGAGAGAGCGTTTGGAACAAAGAGAACCTGTTTACCGGATGGACGGACGTCGATCTTTCCGAGCTGGGAAGGCAGGAGGCGAAAGATGCCGGCCGTTTGCTGAAGAAGGAAGGGTTCGCCTTCGATGTGGCGTTTACGTCGGCGTTGAAGCGGGCGATTCGGACGCTGTGGATGGCATCGGATGAAATGGACCAGATGTGGGTGCCGGTGGTGCGGGACTGGCGGCTGAACGAACGCCACTATGGAGCGCTGCAAGGGCTGAACAAGGCGGAGACGGCGGAAAAATACGGCGAGGCGCAGATGAAACTGTGGCGGCGGAGCTACGATGTTCCTCCTCCGGCGCTGAATGAGAAAGATCCGCGCTATCCCGGCTTCGATCCGCGGTATAAGAACCTGAGCAAGAGCCAACTGCCGCTGACAGAATGCCTGAAGGACACGGTGGCGCGGGTGCTTCCGTGCTGGCATCAACTGATTGCGCCACGCGTGCAGGCGGGGGACCAGGTGCTGATCACGGCGCACGGCAACAGTTTGCGGGCGCTGGTGAAATACCTGGATGAAATTTCCGACAAGGACATTGCGGGGCTGAATATTCCCACGGGGATTCCGCTGGTGTATGAACTGGATGAGCGGTTGAAGCCGGTGCGGCATTACTATCTCGGCGATCCAGCGAAGGTGGAGCAGATGATTTCCGCCGTCGCCAGCCAGGGCGCGGTCACGAAATAAACGGAGCTTGAGATGTTTGTTTCCTCCCACCCTAGCTTCGCTAGGATGGGGCACCCGGCGATCCGGCTAGGGTGGGGCACCCGGCAACATCATTCAAGATGGACGTTCCCTCAGGATTGACTGTGAAATAGTTGGAACAAGTCGGTGGCACGCGGTTGTGATGCGGGCATCGTTCTATCCCACCCTAGCTTCGCTAGGATGGGGCACCCGGCTGAAATTGCACAAAAGGTACACGATTTGCAAATAAGCCGCTGTTGTATCCACGTCAGGAAGGAAGTGTAATTAGAAGGCAATGAGCGCACTGATTCATCGGTTCAATGGACGAAGGAAATTGCCAGAGCAAACAACTGCGAACGATCAGTGGGAGATCAATGGTTCGAGGAAAGGCGATTTCCTTATTCTACTTCTCTTTCAAGATGAGACTAATTATGCTATTTTGTCTTCATGGCAAGACCACGAATAACCGATGAGCAGTTGGTCGCATCCGCACGGCAGGTTGCGCAGCAAACCCAGGATAT
>JAJYUB010000009.1 GCA_021792795.1 Acidobacteriota bacterium | reverse complement strand
TGCATCCAGCAACACCAAAGCTCGTCTGCGCCGGTCCTCCAGAAGATCGGCGCTCCCCTTCAATCTCGGCATAGGTATTTTGCTCCTCAATACCTATTATTGCATTATTTATGCAGAGAACAATAGACTCCACCATTCGACTGAAAGAGAAGACCTACGCTATAGTATTGGCGCATCGTTACTTTACATTACGAAACCATGCTGTCCCGACCAGCATGCAATCTATGTCCTGCGGCAATTTGCTTTTAACGATAGGGTCTCATATCCGGGTCGACGGAGATGTTAAGCGTCACGAGGGTTCCTTGTTGGCTACGCTCGTGGTCGCGTACTCTGTCAAGATTCGTCAGACCTTTGCGCCTGATTGGAGGAAACGCAACTGGGAACGCGGTGCGCTACTCGAAGAAAATCCGCAGGTGCGTCGGACTGAAAAGGGATGGGCTGGAACCCTATGGCTGGATGGCTATCCCATGCGCATAATGCCGGATACCAAGCTGCTGGCCGCGCCGAGCGGTACGCAGATAAGTTATCGATCGTTCGGAATCCTC
Organism: Acidobacteriota bacterium; assembly: GCA_021792795.1. Classification (GTDB taxonomy): domain Bacteria; phylum Acidobacteriota; class Terriglobia; order Terriglobales; family Acidobacteriaceae; genus JAKAAZ01. Next base: position 92,813 of record JAJYUB010000009.1, on the reverse strand, counting down.
GGGGCCCCCAGGATGGGAGCCATCATGCCATCGCAGCCCCATTCTTCCGCATTTTCTGCAACCCTGTTTCAGTCAAATACCTGGGCCACCTACCGTGGCGTAGGGTTGGTTGATGGCCGTGTCTTGCTTTATCGGATTCGACTTTGGCCGAATCAAGTAGATATAAAAGAGAACAAGTTTTGGACGCAGATCACGCCGGCGATACATGCCCCCGATTATCGAAATCATATTCCGGGCAGCGTGAAATTTCCGCATACACCCGCAGACAAGGTTCTCAAGATTATTCCTGACCAGAATGTTCAAGATTTCGTATCCCAGTTGGGTACGTCATTGATACCGGAATACCAGAAAGCATTGCCGGAGACAGACACGACAAAGGTCCACTTTCGCTTCATTGTTGTTCGGCCAGTTGGAACAACATTCAACGATGAGGTGAGTAAGATCGATGGTTTCCCATTGCTTCTGCGGCCGAGCCCGGATGAGGCTGCGGTCGCCTTACCCAATGGTCTGATTCTTATGCCAGAATGTACGCTGGCAAGAATCACCAATGTGGCACAATTGGCATCGATACTATCCGGCTCCATCACATCGGTGTTGCAGAGGCATAGCTACATCATTCACTATGCGCATCCATCAGTGTTCAATGGGGATGCCAAGGATTTCTCGGAACTTGTTCTAGCTATTTTGATAGATGAGCAGACGCTGCGCATCGGTATACGTCAGATGTATCTAGCGGGGTATGACATCCGTGAAGCACCGTTCGCTTGGGCGGTAGCGCAGGGTAAGCCGGTAGACAACCCTATTATCGATGTCAAGCATCCTGCTGAGGTCCCTTGGTATGCAGCGTATGCGTTCAACTACATAGGCCAGTACTATAAAGATGTGAATTACCGTAGACTGAAGCGCGGCAAAGCCGAGTACCAGCAATTCCTCCAGGAACTTTATAAAGCCGATTCCAGCCAGATGCACCCAGCCTCCCATTAACGGGTTTTTCCACTTCACAACTTCAGTCGATCGGCTCGACGGGCTTGGTGCGGAAGCGCGGTTTCTTCATCAGGTAGCCGATGGGAATCAAGCAGGTGGTGAGAACAACAAGGACATGCACGGTGTCGATATAGGCCAGTAGCCTGGCTTGTTGCAGCATGATGTTATAGATCTGCGCGGCGGCGTGGGCGGTTGCATCGGCGGCGGAGTAGCCCCGGTGCTGCAAAGTTGCGGCGATCCCGCGTTTCATGGACAGGTATTTGGGGGAACCGTCGTAGATATTGGCAACCAGAAATTGCTGATGGGTCTGCGCACGGCGCACCAGCATGGTGCTGATGAAGGAAATGCCAAGACTTCCTCCGATGTTGCGGGCCAGCGCGGTGAGGCCGGAGACCTCATTGTTTTTTTCCTGGGGAATCCCAACGTAAGACATGATGCTGATGGGAACGAATAGAAACGGCATCCCCAGCACCATCACCACGCGCCAACTGGCGGCGTTCCAAAAGCTGATGGTCAGGTCGAGGTCGCCGATGCGCCAGATGCCGAGCGTCAGCAGGCAGAAACCGAAGGTAATCATCAGCCGGGGATCGACCTTTTGCCCGATATAGCCCACCAGGGGCAGCAGAAACAGCAGGACCAGGCCACCCGCGGACAGCGCCAGGCCCGCGTTGGTGGCGGTGTAGCCCATGACTTCCTGCAGAAATTGCGGAATCATGACGGTGGTGGAATACAAGGCCACGCCGATGGTCACCATGACCAGTTGACTCATGGCGAAATTGCGCCTGCGGTACAGAGACAAATCGATAATGGGATGCCTGGCCGTGTGTTCCCGATAGAGAAACGCAATCAGGCCGAAACCGAAGATACAGGCGCAGGTGACAATAAAGCGCGAGCTGAACCAGTCATCCTCCTGGCCTTTGTCCAGCATGATCTGCAGTGCGCCAATGCTGAGCGCCAGCAGCCCGAGGCCAATGCCATCGATACTGCCGACGCGTTCGCGCACCCGCTTCAGATAGGGCGGGTCCTCGACGATGCGGCTGGTCAGCAGCAGCGAAACAATGCCGACGGGAATATTCAGGAAAAAGATCCAGCGCCAGGTGTAGTTGTCGGTGATCCAGCCGCCGATGGTGGGTCCAATGGCAGGAGCGACGACGACGGCCATCCCATAGAGGGAGAACGCGAGACTGCGCTTTTCCGGCGGAAAGGTGTCGGCGAGAATGGCGCGTTCGCTGGGCTGAAGTCCGCCGCCAGCAGCACCCTGGAACACGCGAAATGCGATCAGCATGGGCAGAGAATTGGCCAGTCCGCAGAGAAAGGAAAACGCGGTAAACAGCGCGACGCAGCTCATATAAAAACGCTTGCGACCGATGCGGTTGGCGATCCAGCCGCTGATGGGCAAGACGATTGCGTTCGACACCAGATACGAGGTGAGGACCCAGGTGGCTTCGTTGTAGCTGGCGCCGACCGTGCCGGCGATATGCGGCAGCGCCACATTGGCGATGCTGGAGTCTAGCGACTCCATGAACGTCGCCAGCGTCACCGTAAAGGTGATGACCCACGGATTGAATCGCGGCGTCCAATGCTCGTAGTGAAACTCGCTGTCGTAGTCCCGCTGTTTGGCAGCAGGGACAACGGAAGACTGCGCCATGCCTGCTCCCTAAGAAATTTTCAATCGTAATGCGATGGTGCGGAAAAGGCCTTGCGGCGGAAGATTGCCAGCCGAAAGGAATGGAAATCCAATCCGGAAGCAGCCGCCATCGCAAGGAAGTTCCTCTACAGGATAATGCAGAGCTTTCTGAAGCCAAGATCGCTCGTCGATGCCAGGGGCATCCATCGCCAATGCCACGTACTGGCGGAACGCGATATCATCTCAAACGGGTATGGCAACCGTAGCGTCCACTCCAGCAAGCCGTTGGGAAGAAGTCGAAAACCTTGTCGCAGGCCTGCGGGGCGGGGATGTTCGCGCATTGGCGCGGGCAATCTCGCTGGTGGAAAATGACGCGCCGGCAGCGGCGTCGGTATTATCGGCTTGTTTCCCGCATACGGGCCACGCGCTGCGGATCGGTCTGACGGGCGCTCCTGGATCTGGCAAAAGCACGCTGGTCGACCGTCTGGCCGGACACTATCGCGCGCAGCAGCAGGCCGTCGGCATTGTTGCCGTGGATCCCACCAGTCCGTTTACCGGCGGCGCGATCCTTGGCGATCGCATTCGGATGCAGGGCCATTATGCCGATCCAGGGCTGTACATTCGCAGCATGGCGACGCGCGGTTTTCTGGGCGGGTTGGCCTCGACCACGGCGGACGTTGCTTCCGTGGTGGAGGCGAGCGGAAAAACACGCCTGCTGATCGAGACCGTCGGCGTGGGGCAGGATGAAGTCGACATTGTGCGGCTGGCGGACGTGACAGTGGTGATGCTGGTGCCGGGGTTGGGCGACGATGTGCAGAGCATCAAGGCGGGAATCCTGGAGATTGCCGACATTTTTGTGGTGAACAAGAGCGACCGCGAAGGCGCAGACCGGGTGGAACGGGAAATTCGCGCCATGCAATCGCTGGGCGGCCAGGAGGAAGGATGGGCGCCGCCGGTGGTGCGGACGGTGGCCACCACGGGAGAAGGAACGACGGCGCTGGCGGAAGCGATCGAACGGTGTGCGGAGTGGTTGCGTCATGCCGGAAGACTGGACGAAAAGCGGACCGTCGCGTGGCAGGCGCGCCTGGTGGAAATGATCCGGCAAAAACTGGTGCGCGAGCTGGTGCGGCATCGACTGGGCGCGTCCGATCTGGAAGCTCACGCCAGGGCTGTCGCGGCGCGGCAAGAAGATCCGTATTTGCTGGTAGACAAGCTGGTGCATGGCCTGCTGGATTTGCACAGGGACGATGGCAGCGTCTAATTGTTGATGGAACGGCGCAAAAGGACGCGATCATCCGGCACTGGAAAGGTTGGAAATCGAGGGTATGTTTCATATCGATCATCTTGGAATTGCAGTGAACGATCTACGTCAGGCGCGCAGCTTTTATGAACTGCTGGGAATGCCTGTGGGTCCAGTGGAATTGGTGGAGCACGAACAGGTGCGCGCAGTGATGGTCCAGGCGGGCGAGAGCCGCATCGAGTTGCTGGAGCCGACTTCGCCAGAGTCCGTGATCGGGCGGTTTATCGAGCGTCGCGGAGAAGGGATGCATCACGTCGCGTTGCACGTGGATGACATCGAAGAAGTATTTGCCGAGATGAAATGCGCGGGGATGCGACTGGTCTCGGACGAACTGAAGATGGGCGCAGGCGGCCATCTCTATTTTTTTGTGCATCCTTCCAGCGCCGGCGGCGTCCTGGTGGAAATCTGCCAGAATGCCGACGCGGATGTCGCGATCTGATGTTGCTGCTTATCGTCGATACCGCGGGGCCGATCGGTGGGGTATTGCTCGGTGGGACTGATAGGAGTGTCGATGGCGCTGCCGCTACCGGCCAAGAGATAGAAATTCTGGGCGTGATGGAGTTGCATCCGCGCGCTTTTTCAGCAGAGCTGATTCCCGCCATTACGGAACTGCTGCAGGCGAACGGACGGCGGCTTGTCGATGTGGATGCATTTGCGGCGGTTTCCGGGCCCGGCTCGTTTACTGGACTTCGAGTTGGCCTGAGCGCTGTGAAGGCCATGGCGGAAGCGACTGGGAAACCGATTCTGACGTTGTCGCGTCTGGCCATCATGGCATCGATGGCGGCCGGACTTCCGCCAAGCGAGTCCGCGGATGCGCCAGTCCACGTCGTGCTCGATGCCGGTCGCGGAGAGTTCTACCATGGCGTCTATCGGAACGCGGGGCATACGTGTATGGCGGAATCGTTCGAGACATTCGACGCATTGTCCGCCAGCATTCGCAGCGAGCCTGGACGGGTTGTGGCGTCTGAGGCAGATGTTTTGAACGCACTGAATACCATGCCAGGCATGATTACGCGCGAGATTTCTTCGCCCACGGTCCGAGATGCGCTGCCGCTGGCCGTGGCCGCGTGGCAGGCTGGCGAATTCCGCGATCCCGCCGGTATGGACGCGAATTATCTGCGCCGTTCGGATGCGGTGGTGTCGAGAACGTTCTGCGCCAAGCAGGCTGCCCAATCGCGAGGTCCTCGGTCGTGATTCCGACGGGTCCGCCATCCATTCATCTGCCGGTTCAGGCGGCCACAATCATTTGCCGCGCGGAAATCAAGGATACGGAAGCCGTCTGCGATGAGGTTTGGAAGTTGGCGGAAGCCTCCCCGATGGCGGCGCACTGGTCGTGCGCGGTGTACCGGGCCTATTTGGCAAAGAAAACGGAGGACGCGGCCATGCAGGCGAAGGTGCTGTTTGTTGCCCGCGTGTCTAGGGCAGGCGCGCGGCCATCTCCGATGCATGAAGAAAACCTCAACCCCACAGTGGAACAGATTGTCGGTTTTGCCGCCTTAGCCGCAATTCCTAGCATTGGCGGGGGGGAGAGTACCCTGGAAAACATGGCTGTGGCGGAGCCGTGGCAAAAGCAGGGAATTGGCGGACGATTGCTGTCTGCCGGGTTGCTCTGGTGTCGCGCGCACGCTGCCGCCAGGGTGTTTATCGAGGTGCGGGAGTCGAACCGGGCGGCGATTGCGCTGTATGAACGGGCCGGTTTTCTGGTCGCCGGACGCCGGCCGGGCTATTATCGCGATCCGGCGGAAGATGCGCTTCGGATGCAGAAAATCCTAGATTTTGTCGCCCAGGGCGGTTGAATTTTATCCTGTTGAAATCTCCCCCGTTGCATCCGGTTGACGCCCGTGGTAGTTTGGCTGTCAATACGGAATCAGGAGGTACTTCCCTATGGAAATTTCCGTTGAGGCTTCACAGTCCGAAGCCACCCCTTTGGGCCGCCTGGTGGAAGAGCACCGGCAATATTCCCAAAAATTAGAGGCCATTCTGGCCCAGCCCTATCTGAGCGACACCGAGCAGATAGAAGCAGCGCGATTGAAAAAGCTGAAATTAAAGCTGAAAGATCAGATGGCGGGATTCGCGCGTTCCTCTCCATCGACGTAACGCGAACGCGAAAAATGCGCTCGTTAGGATTATCGCGGCGAACCGTATAATCTGTTGTACGCAATGGTTCGTGACGGATATTTCTACGGGGTAGGCTTCGGGGCGGTCGGTGCCCTTGTCTGGGTCGCCACGCATTTGGTGTTGCTAACAGCGGTTCCGCTTCTGTTGACTGTGTTTTTCCTGTGGTTTTTTCGCGATCCAGAACGGGCGATTCCCGAAGCGCCCGGCCTGATCGTTTCTCCCGCTGACGGCAAAGTTACCCTCATCGAAACGGTGGAAACAGTCGCTGGACCGCAGCGCCGCATCAGCATCTTCCTGAATGTATTCAATGTCCACGTCAATCGGGCACCGATTGCAGGAAACATCCAGCGGATCGACTACCAAAAAGGCAAATTCCTGAACGCGATGAACCCCGAGTCGGCGGTCGCGAATGAGCGCAACTATGTTGAAGTTGCAGGCGAGTTGTGCATGGTGGCATTCACGCAGATTGCGGGGCTGCTGGCGCGTCGCATCGTTTTTCAAAAGCAAGTTGGCGACTGGGTCCATCGTGGGGAGCGAGTGGGGCTGATCAAGTTTGGTTCCCGCGTCGATGTGGTGTTTCCGCTTTCCTGCGAAGTCCAGGTCAGGCTGGGTGAGCATGTTGAAGGCGGTTCGTCGATTCTGGCGATCATGCCATCGAGCGACATGGAGGAAGAATTGCTGGCAGCGGTTGCCGCCGACGCAGCTCCCTTCGGATTGGCGACGGGGCCGGTGCGATGAGCGATGCTCATGGCCGCAAGCGAAGACCGGCGCGGCGCGGCATGTACATTCTGCCCTCGTTGTTCACCGCCGGGACCATTGGCGCCGGCTTCTATGCAATTGTGCAGAGCCTGCAGGGTTCCCCGCTGGAACCGCATCATTTCGACTACGCGGCGTTGGCCATTGGGCTGGCCATCCCGTTCGACGGATTGGATGGCCGCATCGCCCGTATGACGAATACTGCCTCCGATTTTGGCAAGGAACTGGACTCCCTGGCCGATGTGATTACCTTTGGCGTTGCGCCCAGCATTCTGGCGTACATCTGGGGATTTCGCATGCTGCCGCCCACCATGGATCCGACACTACGTCACGAGCTGATGCAGATTGGCGCCGTCGTTTGCTTTCTATTTTTGATCTGCGGCGCCTGCCGTCTGGCCCGCTTCAACACCAGCGCCGACGCGCAACCGAAAAACCCCGGCCGGCCGGACCGCAAATATTTTGTGGGGATGCCAATCCCCGCTGCTGCTGGAGTGATTGCGGCTTGCGTTCATTATTTTTTGGGGACGCCCGTATTCAACGGAGCGGTGGCCGCAGTCTGGATTGGCCTGATCGGACTGGTCGGCTTCCTGATGGTCAGCACGTGGCGTTTCTGGAGCGGCAAAGAGATCACGCTGACTGGCCGTCATCCGTTTCAGTTGCTGGTGCTGATAGGCGCGGCTGTTTCTGTTCTGCTGTTGTTTTCCCAGGTTTTGCTGTTTGCGATCGCGTTGGGCTATATGTTTTCCGGATTGTTGGCCCGGGCTGCCTATTCCTGGAGGCTGCGGTATCGGCGAAATAAAAAACCGGATGGGACGATTTCCCGTCCTACGATCGATCCAGTATAAGCAGTTGCAATCGGCGCCGGCTGCTTCGTGCTGAAACTGCGCAGAGGTTCCATGTCAGATAAGTCGCTACGAATTGCGTTGGTGGGCGCGGGCACCCTTCTCGGCAAGGCCCTCAGCGACGAGCTGGCAGCGTCCGCGTTTGCTTCCGCAGATCTGCGTCTACTCGACGACGATGAGGATGCCCAGGGAAAGCTGGCGGCGGTGGACGATGAGATTACGTTGATCCAGCGCATGGAGCCGGATTCCTTCGACGGTTGCGACTTTACTTTTTTTGCAGGTGACGCAGCACTTACCAAAAAGTATATGAGACAGGCACTGAAGGCCGGATCATGCATTGTGGATCTCAGCGGAGAGATGGAGAAGACGCCCGGTATTCTAGTGCGTGCGCCGTGGGTCCCGGAGCGGTCTGTGATCTCCGCATCTTCCGGAGAACGAGCGTTGACGAAGACGCCAGCGCCCGATCTGGACACGCGCGTTGTCGTCTCCGCGCATCCGGTGGCGGTATTGCTGGCGATGCTGGCGGCGCGCAGCCAGAGAGTCGCACCCTTGCATGGCCTGTGGGCGACACTATTGCAACCGGCGTCGGAGTACGGCCATGCCGCGCTGGAAGAATTGCATCAGCAAACGGCAAACCTGCTGTCTTTTCAACCGCTGCCGACGGAGGTTTTCGGCGGACAGACCGCCTTCACTCTGGCGGTTTCGTTTGACGCAGCGGGGCAGGCGGCGCTGGCCAGCGCGGCCGAAAGAATCCGGCGACACTACGCGAAGATTTCCGTTGTCACGGCATCTTCGCTTGCTCTCCAAGTCATCCAGGTTCCGGTCTTTCATGGCTATGCATTGTCGGTTGCCGTGGAATTTTCGCATCCCGTTGCGGCTGGGGCGCTGGCCAAGGCGCTGGCCGGCTCTCATGTTCGCATTGTTGCCGACGCAGCAGCCTTTCCCGGCAACGTGCAGGCGGTGGAAGAGGAAGGAGCGCAGATCCTGGTACAACCTGTTTTCCCACCTTCAGAGTCCGGTGTCTCGTCTGGGGAAGTTTCAAAGGGCCACTCCACGCAAGAACCTGGCGCACAGCCGACGGGCCGGTTCTGGTTGTGGATTGTCGCCGACAACCTGAAGTTCGCCGCCCAGAACGCCATTGCCTGCGCTGTCGAGCTGAACCGGCTTCGCCCGCGCGGGAAAGTCCAGTAAACCTTCATCCATTATCTCTGGGAGGGCTATGCAAACACCAAGAAGAGACTTGCTGAAGCTTGCCGGCGGCGGGATTGCCGCTTCTCTGATGACAACGGCCGCGATGCGTGCGGCGGATTCACCGATGGCGCCAGGCGTGCATTCGATCGGCAGCGTCTATCCCGTGCGCAGGTTCGGCGCGGTCGGAGACGGGGCCACCATTGACACGACAGCGGTCAATAAGGCAATCGATGCGGCGGCCGCCGCGGGCGGCGGTGTGGTCCACTTCTCGGCGGGAACGTATGCATGTTATTCCATTCACCTGAAGAGCAATGTCACGCTGTATCTGGATCAGGGAGCGACGATTCTCGCTGCGCCCACGCCTGCCGATGGAGCGTCCGGTGGCTACGACGCGCCGGAACCCGATGCGCCATGGCACGCATACCAGGACTACGGCCACTCCCACTGGCACAACAGCCTGATTTGGGGAGAGGACATTCACGATTGCGGGATCGCGGGGCCAGGACGGATTTGGGGCAAAGGGTTGGATCGCGGCTGGGGAAGCGACGGGACCGTAGAACCGCGCGGCGGCGGCAACAAGTCCATCGCGCTGAAGAATTGCCACAACGTCTTCCTGAAGGATTTTTCCATTTTGCAGGGCGGATGGTTCGGAATCTTAGTGACCGGCGTCGATAACCTGACCATCGACAATCTGACCATCGACACGAACCGGGATGGCATGGATATCGATTGCTGCCGCAATGTCCGCGTGTCGAACTGCACCGTGAATTCTCCCTGGGACGATGCCATTGTCCCGAAGAGTTCATTTGCGCTGGGCTATGCGCGGGCCACAGAAAATGTCACCATTTCAAATTGCTATGTGACGGGAGCGTACGAGCTGGGAAGTTTGCTGGATGGAACGCTGAGGAAATTTTCAGTCGGGACGAAAGTTTCGCGCACTGGCCGCATCAAGCTGGGAACGGAGTCGAACGGCGGCTTTAAGAACATTGCCATCTCGAACTGCATCTTTGAAGGCTGCCATGGTCTGGCGCTGGAAACCGTGGATGGAGCGTTGCTGGAAGATATCGCGATCACGAACATCGCCATGCGCGATATCGTGAGCGCTCCTATTTTTTTGCGGTTTGGCGCCAGAATGCGCGGCCCCGCGAATGTGCCGATCGGTCGACTGCGCAGAGTGTCGATCAGCAATATTGTTGCGTCCAATGTAGATCCGCAGCAGTGCTCGATCCTCAGCGGCATTCCCGGTCACGCGATTGAAGATGTCAAGATCAGCGATGTTTTCATCCAGCACCGGGGCGGGGGGACACGAGAGCAGGCTGCATTGCGCCCGCCGGAAATGGATAATGGATATCCGGAGCCGAACATGTTTGGAGTGACGCCGGCGCAGGGATTTTATCTTCGCCACGTCGAGAACATCGACATGAGCCATATTGAAATTGCGTCGCTCGCGCCGGACGCGCGACCTGGTTTTACGTTGGACAACGTAAAGGATGCGGATTTTCTTCGCATCAAAGTGCAGAGAGCGGAGGGAGTGCCTTTCTTCTCATTGAAGGATGTAGAGAATTTCACTTGCTCGCTGAGCCGGGGAGTTCCCGATACAACGTTGGCCCAAGTCACAGGGAAGACGTTTTGACCTCCGGCGAGAGAAAGAGGGTAGCGCGATGGCAAAAGGCGCGATTGGCGATCGGGAGCCTGTTCCTATAACGAAGACGGCTACGTTCTTGTCAGGAACATGCTGGATGAGGAGGAGGTTGGATTGGCTGGGCAGGGCGGCGCGAAAAGACCGCGTGCTCGATCGGCACTCCTAGGACGCGCCGATGGCGAAAGCGGGACCGTTCGGCTGTCGCTCTGGAGCCAACCGTACAAGGAATCGCATCATCCGCGCTACACGCCGCTGGTCAAGGTCCCGGATGTTGAGATTCGTAACGCGGGACGGAAGCGTTTTGCGGATTCGCGAGGCGACGCATCCTGGCTGGAGCCGGACAAAGACAGTAGCGCGGAGAGTCTGCAAAGTGACGCATTGTAACGCGACGGGCTGATTGTCGGCGTGAAATGGAGCTGCTTCACGATTCGGTGCGGCGGTTCATCCCTAGCCGGGCCGCTCCTTGACCGAAATTGTGCGGTGCCCACCGAATCAGGGTACGGGCTCACGGCCATCGATGGGGAAACGGGCTTAGCAGCGGCCGGAGCTACGTTGGATTGAGAAGGGGATGGAAGTGGACGAGCAATCTAAGCATACAGCAGGCCGCAAAGCCTACCAGATTTCCCTTTCGGGATATGACCTGATCAATTCTCCGCGTCTCAATAAGGGAACAGCGTTCTCGGACCGCGAACGCGATGTATTTGACCTGCACGGTTTATTGCCCCCGCATGTGGGGAACCTTGAGGAACAGATTGAGCGCCGGATGCAAGCCCTGCGCGAGCAGCCGAACCACTTTAATCAATACAGTTTTCTCCGCGACCTGCAGGACACAAACGAGACGTTGTTCTATGCGCTCTTGCTGCACAATATCGAAGAGATGCTCCCTCTGGTGTACACGCCAACAGTGGGGGAGGGTTGCCAGCGCTTCAGCGAGATATGGAGAAAGCCGCGAGGCTTGTTCCTCAGCTATCCGAACAAAGACCGAATCGATCAGATCCTGAGTCATTCCCGTTACGACGGCGTGAAATGCATTGTGGTCAGCGATGGAGAACGAATTCTGGGGCTCGGCGATCAAGGCGCGGGTGGCATGGGCATCCCCATCGGGAAGATGGCCCTGTACACGGCGCTCGGCGGCATTCATCCGGAGCATTGTCTTCCGGTCCTGCTCGATGTCGGCACGGACAATGAGGACAGGTTGAAGAGTCCGATTTACATCGGATGGCAGCAGCATCGGGTCCGCGGCGAAGAATACGACGCTTTCGTGGATATTTTTGTCAACAGCGTGAAGAAACGCTGGCCGCACGTTCTTTTGCAATGGGAGGACTTTGCCGGTTCGAATGCCGCTCGACTTCTGGCCCGCTACAGAGACCAACTATGCACGTTTAACGACGATATTCAAGGCACCGCGGCTGTAGCGACCGCGACGCTCCTCTCCGCAATCAACGTTACCGGCGTGCCACTGGAACAACAGAGGACCGTTGTATTCGGCTTCGGGACCGCAGGCATCGGCATCGCCAACATGTTGGTGCGGCTCATGCAGGACAAGGGCATCCCGGAACAGGAAGCCCGCAATCGCTTCTACGCCATCGATCGTTACGGCCTGGTCATAGAGAATGGCAAAGATGTGCGGCCCGAGCAGCGACCCTACGCCCGCAAAGAACAGGAAGTGCGGGATTGGAAACATTCGGGCCCGGAAATCACGCTGCTGGATGTAGTCCGCTATGCCAGGCCTTCGGTCCTCATCGGAGTGTCCGGTCAAGCCGGGGCCTTCACCGAGGATGCAGTGCGGGAAATGGCCAGGAACACAATTCGACCCGTCATCTTCCCCCTTTCCAACCCCACCTCACGCAGTGAAGCTACTCCTCAGGACTTGCTGGATTGGACCGAGGGACGGGCGCTGATCGGTACCGGAAGTCCGTTCGGGCCGGTGAATCTTGGTGGAAAAAAGATTTGCATCGACCAGCCCAACAACTCGTACATATTTCCCGGGCTTGCTCTGGGGATCATTGCCTGCAAAGCCAAACGCGTTACCGATGCGATGGTCATGGCTGCAGCGAAGGAATTGGCGCGTCTTGTCCCCACACAGACTGACAAGAACGCAAGCCTTTTGCCATCGCTTTCGGATTCGCGCCAGCTCAGCCGCTCGATCGCGCGGGCTGTGGGCAGGCAGGCGATGCAAGAGGGCCAGTCGCAGGTTCCGGACGAAGATAGCCTGGACCGCGAACTGGAGGCAAACGTCTGGGAACCGGCGTATGTACCGTACGAACGCAGCCCGCATTTCAGAGACAAAGATTGATGCGGTCCATAGACCATGCTCGCAGGTGGGGGCTGCGATCGATTCTCGCGAAACGGCTGGGCCGCAAGCGGTTTTGCCACGGTGTTGTCGGTCAATCGAAAGCGCACCCAAGAACAGACTTTTCATTTGTCTTTCAATTTATCCTGTCTTTCAATTTATCCTTGACGTTTAGCGGCATAAACCATTACAGTGAGAGTCAGCGATGAAGTTTCCCACCTCCAGAATGGGCTGTTTGTGTTGCACGTGTAACGTGCAGACACAATTCCATGCCTTCTGCAGGGTCGGGGTATAGTAAAAAGCTAAAAGCTTTGAAGTAACCCAAATCAGACGCCCACCGACGGAAGAGCCGTTCAGGTGGGTTTTTTATTTTGGCAGAATCCCCACCCGTTCAGCAACCAACAAGAAGGGGAACCAGACTGCCAATGACACAATATCTATACGAAGAGGAATGCGACGAACTTCCCGCTTTCAGCGTGGAAGGGTTGCCATCTGTGCCACGATTGAGCCATCTCGAGATGCTGGAAGCGGAGAGTATCCATATTTTCCGTGAAGCGGCTGCTAGCTTTGCCGCCCCGGTGATGCTCTATTCCATCGGCAAGGATTCTTCCGTCCTGCTGCGGCTGGCGCAGAAGGCTTTTTACCCAGGGAAGATTCCGTTTCCCCTGCTGCATGTGGACACTGGCTACAAATTTCCCGAGATGATCGAGTTTCGCGACCGCTATGTGAAAGAGATCGGAGCGGAACTGATCGTGCATAAGAACCAGCAGGCGCTCGACGATGGTGCCACTCCGTTCGCCCTGGGAACGCAGAAGTGCTGCGGTCTGCTAAAGACCCGCTCGCTGCTGGACGCGCTGGAGGAGGGCGGCTTCGACGCAGCGTTAGGCGGGGCGCGGCGCGACGAGGAAAAATCCCGCGCCAAGGAGCGGATCTATTCCTTTCGCGATGCCGCGGGACAGTGGGACCCGCGCAATCAGCGGCCGGAGCTGTGGAACTATTACAACGGCAAACTCGACAAGGGCGAGCACATCCGGATTTTTCCGCTGTCGAACTGGACCGAGCTCGACGTGTGGCTCTACATCTACAAAGAAAACATACCCATCGTGCCGCTGTACTTTGCGAAGGAACGCGAGGTGGTCGTGCGTGGGGGATCGATTCTGCTGACTCAAGGTCCCATTCCGTTGCTTCCTGGCGAAAAGGCGGAGCGGCGCTCTGTACGCATGCGTTCGCTGGGCTGCGTGCCATGCACGGGCGCCATCGCTTCCCACGCCGACACGCTGCCGAAGATCATCGAAGAAATGTTCGGCTTCCGTCGTTCTGAGCGCGAGAATCGGACGATCGATCACGATCAGGAAGGCTCCATGGAAATGAAGAAGCGCGAGGGGTATTTCTAATGCATCCCAACGCGACAGGGGCGAACGCTAGTACATTCGAGCAGTTTCTTTCACAGCATCTGGAGCGCGACCTGCTGCGCTTTACCACGGCTGGAAGCGTCGACGATGGCAAGTCTACATTGATTGGACGGCTTCTCTACGATTCGAAGGCGATCTACGAAGACCAGGTGCAATCCATCAGGCAGAGCGCGCTGAATCGTTCGACGGGCCCGATGGATTTTTCGTTGTTGACCGATGGCCTGCGAGCCGAGCGCGAGCAGGGCATCACGATCGATGTGGCCTACCGGTACTTCACCACCGCGCGGCGCAAATTTATCATCGCCGATACGCCTGGGCATGAACAGTACACGCGCAATATGGCGACCGGCGCTTCCACCGCGGACGCCGCCGTGGTGCTGGTCGATGCGCGTAAAGGCGTGTTGCCGCAGTCGCGCCGTCATGCCACCATTGCGGCGCTCCTCGGCATTCCGTACATTATTGCAGCGGTCAACAAGATGGACCTGATCGACTATTCCGAAGAAATGTTTCGTCGATTGGAGGGCGATCTTGAAGAACTAGCGCTGCAAATTTCTCCTTCGGGAGCGCAGATCATCCAGTGCATTCCGATCAGCGCACTGGAAGGCGAAAATGTTGTCACGCGCAGCACGAAGATCCCCTGGTACGCCGGTCCCAGCCTGTTGGAGTATCTGGAAGAGATTCCTATTGCCGACGCCAGCAGCCCGGAAGCCTTACGATTTCCGGTGCAGTACGTGATTCGACCCGACGACAGTTTTCGTGGTTTCGCCGGACAGATTATTGCCGGGTCGGTCAGGCCTGGCGATCGCGTGGTGGCGCTTCCGTCGAAGCAAACAACGCGGGTCCGTTCCATTGTGACTTTCGATGGGCCGCTGCCGCTGGCCGGAACGGGGTCGTCGGTCACGCTGCAATTGGAAGATGAACTGGATTTAAGTCGCGGCGATCTTCTTGTCTCTGAAGCGGGGCTCCCAAACATTGCGCGGAGATTCGCCGCGAATGTCGTTTGGCTGCATGCCACGCCCCTGGACGTGAAGAAGCGATGGGTCATGCGGCAGGCAACCGACGAGTTGCGAGTGCAGGCGACGAAGATCCGCAGCCGCATTGATGTCAATACCATGGAGCGTCCGCTGGCCCCGCAACTTGGCCTGAACGACATTGGCATTGTGGAGTTTGAAGCGACGCGAAATTTGTCCTTCGACTTGTATTCTCAAAATCGAAACTCGGGCAGCTTCATCCTGATCGATCCGCTGACCAACGCCACGGTGGGCGCCGGCATGATTTCGGAAAATCTCGACAAAGCGAACCGGCGCGCAGAAAGGGAGCTATCTGACGCACGGTCGGAGGCCATGTTTCAAGAAGACATATCGCATGCCGCTTCTGTGGCCGTATCGGAGCGCGCACGGCGCAGCGGACATCATCCGGGTGCGGTGTGGCTGGGGGCACGGCAATCGCTGGCCGCGCCATTGGAACGCACGCTGTTTGAAGCCGGCTTTCACGTGGTGGTCATCGACGACGCGCAGAACCCAGGAGAGTGGAGCGAAGGTCTGGTACGCGGACTCTATTCGGCTGGAATGATTGTTTTGTACTCGCCCAAATATACCCGCGAAAAAGAGAAACATCATCTGACGTCGGCCATTCAACCCGATCGCATTCTCGATGTGGATTCGCTGAATCAGGAAGTCGGCGATGCCTTTTTGCTTCAGAAAATCGTTGCATGGGTCGAGGGCTTGCGGATTGCGCGCCCGGAGGAGGGCCGATGAAAAACTTCAACGTCGATTTCGAAGTCGCGGAAAATCTTTCGCCCGACGCACTCGTGGAGCGGGTATTGCGCCTGGACGGTAAAGCCTGCCTGACGAATAGTTTTCAGATTGAAGACATGACGGTGCTGCATCTCATCCGACAGATCGCGCCGAACATCCCGGTCTTGTTTCTCGACACGGGATATCACTTCAAGGAAACGTATGCCTATCGTGACCGCATGGCGCAGGAATGGGGATTGAATCTGGTGTCGCTGCAGGCGAAGCAGTCGGTGGCCGATCAGGAATCTGCTTTTGGCATTCTGAACCAGACCGACCCCACGCGGTGCTGCGGACTGCGCAAGGTCGCGCCGTTGATGCAGGGACTGGAACCGTACGACATCTGGTTTACCGGATTGCGACGCGAACAATCGCCAACGCGAAAGAACCTTCGCAAGTTGGAAACGCATGTGCTGCCGACAGGGAAAACGTTGTTGAAGGTGAGCCCGCTGGCCGATTGGGATTTGAAGCAGGTCTGGAGCTACATTTCACGCAATCAGATTGAATATCTTTCGTTGTACGACCAGGGCTATTCGAGCATTGGCTGCGAGCCCTGCACGTCGATTCCGGAAGACCCGAATAATCCGCGTTCCGGCCGTTGGTCGGGCCGGAAACTGGAATGCGGCATTCACACATTCACCGGCAGCAACGCACTCGCTTCAACCTTAGACCAGGACGGACAATGACAGAACCGACGACATTACGGGAGGCGACCGCGCCGGCGGTGAAAGAAACTGCCGCGCAACGGATGGAGCGCCTGAAGCGGGAGAAAAATCCATGGGAAGTTTTCGATGAAGTGCGCGAATTCGCCCGCCTGGGGCGCGGCAGCGTAGTGCCGGAGTGGGCTTCCGCCTACTTTAAATGGTGGGGAATTTATACCCAGGGTGATGGCGTTGGCGTCACCGGCGGCAAGGGTGGCGAAGGCAAGACAACAGACTATTTCATGATGCGGATTGGCGTGCCGAACGGAATCCTGAGTTCTCGGCAACTCCGTACCATTGCAGAGTTGACGCGCCAACATGCGCGGAACCTCGCCGACATTACGGTGCGACAGAACATTCAACTCCACTGGTTGACAATTGAATCGTTGCCAGAGATCGTCGATGCGCTGACGACGGTGGGGCTGTCGCCGAAAGGCGCTTGCGGCGATGTGTCGCGCAACGTGACTGGATGTCCGCTGGCAGGCATCGCCGCGGATGAAATTGTGGATGCTTCTCCGCTGGCTCTGGAGCTGGCGGGCCTGCTGACTGCGAACCCGGAGTTTTACAATCTGCCGCGCAAATATAAAGTCTCGATCACGGGCTGCCCATCGTGGTGCAGCTATCCGGAGATCAACGACATTGGGTTGACGGCAGTGCGGCGAACATTGGATGGCAAAGTTGAAGCCGGATATTCGATTCGGGTCGGCGGAGGACTTTCAAACGAGCCTCATCTGGGCGTTCGGCTGAATGTTTTTTTGCATCCCGAGCAGGTGGCGCCGGTGGTCCGCGCGGTGACGGAGCTGTTTCGCGATCAGCAAATGCTACGCGAAAGCAGGGACCGCGCGCGGCTGAAATACCTGTTTCTGAAGCAGGGTTGGGATGCGGACATTTTTCTTGCTGAACTGCAAGCCAGGCTTGGGTATCGCCTGGACCCCGCAGCGGAAGAACAATTGCCGGACGATGTGTTTCGCGACCATGTTGGCATTCACGCGCAACAGCAGCATGGGTTCAGCTATGTGGGCGCGTCGGTGTTGCGCGGACGTTTGAGCGGGGACCAGCTTGCGGATGTGGCTGCCCTGTCGGAGAAATTTGGCAGCGGCGATGTGCGATTGACGGTGATGCAAAACCTGTTGCTGATCAATATTCCCAACTCAAGGACAGGTGAGCTGCGGAGGGAACTCGAAGCGATTGGCCTGCGCGTGGAAGGCTCGAATTTCTGGCGCGGCGCCATCGCTTGCACGGGCACGGAATTCTGCAAGCTCGCCATCACCGAGACAAAGGGATTTACGCGATGGCTGGTGGAAGAGATGGAGCAGCGCGTTCCCGAGTTCGACCAGCAACTGAAGCTGAATGTTACCGGTTGCCCAAACAGTTGCGGCCAACACTGGATTGCCGACATTGGCATTGAGGGCAAGAAGATCAAACAGGAAGGAAAAATGGTCGATGCGTACTATTTCTGCGTCGGAGGCGCTGTTGGAGCGCATCAGAGAACAGCTCGTCCGGTGGGCTATCGTTGCGCGGCGACTGAAGTTCCCGATGCCATGGAGCGTTTGTTGCGGCAATACCTTGCAAGCCGCAGCAAGGGAGAAAATCTGCGCAGTTATTTTGCCCGCCACAGCGATGCTGAGTTGCGCGACCAGTTGGCTGGCGTCCGAATCGCACTTGTAGCCCGGGATGTTTCGCCCGGACCCGTTCCAAATATGGCGGGTTAATTTGCCGTGAGATACGAAGGAAGCGCGATGAGCCTTTTCCCAATATTTCTTAAGCTGGAGCGTCGGCCTTGCCTGATGGTTGGCGCGGGCACTGTCGCGGCGGAAAAGATCACCAGCTTGCTGCAAGCCGGCGCAAAGATCCGCGTGGTCGCTCCCACTGCTTGTGAGACGGTTCGCCGCCTTGCGGCCGATGGGAAGATTGCGTTGGAACTTCGAGGCTTTCAATACGCCGATCTGGAAGGGCAAGCGTTCGTTGTCACCGCAACCGACTCTCGAAATGTAAATCGCCAGGTATTTCTTGCGGCGCAACAACGCGGGTTGCTATGCAATTCCGTAGACGATCCACCGAATTGCGATTTCTATTTTGCATCGATTGTCGAACGCGGCAAGTTACAAATTGCGATTTCGACGGCCGGAGAGAGTCCTGCGCTGGCAGCGCGATTGCGGCGGGAAATCGACGCGGGGCTGCCAGGGGACACGGCAGCGTGGCTTGACGAGTTGGGCAGCTTGAGGCGCGAGATTCTTGCATCGCATCCGGCGGGAAGCGAGCGCAAAGCTCTGCTGCATACCCTCGCAGAGCGTCCGGTGTGCGGCTTGGACGAATGCCCATCGAGAAAGCTGGCGTTTCCCGATCGTCCACGAAGGAAGAAATCTGCAAGGACGACAGCACAAAAGGGAACTGTCTACCTGGTCGGCGCAGGGCCGGGCGATCCAGAACTAATGACGTTGAAGGCAGCAGACCTACTGGCGACCGCGGATGTGGTGCTGCACGACGACCTGGTCCCGCAAGCGATTCTCGACCGCGCCCGAGATGAGGCGCACGTCATCAGCGTAGGGAAGCGCTGTGGCAGCCGACGCGCCACCCAGGAGCAGATCCACGCGCTAATGATTGGTCAGGCGCAGAGCGGGGCGAGCGTTGTCCGCCTGAAGAGCGGCGATCCGCTGATTTTCGGACGCGCTGGCGAGGAAATCGAAGCACTGGAGCAAGCGCAGATTCCATGCGAAGTTGTTCCCGGCGTGACGGCCATGTTTGCCGCCGCCGCAGCAGCAAGGAAATCGCTAACGGACCGACGCAGCGCATCGAAGGTGATCCTAACTACCGCGCATCATGCGTCGAACGGCGATGGGGGAGATAGGGCTGCGTTCTGGCACGGCCCTTTGCCGAACGATGCCACGCTGGGAATTTACATGCCGGGACGCGACCTTCGCGCGCTGGCATGGGACATGCTGAAGGCCGGACTTTCCGAAGACCTGCCGTGCGTTGTGGTGAGTCAGGTCTCGCTGCCGGGTGAAGACAGTCGAAACACGACGCTGGCTGGTCTCGGCGACCTGGAGCCAGGCCCCGCACCGCTGTTCATTATGGCAGGCTGGCCGCTTGCGGACCGGAAAGAAGCTTCAATCCATGATTTTGTTCAGGTGGGATTTTTCGAGGATGCAGTCGGGTTGGAGCGATAGGCCGCTCGCGATTTTTCAAGTATGGAATGGGCGCGCCGACTGTTCGCAGCCGGGAACTTCAGGCAGAATCCAGGAAAATTTAATGGATGGGCACATTCTGCACGACGCGGCTGATTGCGCCGCTGGGGCTGGGTACGTCTGGCTTCAGGTGGCAGCGGATCGAGAAAAAAAGACCGAGCAGCTGACCAAACATGACGTCAAGCGGCGGCCGGTAGGGGTCTGGAATCGAAACGCGCGAACCCGGCGTCAGAAAACGTTCGCACTCTTTCTGAACTTCCTTGCTGGGTTCAATCGCAACAGCGACGCGAGTTTGCACCACTCCTTTTTTCCCAACCTCTCGCAGAAGGTCGGCTTCATAGCGTTTCCGTCGGCCATCACTGGATATGAAGCTGACAAACAGCGTCTCCTCATTTAACGCAGCCAGTGGCCCGTGGCGCAATCCCAAAGTGGACTCCGACATGGACTGAATGCGACCCGCAGTCAGTTCTGAAACTTTGAGTGCCGACTCTGTAGCGACAGCTTTCAGCGCTCCAGAGCCGACAAAGCAAACCCGAGTATACGGCCCTTCGGCCAAATCGGCCGCACATTCCGATGCGACCTCAAGAAACTTTTCTCCTGCGGCAATCAAAGACTGAAGAATGGGTTCGTACTCCTCCAGGGTCCAGGTATGTGCCAAGCATTGCCCACAGACGACCATGTTGGAGAAAGAACTGGTCATGGCCAGTCCGCGATCGTTCACCGCGTCATCCAGCAACAGCCCGAAGACACGCGGATCATTCCGATGATCGCGAATCATTTTTCCGGCTGCGTTGCATGAAACAACTAGGTGAGCAATGTTCGGATACTCTTTCAGCGCCTTTTCGAGTACGTTGACTCCTTCGGGGCTGTCGCCAGACCGCGAGAAAGAAATCCACAGATAGTTGCGGTCGCGCAGGATGTAATCCTCAAAGTTCGTGAGTAGATCCGTGCTGGGAACTGCGCTCACCTCACATTGCCATTTCTGGCGAAGCAGCGCAATCAGGGATTGACCAATATAATCGGAAGTGCCGGCGCCGATCAAAAAAACGATTGGACGATGACGGGAATCAGGGCCGACTCCTTTGGATTGGAGGAATGCTTCGATTTCCGGACGGCGCTGTTGGAAGTTCATGAACGTCGTTGCCCACGTATCGGGTTGTTGGGCAATTTCGCTGGGAGTATAGGTGAGTCCGCGCTTTGCTTTTTCTTCTTTGCCCAGATGGATGAGATTCAGCAACCGGCTCACGATTCTATGCTCCTTTGACAATTGCTACGTGAAAACTTGACACAAAAAAACGAGTCCAAACCAGTATTTATTTGTCCACAAACGCAGATATCGTGAAACGATAAGATAACAAAACGAAATTTATCATAACCTATAATGTTCATTATAGCAACTTCTTTTCTGAGATGCCACAGATACCGAACATGCCCAGTTTAGAGAAACGATTCGACGTCAGCATTGCCGGTGAAATCAATCTTGATTTGATTTTGTATGGGTTAGCCGAAGAAATCCCTGTCGAGCGAGAGGTCTTGGCCACGGATTTTCGGTGTACTCTGGGCGGTTCCTCGTCTATCGTCGCGCACAATTTAGCTTCACTTGGAGCGTCGGTAGGATTCTCGACGCGCCTGGGCAAAGACGAATTGGGCCGGATCGCGCTGGAACGCATGGCTGAGAGCGGGGCCGATCTTTCCGAGGTTGTCTACGCAGGGGATGCGACCAGCACCGGCGTCACAGTGTTGCTGCATCACGGCGCCCAGCGCCGAATCCTTACCTATCCCGGGACCATGAGCGGCATGTCACGCGCCGACCTTAACTTCGACTATCTGGCATCGGCGAAACATTTTCATCTTTCCTCTCTTTTTCTGCAGAAGGCGCTGGCGCCGGACCTGCCTGCGCTGTTTCGTGACCTGAAGCATGCCGGTTTGACGATTTCCCTGGACACGAACGACGATCCAGACAACGTGTGGGATGGCGTTCTGCATGAGCTTTTGGAGTGCGTTGATCTGCTGTTGCCGAACGCGGAGGAGGCCTGTCGGATCGCGCGGCGCGACACGGTGGAGGAAGCGCTGGTCGCCTTATCCAGTCGTGTGCCCTGCATTGCGGCGAAGTGTGGGCCTGCCGGGGCGTTGCTGCAGATCGGCGACAATCTCTCTCGCATCCCGCCAATTCGGGTCACTCCCGTAGATACGATCGGCGCAGGCGACAGCTTCGATGCGGGCTTCCTGTATGGTTACGTGCGCGGCGCGGATCCGCTGGATTGTGCGACTGCCGGGAACATCACCGGCGCGCTATCGACGTTGCGGTCCGGTGGCACGGAGGCGTTCCGCGACGCCGAGTTCAGGGAAAGCTTCCTACGGAAACACCATTTTCCATTTTCGAATCGCGAACATGATTACAGCAGCCTATCCGAGTTGTCCCAGTTTTAGAGCGGATTCGAATTCCCCGGATCATCATCAACATTGAACCTATTTATCCTGGGCGATCCGGTCTAGTTGCTGCGCGAGGGCTCGGCATCGAGCGTGCGGACCTCCCACGGCTGCAACTGAACCTGCACGGGATGACCGGCGTGGAGCGCAAGCGCTTGTTGGAGGCTGGCCGAACTCCACGGATCTCGCGCAACATAGGTCCGTGCCGCATCGGCAGGCAATTCCAGCGCCGTTTGGATGTCGAGCGAAAATGTCTGCGGTTTGTCGGACGGATTGCGCAGCACGACGATTGCCTTGCGCGGGCCCCACGATGCCCACCCGTAGACCTGCAATAGTTGTGGATCGCCGCCAATCCAATGTACATCTTTTAGAGTTTCCGCATTGTCGCGCGACCATCGTGCCCCCTTGGCCAGGATGTCCCAATCGGCGGACGAGAGAAGCGAAGGCGTGACGTACATTTCCTGGACCTGCGTGCCGGAACCAAAAAAAGATTCCACCTCGTCGCGAAAATCTCCGTTGGGATCGGTTTTCAGTCCATCCGCGTATTGGGCATAAATCATGCCGTGCAACATCAGGGAGTTGATGGGAAACAGCGGGCCTGCCTTGACGATGTTCTTATAGACCTGCGCGTCGCGATAGGTGATCCAGCGTTGCCGCGATGTGCCGACGCCGGTAAAGGAGTGGTCGTCTCCGCCGCGCCAGATATCGTCTGTCTGGAACAGCCAGAATGGCGACGGATAGGTGCCAGTGCTGAGATTGATGAAAATGTTCGGCTCGACTTGCCGCAGGCGATGGATCAAGGCGAGCATGGCGTCGAAATCGCTGTCGAACTCACTTCCGGGAAACACTCGATTCGCATTTCCAGTTCCGTCAAACTTGAATTCGTTTGCGCCATAGGCGTGGATCATGTTGAGGCAAGTCTTTTCAAATTGCGCATAGTATCGGGGGCCGGAGAGCGCAAATCCTCCGCTGACAATCTCATATCCATGCTTTTTCCCGAAGGCGATGCGGTCGAGTTTCTGCTGTTCGTATCCGCCCCAGGGAGACATCCACACGCCTATGTGACTATGGAATTGCGCGGCTGCCTGGCTGGCCTTCTGAAACCCGTCTGGGAAGCCGGAATCGAAGCCCCACAGGCTATGTGGATTGTCCCAGCCATCGTCAAAGACGAACGATGTCACGGTGGCGCCACGTTTTTCGGTCAATTCAGTACCAAACGCATGGATGCGGTTGAGTGCGCCGGTCTCATCGGTGCGGTTGTTAAATCCCAGGTCGTACCAGGTGTTGTACTGCAGCGATGGACGATAGGGGTGGGCACGCTCTCGTTCGATATATCGCAGGAAGCCGCGACGCATTTGTCCAGGGGCCGCAACCCCAACGACAGAAGAGTAGACAATGCTTTGGTGCGGCTGCATGGGAAGCGTCCGCGGCAAGGACGCGAGGACTTCGCCACCTTGAACCTGACTCAAGGAAAGAGGATGCTCAAAGCCGAAGAACATTGTGTCGTCGGCAATCGGGGAACCCTTCACGCTTCCGACGACATGTGCCTCGGTATCTTTGAAATGCAAAAGGCGAACTTTCGTAATCGGGAGGCGTTTCGCGCCGGTATGAATCGTGATTTGCTGGCGAAAATAATTTGAACCATCGCGTACAATTCCGCACCATTCGATTTCGGCTGACGTGCTTGGATCGTGGAATTCGGTACAAACTTCTTTGCCGGGCAGTCGATCGGAGTAGCGGGAGGCTGCGGCATCCGGGCGTAGATTGCGCACTACAAATGGCAGGGTGCTCCTCATTGAAGATGAGCTCAGAACCGATCCATTTTTTAAGGTGAGAGAGAATGCCTCGGGCAGATCGATGAAGCGCTGCGAAGCGCAATCTGTGATGCGCAAGCCGCCCCATTTTGTGGACGGGGCAGATCCTTGTACCTGAATCCAGCGGTTGCCCAGCATAAATTGCGAGCTGTTGGTCGATGCAACAGCGACAAAATTGTCCATCTGTCGCGTGGTTTGCGGATGGCCGGAAACGCCGAAGGCTGCCAGGAAAGCAATGATTGCAACCAGCCCCGGTCGTGCTGCAGAATTTCGTGCGACGCCGAAAATCTTCATCTCTCACTCCAGTTCGCGTTGGGGATTGGGGCCTCGGAATCGGCCCCGCGGATGCTCGTTTGAATCTGGAATAAAATATACCGTAACCGAGCGATTGAATGTGAAACCCGCCAGACGACAGATTCGAGTCGTTGGGCATCGCTTTGGCGAAGGAGAAACCAGCGCATGACAGCCGACAGCCGGAAGACGGAATTGGACCGGAAAGACAAATTTGTTGCCATGGCCACGGCAAAAGCGGAAGTTGACTTGCAACTGAGTGATTTCAAGCCCGCTTCCATGTTGGTCACTCCGGTCCACCAAGTCAATCGCCCCAGCGTACCCGCGATCGACTATCACAACCATCTGGATGCGTTCGAGCCGCTGGAAGTATTGAAGGTGATGGACGCTTGCGGAATTGAGCGTGTAGTGAATATCACGATGAGGACCGGGGATGAGGCGCTGGAAGCCATCGATCGCTACGCGGCATTTCCAGATCGGTTTTCGACGATGGGATGGATGGATTGGTCTGGCGTTGAGCGGCCTGACTTCGTTCAGAAAACTCTGGACACATTCGAGCGTCTGCGAGAACGCGGCATTTGCGGCATGAAGTTCTGGAAGGACCTGGGGTTGTCGGTGCGCGATGCTTCCGGCGAGTTGTTACGAATTGACGATGAGAGACTGGCTCCGCTCTTCGACAAGACTGCGGAGCTTGGAATTCCTGTGATGTTTCATACCGCGGACCCGGACGCATTCTTTTTGCCGATCGATGAGCATAATGAGCGCTACGAAGAATTGGCGGCCCATCCGGACTGGGGATTCTACGGCTCGCATTTTTCGAAGGATGAATTGCTGGCGCAGAGAAACCGCGTGTTCGCGCGGCATCCGAAGACGACGTTTGTGGCAGCGCATCTAGGAGAGCGCGGAGAAAATCTTGCGTACGTCTCGGAGATGCTCGACAAATATCCAAACGTGTCTGTGGACATGAGCGCGCGGGTTGCGGAGTTAGGCCGCCAGCCCTATACCGCGCGCGCATTCTTCCTGCGCTATGCCGATCGCATCCTGTTTGGGACGGACCTGTTTCCGGAGATTGAGACGTATCGCCTTCATTTCCGCTTTTTCGAAACGGACGATCAATACTTCGACTATCCGTCGCACGCCTCGCGCCAAGGGCGATGGAACATTTACGGAATCCATTTGCCGCAGGACGTTCTGCGAAAAATTTACCGCGAGAACGCGCTGCGGCTGCTGCGATAGGTTTGTCGCAGGCGCGGCGGACTACCGTCAGCACATTCAGACATCCTTATGTCACCCACGGATTACAGGTATTTTCGGGCGGGCAGCGGAAAATAGGATGGACCAGAAACGGTGGTTGTTGAATCCGGAACTGGGGTTGTGGGAGATGTGCGGCAGGTTGCGGCGCCGATGCACCCATTGAAGTCCTCACGAAACGGATTCACCTGTCATGTCTAAACTTCAATCAATAGAGATGGAAGAAGATAGCTACTTCCGGAGCGAACGCTGGATACCATTGGCTATCGCGGACTTGGCAAGCCAGGCATTTCGATAGGCTGCGTATAGGACAGTCTTGGCGGTTTTGAAAGTCCACCATAAATGGAAAGAATTGCGGGCGCCATGAAGTCGGCGACCCTCTAAGAATCAAGGGATATCCCTCGTGAGACTTGCCGTAGAAACGAAGCAAGCGAAGGGTAAAGGTTGCCGAATCAATTATTTCGTGAATAATGGGTGTGCAGCGATATTAGCAGGCAAAACAGTAGCCAGTCCCACTCGAGGCCAATGTGATGAGCAATATGCAGAAAAGCGGCCGCAATCCGAAGGCGGCCGAGAACGACTCGACGGCAATACTGGATGGCGATCCGATGCTGATTGAAGAGCGCCGGCAGCACATCCTGGCGATCGCACAAAGCGAGGGCCGGGTTCGCGTCCGCGATCTTTCAAAAGCCCTCGGTATTTCGCAGATAACGATTCGTAAAGACCTGGATCATCTACAAGGAAGGGGCTTGCTGCACCGCAGTCATGGCGGGGCATTGCCGGCGCAGCCCGGCGCATTGTTCGATCCTACCTTGCAGGAAAAAGAAAAACGCCATCACAGTGAGAAGGTACGCATTGCTGCCGCCGCCACGGAGTTGGTGCAGGAAGGCCAATGCGTCATGCTCGACTCCGGTACGACGACCACCGCAGTGGCGCTGGCGCTGAAAAAGTTCTCCCAGTTGACCATCATCACGAATGGGGTGAACATTGCGGCGGAACTGACCGGAACGCATTTCGATGTGATTCTGACCGGCGGAATTGTGCGCAAGAATTCATTCTCCTTAGTTGGCCCCCTGGCGGAGGACATGTTAGCGGAGATGCACGCAGATATTCTCTTTCTTGGAGTCGATGGCTTCGATCTGGAGATTGGCTTGACGACGCCAAATCTGCTGGAATCGCGTGTGAACCGGGCCATGGTCGGCGCTGCGACGAAGGTGGTGGCGGTGTGCGATTCGACAAAGTTCGATCGCAGGAGCTTGTCTCGCATCGTACCGGCGACAGCGGTCCACCATGTCATTACCGACACCAATCTCCCCAAGGAGATCGCGGAAGCGCTGCGCAACATGAATATAGAGTTGACACTGGTCTGAACAGATTTGCGGCGGATTGGGTGCGCGAAGCCGACAAAGTCAAAGGGCCCAAGCACGCCGATTGTGAAAGCGATGCCTCGGTCTCTCCATTTGGTTGGACCTCGCGCACCCGCTAGCAGCGGTGGACGGGAATTTGTTTCCTGGGGGCGATTATCGTCCCATCGCGTTTGATGCGACCCGAGCCTGCCAGAAAAGCGGATCGACTTCAAGCGCTTGATGAAAATCCTTGCGTGCCTGCTCTACGTGGTTGCTGTATTGTTCGGCGGTCCCGGCCGCGAAATAGTCTTCGGCGGTAGGTTTCGGTTGCGCCGCAGATTGGATACAAGCCTGCAACATCTGACGTGCTTGTTCGTGCTGCCCTAGCTTCCGATAGGCGAGCGCCGAATAGACAGCGGAACCATTTGTTCTTCTCTTGCCTTGGTCGGCGGACTTTTGCCATGCGGCTTTGGCTTCGGCAGTCTTGCCCTGCGCTTCGAGCGCGTTGCCGATCCAATACATCTGCTCTGCGGTATTGGGGTGGGCTGGCTCACCCGTGCCCAGGTTTTCGGGATACTCAAGCGCCTTGCGGAACGAAGCTTCGGCGGCTTCGGGATGATGATTCTGGAGTTCCTGCTTGCCTTCTGCAATATTGGCGAAGACGAATATGTTGTGCATCGCTACTCCACCCTCCCACGGCTTGTAACGGTGGTTGGCAAAGAGAGCCATCGCGTCATCGTATTTCCCCTGATCGAGGAACAAGAGAGAGCGGCGGGCGCGAACCGTGTCCTGATCGAGCACTGCAGACGGCGCGTTCTGGAACAACGCCGTGCGAGCCGCAGTGTCGCCCTGCTCGGTGTAGATTTCATCCAGGTCGGGGTAGAGGCGGTAGTCATCGGGAGTCACCTGGATGGCTTGCGAATAATAACTGGCCGCGCTCGATAAATCATGCTTCACGTGCCACTGATAGACGCCCAGGTTGCGCAACAGCACCGCATTTTTAAATCCCTTACTCAGCGCTTTTTCCCATAACGCCGCCGCTTCGTCGTATCGATCTTTTGCGAACAGAAAATTGCCGAGCGAGTACTGCGCCTGTGCGTCCGCAGGATTGTGCTGCAAGGCTTCTCGCAATACAGCCACGTCTTCCAGACGATTCGGGAATGTGCCGGTGACAGTCGAGGCTGCGGCCTTTTTGGCGTACGCATCTGCCTGCTGGTCGCGCCCTAGCTGGCGCGCGTTCGATGCCAGGTAGTAGTCGATCATGGGCGCAATTTCAGCGGCGGATGGATTCGCTTCGGCGAGGTGAAGGACCGCGTCCGAGGACTGCCAGGCTCCAATGCTGCGATACCAGGACGCAACGGCGAGGTAGTTCTGCGGATCGGCGTTAATGATGCCGGTCCAACTGGCATTTGCCGACGAAGCTGCATCTGCCAATGCGTTCGCATCCAGCCATTGTTCGGCCAGCGCGTAGGGAAGTACGGGCATTTTCTTCACCGCTTCGGCGGAGTACTGCGCGGCGTCGTGCGTGTTGCCGCTACGGCGCTCGGCCACGGCAAGGTCGGCCAACGCGAAAGCGTCATCGGGGTTATAGTCCACCGCAGACTTCAGCAGATCGACCGCCTGCGCAGGTTTTCCTTGGAGAATGGCAATCTCTCCCAACTCCACATAGGAGGAGGCCAGGGCCGGTCCCGGCGCGATTGCGGCGCTATAGTGGATCGCATTCCACAGGGCATCGTTTGCGGGCGACAGACGTCCGTCGGCTCGATCGATGATGCCGAGCGTATACGCGATGTATGGGTCTTCGGTGTCGCGCTCGGTTGCGCGTGCCATCAAAGATTCGGCCTTTTTGAAGTCCGCAGCGCTATAGCTGTACCACGCCTCCTTCAGCAGCGCTGGAACATATCCAGAGTCCTGCGCAAGCACGCGATCGAAGAACTTGAGCGCTCCCAGTTTGTCGCCTGTCTTTTCCAGGAACACTCCTTGCAGATACAGTTGCTCGATAGGTGTTTGCGCATTGATCGGAATTGACTGGGCGATCGGCTTTCCGGCCATCGGGATGAAATTTGGATTTCCATCGATGGGTTCGGCCGCCGACCACTGCAGCAAAGTCTTGCTTTGTGAGGAGAGGATTTCAACGCTGAGAGTTTTCTTTGCGTCTTTCACGTTCTGAACGGGGATGGCGTAGCTTTCCGTTTGCAGCGGAGCGAAGTGAACGTGATGAAACTGGCGCAGCACGTTGGAGCCTTGCTTCACCACTACGGTCGCATCGGCAATGTCGGCAACAGGGCTGACAAGCAGTTTGACATGCGCCTGCGATGAATTGTCCGCCGGAAAGACCGCGTTGATCGCAAACTGATTTGTGGCTTCGACAAATCCGCCATCCAATCCGCGTACCGGATACCAGTATTCGGTCCAGTTTTCGACGCGGCGCGGATTCATAAACTCACGATAGCCCTGGGTGTAGAAACGTCCGCTCTGAATTTCGTTATACGAGCCGTCGTTGTCGCTCAGAATGTGGTCCCAGATTTTTCCAACGGGCGCGGTTCCCCAGGTCCATATTTTCTTGCCTGGATCCTGGCGGAAATCGGCCACATGGACGACGCCGTAGTTGGACGCGTGGTAATAAATGCCGAAGAAATTCCTCTGCACGTCGCGTCCAAAGGCGGCCATGGCGCCGGCATCGTTCTTATACCAACTCTGATCGACGCCCTTCCAGATTGGCCAGCTCTGCGCGATCGCGAACGGATCGTCATAAATGGTTTCTCGCATCGGGTAGATGTATTGCAGGTCGTCGGTGGCCCTGACGGCAGTGTTCGTCCAGAAAAGGTAGAGATGATTCTGCGGCGTGGAATTAAACAGCGTCACACCCTCTTCCACGCGCGCGGTGTTCGACCGCAGGGTGATGGAGATTTCCCAATGCATGTTGGAGACCCAGTCAATCGCGCCGACAACAGAAGTGGCGCTGCCATCCGCATTGTGGCGCAGCAAGGAGTTGACCGATGACACCGTATCGGTGGTGTGGGCGAAAGGGAAACTAAACTCCATGCCGCCGGAGATCCACGCGCCCCGCGGTCCGACCAGGCCATACTTGATGACGTTGTCGCGATAGAGAACTTCGCGGTGGTCGATTTTGTCGTACACGGAATAGACATGGCCACCCAGGTCGGGCAGGATGGTTATCTTCAAATATTTGTTTTCGAGATAAATCGCGCGGTATGTCGTCGACACGCGATCGTCCGTAAGATTGTCCAGCATGGTGTACGGATACACGGGAGACTTGCTGATCAGCGAAAATGCCGGATTCGGATCCGCAGGACCAAGCTTATAGGTTGGGATCGTAATCGTCCCTTCCCATCCGCGTACAGCGTTGTTCGATTCTGGCGTGGCGGTCGTAGTCTGGCTGTGCGCCACATTGGAGGACAGTAAGAAAGCTAGCCCGATGCAAGGCAAAAATAAGAAACGCGTCATTCTCATCTCAAAAAAATTCTCCCGGAGCGTAGGTTCAATTCTTTCGTGTTGCGAGACTGTTTTCCTAATACGCGGTTCTCGCGTTGCAAATCCTGGGACGCGATGGAGCCGGTTTCGTTGCCGCAGCCATGGCCCCCGCGAAACCTGCCGAGACAGAGTGGGTGATTGCCGTGCGATTACGATTTGCAGGCTATGGTTTTTCGTCGAAGAGAATTCAATCACGTATACTTCCGCTAAACAGTATTCTACTTCCACCTGGAATTCTAATAGCGATCCCAGCGCGCACGGCAACGGCGATTCCCCGGGCCCTTGGAACGAGCCGGAGAAGGGCGCAACATTTCAGGGCCGGGGCGAGGCGGTAGGATAGGACAAGATGAATCGTTCCGGGCGTGGCCAATTGCGCCGTTCGGCCGAAAAACGTTCCGCATGGCCGAGCGAGTAATGCTCTTCGGCACTGCCATTGCAGAGGATTGTCCAGCGTTTGTTGCTGAAGGAGTTTTGTACATGTCGGCTACTCGTCGTAATTTTCTAGTCGGTCTAGGCGCCACGGCTGCGGCAGTTTCTGTTCCAGTGCGCGCCGCGCATGTCCTTATCGGCGATTCATTGCTGTATCCCCCCACGGATTTGTCCTACTTCGACGCGCCCATCCATCACGGACCCATGAAGATCCAGATTGGCTATGCCGCGATTACTTGGAAAGAAAACGACAACCAGGCGATCGAGGACATCTCCGCCGTTGGTTATCCCGGCATTCAACTACGGGCCAACGTTCTCAGCGAATATCCCGATCCGCGTGCGCTGAAAGACACATTGGCGAAGCACCATATGACCTTTGTGGCATTGTCCAGCGGAGATGCTCCACTGGATCCCGCAGTCGAGAAAAAAAGCCTGGAGACCCACGCCGCTCATGCCCGGTATCTGCACCAGGCTGGAGGAAAATATCTGCAGGTCATCGGCACGTTTGCGCAGAAAACTTACACCTCCAGCGATTACAAACGAGAAGGCATGCTGTTGACGGAAATTGGCAAGCGCGCTGCCGATTATGGCATCCAGACCGGGTTCCATAATCACATGGGTTCGATCGGGCAAACTCCGGAGCAGGTGGACGCGATCCTCAATGCCGCCGATCCGCGCTACGTGAAGCTGGAACTAGACACTGGGCACTACCTGCAGGGCGGAGGCGATCCGGCGGAAGCCATTCGCAAGTATCGTGATCGACTGCTGTTTCTGCATCTGAAAGATGTTGAGCCGGCGGCGACAAAAAGCGGCTATCAATTCGTCGAGATGGGGCAGGGAAGAGTCAATTTCGTCGCCATCTTCGACGCCTTACGATCCATCAACTTTAGAGGCTGGGGCGTGGTAGAACTGGATGGCGAGCGAGTCGGCGTGGATCGTACGCCGAAACAGTCCGCGGAGTTGAGCAAGGATTATTTAATCCACAAGCTAGGAGTGCAGGTATGAGCTGTCCATTTCGCCTTGCTGTCATCAACGACGAAATCACGCAGGATTTTGGCCGGGCGTGCGAAATCGCGTCGAAAGATTTTGGCCTGAATTGGATTGAACTCCGTGGCATGTGGAACAAGAACATCGTCGATCTGGACTCGTCGGAAATGGCGGAAGCGCGGAAGATTTTGGAGAAGAACAAGCTGCGCGTGACAGATATCGCCAGCCCGTTGTTTAAGGTGGATTGGCCGGGCGCTCCTGTTTCAAAAGTGCCGGAGCGTCGCGACCAATTTGGAGCGGACTTCGACTTTAAGCAACAGGACAAGGTGCTGGAACGCTGCATTGAACTGGCGAAAGCGTTTCAAACCGACCGCATTCGCTGCTTCGATTTTTGGCGGCTGGACGATCCGAAGCCGTATCGGGCAGCGATCAACGATAAACTGCGCGAGGCCGCGGAACGCTGCGCGGAGAGCGACAAGATTCTGCTGCTGGAAAATGAAATGTCGTGCAACACCGGAACCGGAGAGGAAGCGGCGGCCGTACTGCGCGCGATTCCGAACAGGAACTTTATGCTGAACTGGGATCCGGGCAACGCGGCTGCGCTTGGCAGCATACCGTATCCGAACGGCTTTGAGCTTTTGCCGGAAAAGCGGATCGGCCATTGCCACTGCAAAGATGTGACCCGCAAGCCGAGCGGCGGATACGACTGGGAGCCCGTAGGCAGCGGCGTAATTGACTGGGTCGGTCAGTTCCGCGCGTTAAAGCGGGACGGCTACCACTATGGCGTCAGCCTGGAAACGCATTGGCGCGGCGCGGGAACGCCGGAGGCCTCCACGCGCATCAGCATGCAGGGGCTGAAGGCGACGCTGGAAAAAGCGGGAATCCATTGCTAATATCGGGCGCGCGGCAATCTGATTAGTTCAGCACCGGGAGAAACGAAGCGCGTCCGGCGAGGAAGATGATGCCCATGGCCACGCTATAGATCGCCGTCAGCGCGGATACAACGCGGAGAAATTTTGGCCGGTGCCGCGACACGCCAAACAGCCCGGCCGCCGAAGCAGTCGTCGCTGCATTCATCGTCAACAGGCCGGCAAGGAACATTCCCAGGCCGATCATTCCCAGGGCAGCTCCGCCGAGATTTGCGGCCAGAAGAAAAATCATCAACTGGCTTGGAGTTTCCGCTCCGAGTCCGTGGATGACGCCGATCGCAAATACTGAGCGGGTATCGAAGTTTGCGGGGGGCGCGTACGTTTCCGCGGAAACTCCTTCTTCGCGCCGCTTGAATGCCAGGCGCGCCTGATGGTAGCCTGCGTGGAGCAGCATATACCGGCTTTTAGGCAGCGTGTCCTCCGGTCGAAATACGAGCGTCCCCAGAACGTAGATTCCGAGCAGCAGCAAGGTAAAACCCACCAGCCGTTCCGCCCAGCGATCGATGCCCGCAGGCAGGCTGATTCCCAGCA
Source organism: Acidobacteriota bacterium (assembly GCA_021792795.1). Classification (GTDB taxonomy): domain Bacteria; phylum Acidobacteriota; class Terriglobia; order Terriglobales; family Acidobacteriaceae; genus JAKAAZ01. The sequence goes on along the minus strand of JAJYUB010000009.1, from coordinate 59,466 downwards.
GAATGACGATGGAGCCCAGTCCAGCTACCGTGAGCGCGTGGCCCAGGGCATACACCATGCCGAGTTTCATGGCGACGCGTTTTGACGTTTGCACGCTGACCACGTCGGTGATCGCGGCAATATGGTCATAGTCGAAGCCGTGCCGAAAGCCAAGTACGGCAGCGGTGAACAGGGCGGCGTAGAGCGTCGTATGAGTCGTCAAGATGCCTTTCACAACGGACAGTGTACGGATTCAATGCCCAGGTTGGCGCGGTTGCATTGCGGAATGGCTAACAAATCCTTGGCAGTTGTTCGCCAAACATGACATCCAAATGCGAGTGCCACCCACCCTGGTCTTCATCCGCACCATGCCAGGGTGTTCAGAAACTACTTCTCCAATCATTTTCGCATCACGGCCCAAGGAATGATCCTGCATGTGCTGCAGCACCGCATCGGCCGCATCCGCAGCTACAATGGCCAGCAGTTTTCCTTCATTCGCCACGTGCAGCGGATCGAGTCAGAGGATTTCGCAGGCGCCCTGTACGGCTTCGCGCACCGGAATCCGATCTTCGTGCAACAACATGCCGACCTTCGATTGCGATGCGATTTCGTTCAGGGCAGTCGCCACGCCTCCGCGCGTCGGATCGCGCATGCAGTGGATAGGATGGTCGCCGCTTTGATTGCCAGTCACCGCGCCACACGCATCCAGCATGCGATCCAGCAGTCCGTGCAGTGCCGCGCAATCGCGTTCGATGGCGCTTTCAAACTCCAGGTTCTCCCGCTGCGACATGATCGCCATCCCGTGGTCGCCGATATGGCCGTTTAACGTGACCTTGTCGCAGGGACGCGCGCCGCTGGCGGAGATGTTCACTGCACGTTCGAGTACGCCGATGCCTGTTGTCGCAATAAAAATTTTGTCGCCTTTACCGCGATTGACCACCTTGGTGTCGCCAGTCACAAATTGCACTCCGGCGTCGCGCGCAGCGGCGATTCTCCAGATCGCCAAACTCGCGCCAGCAATTGTCACACGTGGCCATGTCCGGCGAGATGAAGGCGAACGCGTTCTCCTGCTCGCGGCTTGGCTGGATGGAGAATTAACTTGCATTATGCATGGAAACGTTTTCCAGCGCGATCTCCATAATCTGCGCCAGGGGCGGTGAGTTGCTGCGCAATGTTTGGAGAAACTGCTCGATCGCCCCGTCTGGGCCCTCGATTTCGACCGTCACTCCGAAGAAGAATTCAAGATGAGACCGCCCAATTCCAGCGACTGCGCAAGGTTGTAGACGAAGGGATGAAATCCGACGCCCTGGACGACCCCCCGGATCGAAATGCGCTTGCGTGTCCTTGGAAGAGAGCGGGTTGCGGCCATGGAAGATTCTAGATGGCTCGTCCGACAGGCGACTGGCGGACGTGAGCGGCTGATAGGGCACTCTGGCAAGTACAGGAAGCGAAAACTCGTCTGAGCGAAGTGATCGAGCAAGCCAGTACGGAAGGCCCGCAAATCATCACCCGGCACGGTTCGGAACGGGCGGTCATTCTTTCCAAGGGGGATTACCGCGCACTCACTGCCCACAAGCCGAATCTGAGGGACTATTTGCTCGGCGGTCCGAAGGTCGATAGCTTTCAGGTTGAACGCGATGCCGATACCGGGCGCCAGGTCAGCTTGTGAACGCGCCGCTCCAATATCTACTGGACACCAATGTGCTTTCCGAGACCCGCAAGAAGCAGGCCGACCCGCGAGTCATCCAGTTTCTCTCGGCTGCAGAACCCTCTGCACTTTACATCAGCGTGTTGACACTGGGAGAGCTGAGGAAAGACGTGGCGCTGAAGAAGCGGTCCGACCCGGATTCCGCAGGCAAGCTTGCCACGTGGGTGGATGGACTGGAGTACAGTTTTGCCGACCGCATCCTTGGCATCGATGCGGCCACGGCGACGGTTTGGGGAAAACTTTCCGCGCAACGATCCCACCCGGTGATCGATACGCTGCTAACGGCCAACGCAGTCGTGCATGCGCTGACGCTTGTCGCCCACAACACAAGCGATGTACAGGACATCGACGTGAAGCTGCTCGATCCATGGCAAGGGAAATGAAGAATAAAAATGAAGCTCCTTTCAAGATGTGCTCAACAGTCTGTAGCGTAATGTCAGCTTGACGCTAGTTCTTTTGCGCGCTGGGCGGCACGCATCACGGCCTTGATCAGCGTGACGCGCAGGCCGCCTTCTTCCAGTTCCAGGATGCCGTCGATGGTGCAGCCAGCGGGCGTGGTGACGGCGTCTTTCAGCAGCGCTGGATGGCTGCCGGTTTCAAGAACCATGGTTGCCGCGCCCAGCGCCATTTGCGCGGCCAACAGCGTGGCAATGTCGCGCGGCAGGCCGACCTTCACTCCGCCCTCGGCCAGCGACTCCAGAATGATGTAGATGTACGCGGGCCCGCTGGCAGACAGCGCGGTGACCGCGTCCATATGTTTTTCATCCACGGTGACGGTGCGGCCAACGCTGGCGAAAACTTTTTCCGCGACCGCCAATTGCTCGTCGGTGACGAACTTGCCACGACAGAGGGCGGTCGCTCCGCAGCCCAGCAATGACGGTGTGTTGGGCATGGCGCGAATGACGGCCAGGTCCACGCCCGCAGCTTTTTCGATGGCGCTGGTTTTGACCGACGCAGCGAAAGAAATGATGGTCTTTTTCGCAGTCAGCGCCGGACGAATCTGCGCCAGGACCTCAGGGACCGCCTGCGGTTTGACGCCCAGCAGGATAAGGTCGCTGTTGCGCGCGGCGGCAAGATTGTCGGTGGAAACAGAAACTCCCCATTGTCCGGCGAGCATTTTTGTGCGCTCTTCATGTTGCACGGTGGCGCGGATATTTTGCGGGCGGAACAAGTTGTTTTTCAGGAACGCCTGCAGCAGGATGCCGCCCATCTTGCCCGCGCCCAGCAGCGCGACCTTGGTATCCGATGTGGCAGCGCGTGCCTGCGAAGTTTGTTTCGATTTTTCTTTTTTCGTTGCCATCAAACTAGTTTCCTTCCGTCGTTCGACTGGAGTTCACTTGCGTTGCAGCGTGGACCGCGGATTTTTGTTGTTGCTTGATCCATTCCTCGATGCGCTGCTGCAGAATATCGAGAGGTAAAGCTCCGGAGTCGAGCGCTTCATCATGGAATGCGCGAAGATTGAAATTCTTGCCGAGCGCTTTCTGTGCCTCTGTGCGCAGCTCCAGGATTTTCAACCGGCCCATGTCGTACCCTAGCGCCTGGCCAGGCCACGCGATGTAGCGATCCACCTCTTCCTGGATGGTAATGTCATCCATCGCGGTGTGGTCGTGGAAGTATTGCACCATCTCCTCGCGTGTCCAATGCTTATAGTGAACGCCGGTGTCGACAACCAGGCGAACGGCGCGCCACATCTGATTTTCCAACATGCCGTACTCGCTGTACGGGTCTCGATAGAAGCCGACTTCTTTCCCCAGTTGTTCGCTGTAGAAAGCCCATCCCTCGACGAACGCTGTGTACATTTCAAAGCGGCGAAATTCTGGAATCCCGGTCTGTTCCTGCGCCAAGGAAATTTGCAGATGATGGCCAGGGACGCCTTCATGATAGGCAATCGCCTCTACCTGGGGCAGCAGGCGACTGGTGGCGTCGGTGGTGTTCACGCGGATTTCTCCGGGACGAGAACCATCGGGCGTGCCCGGTTGATAGTCCGCGGGGACCTGGTCGGCGGAGCCGAAGCTGGGCATGGGAACAACTTTCAGCGGCGCGCTCGGCAGCTTGGTCACCAGGTCGGGCAGCTTCGGTTCCATTTGGTCCACATAGTGCTGGTATAAGCCGATGAGCTGCGCGCCCGATTGCGCGTGCTCCTTGGGATTGCTGAGCAGCGCTTCGTGAAAACTGCGCAGGTCATTGTAGCCAAGCTGGTGCACCACGGCCAGCAGTTGCGGCTCGATCCGCGCTACATCCGCCACACCCATCTGGTGGACCTGCTCCGGCGTCAGGTCCGTGGTGGTATAGCTCTGGATCAGGTAGGCATAGCATGCGTCCCCGTTTTTTGTGGCCCAGATGCCATCATTCTTGCGCGCGTCGGGAATATATTGCGCGGCGAGGTATTTGGCGAAGTGGCCGAATGCGGGTTGCACCTGGGTGTGGATGGCGGTCAGCAACGCGGTGCGAATTTGGGCGCGATCTTGCGCGGACATACTGGCGGGAAAGCGCTGTAGCGGGCTGGCAAACGGAGAATCTTGCGGTCTTCCAGTGGCGAGAGCATTCACCTGCGTCAGTACTTTCCGCATAATGAACTGCGGTTCGCTGCGGCCGGCTTCTTCGCCCAGCATCATGTCCGTGCTGATCTGAAGAATGGCAGCAGGCACCTTGTGCAGCCGCGCAATGTAGTGGTCATAGTCGTCTGCGGAAGTGAAGGAGAGCAAGCCGGCCAGCATGGGCAGGTCCACTTGAATCCCGGAAAACTGGTTCACCGGAGTCTGCCAGGGTTCGCAGACCGCCGATTCCTGCCGATCGACCAAGTCATGCACAAGCAGCCGCTTGCTGAGCCGTTCCTGGTCGCTCATCCCGGTAGTGTCGACTGTGCCGAGCCGCTCGATGAAGCGTTCGCCGCGCGCCAGCGAGTCGTTGTAGGCTTCGGCGGAATAGTCGGAAAGCTGATCGTCGTAGCGCTGATCGCCGATCGTCGAAGCCATTTCCGGCGAGTGTTTCAGCGTCTCTTCCCAATAGTCATGAAAGATCAGGTTCAGCTGCGCGGTTCGATCCTGCAGTGTATTGGTCTGTAGTTGCGGCGCAGGTCCAAGATCCTTCGCCTTGAAGGATTGCGACCAGACGGCGCAGGGAAGCAGCAGGCACACGCCAAGCGTGATGAGCCACGGGAGGAATGGACGACGGCAACCAGTACGACGGGAAACAGGAGACAATCGCGTTGCGAGAGGCATGGGTTGAGTGTAAATGCCAGCGAATGCGCTTGTAACCATACCAAGCTGAAACCGTCGGCAGGATTCAAGCCGCGCCGGCGGTGTCGCCATCGCCATCTTTTATTTGTTTTAGCCGCGTGACCGTTCTCGGGCCGGAAAAATCCCAATGCGTACCATTGAGCAATCCGTCATCGCGGTTTGGTGCGCGGAGGAGTTTGCCCAAGTTGAATGCTGATTTCGCGCAGATACGATATTGTGATGCTTGAGCTTTGATTCGAGAGGGCCATGAAGAATCTTTCTCTTTTTCCCCGCCTTGGAGTGCCCGTCGTCGCTGTTCTGTTGCTCGCCATCCCGGCGTATTCGCAAACCCAAGCCGCGTTGCCGCGCGCCCCACAGGCCCAGGTGACGACGTTGACGGCGCCTGGTTATTTCAGCGAGCCCTCGGTCGCGGTGAACCCTATCAATCCGCAGCAAGTGGTAGTGGCCTACCAGAATCAGGCGAGCATTGCCTACTCCACGGACGCGGGCGAGCATTGGGAACACGCCGCGAATACCACGCCGAAAGAGTTCAAGGTCTCTGGCGATGTTTCCGTGACCTACGACAATCAAGGCCACGCCATCCTTTGTTCCATTGCCTTCGACAAGCTGGGAACGTTCAATTACTGGGGCCACGCGACCAAGACGAATGCGGTCTTGATTCGCCGATCGCTCGACGGCGGCAAGACCTGGGAAGCCGCTCCGATTACGGTTTCGCTGCAACCGCAGCAGCCGGGAATCCCGTTCGAGGACAAACCGTACATCGTGGCGGATATATCGCATGGCAAGTATGCGGGCAATCTGTATATCGCCTGGACGCGCTGGAGTCTGGTCGACTCGCGCATGGTGCTGTCGCGTTCCACCGACGACGGAAAAACCTGGTCGACGCCCATGGAGATCGATCAGACGCCTGGATTGCCGCGCGATGACAATGGCGCGCTGGAGGGGTTCGACGGGGCGGTTGGCGCAGACTCTACACTGTACGCGGTGTGGTCGGCAGGGGACAACATCCAGTTCACTGCGTCGCGTGATGGCGGCCGAACGTTTGCGCGAGTGAAGAACATTCTTCATGCTGCGCCCATGATGTTCGCGGCCCAGGATTTCGATCGCGGCAACGGGTTTCCTCAGATTGCAGTCGATGCGCGCAGCGGCGACCACAAACATGCGCACCTGTACGTCACCTGGAGCGATTATCGCAACGGAGATATCGACGTGTTTTGTGCGCGATCGGTGGACGGAGGCAGAAAGTGGAGTGCGCCGGTACGGGTGAATAATGACTCGATCCACGATGGCGCCGACCAGTTCTTCCAGTGGCTCGCCGTGGATCCGGCGACCGGGGCCATTTCAATACTTTTCTATGACAGGCGGGCAGACCCGGAGAACCACAAGACGCTGGTCACGCTGGCGCGTTCAACCGACGGCGGACAGACGTTTCAGAACTACGCGTGGAGTCAGACACCGTTTGTTGCATCCGAGCAGGATTTTATGGGAGATTACAGCGGCATTGCTTCCTTCAACAACCGGGTCTACGGCGCCTGGGCGGAAGATACCCCGGCAAAAAAGAAGACGCCCGGAGAGCCGAAAAATTCCTCCGACAAGGACAAGGAGGGCCATGCGAACGATCACACGATCGTTCGGGTAGGAGTTGCGGATTTTGCTGGGTCCACATCCCAGAAACAGTAAATGGGCGGAAGCCTATTCCGCCGAGACGGAGATTTATTTTCAAGCTGGCGAAGACTTTATTTCCTGGAGTTTTGGATTTCTGGTGCCCGGCATGTTACGCTTTGGCTTCTGATTTATCGGCCCGTTGTGGCCTGTCATTCGTCCAATTGCTGTAGGAAGAGTTGCAGACGAAGTTTCCTGGATTGGGGTACACTTCGCATAGATCGACGATCCAAAGCATTCCTCGGTAAGGTCTACGAAATCTTGAGATGCAAGAGAGAGTTTTTGTGAAGCCAAAGATATTGGTGGTCGATGATGAGCGCGTAATTGCCGATACGCTGGTCATTATCCTGAATCGGAACGGCTTTGAAGCGACGGCTGTTTATAGTGGAGAAATGGCTGTCGAACTGGCCCAGTCCATGCAGCCGGAAATGATCATCAGCGATGTCATTATGAATGACATGAACGGCATCGATGCGGCCATCCAGATCCGCAGATTGCTGCCGAAGTGCAAGATCCTCCTGTTTTCCGGCCAGGCAGCGACGGCCGATCTGTTGGAGAAAGCGAGAACCCAGGGCCACGAGTTTGAAATTCTCGCCAAGCCCGTGCATCCGCAGGACCTGCTGATGCACTTGCGCTCATAGCAGAACGGCTTCAGCGCACAGAAAGTTTCCCTGTAATGATTGATTTTCGAACATGCGGCGGAATTGACGCGTCCGCCGCATGGGAATCGCGTCAGAGTTCCCTGCGGCCTTCCATGGCCCGCGTCATGGTCACTTCATCCGCATATTCGATATCGGCCCCCGCCGGAATGCCGGTGGCGATTCTGGTAATACGGACAGGCGTCCCGCGCAGCAACTGCAGCAGATATCCGGCGGTGGCCTCGCCTTCAACGGTGGGATTCGTGGCCAGAATGACCTCCTGCAGCGACCCCGCTTGAACACGCTCCACGAGGCTATCGATGCGAAGCTGGTCCGGACCAATTCCGTTCAATGGCGATAGCGTTCCATGCAACACATGGTAGGCGCCGTTGAAGTGCTTGGTCCTCTCGATACTGGCGATGTTCGATGGCTCTTCCACAACGCAAATAATGGCCTGATTCCGCGACGGATTGCTGCAGAACTGACATGGATCGACATCCGTAATGTTGTGACAGATCGAGCACAAATGAAGCTGGGCTTTCAGGTCCCGGATCGCGTCAGCCAACGCAAAAGCATCTTGTTCCGTCGCGCGCAGAATATGGAACGCAAGCCGTTGGGCCGACTTTCTGCCAATTCCTGGCAGTTTCGACAATTCGTCAATCAATTGGGTGAGCGGTTGCGCGAAGCGTGACACTGTTTTTCCTTAGAAATGAAGTGGGAAGTTGATCGAGAGCACGTAACTTTTACCTCCGCTGCTTGGGTAAACTTAGTGGCCCAGCATCCGCATCCACTCCATGCCCCCGAGCATTCCAGAAAGCTTTCCTTGCAGCGCTTCATCGACCCGGCGCCCAGCATCGTTGACTGCTGCGGCAATCAAGTCCTGCAGCATCTCCAAGTCCGCCGTACTGTCTCCAGGGCCGGTGCCGACCGCGGCTGCCGATGGGTCAACCTGCACCGCCAGCACCTGCTTCTTGCCATTCATCCGCACGGTAATCGCGCCGCCGCCCGCTGAGCCTTCCACCTGAATCTGGGCCATGGTCTGTTCCATCTGCTGCTGCATCTGTTGTGCCTGGCCCATCATTTCCTTAATTTTGTCCATGTCCATCGGGAGCCCTTCCAGTTAAGTTTTCGGCGCTTGCGGATCGCGTAGAGAAACAACGCTGCGAACTTCCGCAGAAAAAAGTTGCAGTGCGTGGCGAATCAGGGGATGGTCCTGGGGGCGCGTTTCGCCATCGGTTACTGGGACAGGCATTGCTTTCGCCCTGGTTTTTTTCCCATTGGCTGGCGACGAATCGCCGGGTTCCAACCGTACCGTGCGGCCTGGGCCGGCAATTTGCCGAAAGGCCTCCCGCACAATCTGTTGCGCCTGTGACGGATACGTCATCTCAAACAGCGTTTTGGAGGCACCGACGCGAACCCGCAATTCGTTGCCACTCCATTCGCAGGTTCCAGCTTCGAGCAGGTACCCGGCGGTTTCATGTCCTCCCCGGACCAGCGCATGGCTCATCGCAGCGTGCAAGGGTTCTACATCGGGCGCGGAGGTTGCCTGTGGGGGCTCGGGTTGGCTTGCTGAAGGCAATGTTTCAACGGAGGAGATGTCGGCTTCCACTGGAGACGGTTCGGCCTGAGCGATCGCCGGGACGGTCGCAGCAGCAGCGACCGCGGATGGCGTCGCGGATGGCGCTTTTTCCTGTCTAGGAGGTGAGGCCTGTGCCGGCTGCGGCATCGGCGCGGATGCAACCGGCGCAGGTCTGGAGGCGGCAACCGCATGCGCGACAGGCGAAGAGCCCGGAGAACTGGCAAACATTCCCTGGAGCGGATGGCTGTCGGCAATTACGGGTGCAGCGGTTTCGCTCGGCGGCGAAACCGGTGGCTTGAACTCCTCACGCGCGGACGAACGGGCCGTGAGCGGTGCAGTCGCGGACGAAGCATTGGCCCGCGGCAGGGGAAGCTCCAGATGTTTCGGCGCGGCGCTGGTTCCCGTCAATCGCGGCGTCGCGGCGCTGGAACTTCCATCTGCTCCCGGCGGAAGCGAAAGCTGGCGGAACAAATCTTCCAACGGCAGCAGTCGTTGCATGTGGACCAGCTTCAGCAATCCAAGTTCAAGATGAAACCGCTGCTCCTGCCGATAGCCGAGATCGTCGAAGGTGCGCAACATTGAGTTCAAAAAGCGCGTCAAATCCTCTTCGGAAAATACATCTGCCACCCGCTCCGCGCGCGCTCTCTCTTCGTCGGAAACCTGTAGCAGATCAGAATTTGTTCCTGCCAGCCGCGCCATCAGGCAATTGCGCAGGAAGCGCACCATTTGCCGCGCAATTTGCTGCGGACTGTTTCCCGCGTCGAGCAGTTGCGCCGCTAGTTCCAGCATCGAGGCGGCGTTCTGTTCTTTCACCGCATCCATCATGTTCTCGAACACCTGATTCGAAACGGTCCCCATCAGGGAGCGGATCTGCGACGCTCCCAGGGCGTGCGCGCCATTGACCAGCGGAGCGCTGGCAATCGCCTGGTCCATGATGGAGAGCGCATCGCGCATCGAGCCGTCGCCGGCCTCGGCAAGCAGGGACAACGCCGCTTCATCGACGCCGACCGATTCCTTTTCCGCGATGCTGCGCAGTTGCGCCACAATTTCCTGAAAACGGACCGCATGAAAGCTGAAGTGCTGGCTGCGTGAACGGATGGTCTGGGGAATGTCTTCCGGCTGCGTGGTCGCCATCATGAAAATGACGTGCGCCGGCGGCTCCTCCAGCGTTTTTAGGAGCGCATTGAACGCGGCATCCGTAATCTGATGCGCTTCGTCGAGGATGTAGATCTTGTATCGGTCCCGCGCCGGGCTATAGCGGGCGCCTTCGCGCAGCTCGCGAATTTCGTCGATGCCGCGATTGGTGGCCGCGTCAATCTCGATGACGTCCATGGCGTTGCCAGCGCGAATCTCCGTGCAGGCGTCGCACAAGCCGCAAGGCTCCGGCGTCGGACGCTCAGGCGTCCCCTGATGCGTTCGACATTGCAGCGCCATGGCAAGGATGCGGGCGATAGTGGTTTTGCCGATGCCGCGATGTCCGCTAAAGATGTAGCCGTGCGCGATCCTGTCCTGTGCCAGGGCATTCAACAGCGTGTGCGTGACGTGGTCTTGTCCGATGACGTCTGCGAAGCGCTGGGGACGGTATTTGCGCGCTAAAACCTGATAAGCCATAGGGTCGTCGATAGTAGTGTTTCGGTGTGCGTGGCCTGTTGACCTGTCCTATGATTGTAGCGCTTGAGCCGGCCGTCAGGATGCAGCCGCCGCGTTGCCCGAGACCAAGGATTTCTTCGATTCAGCTATGCGCGTTTTCCGATTGTTGCGGCGCCGCGGGGATTACTTCCGGCGGGCCTTTTTGGCAGTCTTGCCGGTACCGGCGGGTTTTCGTCTCTGGGAAGATTGCGAAGTCTTCTCCTTCGACGGCTTTCTTCCCGATGTTTTCGCAGGTTGCGCGGCATTCCTCGACGATGAGCCAGACTGCACTCGTTTCTTCTTGTTCGCGGCGAGTTTTACCTTCTTCTTTTTGACCGCTGCTTGTTCCTTCGCCCGTCTTAACGCCAACTGCTTGCGCCTTCGCAGCTCTTCGGCGGAATACATCGATCCGCGACACTTCTTCGCGCCACAGTTGCAAGGGGCGTCTTCGTCGCCGCCGTCGTACAGGCAGTAGTCGTAGCAAAGCTCCTCGCCTGCGGCGATGTCGCGGATGGCCATGATCCATACGCGGCCGTCGATTTCCTCGGTCTCACAGTTCGCATCGCAGGAATGATTGATGAACATGGCGATGCCATGGCCATCGATGACCTTGGATCCGTCGCCAATGCCGAACAGATAGGTGATCGGCTTGTCCTCATATCGGCGGTCGGCCTCTTCCTTATCAATTACAGGGCCAGTGTATTCCACGACGCGAGTACCTTTCGCGATGGGGGTGGTGGTATAACAACCGGCGGCGTGGATTGCGGAGGAGCGAACGATCAGACCCATACGTATGTTGGAAGCAGAACTAGAAGTATAGCAGCCACGACACCGAAAATTTTTCTGGATTGGGTCGATTCGCCTACCCAAACGGGCGAGAAAACGTCCAGAATAGTAGGTATGGGGTGTTTAAAAGAGTCGCGCCGCAGGGTGCCCGCGTTGGTCGCTGTGCTGCTGTTTGGAAGCGTGCTCGCATGGGCGCAACAGAGCAGCCAGAGTCCGCCGCCCGATGCTCCGTCGGCAAATGCCAAGAAGCCGTCGCCGCAGTCCTCGTCTTCTCCCCAGACAAAGACGGCGAAGTCGCAAAGTTCCTCGAAGTCCGGACCCAAATCTACACCCGACACCGATCCGGCCGCCAGCAATCCGTTTCCTATGGCGCAGTCGCAGGCCGCGGCGAAAGGGAATTCGCAGCAGGACGCTCCGCAGTCCACCGAGCCGATGCAAAATAGTTCGTCTCCAAATTCAGGCGCTCCACTGCCCGCGACAACAAATCCGAGTCGAAAATCGGGGCAGTCCTCACCGGCTAAAGACAACCCTTTTCCCGAGGCGCAATCGAAGGCGGCGGCGAAGGGAGACGATAACGAAGACGGCGCAGCAGGAACGGGAAATTTTCGGGGGTCTGGAACTCCGCAGCCCGGTTCGACCTCCTCTTCCAAAGGCGGGTACAGTTCCAGCGATGCACATTTGCCGGACCCGGATGTGGGAGAGGGCAATCTCGGAACGCATCCCAAGTTGGATTCATTTACGCGCGATCAAAACCCGGATGGACGAGTCGACGACGACCTGAATTCTGCCGATTTGTACATGAAGAATGGAAATTATCGCGGCGGATATTTGCGCTATCAGGATGCGCTACAGTTTGATCCGACCAACGATACCGCGCTATACGGCCTAGCCGATGCACTTTGCAAGGAGAATGAAACCAGCGAGGCGATGGCGCATTTCAAGAGCTACGCAACCACCAATCCGCAAGGAAAGTATGCAAGGAGGGCCGAGAAGATGCTGGCCCATCCGGAAAAATGCATGCACAACCGATGAACTGTAGCGGTTACAGATTCTGTAATCGAAATGAGAGGGGTCAATCTGGGCGCAGCGAAGAATCCAAAGGGTAATGGCAGCGTTTGCGATGCGGATAGCCTCTGGATTCTTCACTTCGGTTGCCGTGCAACCTCCGTTCAGAATGACTCTCGACCCCAAATAACTGTACAAGCTGTAAATCCGCTTTAATGAAACATCGAAAGGTACCAGGCGATCGCGGATTTTCCAAGAAAAATGGCAAGGATTCCCGCCGCGGCAAGAAAGCTGCCAAAAGGAATGCGATCGGAACCGCGAACCTTACGTTGCGCCAGCAGCACGATGGCAAACAACGCGGCGGCCAGCACTCCGACAAAGTAGGCGAACAGGGCAACAGGCAGGCCCATGAAGGCGGCGACCATTGCCAGCAGTTTCACGTCGCCCAATCCCATCCCCTGGCGGCGGCGCACGACGCGATAGAGCACCCAAACCAGCAGCAGTAGAGCTGCAGCTATGGCCGCAGCTTCCAGCGTTTGGATTGCAACGCGCAAGCGAAACCGATTTCCAGGAGCAAAAACTTTCAGCAAAAAGGCAGCTCCGATGCCGGTCAAGGTAAAGGCGTCGGGTAACAGCATGGTTTGCCAATCCATAACAGCAAGGCCAAGTAAAAGAAAGCAGGCGACCGCATCGACCAGTGTTTGCCATGTCGCGCCGGTATGTACAACGCAGGCCACAAACAGAGCTACGGTGCTGAGTTCGACCAGCGGATACTGGATGGAAATACCGACTGTGCAGGCACGGCAGCGGCCTCGCAGCCAGACCCAGCTGATGACTGGGACATTGTCACGCGCGCGGATCGGCGTGCCACAGTGGAGGCAATGCGAAGCGGGCGTCACGATCGACTGATGGGCAGGAAGACGAACGATGCAGACATTTAGAAAGCTGCCAAACGTCAAGCCGGCGATAACGGCCGCCGTGATTAGCGCCCAAACGGGAATGGAAGAGAAAAGAGACACGCAGCCGCAGTATACGCAGTGGGGCAGCAATCTTCTATCATCCACCAGACCAGTCTAAGATGTGGAACATGAACCAAACATCCAATACTTCCTCCAACCCAGAGGCCCCATCGGGTCCGGCGGCTGCTTCGTCGCAGCCAAAATTGCTGGAGGAATCTTTCGCGCGTGCGGTGGCGATCATGGCCCAGCTTCGTGGGCCGGACGGCTGTCCATGGGACCGCGAACAGACCTTCGATTCCATCCGCCGGTACACGCTGGAAGAGACCTACGAAGTTCTCGACGCCATTGAGCGCAAGGACTGGGCCGGCCTGAAGGACGAGCTGGGAGATCTTTTGCTGCAGGTGCTTTTTTATGCGGAGATGGCGCAGGAAGAGAAGCTATTCACGTTGCAGGATGTGACGGACAATCTGAAGGAAAAATTGATTCGTCGTCACCCACACGTATTTGCGAATCGAGAGAGAGTGGAGACCTCGGCGCAAGTGCTGCAAAGTTGGGAAGAGATCAAAAGGTCTGAACGCGCGAATGCGCCCAATGCGCGCGGCACTTCGATGCTGGACCAGGTGCCGCGATCTCTACCGGCGTTAATGGAGGCCAGCAAGCTGGGAAGCAAGGCAGCCTCGGTCGGTTTTGATTGGAGCGATGCCGCGCCAGTGTTCGACAAGCTGCAGGAAGAGTTGGACGAACTGCGACTTGCGATCGCTTCTGGCGAAAAGAAGGCGCAAGAGGATGAGATGGGCGACGTGCTATTCACAGTCGTCAATTTGGCGCGCAAGTTAGGTGTGCAATCGGAGTTTGCTCTGCGCGCGTCGAATGCAAAATTTCGGCGAAGATTCGCCGCCATGGAGTCTTCCTCTTCGGTGGCGCCGTCGATGGTCGAACTTGGGCCGGCAGAATTGGAGAAACTTTGGGACCGTGCGAAAACGAATGAACGAAAGGGACCTGCCAGTGAGTAATGCGGTTGAGAAGATTGAAGTCCGCAAAATCGTTTCCATTCCGGAGATGGAAGCCTGTGTCCAGTTGCAGCAGTCAGTCTGGCAGTTTCGCGATCTGGATATTGTTCCGCGCAGAATGTTCGCGGTTGCCAACGCGGTCGGCGGCCAGGTATTGGGCGCATGGGCTGGAGAGAGCCTGGTTGGCTATGCGTTGGCTATTCCCGGTCTGCGCGATGGCCGGCCGTATTTCCATTCCCACATGCTGGCGGTTGCGCCGGAATATCGCAATCATGGAATCGGAAGAATGTTAAAAATGGCGCAAAGAGAGGACGCGCTGGCGCGTGGAATAGAGTTGATTGAATGGACATTCGATCCGCTGGAGCTTAAAAACGCATTTTTCAACATTGAAAAGCTGGGCGCAATCGCTCGTCGATATACGGTTGATTTTTATGGCGCTTCCACGTCGCCATTGCATGGCAATCTCCCCACCGATCGGTTGCATGCCGAGTGGTGGTTGAACTCCGAACGAGTACGGTCACTCATCGCAGGGGACGGTCTGCCAAATGCACACATAAACGAAACTATCACTGTTACAGATACGCACGCCGGGTCCAGTGGTACACTCCATCCACTCCCCACTTTAGCGTTAGAATCACTAGTGAAGCTTAGGCGTGAATTTTGCACGGCGTTTTCGTCCGGGCTCACCGTGTTACGGTTTCAGAAGTTGTCTGGCGACTCGGCTCGCTATCAGCTTGGCCACTGGAATGAAAAACACTAGGATGGCCAAAGAAATAGGCAAGCGAAGGGTTCGCAGTGAAGTATGAGACCGTTGCCATCGGTCTCGAATTTGGGGGCGTTGTGAAGATTGAAAGTGTCGTCTTACGCGAAATACGCATGCCGCTGCTGCAGCCGTTTGAAACGAGTTTTGGGTGTACTACCGAGCGACGCATTCTGCTGGTGGAAGTGCAGTCCGAGGGAGTGACGGGTTGGGGAGAATGCACGGCGGGAGAGCATCCCAGCTTTAGCGGGGAGTGTACCGATACGGCATGGCTGATGCTCGCCAACGAACTGATTCCTGCGTTGCTTCATACGGAAATTGATTCGGCTGGATCGTGCCCGAAGGCCCTGAGCCACGTGCGCGGAAACCGGATGGCCAAGGCCGCGCTGGAAAACGCTGTTTGGGACGCGGAGAGCCAGCAACTCGGGATCCCATTGTGGGAGCTTCTGGGCGGGGTGCGAAAAAAGATTCCATGCGGAGTGTCGCTGGGCATTCAATCTTCGACCGAAAAGCTGATGGACGTTGTTGAAAAGGAATTGGCCGCTGGCTACCGGCGCATCAAGCTGAAGTGCAAACCGGGCCACGATGTGCAGATGTTTGAGGCGGTCCGTACACGGTGGCCGAACATCGTTTTGAGCTGCGATGCGAATGGCTCATATCGATTAAAAGATCAGGAGCTTCTGCGTTCCTTCGACGTCTTCAATATGTTGATGATTGAGCAGCCGCTCTGGCACAACGACTTCTATTTTCACTCCCTACTGCAACGCCAATTGGAAACGTCGATCTGCCTGGATGAATCGATTCGCAACCGGCGCGATGCGTTGGCAGCCATTGAAATGGAATCCTGCCGCATCGTCAATATTAAATTGGGGCGTGTCGGCGGGTTCAGCGAGGCGATCCGCGTCCACAATGTGACTGCGGAGCGCGGAATTCCGGCCTGGTGCGGGGGGATGCTGGAGACGGGGATCGGACGCGCCCACAACATCGCGCTTTCCTCACTGCAGAATTTCACTTTGCCCGGCGACATTTCCGCGTCTGCCCGTTACTGGGAGGAAGACATCATTGAGCCCGCAGTGGAAGTTTCGCCAAACGGGGAGATCGGCGTTCCGCAAATTGCCGGTCGTGGATTTGATGTGAAGCGCGACCGCGTCGAGAAACTGACCGTCCGCAGTGAACGCTTTCACGCGCGAAACAAGGCGCATGCCGAGCCGACGGGACCGATCAAAGCGCGGGCCTGATTCTAACCCGCTGCGTCGCGGCGGAAGCCATTGACGGCTCCTAGAGTGGTCTCTACGGATCGACTTTCGCCGTCGGCAATTCCTGCATGTGAAGCAGCCATTGAACTGCATCGGTATATCTCCATCCGGCGGGCACGGAATGGTAGTCCGTCGCGGTTTCGTCCACCACGACATGCAGCGGCTTGAGCATGAGCGCCTTTCCGTTCATATTCAAGTTGAGATGTGTAAGCTGCCAGCCGCAGTCTGGCGTCCTGGCTTGGTCGATGACGATGGTCCCCCCAGGATAGAGAATGCCCAGGATCCCCCAGCCATAATCAACCTTTCGAAAAAGATGACCTTCGATCCGGACCACTCGCAAATCCGTTGGGTCGATCCATATTTCCCCCTCGATTCCGGTCAAAATGCGGGATTCCAAAGTGGAAGGGGAAAAGCTCGGATTCGGGGCAAAGGTCAGGCGTATCGCCACGCCATTCGGCGTCTGCACAGGCCCCACATACTGGTTCAAGAAGGCTGCCGGCAGCAGGCGCATCACTCCCACCAACCGCGCTGCATCGCGCTCTTCGTTGCGCTTGCGGTGCTGCTGCGCCGCTGGATCGGAGACGAGGTCCTGCAAACGTTGTACCTCTGCCTGCGTCTGCGACGGGGTCAGAGGCTGATCGTGAATGGCGATCAGGCGTGCCACCCCACCGTCGCGGGTTTCCACGATTTGCTTGGTGGTGTCGGTATTTCTGGTTATTTTTCTGAGCAAATATCGCACCGGAGGACGATGGCCGTAGGAATTGTCGATTTCAGTTTCAAGCGCAGCTTGTACCAGTGCGCGTGGATCGGATTTCGCCAGGTTCCACGCGGAAGCGCTCGTGAACTTCGCCTTGGCCCCCGACGAAGCTCCGGTGAAGGGGGGACAAAGCGTCAATGCGAAGGAAAGCAGCCACAGTAGAGAAGGTTGTCGCCGAGCGCGGTGTTGCAGTGTGGACCAGATGGGCCGAAATCCGACACAGAGCAGCGTACGAAGCTCCGATCGCAGCCCGGTAGCAGGTAAAGGCGCGGTTTCACCGCGGTCGGCAATCCTCAAGCGCAATATCACCTCTGCTAGTGACAGTTTACGATATACATTGGAAACAAATGAGCCGAGAACGAATGTGTCCGCCGCGACTCGATATCGAAATTCCGCGGATGTCAGTCGTCGAGATTGCAAACGGACTCTAGTTGCGGATGGGAAGGAGATGAGGTCAAGATGAGCCCACTGTTTCAACGTGTCGCAGGGCACAAAGAGCAAGGAAGCCAGGGTAACCGGGGGGCAGGTTCTCGCGTTCCCCGGCATTCCAGCGCGTGGATGCAGATTCTCGCTCGTCTCAAGACGGACCAGGGGTTGTGCGTGCTGGATATTGGCCCCACTTCCCCGAACAACATCAATTTCTTGACCAATCTGGGTCATAGCGTCTACATGGCAGATTTGGTGGAAGAGGCTGTCAAGCCAGAATGGCTGTTGCCGGCGCAAGAAAATGAACCGCCCGGATATGACGTGGAGGGTTTCCTGGCGCGGCATATGGATTTTGGCAATCGCGAATTCGACATCGTTCTTTTATGGGACGCACTCGACTACATCCCTGCTCCGCTGGCGGATGCGATTCTGAGAAAACTGAAATTTGCGATGCGCGAGCACGGTCAGGGCCTGGCGTTTTTCCATTCTCGAATGACCGGGCCGGAGACTGTGTTTTGCCGGTATCACGTGATGGATGGCGATACGGTCGAGACACAACAGGGACTGATCCATCCTGTGCTGCGGAACTATCAGAATCGCCAGATTGAGGCCCTGTTCCAGGAAATGAGTTCATGCCGTTTTCTGTTGGCGAGAGATAACACCCGCGAAGTGATCGTCACCCGATGAAGATGAAAGCTAAGGTGAAGGGGAACAATGAAATATTGGGATGGAACGAATGAACAATAGTCTTCTCTATGGCGATAATCTGCCGGTCATGCGTGAGAGGATCGCCACTGAGTCGGTCGATATCGTTTATCTCGATCCGCCATTCAAATCGGACTTCGACTACAATTTGCTTTTCAAAGCTGACGGTTTGAAAGCCGACGAAGCACAGCTAACAGCTTTCAAAGACACATGGACATGGGATGCTGCCGCGCAAACGACATATGACGAATTGCAGAATGCTTCCAACGTCACTCTGATAAATTTCGTCAACGCCCTGCATGGCAGTTTAGCGCGAACTCCGATGCTAGCTTATCTGGTGAATATGGCGATGCGCTTGATCGAAATTCACCGAGTTCTAAAGCCAACCGGCTCAGCATATTTGCACTGCGACCCGACAGCCAGCCACTACCTGAAGATGTTAATGGATGCGGTGTTTTTGCCTACGAACTTTCGGAGCGAAATCATATGGCGGAGAACAGGTTCTCATAACAGAATGAAACGCTGGGCACCCATCCACGATGTCCTACTCTTTTACACAAAAAGCGATGAGTATACATGGAACAGTCCTCGTCGCCCATATATGCTCGGTCACGTCAGAGAACATTTCATCGAAGGCGAGGATGGTACCTACAAGACGGACTATTACGGGAATGTGCTGACTGGCTCAGGCACCCGGAGGGGCGAGTCTGGCCAGCCTTGGCGCGGCTTCGACCCGACAGCCAAAGGCAGGCATTGGGCCATTCCAGGCAAGATATGGGAAGAAGTCGGAATCGACCCCAAGGGATTAACTCAACACCAAAAACTCGATCTGCTCTTTGGAAAGGGATTCATCACGATAACTGAAGGGGAGGCGTGGCCTATGTACCAACTTACAATTTCGCCAAGCGACGGCCCCGCCGCTCCTGACATTTGGGCGTTTCAGCCGTATACAGAGGGGACTGTGTTCGGTACAGATTTAGGAATAGATGCTGATGTACGTTGGCTAGGGACACAGGATGCGGAACGACTAGGCTACCCAACGCAAAAACCTGTTGGGATTTTAAAACACATCATCAATGCATCAAGTCGGCCTGGCGAACTCGTGTTAGACCCTTTCTGTGGTTGCGGCACAACGATTGCGGCAGCGCAGATGCTTGCGCGCCGATGGATCGGTATCGACATTTCCCCGTTCGCAATTGAATTGGTTCGGCGGCAACGACTGGAAGGGGCTTTCCCGCACCTTAAGGTTGGCGTTGATTACGAGATTAAAGGTCTGCCGACAACGCTTGAGGGCGCTCGCATGATGGCGGAGGCAGAGGACAGCGGGGACAGAAAAGCGTTCGAGATTTGGGCGGTGGCTAAACTTGATGGAATCCCGAACGACAAGAAGGGTGCGGACAAAGGCGTAGATGGCCGTATTGCCTTCAGGCCGGACGGAAAAACCGCTAAATTTGCGGTGGTCTCAGTTAAGAGCGGAAAGCTAAAAGCTGACGACATCCGCTCTCTTAAGGCTGTGGCAAAGCGGGAAGAAGCCTCATCGCTTGGGTTCGGCGTATTGGTCGCGCTCTATCCGCCAACAACGGGGATGAAGGCGGACGCGGCATCGGCCGGGACCGTCGAAATGCACGGTAACCGTTATCCTCTCGTTCAAATTCTGACGGTTGAAGACATTCTGAAGGGCAAGAAACCACATCTGCCTCTGCTCGACCCGACGGTCGGCTACCGCAAGAAAGCAAATCTAGCGGACATCCAAGGTTCCCTTCTGCGCGACGAATAGATCTGCCATTGCTGGGAGCGACGATATAGTTTTGGGACATGGGAGCGGGCGGCAAGGGAATGACAAACGTTGTCAATTTTTCGCATTGGCGGGTAGTCTACGTGCTGGTACAGTGATGACCGGCACAGGGCCAGCCGGCTGGAAGAAACTAGAATGGTGACATGAACAATACATTTGTGGTCGATGTTGCCATTGCGGGTGCCGGCATCATCGGATTGTCGCTGGCATTGGAATTGCGACAGCGCGGGCTTTCAGTCACAGTGATGGAGCGCGGACAGGCCATGAGTTCCGCCTCTTGGGCCGCCGGAGGAATGCTGGCGGTGAACGATCCGCAGAATCCGCCGGAACTGATGCCTCTCTGTGTCAGCAGCTGGGCGCTGTACCAGAAATATCTGGATCGCATTGAATCGCTTTCCGGTCAACGCGTGGCGATGCGCACACGCAGAACGCTGCAGGAACCGAAGCTAGGGCGCATATCGAATGCCTTGGCGACGACTGCGGAAATCGCCGAGCTTGCTCCAGGGCTCGATCCCAGCGGCCACAGCTTTGAATGGCTGGAGGAGGGCAGCGTCGATCCCAATGATTTGCGCGAGGCGTTGCCAGCATCTGTGCGTGAAGCGGGCGGAATCTTGCTGGAGGCGACAGAGGTATTGGGTGTCGAAGCCACAGCCGGCGGAGTTCTAGTGGAAACAGGGCAGGACCGGATCTCCGCGGGCATGTTTGTCAATTGCTGTGGAGCGTGGTCTGGCAGCCGGCGATGGGGCGGTGTTCCGGTTGAGCCGGTCAAGGGCCACATGGCCAACCTGCGGTGCGAGCCGAGCCGTCTGAGTTGCGTGGTACGCACGCCGGCAGTGTATCTGGTTCCGCGCGGCGATGGCCGTGTGACAGTTGGCGCAACCATCGAACACGCAGGGTTTGACGAGACCGTTCACGAGCCGCAGATCAAGGCGATGCTGGATTCCGCAGTGCGTTTTTTGCCGGAAGCGACGATTCCATCTCCAACTGACGGGTGGATCGGACTGCGGCCGGGCACGCCGGATGGGCTGCCGATCCTGGGCGCTGCAAAAAGAGAACACTGCTGGCATGCCACCGGACATTATCGGGACGGAATTCTGCTTGCTCCCGTGACCGCTCGCGTGATGACGCAGGCGATGCTGGGCGAAACTCCCGATGTGCCGCTGGAGACATTTGCTCCCTCGCGATTCGACTCCTGGTGAGCAGATCTCTACCGTGCTGCCCCACACATGGGCTTCCGTCATCTTTTTGTTGCAGAGATCACGACCC
This sequence comes from Acidobacteriota bacterium, assembly GCA_021792795.1. GTDB lineage: Bacteria > Acidobacteriota > Terriglobia > Terriglobales > Acidobacteriaceae > JAKAAZ01. The sequence continues at coordinate 38,307 of JAJYUB010000009.1, read as the reverse complement.
CATCTCGAGGCCGAAGAGAAATCTGGGCGCTCAGTGGAAGCTCGGCTGAAACTGGTCCGTTAAATCTGAGGCGCCAGTTTCGGATGACGCTGGCCAATACCAGCACCGCCTCCATCCACGCAAAGTTTTCTCCAATGCATATGCGCGAGCCGGCGCCAAAAGGGAAGTACGCGTGCCGAGGACGTGCCGCACTCGCCTCCGGAAGGAAGCGGTCCGGGTTGAAATGCATCGGCTCGGGATACCAGCGTGCATCTCGGTGAATCGCGATCTGCGGGACAAGCAGCAGAGACCCGACAGGAATGGCCAGGCCGCGATAGGCATACGACACCGCCGCGGTGCGTGCCGTGACCCAAACGGGTGGATACATCCGCAGGGCCTCTGACACCACCCGCTGGGAGTATGGAAGGCGGTCATATATTTCCGCTGCGCGGAGCGGCTGGGAGAAGGCGTTTCCAAAAATGGCCGACGCTTCTGCAAATACTTTTTCCTGCACATCGGGGTGTTGCGCCATCAGGAAGAAGATGAAGCTCAAACCATTTGCCGTTGTTTCATGTCCTGCCAGCAGCAGCGTGAGACACTCGTCTCGGATTTGCCGATCGGTCATGCCGCCAGTGCCGCCTTCTGAGTCCTGGCTGGCGAGCAACATCGACAGCAGGTCTCCGTGGTCAACGCCGGAACTTCTACGGTCAGCAATCATCTTATAAATCAAGCTATCCAGCTTCTTCTGAGATTTCCGTATGCGACCTGGAAAGCCAAAAGGTATTTTCAACAAAAGGTGCGGATAGGGCAGAAATGCCAGCGGGAGAAAACCCATAAACGCCGTTACCGAGTCAGAGATGGTTTTCACTTCGGATTTCACATCGCTATCGAAAAGGCATTTACCGGTAATTCGCAGCGTGAGTTCAAGCATGGATCGATGAATATCGAAAGAATCCCCACTGTGCCACCGGGACGTCATCTCGCCGGCAAACTGTAACATCGTCCTCCCGTAGTCCGCAATCCTTTGCCGGTGAAATCCTGGCTGGACCAGTCTCCGCTGGCGCATGTGGAGGGGTTCTTCACTGGTCAACAGTCCTTCGCCTAAAACAAACTTCGCGCGCTGCATCACGATGCCGCGGTGCTGCATGGATGCATCGCGAACAAGTACCTCCTGCACCATCTCCGGGTGGTTAAATTGGAAGACATCGCGCCCAAAGGCTTTGTAGTGAACAATGTCTCCGTATGTTTTTGCGTTTCGCTCGAGAAACTCGTGCGTACTGAGACGCAATAACCCGGGATTGCGCAATCGGTCGCGGTAGCTCGGGCCGGGAGGGTAATGGGTGCTGGCAATCTCGGTCAATGGAAGAGGAGTTCCTTTCGTGCGTGGCTGTCTTTCGATCCAGTATCGCGCTGTGGACTGCATCTGATAAGAGAGGAGTTTATGGCAAAATTAAAATATTAAGGAGAGAAAATCCATGCCTCATTTTCACGGGATGACATTGCAATGGCTGGGTCACGCTACGATCCATCTTCAAACTGCCAAAGATACTTCCATCTTGATCGATCCATGGATGGAGTCGAACCCATCGTTTCCGAAAGACTGGAAAGCCCCAGAAAAAGTTGATCTCGTTCTTTGCACCCATGGCCATGGAGACCACATCGGGGACGCGTTGTCTGTGGACCAACAGTATCATCCAACCTTCGTCGGAATCTATGAGCTGACCGGGTGGTTGTCATCGAAGGGGGTAAAGAAGACGGTAGGAATGAATCTGGGAGGCGCGTTCCGTTTTCAGGATGTAACGATCTGCATGGTGGATGCCAAACACTCATCGAGTATTGATGACGGAGGATCGGCGATCTATGCCGGAGTTGCGACAGGATACGTCTTGCAAGTGGATGGTGAACCCGCCATCTATCACTCCGGAGACACAGCGCTATTCAGCGACATGAAACTTTTGCGCGAATTGTATGCGCCGGAAATTGCCTGTCTGCCGATTGGAGATCACTTTACGATGGGCCCGCGGGCAGCTGCGCTTGCAGCAGAGTATTTGGGATCAAAAAAGGTAATTCCGATACACTACGGAACATTCCCGCAACTGACTGGGACGCCGAAAGAATTGCGGGAACATCTGCGCGGAAAAGAAATCGAAGTGGTCGAACTCCAACCTGGAGACAGTTTGAGATAAGGAATATCTTGCAATCTAGCTACGCATTTCATCCCAAACAAAGGCGGCTTGTTGCGCCGCCTTTGTTGCCAACAGAATACTGGATTACTTGGAGCCTTGCTGCTTCTTGCGCTCTGCCCAACGTTTCCGCATCGCGTCGGCAATACGTTTCCTGCCTTCCGGCGAGAGGCGACGCTTGCGTTTTGCCGGCTTGCTGCCGGTCGTCGCAGCCTTGTGAGATATCGCCGCCTTCGGGCGGCCTGGGCCGCGCTTTGTTGGTTCCCCTGTTAACAATGCGCGAGCTTGTTGCAGCCGCGAAATCTCCGAGTCGATTTCGTGTACGAGTCGATGAAAATCCATAGTACCTCCATATTTCCCTTGAAAAGTGATTTGGTGCAAACTCCCACGAATTCCTAACTGGCTCGCGGAAACAGCTTACACTATAACATTACATAACGGATGGGTTGGATAGCAAATGACGGATGATTGATCGAGGAGACAGCAGGTAGTATGTGCGGATAGACCTACTCGCTCTTCTTGTCTGTCGATTGCGGTTGTTCTTCGGCGTCCAATGTATCCAGGTCGGCAGGGGCTGGTGGAAGCATCGGCTTCTGAATTCGACTCTCCATTGCGAATTGACTGCCGAGCAAATGGCCCTTGTCTTCAACGGATCGCCGCAAACCATCGAGTACTTCCTGACGATCCGACTGATACTGTACAGCCAGCCTGTCCAACGCATAGGTGACAATGTCGCTATGGTGCAATTCCTTCATCGAAGCATCGCCGCGAAATCTTAGCCATAACTGATGAACTAACTCGACATCTTGCGGTTGCAATGCCGGAGCGTGCGGTCCGATATGGAAAGACTTTGCTGAGCCATCTGGCATGACCACATAGAAAGTGAATTGGCGCTTGGGTTCAGGAAGAGCTTCCCAGGCGCGTCCAGAATAAAATGCTTGCTCTTCCGCCGTCATCCGCGAGGAAAGCCCTGCGACAACTGTTGCGGCCTCCAATGAATTTGCCGTTTGCACAAGCGCAGAAAATGGATCGCCCGCAGGAACCACCAGAAGTGAAATGTGGCGGCCAAAGCTTTCCGCAACCGCCACCGCCTGTGTAAAAATCGTCTGCTCATGTTCAGTAAATGCCAGTTGCGAAGCGTCAATATATTCCGGGCCGCCAGCTCCCATCAAGCGGGCCGTCAGCAGAACGACGTCCTGGCTTTCTTCCGAACTTCGCGAGAGGGCCCAGCGAAGCGCGCCGGTCGCCCGAACGTCTCGCATCGTGACTACGATGCAGCCGGGACGGATTCGTAAACTCTCGCGGCTGACCGTGTCGTCGTTTTCCAGTTGAAAGTGTTCTTTCATCTCTCGCGCGGCCAACGCGTGCCGGCGGATATTGTCCTTCTCCGACAAAGTAAAGATGAGGTAGAAAGTAGCTGCGAAAACCAGGCCGCTGATGGTTGCCACTTCCTTGGTCAGAAGATTGACAATTGCGGTACTGAAAAGAACCAGAAACACCGAGAACAGTCCAATTGGAAGTTCAACATTCCCAATACGAAGATTGATCGGAACTTTCCAGCCGCGCTCACCTTTATATCGATAGCGCAACACCAGCATGGCGAGCCCGTTGAAGGTAAAGCTCCAAATCACTCCAAAGGCGTAGGCCTCGCCAATCACAATAATGTTGCCACGGCTCAACAGGATAGTGGCGAGCTGCAGGCCGGTTACAAGGTTGATGATGCGTGTAGGAGTCCCGAATTTCCGTTGCGGCTTGCGAAACCAATCATGCAAGACCCCATCTTCCGCGACCCGCATCAGCACGCCGGTGGAGCCGATAATCGAGGTATTGATAGCGCCGGCAAGGATCAGAAAACCCACAATTACGACAAAGATGCGAAACGCAACGCGCAGGGCGAGAGGGCCGGCCAGGTACATCGCAATTCCCGCAATTACATTGTTGCCGTAAACCGACACGCGGACCTGATCGGGAATCAACATCACCGCCAGCAGGGAAGCGCCGCCGGTAAAGATCAAGCTATAGATGGCGATGACGATCGCAGCGCGTTTAAGGTTTTTCAACTTCGGATGTTGAATTTCCCGGTTGACCTGGGCCAGGGTCTCTTCACCGCTCATGGCCAGCACTGTATGGCCAAAGGCCATCAGAATGCCAAACAGACCGAAAGTCTTCATCAGGCTCGTGTGCCGTAAGAAGCCGAACGAGTCGGCGGTGAATTTCAAATTCGAGGGGACGGGCATCGGAGGTAAATGCGCACCCTTGTAGACGATGGAGAAGCCCCCCCACGCCATCATAATGACCACCATCAAAGTGGTAATTTTCATGACGTCGACAGCGCGCTGACTGGAAGCCTCGATTCCCTTGACGTTCTGCCACCAGTAAAACAACGTGACGATGACGGCAATCGCAGCCGCGCTTGCGTTGACAGGAAGTTGGATCGCGTGGCCAGGAGAAGAGAGCAGCAAGCCGCCTAAAACTGGATGCCCCGCGCAGATTCGCAGCAACTCATTCAGCAACCCAACAATGTATTGGCCGGCGGACACGCCCGATACCGGGCCTGTCAGGACGTAGTCGAACATCAGCGCGGATACGCTGACCTTGGCAAAGGTGCCCCCCAGTCCTTCTTTCACAATGCGGTAAACGCCGCCGCGCGTGAACATCGAGCAGCTTTCCACGTAGACCGCGCGCACTGCAAACGAGAAAAGCATCACCCCGAGCACGATCCAGGGCGCGGACTTGCCAAAATCCTGCTCCGCAATTCCTACCGCATAGAACGCGGAGGACGCTAAATCGTTCAGCACAATTGCAGCCGCGCTCCAAAAGGAGATGAATGTCAGCATCACGGTGGATGCGACAACGATGCGTACACGGTTGGCGGGGGATGGCGCGGAAACGGTCTGTTCTGGCATGGTCGCTGGTCGTAAGTTCAGTTCATGGTTATATGCTCGCGAATCTATGGCGAGCTTCTATCGAGATATTCGGTTGCAGCCTGCTGCAAAACAGCACCTATTTCCCATGATATTGGAGTTTCATAATCCTCGGGATGGACCTTCCGCCGCGGTCAATCGTTCTTGCTGAAAAGCTCATGCATATCTTCAACAAAACTGATGACAATCACAAAAGCCGAACCGAATCCGCCGATCAGGAACATCGCCACCAGCACATGATCCACAACTTTCAGAACGATCTGCATTCCAAGAGTGTACTGCCGGGCACTCTGAATGCCTAGGACGCTTCACGTAAAAAATGTTGCGCTGCAATAGAATGGTAGACTGCACACGATGCGCGCTGGATCGAAGTTGAGCTGGGTGCTTGCGGCGGAAAGCGGAGTGCTGCTGGTGCTGCCGTTTCCGGTTGCGGGCCCGCTGCCCCACTGGCGCGCCGCCCTGGCGTGGATCGCGTTTGTTCCCTTGCTGATTGCACTGCTCGTTCCGCGATCTGGATTTGGCTGGCAACGCGTCGCACAAAACACCTTGATCGGCTATTTCTGCGGAATTCTCTGGTATGGCGGCACTTGTTACTGGATTGAATCCACAATGCAGATGTACGGGAATCTTCCTCCGTTGGCTGCCAGCATACTACTGGCACTTTTTTGCTTGTATCTTGGTCTTTACTTTGCCCTGTTTGCGTTTCTTGTCAGCCTTGGCCAGCGGGCCACTGGCAGCAGGGTATGGGCGTTGGTATCGGTCCCGGTGCTATGGGTTGCGGTGGAACTGGCGCGCGCGCGCGTCACCAGTTTTCCATGGAACCAACTGGGCGATTCGCAGATCGACAACCTGCTGTTGACGCGACTGGCGCCATGGACAGGAGCGTACGGAATTTCTTTTGTGCTGATGGCGGGGAACTGCGCCGTCGCCAGTTTCTTTCTTTTCCGCGGATGGCGGGCACGGCTGATTCCTCCCATGCTGGCGCTGGCACTCGCGGCCGGATTGTCGAAGGGATATACTTTGCGCGCCACTCCGGAGATTCCCCACGCCACCGCTATGCTGTTACAGCCGGACTTGAATGTGAGTGGAGGAAATAACTGGGCGGGCGATGAGTTCGATAAGCGAATGCAGCACTTCGCCGCGTTGAGTGAAAAAGCGTGCAACCCATACTACACGGGCATCCCCTCGTCGCGGATGCAGATCATTCAACCGGACTGTAAATCTCCACACCCGGCGACCAGCGTAATTGTCTGGCCGGAATCGCCGGCGCCGTTTGAAGGCGCCGATCCTCGATTTCGCCATTGGATTTCAGCATTGGCCGAGGACGCGCACGCGCCCATGATTGTTGGCGATATCGCCGTGGAGCGCGAACCAGGCGAGGCGGGGACCGCGATGTACAACTCAGCCGCGTTTGTAGCACCCGACGGGACCTTCGTCGGTCGTTACGACAAAATGCATTTGGTTCCGTTCGGGGAGTACACGCCGTTTCCGGAGCTATTGTCCTTTGCAGGATCGCTGACGGACCAGGTGGGTCATATGACGCCAGGCAAGCGTCGCGTGGTATTCGCGGCAGACGGACATCGCTATGGCGTCTTCATCTGTTACGAATCGATTTTTGCCGATGAAGTGCGTCAATTCGTGAAGCTTGGCGCGGACGTGCTGGTGAATATTTCCGATGATGGCTGGTATGGAGACACCAGCGCCCCGTGGCAGCACCTGAATATGAGTCGAATGCGCGCCATTGAAAACGATCGCTGGCTATTGGTGGATACCAACAGCGGCGTGACGTCCGTCATCGACCCGCATGGACAGGTGGCGCAAAGTGCGCCGCGTCATGTGGAGACCTCCTTGCCGGCGCATTTCAATTACTTGTCTCGCGAGACTTTTTATACCCGCCACGGTGACCTGCTGGCGTGGCTATGTGCCATAATCGCAATAGTCCTTGCCGTCGATGGGGCTGTGCAAAACAACTATCGACCGGGAACGAAAATCTAATTCCAAGACTGGTCCGCCATGCTCAATGACTTAGAGTTTGCCTATAATCCCATCGAGCAAAAAGTTCGCGATCTGCAGGAGTATCTTTGACGCGGAACGTCTGCGCAAAGAACTCGCATCCATCGAACAAAAAGTAGTCGACCCAGCCGTCTGGGCGAATCCTGCGGTTTCACAGCCCTTGATGCGCGAGCGCAAGCGGCTGGAATCCTTGTTGGCGGACGATACGGAACTGCGGCGCCGTAGAGATGACATTGCTGCGTATTTTGAACTGGCTCGTGAAGGCGAGCAGGTCGAGCCCGACCTGGTGCGGGAGATCGAAGGATTGCGCAACTTTTCCGAAGCACTGGAATCGCGCACCATGTTGTCGGAAGAGACCGATCCGCTGAATGCCATTGTGACGGTCCATCCTGGCGCCGGCGGCACCGAATCCCAGGACTGGGCGGAGATGCTGATGCGGATGTACCTGCGCTGGGCAGAGCGACAGCATTTTAAGACCGAGATCAACGACTATCAGGCGGCCGAGGAAGCGGGCATCAAGTCCGCCACCTTCACCGTGACCGGCGACTATGCCTATGGGCTGCTTTCCGGCGAGACCGGCGTGCATCGGCTGGTGCGAATTTCTCCGTTCGATTCCGCCAAACGCCGCCACACTTCCTTTGCCAGCGTCTTTGTTTCGCCGGAAATCGACGACTCCATTGAGATCGACATTAAGCCGGAAGATTTGCGGATCGACACATATCGCTCCGGCGGCAAAGGGGGGCAGCACGTCAACACGACAGACTCGGCGGTGCGAATGACGCATCTGGCGACCGGAATTGTCGTTTCCTGCCAGAATGAACGCTCGCAGCACAAGAACCGCGAGAAAGCGATGAAGATGTTGCGTTCTCGATTGTATGAATATGAATTGGAAAAGCAGCGTGCAATTACGCGCAAAATTGAAGATGCGAAGCTGGAGATCAATTTCGGTTCCCAGATCCGCTCCTATGTGATGCAGCCCTATCGCATGGTCAAGGACCTCCGGACCCGCGTGGAGACCGGAGATGTCGATCGCGTGCTGAATGGCGATCTCGATATGTTTATTCGCGGGTTCTTACGGCTGCGGCGGGAAGGGAATTACCCTGCGGGCCCGGTTGAAGATTTGGACTAGGCACGCACCCATTGCGAACGGAAATCTGGAGGTAACTTTGAACGAACCCGAAGTGATCGATGAGATTCTAGAGAAGGCAAAAGTTATTGCTGTCGTCGGCATCTCCGACAAGCCGGAGCGCGCCAGCCATGGCGTTGCGGCGCAGATGCAGCGGCGCGGATATCGCATCGTCCCGGTCAATCCCATGTTGACCAGCGTGCTGGGTGAAGATTGCTATCCAACGCTCGCGGAAATTCCATTTCCTGTCGATTTGGTCGATGTGTTTCGAGCTTCGGAATTTGTGCCGAAAATTGTGGAGGAAACCATCGCCATCGGAGCCAGGTATCTATGGCTGCAAGAGGGCGTGATGCATCCCGAAGCCATTGCGCATGCGGAAGCGAACGGCATCAAAGTCGTGGCGGACCGATGCATGTACAAGGAACATCTTCGCTGGACGGCTGACAAGGATGCACATTGAGAATTCGCTGCAGCTCGAGAATGATGGGGACCCCGATGCGCCTGCGTCGTAGGTCGCCGATTTTGCTGGCGATGCTTACAGGTCTTCTGCTTTTCTGCGGCCATAGCTTTGGGCAACCGGTACGGGCCGCGCACCTCACCGTCGAGATGGTGACGGAAACAAACAGCATCGCACCCAACCATGATTTTCTTGCTGGCCTCCATTTTGTATTGGATCCGGGATGGCACATTTATTGGATCAACGCCGGCGATGCGGGCGAGCCGCCTCGTGTCGACTGGCAACTGCCTGCGGGAATCACTGCGGGCGATTTGCAGTTTCCCGCGCCCGAGCGGCTGCCGCTGGGGCCGCTGATGGATTTCGGCTATCAGCGCGAGGTATTGCTGCCCATTCCCATGCGCGCCGATGCCAGCCTTCGCGCCGGGACGAACGCAACCCTTCGCGGCCATTTGCATTTTCTGGTGTGCAGCAACGTGTGTATTCCGGGCAAGGCGGAACTGGAGCATACGGTTGCTGTCACCAGCCATCCGGGCGCGACGGATCCTGCCACGGAGCCGGTATTCCTCGCTGCCGAGCGAGCGTTGCCCCGTACATTGCCGTTGGGCGTGTCCGTACAAGTGCAGCAAACGAAGACGGCGTTCGTCATCCGGCTTACAGGCAAGAGCGTGGCGAGTGCCGAGTTCTATCCATACGACCAGGACCTGATCGCCAATGCCGCGCCGCAAATTATCCGGCCCCAACCCGACGGCCTGTGGATCACGGTCGAAAAGGCGCAGGGGTTGCAGCAGGTCCCAGCACAGTTGCATGGGCTGCTGAAGTTTCCCGATGGCGCAGCCTATCAATTCACCTCCGCCATCACCACCGGCTACATCGCGGACTACTCCGTGCCCCAACGCTGTCGCGGCGGAGGGCTGCTGCGCGTGCTGGGGTTCGCGTTCCTCGGTGGGCTGATTTTGAACCTGATGCCGTGCGTGTTTCCGGTGCTGTTTATCAAGGGTCTCGCATTGGTGCAATCTTCGGGCCACGAGCGCCAGCGACTGCGCGCTTACGGGGCCATGTACGCGCTGGGAATTCTGGTGTCGTTCTGGGCCATTGTTGCGCTGCTATTGCTGTTGCGCGCCGGGGGGCATCATCTCGGCTGGGGATTTCAATTTCAATCCCCATATTTCGTCGCCTGCTTGGCGCTGTTGTTCTTCTTTCTCGGACTCAGTTTGGCGGGGCTGTTTGAAGTTGGGCTTTCCGTTACCAGTGTTGGGGGCGAACTGGCCCAGCGTGGCGGCTATTCCGGCAGCTTTTTTACCGGTGTGCTGGCCACCGTCGTCGCCACTCCATGCACCGCGCCGTTCATGGGAGCGGCGATCGGTTTCGCGCTGTCGCAAAGCTCGCTCATCACGTTTGCCGTATTCACAATGCTCGCGTTAGGTCTTGCTGCGCCCTACGTGTTTCTGACGCTGCAGCCCGCTTGGATACGTCTGCTGCCGAAGCCGGGCGCGTGGATGGAATATCTGAAGCTGGCTGTATCGCTCCCAATTTTTCTTGCGGTTATCTGGATGGTGTGGGTATTTGCCCAGGTCGCCGGCAGTAATGGCGTCGCCGCGTTGCTTGCAGGGATGCTGCTGACTGCCATCGCTGGATGGGTCCTAGGACATTGGCCGGCAAAACGTTTCTCGACGATGGCTGCCATCGTTTTGCTCTCCGCCGCGATCGCACTGCCTTGTTTCGTCGCAACGGCGCTTCCTGTCGGGAAAACAATCTCCAAGACCTTCGCGCAGGCGACGGCATGGCAACCCTTCAGCCCGCAGCGGTTGGCGGCGGCACGCGTGGCTGGCAAGCCGGTGTTCGTCGATTTCTCCGCGGCCTGGTGCCTCAGTTGTCAAGTGAATGAGCGCGTTGTACTTGATCGGCCCGATGTGGAAGAAGCCTTCCGCAAAAGCGGAGTGGTCATGCTGCGTGCCGACTGGACCAATCACGATGACACCATCACCGCAGCGCTGTCGCAGTTGGGCCGCAGCGGAGTGCCCACCTACGCGCTCTATTCCGGTGGACCACAGAGCGCTCCACAGTTATTGCCAGAGGTGCTGACCACGAGAATTGTGCTGGATGCTTTGCAAAACCTGCACGCGAAGCAGTAGCCGTCCATAACCTGGCTCGTCATTCTGAACGAAGTGAAGAATCCAGGGAATCCGGGCTGAGTCGAGGCAAACGGCACCTTCTGGATTCTTCACTTCGCTACGCGGCGTTCAGAATGACTCCTCAACTTTATTTACGATTCTGCTTGCGCAGCTGCTCAATCTCTTCCATGCGCTGCTGCAACATCTTCTCGCGGCCGCGATCCGTCGGCTGGTAATACTTGCGTCCGATCAATCCGTGCGGCAGGCAATCCATATCGGAGACGGCGCCCTCTTCATCGTGCGCATAACGATAGCCCTTGCCGTAGTCGAGCGATTCCATCAGCCGCGTGGGCGCGTTGCGCAGATGCAGCGGGACTGGCTCGGCGCGCGTCTGTTCCACGTCGCGGGTGACCGCGCCATACGCCGTGTACAGCGCGTTCGACTTGGGCGCAAGCGCAAGATAGACAGCCGCCTGGGCCAGCGCCAGATCGCCCTCCGGGCTGCCGAGAAAATCCATCGAGTCGCGCGCGGAGAGCGCCAGGTTCAGCGCCTCCGGAGCGGCCAGGCCAATGTCTTCGGATGCCATTCGCACTAACCGGCGCGCCAGGTACATCGGGTCTTCGCCGCTGCGCAACATGCGCGCCAGCCAGTAGAGCGCCGCATCCGGGTCGCTGTTGCGAATGGATTTATGCAGCGCCGAAATCAGGTTGTAGTGTTCCTCGCCGCTCTTGTCGTAGAGCAGCGTTTTCTGCTGCACGGCATCGGCGATCATCTGGCCATCCAGGCTTGACTGGCCCGCACTCGCCGCCAACCGGACCGCAGCTTCCAGCACGTTGTAGGCACGCCGGACGTCGCCGTTCGAGTATCCGGCAATCACGTTCAGCGCGTCTTCCGGCGACGCGATTCCGAATCCGCCGAGACCTCGCTCTTTATCTGTGAGCGCCCTGTGCAACAGCGCGACGATTTGACCGTCGCTGAGTGCCTCCAGCACATACACGCGGCAGCGGGAGAGCAGCGCGGCATTCAGCTCGAAGGATGGATTCTCCGTGGTCGCGCCGATCAAGCGAATCGCTCCTCGCTCGACATACGGCAAAAACGCATCCTGCTGACTGCGGTTGAAGCGATGAATTTCATCGATAAATAGAATTGTGCGCATGCCGGCTGATGCGGCCTGATCGGCCTCCGCCATGACCTGTTTGATCTCTTTGATGCCGCTGACGACCGCGGAAAACTCGATGAAGGTTGCCTGAGTGGTGTGCGCGACGATCTTGGCCAGCGTGGTTTTTCCCACCCCCGGCGGTCCCCACAGAATCATCGACGTGGTGTCGTCGGTTTCCAACTGCAGACGCAGTGCCTTGCCGGAGGCCAGCAAATGTTCCTGGCCGACAAATTCATCCAGTGTGCGCGGGCGCATCCGCTCCGCCAACGGACGCTGGCGCAGATCAGGCGGCGTCTCATTTGCATATGCGGGACCGCCGGGTAGTGCATCGAACAGGCTCATGGCTTGCCTCGGAGGGATGCAATGCAGCGTTGCCGCGATGCCTCATACAGCACAATCGACGCGGCGATGGCGGCGTTCAATGACTCCACCTGGCCCGGACAGGGCACGTGGAGCTTTCCGTCGCAGAGAGACAAAATGTCGTCCGAAATTCCGGCGCCTTCATTGCCGATGACCACGGCCGTGGGTCCGTGCAAGTCCGCCTCGAAGATGGAAGTTCCAGCCTCAGCAATGCAGGCATAGACGGGGATTTGTTTTTCGGTCAAACGCCGCAGGAGCAATGCGTCGCCTAAAGAAGCGATAGGCAGACGAAAGCTGGATCCTGCGGAGGCGCGCAGCGCTTTCTGGTTCCACGGGCTGACGCTTCCCGGCGTCATCAAAACACCCGTGGCGGCGAATGCCTCGGCGGAACGAACAATGGTTCCAACATTGCCCGGGTCTTGCAGCCCTGCCAGGATGACAAGTCGAGGCTGCTCTGCGGCAAGCAGCGATTCAAGCGTCCAGTTTGGAGCTTCCACCAACGCGGCGACACCTTGGGGCGAGTCAGTCGCGCAGGCATGGTCCAACGCGTCCGCCGCGACAGTAAAAACCTTCACATGGCCGGGAAAGCGCCGCTCTCTTTTCCCGACGCGGTCCTCCCGCAGAAACAAAGTATCGAATCGAAGTCCGCTGCGCTCGGCTTCCTCAATAAGATGGTTCCCCTCGATTGCGATGAGTCCGTCCACGCCGATCACTGGATGCAGCAACCTCTGGCGCAGGTCCTTCAGCCGCGCATTTTGGCGGCTGCGGATGATTTCAGCGGAAGCGGAGGCCACAAAGTCCGGCATATCTGGCGATTTTACGCCGTGGACGGATGTCTTTCGGCGTCGCGACGATTTCTGGCGATCCAGTCTTCGACGAACGGGTATCATGGGTCAAGCTCGAAAATTTTTGCGCCATCGACTCTTCGAGCTACAACTCGCGGACGTGGAGAAACAGTTTGTCAGCGGAAATACTGCGCGTGCAGCCGGATGAACCGGAGCCGGAGAAGATCGAGTACATTGTGCGCTGCCTGCGGGCAGGCAGCGTCGTCGGAATGCCGACGGACACGTTTTACGGTCTGGCCGTGGACCCGGTCAACCTGCATGCGGTCGATCTGATTTACGACATCAAGATGCGTCTGCGGCACAAGCCGCTTTCGTTGCTGCTGGCCGATGTCGCCCAGGCGTATGAAATAGCGCGCAATCTCGACTCCCAGTTCGACCGTCTGGCTGAGCGTTTCTGGCCCGGGCCGTTGACCGTGATCGTGCGCGCCGGAACCCGGTTGCCGTTGCGGGTCACAGCCAATACTGGAAATGTTGCGTTGCGGGTCCCGGACGCTGCCATTCCGCGGGCCGTCGTGCGTATGCTGGGCCTGCCGGTCACGGCGACCTCCGCCAACGCGTTTGGCGCGTCGGAATGCACGCACGCCGCAGGAGTTCGGGATCAACTCGGCGACCGCCTCCCCTTGATCGTCGATGGCGGCCCGACTGGGCGGAGTCTTCCGACAACCATTGTCGATCTCTCCGCGGGGCCGGGAACCTGGCAGATACTACGCGAGGGTGCGATTCCAATGCACGAGATTGCACTCGCGCTGCAATAGCGGGGCTTGACGTGATGCGCGATATGCCGCCTGAGGAACGCGACTGGGAAGACGCGGATGACCGGAAACCCGGCAGTATGCGCGGTATCTTGCGCCGGATTCTGCGCGGCATGGTCACACTCGCGCTGCTGGTTTGCTTCGCGTGGTTCTGGTGGCTCTTTATAGAGATACGGGAAACCTCCTATACCATCCAGACCCTCCCCGCCGATGCCATTGCGGTTTTTGGCGCTGCTGAATACAACGGTCGGCCTTCCCCTGTATTGAATGCTCGATTGGAACACGCACTAGATCTCTACCGGCGCGGATTGGCTCCCCTGTTGATTTCACTTGGGGGTGGCGCCGGTTCGCAATCCGACCCGCAATCGAGTGAGGGTGCCGTGGGCCGGGATTTCTTTCTTACCCATGGCGTGCCCGATCGCAGGATCATCGCGGAAACCACCAGCAGCGATACCGAGGAGTCCGTGGACAGGCTGACGGCGATCGCCCGGGAGAACCATCTCCGGACCATTCTGGTCGTCAGCGATGGGACCCACATGTTTCGCATCCGCGAACTATGTCGCGCCCAGGGGCTGCATGTCCTGCTTTCGCCGCGAGAAACGGGCAAATCCGTTGGCCAGCTTGAGATTGCGGAACGATACCTGCACGAGATGGCCAGCTACACCCTGTGGCGTCTGCACCTGCACTGATCCGCATGGCACTGGATCGCCGGAGAATCGCCGCGAGGAGCACTCACTCCGTGGCCCGCAGGAAACCTGATCGTTGGGACCGCGAAAACATCGGTGCTGATTTACAATCAGTGACAGCGTTAATTGATTGCTGGAAACCATGGGGTATTCACGAGTGTTGTCAGTTTTTGGGCGAAGAAGGCCCTGGGAATTATTGGGATCGAGTCTGATATTCGCCTTCATGCTGGGCTGCGGAGATATATACCGTCCCATCGTAACGAGCGTCCCTCCGGTCGAGCCTTCGGCTCAACCGACCAAGTATGCGCTCGTATTGACCTGCGGCAATAACCCGAATGCCTCGACCCCTACCATCGACCAGGTTTGCGCCAGCAGCACTGTGCCCGGGTACGCATCGATGGTGGACTTTTCCGGCGACACGCTGTACGTTCGGCTGAATGTAGGCATCGGGCCGCGTTGGGAGGCGATGGCTGTCAACAACAGCGGCAGCAGCGGCATCCTTTACAACACAAACGCGGATGGCACCGTTACCTCGTTTAGTGCAGCGTACAGCACACTAAAACCCCCAGAAAACAATACCGTATATTCCAGCACCCTGCTCGCAGGCGCCGATCCCAGCACATTGTTATCGACCACGAGTTATCTGTATGTCGCGCAGACCGGACGTAGTTCCGTCGAGGTAATGAAGACAGCGAATGGCGCGAATTCGCCGGCCGGTTTTCTTGAGATCCCGCTCATCGATGCGAGGAACCCATCGGCGCCGCAATATCCTGTCAACCTGGTTGGCAATCCAAGCACACAGCGTATCTATGTCATCAGCTACGACGATAACCTGACGCCGCCAGCCGGCAACTGTCCGGCTTCCAATTCTCAGGGCACGGCGACGGGCATCGAAACCACGACGAACACACCGTCTTCCAACTTGGCCCTCGGCCTCTGTCCGATCTACGGCGTGATGAGTTCTGACAACCGGCGTGTCTTCATCCTGAATCAGGGCAGCGGTACTGTTTCGGTGATCGATAGCCAGCAGAACCAGATCGATACAAGTCCGAATCTGATCCATAACCAGCCGAATGCACCGCCGGGCCAGATTCTTGTTGGACAAGGCCCCATCTGGGCGGCGATTTACAACACCGGATCAATTCTTGCCGTAGCGAACTCGGGCTCGGACACGCTGACCTTGATCAATATCAGCGAGGACGTCTATGGCAATGACAGTCCCAATTTCGGCCAGATCATTGCCACCGTGCCGGTGGGCAGCAATCCGTCTTCGGTCTCGATCCTGCAGGATGGAACGCGCGCGTATGTTGCCAATCGCGGAGATGGGACCGTCAGCGTTGTCAGTCTGATCGGCAACACTGTGACCAAGACCGTTGCGCTGCCGCAGGAACCATGCTCGGCGGGCAATCTGAATGTCCTTTGCACGGTCCATCCCATTTCGATTGCGGCCACGACCGGTACACCTACAGGCAAGGTATACGTCGTCTCCCCAGACACGAATATGCTGACCATCATTCAGACGGTGGACGATACCGTCGACACAAGTCTGCCCCTCACCGGGAATGGTATCCAGGTCTATCTCACAGGGCCCTGATTCTGACAACATGCCGACTGGCACGGGCCGTGAACAATCGGCCCGACTGATAACGGTGCATGGATGAAGCTTCGTCTGGATAAGCTGCTGGTTGGTCATGGTATTGCGGCGACGCGAACGCGCGCCCAGCAGCGTATATCCGCTGGCCACATCACGGTGGATGGTGCAATCGTCACCAAGGCCGGACTCCTCGTCGACGACTCCCAACAGGCGATCCAGGCGCTTGAGCAAGACCTTCCGTATGTCAGCCGCGGAGGAGTGAAGCTGGCTTCCGCGCTGGATGCCTGGAACATTGATGTTTCCGGACGCACCTGCCTGGATATCGGCATTTCCACGGGAGGATTCAGCGATTGCCTGTTGCAGCGAGGAGCGGCTTCGGTCGCCGGTGTCGATAGCGGTCACGGCCAGTTGGCGGAAAAGCTTCGCTCGGACCCGCGCCTGTTGCTGCTGGAACGCACCAACGCGCGCTATCTCACCACCAGCATGCTGCCGCCCGGAATTGGGTTCTTCACCGTCGATGTCTCCTTCATTGCAGCCTCGCTGATTTTGCCCGCTGTGATTACGGCTGCGTTTTCGGCAGGCGTGAATGTTCCGGACGGCTGCAGCCGCGAGGCGGTCATCCTGGCCAAGCCGCAGTTTGAGGCGGGCAAGGAATTTGTCGGTAAGGGTGGCATCGTTCACAGCTCCGCTGCGCATAGGCGAGCCATCGACCGAGTCAGACAGACCCTGGATGCCCACGGCGCTGGGGAGACAAGGGTGATGGATTCACCGATTCCGGGTGGAGATGGAAATCGTGAGTTTCTGATATACGCTCGGTTTAGAGGGGAGAACGCATGCCATCGATCGCAATTATCTCCAAGCCGCAAAAACCGGAACTGGCAACCATCCTGCCGGAACTGACGGTCTGGCTGAAACAGCACGGGTATGTTGCCGTGCTGGATCCGATGAGCGCGGCCTACCTGGGTTCTGGAGAAGCGGTGCCCCGCCACCTGATGCACGAGCGTCCGTCGGAGCTAGTGATTGTGCTGGGCGGCGATGGAACATTGCTGGCCGCTGCGAGAGCATTCGCGCGCACGCAGACGCCGATTCTGAGCGTCAACCTCGGTTCGCTGGGCTTTTTGGCGGAAGTGCCGCTGGCAGAACTATTTACCACCTTGGAATCCTGGCTTCAGAACGGGTGCGCCATCGATGAACGCGCCATGTTGCACGCCGAGGTCCGCCGCGCCGGCCTGGTTCACCACGAATTTGAAGCGCTGAATGACGTTGTCATTACCAAGGGCACCATTGCGCGTATGGTCAGCATTCTGGTCAAGGCTGGAGATCAGACGGTGGCCCAGTTCAGCGCGGATGGGGTGATTGTGGCGACACCGACCGGCTCCACGGCGTACAACCTCGCCGCCAACGGCCCCATTCTTGCGCCCGATATCGACGGTATGATCGTCACCGCTGTCTGCCCCCATCAACTGACGGTCCGCCCGCTGGTGGTGCGCGGAGACGCGAAAATCACGCTCACCATCGAAGGGATTCCGGAGCAGATTTACCTTACGGTCGATGGGCAGGAAGCGGTCGAATTGAAGCTCGGCGACGAGCTGCACTGTTGCCGGTCCCGTTATACGATCCGCCTGATTCGCAGGAGCGGAAACAGCTTCTTCGATGTACTGCGGGCCAAGCTGAAATGGGGCGAGCGATGACGGCTTTTTTAAAGGCGCCTGATGGGACCTCTCTCCGGTCACTTCGATAACTCGTCAATCAGTATCTTCGCCTTGTTGGCCAAAGTTTGCGCGCCGACCATATCGTTCATGCTCAAGGCCTGACGCGCTTGCGCAAGAAATGAGTTCGCCTGCGCGACGGCGTCCTTGTGTTTCGTCCGTTGCTGCGTTGGAAGCTTTTTAAGCTGGACTTCTGTGGAATCGATGAGGCGTTTGGTCTGTGCGGCCTCTGTCGGAGTCGCAGTGGAATCATCGGCGGAGAGTTGGCCGATGACGGCGGTCGCGGACGCAGCCGCTCCGCTGCCCGAAGTTCCCGGCTGCGTCTCGGTCGGCGCAGTTTCTGGCCCTCCCTTTGGCGGGGTGCGGCGATGGCGGACTTTCGCAGTGTGCCTCTTGCGCGGCGGTACGGTAGCGTGCGGGGGCACGGCAGCCGATACCGGTTTCGACTGCTCCAATTGCACGTCATGGAGCGCAAGCGGCGGCAAGGTTGGCAGGGGATTGACGATGGGAGCTTGCGCGTGCGACGGGGGGAGCGCTCGCTCAGGCTTGCGATGGCAGCCAGCGATCGAGAACGTCAGCAGGAATGAGACAAAAAATAGGCGCCAGTACCGCATCCTTCTCCTGCATTTCTTTGACGGTCAATCGACGTTCTTCCTTGATCGACCCACGATCCGCTCGCGAACCTAGCCGGCACTCGCGCTTACAATCGATTTTGGTTCCGGCAGGGAGGCCACAGGAAGCCGGAGCGTGAACTGCGTGCCAACATCCACCTCAGATTCTACTTGAACCGAGCCGTTGTGGAGTTGCAGTATACGATAGGTCATTGCCAGTCCAATCCCCGTTCCGTCCCGTTTTGTCGTGAAATAGAGATTGAAGATGCGGCTGAGTATTTCGCGCGGAATGCCACAGCCCTGATCGCGGATTCGCAGACTTGCTTCGTGTCCGTGTTGCCGCAGTTCCACGCGCAGTTCGCCGCCGTTCGCCATGGATTGAGCGCCATTCAGGAGCACATTTAACAGCGCCTGCTGAATCATGTCCGCATCCACGCGAACATAGACGGGGGAACTCGGCATCAAGCTAACCACATGGACGGAGCGTTGCGCCAGGTCCGGCTCCGCCAGGGTGAGTACGGAGGTAACAATGGAGCGAAGATCGTGCATGGCCAGGTCCAGTTCCACGGGTCGCGAAAAGTCGATCAAGGTTTGGACCACCCGGTCGAGACGCCGGATCTCGTTGTGAATCACGTCCACGTGACGCTCAGCGCTGCTATCGTTCCGAGCCAGCTTTTCGCGCAGCAACTCCAGGTGAACCACGATGGCATTGATTGGGTTTTTCACCTCGTGGCCTACGCCGGAGGTCAGTCGCCCAAGGTCCGCCAGGCGTCGTGAAACTTCCAGTTCGTTCTCAATCTTCCGCATGGATTCGGTATCGTGCAGGGTCAGCAGGGCCCCCAACGTGTCGGAGGGGGTGGTCGGGTCTTCGCTGTGAATAAAGTCCAGTGAGACCTGAATCCGGCGGCCAGTTTCTGTAATGACTTCTTCCTGCATCAGCATGACCCGCGCATTGAAGGCGCGGCGAACGACCTGGCCCAGCGTCGACTGGCGATCGAAGATGTCGTGCAACTCGAGGCCCAGCATCTGTTGCCGTGTCATCCCCAAGAAATGCTCGACAGAATCGCTGACCATCACCACGCGCGCATCCTGGGTGAACAGCATCACGCCGTCTTGCAGATTTTCCAGCACCTGGTCCAGATTTTCTTTTAGGGCCGTGAAGACTTCTTCGACACTGCGCATTCGCTGACCGATGCGCTCAATCTTGCTGGAAACTCGAGAAATTTCGTCCGACTTCGCCAACATAAGTTCAGGTTCCGACGCCGGTTGGGGCTCTGCCAACATGAATTGATCGAGACGATCGCTGATCACCTGCAGGGGATGGAGCGCCATATTGGAAAGCAAGGCCGCCAGTACGATGGTGAGGAGCACGGAGAGGACCACGATAATGAATTCCGCGAGCAGCCAGGGGGCTAGCTGGCTGCGAAGAAATGTCGTCCTCACTCCTACCCGAACAGTAAGGAAAGGAGCGTGATTGCGGTCCAGCCTGGCATCGACGGCATAGACAGCGGGAGGCCCAAATACGATGCGAAATTTTTGCCACGCGGTCTGTTGCTGCAACGAAACAAAGCTCGGCTGGTGGGGCATGGCATGGCCCTGATAGAGGGGGTCCGTGCTCAGCAGGATCGTCCCATTGCTGCCGGCGATGTTAATGTCGTAAATCGTCGGCTCATAGCGGATAAATGAGGACAACATCAGATGGAGCGCCGCATCCTGCTGCAAAGCGCGGGTCACGGCCTCATTGAGAGCGTCGGGATTGTTGGGAGGCAATGTGACATGGGCCATGCCGTGCTCAATTGCCGCTCGCGCCGCCAGCATTACCTGAAGAGCGGCAATGTCCGTATGCCGGTAGCTCTGTTGGATACGTTCCGACAACAATTGCGACAAATACAAAGCCGACAGCAAGATCACCATGGCGGATACCATCCCGGTGATTGCCAGTACGAGCTTGAGGCGAATTCTCATGCGGATGCTGGATTGCGGAACCGTTCTCGGTTGCGGCTGAGGTCTTTCGTCCGACGCTCAATATTTCGCGAAATTTCAGCGGCTCCCGGCGGCTCTTTTGCTGTTGCGCGCCTAGTCGCTGCTCTCCGCCGAACTCCCGTATTCCTTCAGTTTATTGTGCAGCGTTTTCAGGCTGATACCAAGGACTTCCGCCGCGCGTGTTTTATTGTTTCCGGTCGACTCCAGCGTGCGCAGAATCAGCCGCTTCTCCGCCTCGTCCACGGTGGTGCCGACGGGCATCTGTACCTGGTCCAAATCGCTGGCGGCGGTGATGTGCGCCACGCCAAAGCCCGGAGGCAAATGCTGATGGCCCAGGATTCCGCTGCCGCACAACACCACCGCCCTTTCCAGCACATTGCGCAGCTCGCGAACATTCCCCGGCCAGTCGTAGGATTCGAATTCGCGTAACAGTTCTGGTTGAATGCCAGTCACCTGGCAGCCGTGACGTTCATTCATGGCGCGAACCAAGGCATCGGCAATGAGAGGAATATCTTCCCGATGTCGGCGCAGCGGAGGCATATCGATGTTGAAGACGTTCAGCCGATAGTAAAGGTCGTTGCGCAAATGGCCGTCCACAATGGCGGTTGCAGGGTCCTTATTGGTGGCCGCAAGCACCCGCACGTTGATCTGCGTTTCCACTTTGCTGCCCAAGCGTCGCAAGGTACGGTCCTCCAAAACGCGCAGCAGCTTAGCCTGCGTTGCGATGGGCATTTCGCCAATCTCGTCCAGCAACAACGTGCCTTCTTCCGCCAGTTCAAAACAGCCGGCGCGGCGTTCCACAGCGCCAGTGAACGCGCCTCGTTCATGGCCGAAGATTTCGCTTTCGATCAGGGTTTCAGGGATCGCCGCGCAGTTGACCGCAATGAATGGCTTGCTGCTGCGACCGCTCATCTCGTGCAGGGTCCGCGCCACCACTTCTTTGCCGGTACCGCTCTCTCCCGTGATCAGGACGGAAACATTATTGGGCGCAATCCGCTCAATCAGGCGAAATATTGCCTGCATGGGCGCGGATTTTCCAACCAAGGAGCCAAGCACCCCGGTTTCCTGCACTTTGCGGCGAACATTTTCAATTTCCCGTTCCGCCTGTTGCTGCGAACCGGCGCTTGCCAATAGCCGTTTCAGTCGAATCGGGTCGACGGGCTTCTGGATGTAGTCGAAGGCGCCCAGCTTCATCGACTCCACAGCGCTTTCGATACTGCCCTGCGCGGTCAGCATAATCACGGCCAGCTTGTCTTGCAGCTTCGCCAGGTGGGACAGCAAGGTCAGCCCATCCATGCGCGGCATCTTCAAATCGGAGACAAGGACCGTGGGGTGCCAGTTCTGGATGCGCTCCAGCGCCTCCACACCGTCTTCCGCTACGTCGGTGGCATATCCCCAGCTTGAGATCAGTTCCGCCAGGCCCATACGGGCGTTGGGTTCATCTTCGACAATAAGGACTCTTTGACCCATAAAGTATGCTGTTTCATTCGGGCGCCGAAATAGGACATCATGCCTCTCTCGCGGCAGCGGTCCCAGGGTGCCTATCCTGTCCTGTTTGTACCATGGGGCCGGATTTGCCGTTTGCCGCCAACGCCTGCACGTCGCCTATTTCTGGGCCCGGTCCTGCGTTGTATTCTGGAGGCGACCATGGAACACGAAATTTCGGTCCCGGATCTTACGGAAAAACTAAAAGACGCTCCATCCCAACCTGGCGCGAAATCAGTCTGTTTGTTGGACGTGCGCGAGCCGTGGGAGGCAAAACTCTGCGCCCTGCCGGGGGCGCGGCTGATTCCGATGGGGGACGTGCCATCGCGCGTCCATCGGGAATTGGATCCGGATGCGCACATCGTCGTCTACTGCCATCATGGTTTGCGCTCGCTAAGTGTGGTACTGTGGCTTCGCGAACAGGGTTTCGAACAGGCGCAGTCGCTGGCAGGCGGCATTGAAGCCTGGGCCCGCGCCGTTGACCCCACAATGGCCCGATACTGAAACACACGTCACCCTGTACCTTTTACATTCCGAGGAATGTTTATGCCTACCGAAGCTCTTCAATTTGCACGCCAGAACCAAAGCCGCTTTCTTGAGGAATTGAAGGAACTGTTGCGGATTCCCTCCATCTCCACCTTGCCGGAACATCGCGGCGACGTCCGCCGGACAGCCGAGGTCCTGGCCGCGGAACTCAAGCGGATCGGTCTTGAACATGTTGAGGTAATTGAAACCGGCGGTCATCCACTGGTGTATGCAGACTGGCTGCTTGCCAAGGGGAAGCTGACCTGTCTTTGCTATGGCCACTATGATGTGCAGCCTCCTGACCCGCTGGAGGAGTGGACCAGCCCGCCGTTTGAGCCGACGGAGCGCAATGGCAATATTTATGCGCGCGGGGCGGTGGATGACAAGGGCCAAATGTACATGCACGTCAAGGCGCTGGAAAGCATGCTGCATGTCCATCAGGGCAAATTGCCGCTGAATATTCGGGTAATTCTGGAAGGCGAGGAAGAGGTGGGCGGCGAGGGAATTGTCCAGTTCGTCCGGGACCATCCGGACCGCTTGCGGGCGGATTTTGCGCTGATCTCCGACACGGAAATGTTTGCGCCGGATTTGCCAACATTGTGTGTCGGATTGCGAGGCATGATTTACACCGAGATCGAGGCGCGTGGAGCTGCCACCGATCTGCATTCCGGCATGTATGGCGGCGCCGCCCCCAATCCATTTTTCGCGCTCTGCCAGGTCCTGTCGCAGTTGAAAGACGCCAACGGACACATCTTGGTCCCCGGCGTTTATGACGACGTTGTGCCGCCATCCGCGGCAGAACTGAATGCCTGGAAGTCGTTGCCTTTCGACGAAGCCGAATTTCAAAAGAAAGAAGTCGGCTCTTCCGCATTGACCGGGGAACTGGAGTATTCGGTTCTGGAGCGCCTTTGGGTACGGCCCACGCTCGAAATTCATGGTATGCCCGGGGGATTTATTGGGGATGGCGCCAAGACTGTGATTCCTGCGAAGGCTTCGGCGAAGGTGTCGCTGCGCCTGGTTCCCGACATGGCGCCACGGAAAATTTTTGGGCTCTACAAGCAATATGTGGAGTCGATCTGCCCTAAAGGAATTTCGCTCGACGTTCGACTGATCCATTCCGGAGACGCGATCGTCGTCGGTGTCGACAATCCTTATGTGAAAGCAGCGACTGCCGCGTTGCACGATGTCTTTAAAAAAGACACAGTCTTCATTCGTGCTGGCGGCTCGATCCCAATCGTCGGCGACTTCGAGCGCAGTTTGAAGGTTCCATCCGTCATGATGGGGTTCGGGTTGCCGGACGACAATTTGCACGCTCCCAACGAGAAATTCTGCATTGCAAATTTCCATCGCGGCATCGAAGCGCTGATTCGCTTCTTTGAAAGACTCGGTGGGGAGAAGTAGTGCGGCCAGACTCGTCAACGGGCGGCGATCCTGGAAATTCGGCGACCGGCGCTCGCGCGAAAATCTCCGGATTTGTGTTGGCGGGCGGTCGTAGTTCGCGGCTAGGCCAGGATAAGGCGTTGTTGCCTTGGCCGAGTGAAGGAAACGGCCAGACCATGCTGCAGCACGCGATTGCGCGACTCGAATGCGTTTGCAACACGGTTTCCATCTGTGCCGACCGTAACGATCTATCCTGCACAGAAACAGTCATTGCAGATGCGCTGCCGGGAAGCGGACCCTTGGGCGGCATCGTGGCCGCGCTGGAACATGCAACGACTGACTGGAATTTCATTCTCGCCGTCGACCTGCCTTTGCTGCCGATAGAGGCGCTGCAAGCGCTTGCCGCCCGCGCCAACGCTGCAAAAGAGAATGAAGGCCCTTCTCGCTCTTCGTCCTTCGGTGCAATCGCCTGCATTCTTCCGCAGTTCCAGGGGTTGCCCCAGCCCCTCTGCGGACTGTACCACCGCGCTCTCGCTGCGGGGCTTCGCGCGGCGCTGGAGGCAGGGAAGTTCAAGGTGATGGCGGCCCTTCAGGATGCGGCAAAAAATCCCCCGGCAGGCGTAGAACTTCATGGAAACCGCAGTGCGCTTTGCGTTGAGTTGTGGGATGCGGCCAGTTTTGCTGCGGCCATGCAGCCCTCGCCCAACCCCAGCCAATGGTTCTTGAACATCAACACCCCAGAGGACTGGCGACAGGCACAGCGGCTTCGATTCCAGTAATTCTTCGCGGACAATTCGAAACAATCTGTGCCAACTTCGGCTATCTTCAAAGGAATGGGAGATCGCACATCCACGCCGGTCCAGCCTTTTATCGCCTTTGAACACGTCTGCAAACGGTTCGGCGATAATGTTGTGCTCGATGACGTCGGCTTCTTCGTGCTTCCAGGGGAAACGCTCTGCATTATCGGGCGAAGCGGCGTCGGCAAATCGGTGTCGCTGGAAATCATCATGGGATTTCTCAAGCCGGATTCTGGTCGCATCGTGGTCAAAGGGAAGGACGTCACCGACTTTACTGAGGAGCAGATGCAGTCGATTCGGCGCGATGTGACCATGGTTTTTCAAAGCGGCGCATTGTTCGACTCGTTGAGCGTGTTCGAGAACGTTGCATTTCCTCTAAGGCAGCGTGGGGAATTGAGCGAGGACCAGATTGACCAGATCGTGAACGGCTTGCTGGGGATGGTCGGCGTCAGCGCAATGGCGCACGGCCTGCCATCGGACCTTTCCACCGGCATGCGTCGCGCTGTCGCCATCGGACGGGCGCTGGCGGCGCAGCCTGAAGCCATTCTTTATGATGAACCCACGACGATGGTCGACCCACTGATGGCGCACTTGATGGGGAATCTGATCCAGAAGGTAAAGGTCCAACTACATCTGACCAGTATCGTTGTGACTCATGACATGCAGATCGCCGAAAAGCTGGCGGACCGCATTTTGTTTTTGCACGAGGGAAAGGCGGAGTTTTTCGGTTCGGTAGAAGATCTGCGCAAGACCGCCGACCCGGTTTTACAGGAATTTCTGCGGTTGGACGAGCGCACACTCCCCAACACGGCGTTGTGGAAATAAACCTCGGATCGCGGCGGCGGTCCCTTTAACCTATTTCCTTGAGTGGGTTTGCACCCCGGTACCTTGTTTCCGGGCCGTCGTATTTTCGTTGCAATCTGCCGCCTGACCATCTACCATCGTTGAAACGCCGGTTGGAAAATTGCTGGGTGACGGTAGTCGGGCGCGAAGCATCTAAACTGAAAGCCGCGACATATTGCAGTTCCCAAGGATTGGGCACCGTCAGATGGATGACTTGGCCATGGCCCGTGGGAGAAATTTGAATCTCTGATTTTGGGTTTGCATTCAGGCAAGTGACCACTCCAAAGATGGCCGAGACCTGTCGACTTCTTCTTGAAAACTTTTTGGAATTCCTTCTGCCTGTTGTGGCGACTCACAAACGCAAGTAGAGAAGACACAGAATGGCTTCCCCTGATCTAAGTCATTGGTTTCCAGCTCGAAGTGCGGACAATTTTGTCGAGTTGCGCCCTCGGGTGGGCGGAATCGGCCCTGCTGGCCGCAGCCCTTCCCGCACAGTGACGTTGCTGTGGATGGCGGTCGACATTCTTACCGTCGTCGTGGCCGCCGCGCTGGCCACACACTTCCGCGAGACGAACGTCCTGTCGAGCTTCGACAATCGCGCTCCAATGGCGGCGAATCCTTCATCCCTCCTGCTCTATTTCGCAGGGTTTTCGCTGATTCTCATCCTGGTTAGCCGGGCCCATGGACTCTACGGGCCGCTGCAGGCCTTCAGTGGATTGCGGGAGCAGCGGTTGACAGTGCAGACCTGCTTTACGGCCAGTCTGATCCTGGCGGGTGCCTTGTATTTCGGGCGTGCCGACGCTATTTCTCGCGCTGTCGTCATTGCCACGCTGGTTGGAACTACGTTGTTCCTGTGCCTGCGTCGGGCGGCCTGGCGCCTCACGCTGTACAAGCGGTATGAAAAAGGCCTCGATACCAGAAACGTGCTGGTGATTGGAACGGGCTCCCTGGGCTTGGCGATTCGCAGTCATTTGCAGCGAATCCGTCATCTCGGTTTCACTTTCAAGGGATTTGTTCCGATGCCGCACGAAGGCAGCGAGATCGGAAATCTCTATCCAAATTCTCAGGCGGAGGAGCAGCCTCTGGAAATCCTGGGAAGTTTGCAGGAGTTGGGCGACCTGATTCGCCGCCATTTCATCGATGAGATTTTTGTGACAGGCCCGTGCGAGCGTGGCGTGGTCAAGCGCCTCATTGCCCAAGCGAGCGTCTGGGGCGTGGATGTCCGCGTCGTCCCCGATCTCTATGATGGCCTGGCCTGGAGCGCGCCGATCGAATATGTCGGCCAATTCCCCACCATGCCATTGCATCGCCATCACATCCCGGTGGTAGGGTTGCTGACGAAACGAGGCATGGACATCATGGTTTCCGTGCTGGCCCTGGTTGTCCTAAGCCCGCTGATCCTGTTCATCATCCTTGCAATACGATTCGACTCTCCTGGCCCAATTTTTTACGGGGCCGAACGCATTGGCCGGAAAGGCCGCACGTTTCGCTGCTGGAAATTCCGTACCATGGTCGTCAATGCGGATTCGCTGCGGGAGCAGTTAGACCATAAGAATGAGCGCGACGGAGTTCTATTCAAGATGACTGGAGATCCGCGGGTGACTCGGATTGGCCGGATTCTGCGCAAGTACTCGCTGGATGAGTTGCCACAATTTCTGAACGTATTGGCTGGCCATATGAGCGTCGTCGGTCCTCGGCCTCCGCTGGCTGGAGAAGTTCGCTTGTATGAGTTGCGGCATTTGCGCCGCCTGGAAGTGCTGCCCGGTATCACGGGTCTGTGGCAAGTGCAGGCCCGCCAGGACCCGTCCTTCGATCAATACATCTCGCTCGACACCGCTTACATTGACAATTGGAGCCTCTGGCTCGATCTCAAGATCATGACCCGCACCGTGGGCGTGGTCCTCAGCGGAACAGGAACATAGAAGTATCCTTCTTGGGCGGCTTGGGGCTTGGGCGCAAAATGCCACCCGCTATCAGTCTGCGACTCATTCCTCAGAGTTTGTTTCTGTCATCTTCGCTGGTTACACTAGGTCAGTGAAGCTCGCCCTGGCGCAGATCAATCCGACGATCGGAGATTTTACTGGAAACGTCCGTAAAATTGTCGAGGTAAGCGTTGCCAGCCAGCGGCACGGCACCGACCTGGTCATCTTTCCGGAGATGGCCGTCTGCGGCTATCCGCCCGCCGATCTACTTGAAAAGGCTTCGTTCCTCGCTCGCGCCGAAGAGGCGCTGGCGGAAATTGCCGAGCAGGTCACCGCGAACCATCCCATCGCCGTACTCTGCGGTTGCCCAACACCCGCGCCGTCCACGACTGGCAAGCGAGTCATGAATTCCGCCGTCCTGTTGCGCAATGGCCGGGTGGAGTTCATCCAATCGAAAATGTTGCTGCCGTACTATGACGTGTTCGATGAGCAACGATATTTCGCGCCGGCTGCGAGCCAGGCCTTGTATGAACTCGTGGGGGAACGCATCGCGATTACGATTTGCGAAGATGCGTGGAACGACAAGAACTTCTGGACGCAGCGTTTATACCCGGTGGATCCGGTTGAGAACCTGATGCACCAGGGCGCGACCTTCATCGTCAATCTATCTGCCTCGCCGTACTATCGCGGCAAGCGAGACATGCGTCAAGCCATGCTGGCGGCCATCGCCCGGCGCCATCACGTGCCCGTTGCCATGGTGAACCAGGTGGGCGGCAACGACAGCTTGATCTTCGACGGCAGCAGCTTGGTGCTGGATGCTGAAGGAACCAACATCGCACAGGCCCGGTCATTTCAAGAAGATCTGCTTTTCGTCGATCTTTCCGCTGCCGCCGCCGCAATTCGCCCTTCTGAAGAGAATGAAGACATTGCAGTCTACGATGCGCTGGTGCTAGGCACGCGGGATTATGTCCGCAAATGCGGGTTTTCCAGGGCCATAGTCGGGCTCAGCGGCGGCATCGATTCAGCCCTTGTGGCGACAATTGCCGCCGAAGCATTGGGTGCGGAGAATGTCCTCGGGGCCGGCATGCCCAGCCAATACTCCTCTCAGGGCTCCATCGACGACGCGCGTCAGCTGACACAAAATCTCGGGATCCAGTGGGAATTGATTCCAATTGACGACATTTTTCAGCAACAGTTGAAGGCCCTGCGACCCCTCCTCAACAGCTATCCACCGGACATTACAGAAGAAAATCTTCAGTCTAGAATTCGCGGCACGCTCTTGATGGCTTTGTCCAACAAGCTGGGCGCCCTGGTTCTGACTACGGGCAACAAATCGGAGATGTCGACCGGATACTGTACCCTGTACGGAGACATGGTGGGTGCCCTGGCGGTGATCGGAGACGTGTATAAGACCTGCGTGTATCGGCTCGCCGCATATGCCAACCGCGACCGGGAAATAATCCCCCGAAACACATTGGCAAAGCCTCCGTCGGCAGAATTGCGTCCGGGCCAGCAAGATACCGATTCGCTGCCACCTTATGACGTGCTCGATCCGATTCTCGAAGCCTATGTCGAGCGATATGAAACGGCGGAAGCCATCGTGAAAGCGAGCACGCTGCCTCAGGATATGGACTTGGTGCGGAGCATTTTGCGCATGGTG
This sequence comes from Acidobacteriota bacterium, assembly GCA_021792795.1. GTDB lineage: Bacteria > Acidobacteriota > Terriglobia > Terriglobales > Acidobacteriaceae > JAKAAZ01. The sequence continues at coordinate 9,203 of JAJYUB010000009.1, read as the reverse complement.
GAACGCAGTGAATACAAGCGTCAGCAGGCGGCCCCGGTCTTGAAGGTGACCCAGAAATCGTTCGGTGTGGGCCGCAGATTTCCCATTGCGGTCAAAGTCCAGGTTTAACAGTTCGATTCAATTATTTGAGGGATATATATGAAAATAAAAATGATGCTTGCGTCGGCTTTGGCCCTTGCGATGGTTTATGGTGGAATGGCGGCTATTGCCCAACAAGGCGCTGCCCAGAATGCTCCGGCGCCTGCCTCGCAGGCCACTCCCGCTGCGCCTCCGCTACAGATGAACAGCATTGCGCCGCCGGAAAAGATTGAATTTCCTCCCGCCAACCCAAAGAGCTTTACCGCTGCCTCTCCTACCACGCAAGAGGTCAACGCCTTTCTCAAGCAGATTTGGGGATATGATCCGAACCGCGTCTGGCAGGTAATGGGCATCCAGACCACCACAGCTCCCGGCATCAGCCGGGTCACAATTCTGGTCGGAGAGCAGGGAGTCTCTCACACCGCTTCGCCTACGGTGTTCTTTGTCACTCCCGATGGCCATCATGCAGTTGCAGGGTCGGACGTCATCACGTTTGGCGCGCATCCATTTGCAGCGGCCTTGCAGAAACTGGAAGAGCGGGCGACCGGACCTTATCGGGGACCCAACTCAAAAAGTCTGATGTTGGTGGAGTTTGCCGACCTGCAATGCCCAGACTGCAAATTGGCGGCCCCAACCATGGACAAACTAGCGATGGACTTTCCTAACGCGCGCATCGTTTTTGAGCTTTTCCCGTTAAGCAGCATTCATCCGGAGGCGGAGAAGGCCGCCGAATACGGTGTATGCGTTGCCCAGCAGAAGGGCAATGCTGCCTTCTTTCAATTTGTGCAGGCTGTCTTTGATACCCAGGACTCCCTGAGAACTGATGCCGACGGGACCTTGAAGGCGGCCGCTACCAAAGCCGGCGCCGACGCTGCCACGGTGGCGACTTGTGCCGGGACCCCGGCTGCGGAAAGTGCTGTGGCTGCTTCGGTGAAGCTGGGCAAAGATCTGGATGTCAACCAGACCCCGACTTTGTTCGTGAATGGCCGGCCCGTGCCGGTGACCGGCGTGCCGTACACCACGTTGAAGCAAATTGTTTCGTACGCCGCTCAGGAAGCCCCGGCTGCAGCGACCGCCGGTCATTAGCGCGTTGCATGAAATCAACCCGGGACTCGTTCAACCTCAGGAGCAGTGTTTCGATGAAACTGCTTCTGAGGTGCATTGCGGCGTTTGAGCGTCGAGCAAGGAGTGAACGGGATTCATGAATGAAATTCGAGTGATTGGCGTGATCGGTGCGGGAACCATGGGGAACGGCATCGCCCATGTTTTCGCGCGCAGCGGCTACGACGTATTGTTGTGCGAAGTGGAGCAGCGCTTTCTTGACCGTGGACTGGACACGCTGCGAAAAAATCTGGAACGCGAGGCCGCCAAGGGGAAGATCGCCGCGGACGCCGCGAAAGGATCCCTGGCGCGCGTGACCGGTGTGCTCGATCGCGAACGATTGGCGGAGTGCGATTTTGTAATTGAAGCGGCAACAGAGAAATTTGAAATCAAGAAAACCATCTTTACCGATCTCGACCGGATCACTCGGAAAGACGTTGTCCTCGCCTCGAACACTTCGTCCATCTCTATCACCAAACTTGCCAACGTGACCCGTCGGGCCGATCGCGTCATCGGCATGCACTTTTTCAACCCGGTCCCGATGATGAAGCTGGTGGAGGTGGTCCGCGGCATGGCCACAAGCCCGGAAACGTTCGATCAGGTCCGCGACCTGGCGTTGAAGCTGGAGAAAACGCCGGTCGAAGTGAGCGACGCGCCCGGGTTTGTCTCCAACCGGGTGTTGATGCCGCTGCTGAATGAGGCAATGTATGCGGTGATGGAAGGCGTCGCCACGCCCGAGGCAGTCGATGAAGTCTTCAAGCTTGGCATGGCGCATCCCATGGGTCCGCTCACGCTGGCGGACTTCATCGGCCTCGATGTATGCCTCGACATTATGCGTGTGTTGCAGGAGGGCTTCGGCGACCCGAAATATCGACCCTGTCCGCTGCTGGTTCGCATGGTCGACGCAGGTTGGCTCGGGCGCAAGTCCGGACGCGGCTTCTATAGGTATTGAGCCTTCCCCGCAACCGTTGTCGGCAGGCTTGTAGCGGAATCGGTCCGCGAGGCATTGAAGTCACGGCGCGGTCCCGGTCGCTTTCCGGTCCGTGCGATTCTTGACAGCTTCCACTTTGAAACGCGGTACTCTTTTCATATGGTTCGTGTCACAGTCCTGGGCTCCGGGTCCAAAGGGAATTGCACGGTTGTCTCCACCAGCCGCACTCGCATTGTGCTGGATGCCGGACTCAGTTGCAGAGAAATCGTCAAGCGAATGCGCTTCAGCGGCGAAGACCCAGAGAAGCTGGATGCAGTCCTGATTACGCACGAACATCAGGACCATGTCCAGGGTCTTTCCGTGCTGGCCCGCCGGTGGAATGTACCCGTGTACGCGACGCAGGCGACCCTTGCAGCATGGCGGGCTTGGGTCACGCCCCGCACTACGATGGGTCTGAATGCATGGCTGGAGTTACGACGCCAGCAATATGCGGAGTCGCTGAAGGCGGGCGTGTACGGAGAGAACGATCTTGCTGCTGGCCCCGCGCCGGACGATGTGTCGCTGGAAATTCCATCTCTGGCGGCCGCCGAGCAGGCACCCATACAGCCCGATGTCAGACACTCCGACACGATTGTTGCTGAACATGCCGATCAAGGTCATTCCAACAAGGAGGTCGGCGCGCTATCGGAACCCGAGGAGGTTTTACCGTCCAACAGCGCTGCCAGCGCCGATCCGGCTTACCTGCCCTGCGTTGAACACTTTCGCGCCGGCATCTCGTTGGACATCGGCGACATCCATGTGACGCCCTTCACCATTCCGCACGACGCGGCAGACCCGGTTGGGTTTGTTCTGCAGGCGGAAGGGGTACGCGTCGTTGTTGCCACCGACCTCGGCTATCTGGCGCCCAATGTGCGTATGCATTTGCGGGGGGCCGACCTGCTGATCATTGAGTCGAACCACGATGTGGAAATGCTACGCGACGGGCCGTATCCGTGGATCGTGAAGCAGCGCGTATTGTCCCGTGTCGGTCACTTGTCGAACGATGCCCTGGGAGAGTACCTTTCCTCCGAATACGATGGGGCAGCGCGCTATGTGATTCTGGCCCACATCTCGGAGAGTAATAATTTGCCGGCATTGGCGCGTAGCTCGGCAGAACGTGCGCTCGAGGGCAGGATGGGCGTGTTACGAAACAATGTCTTGCTCGCATCGCAACACGAGCCCTTAAAACCCATAGACTTATGAAGTTCGGAGGGAAAATGTTTTTCCTCAGTTTGCTACCGTTTACGTTACAATCTAGTCAATAGAGTAGGTAGTAGTTGGCTTCAAGGGAATCGGGAGACTATGCGGAAAGTTCGTTGTATCGACCCCACAGTTGGGGACATCCTTGCAGGATGGCGGTATGACATCTCCGGGCTGAGTCCTGAAATGCGTACCGACTACGAGCAACATTTACATGAATGTCACCAATGTCACACCCGCCAACGAATCCATCGCATGGTGGATGTACTGCTGATTTGCACCTCGACCGTCGCCATTGGGGCGTTTATCCTGGCGTTGCTGGTGCTGCATCGCATCGAACCGTTGGGAGACTGGGTGGTTGTGAGCCTGCAACTGCACCAGATGTCGTTTGTCGTGAGCATGGAACGGGTAGCGATTCTGGGCCTGTTGATCTCGCTTCTGGCGTGGATCATCGTGGCCATCGTCACTCCGGCGCCAGTCTATCTCAGCCAGCAGGCTCGTGCCCTGCAGGCGCGTCTCCCGGAAGAGCTCCGCGAACGGCTACCCAAACTGCCCGCATGATTCGTTGGTTCTGACGGTCGCATTCTCATCCGGTGGAATATCGGCTGCGGTTCAGGCTGGATTCGGGCAGAAGCGCGTCTATGCGGTGTGCGCTTTTTTGCGCTTCAGGTTTGCACACTTTTTCAAAACGGCCTGGTGCAACTGCGTGCGGATCGACTCCGGCAATTCGAACAATTCATTATTTCGATAGACCTCAATCGTCTGACGAGTGGTATCGACAGTCACATGGCAATGGCTGCAGCCGCCCATATGCCGCTCCAGTTCTACGCGCAAGGTTGCCGCCGTTTTTGCGTCGAAATAATCGGTTAGATTGGCTAGAAATTCTGTGCAGTTCACGACGCATGCTCTCCTGTGGGGACCCGGAAGTATCGGCTCAACCGTTCGCGCAGCTGCAGCCGAGCTCGCAGCAGACGGCTTTTCACCGCCGGCACACTCAGTCCCAACGCCTGCGCGGTTTCTTCCGTCGATAGGCCATCAATATCTCGCAGCGCGAACACGGTGCGAAATCCTGGAGGCAGCCCCTTGATGGTTTTGCGAAGAATGTCCGCCAGCTCCGCCTGATTGTAATTTTGCTCCGGATTCGGCATCCAGTCCGCGAAATCTCGTGGAATGGAACCTTCCTCCGTCTGGATTTCATCGTCCATCGATACCGTCTTCTGCGAGCGGCGTTTGCGCAATCGCATCAACGATTCGTTGACAGCAATTCGCACCAGCCACGTATAAAACTTTGAATTGCCTTGAAACTGATTGACCTTTTGAAACGCCTTGAAAAATGTGTCCTGGACAATGTCTTCCGCGTCTTCACGGTTCTGCGTAATGTGAAGCGCGATGCGAAAGATCTGGCGATCATATTGCCGCATCAGTTGCTCGAATGCACTTAAATCCCCAGCCTTGACCCTTTCAACCAGCAACAGGTCTGGGTGGAGCGCATTTGCTTCCTTTTCTTCCGGAGTCAACATGGTTGCCATGGTTCGAGGGCGGCCTTTCGATCTTGCTGCTCGCCACCGCGCCCGGTCGATCGCTCCGAAGTCGCAATGCCACTGCAGCTGATTCGATGGTAGAACGGGCACGAGGTTGCGCACAAATCTTCGCCGAAGATGGGAATTTGCCAGGGGCCACTTTGTTTTTGCGCAGCATCCCGTTAGATTCATAGATATATGCAGTTTTTTCGATTTGCTTTGCCAGGTCGGCGCTTCTCCAGGCCGCTCGATGGTTGCTGCTTTTTTCGAAAGCTTTCGCGAACTTCGTGGGCTTTCTTCGTCCTGCTTGGTTTTGCTATGGTTGCCACGCTTCCTATTGTTGCCCAGGAGTCTGAAACCCCGACGCGCCATACCTCGCACACAACAAGCAAATCGCATCCAAAGTCGAAGTCATCGAAACATCCAGCGAAATCCACCCATCACCCCAGGTCTTCGCGCCCCGCCTCCAGCCGTCGCCACACCACCCGCCATAAGACCCCGGCGCATTCCAGCAACGCGAGCCATTCGGCGCACAAGCGTTTCTCCAGCAAGAAGGAGACCGCGCGTTCGCGAGGTCGTCGTCACCACGTCACCGCCAGGGAACTGGCTCGCGCCCATCAACTTCACCATGCGTTTACGGCGTCCTCTGAACTGCGGCCCATGGCGCAGCAGTTGATCCAGCAGCGTACGCCGCAGGCCTATGCCGGCGTTCTCCACTATGCGCGCTCCCATTCCGGAGAAGCAGCCGCAGCCGCCTACATGGCCCTTGGGCAGGCCTATGTGGAAGACGGCAAGTTCAAGGAAGCCGCGTCATCGTTTCAACTGGCGAATCATTATGGTCACGCTCTCGACGACTATGCGGACTACCTGGGCTCCAAGGCAAATTTCGCGCAACAGCAATATGCCGCAGCGGAACAATTGCTTCAGGGATTTGCGGAGCATCATCCCGACAGCATTCTCATCGAGCGGGCCACGTTGCTGCTCGCCAACATCAAACTCGGCGAAGGCGATCCGCAGGCCGCGCTGCATTTTCTTGCGAAGCTCGATGGCACCCGCCTTGCCAAGTCGTCGGAGTATCTTTTCGCCGCAGCAAAGGCCAACCAGCTCGCCGGAAATCGCAAGCTGGCGCAGGAGATGTATACGCGGCTCTACGTCGGCGATCCCACCAGCAGTGAATCCACTCAGGTTCCAGCCCAGTTGCAACAGATGGTGATCACCCCGCCGTTTACCATCGCCGAGCGCACCCGTCACGCCGACGGCTTGTACATGGCAGGAAAGTATGGAGCCGCAGCCGCAGAATATCAGGCGCTGGCCCAGGATCCGGCAGTGATCGGCACCGCGCAGGTGAATGGGTTGCTGGCGCGCGCCGCGGTGGCGACCTTTAAACAGACGAAGCATGTGGACCCATCGCAATTGGCTCGCTTGTCCGATACGGACGATGAAGCTGGAGCCACACGGCTCTACCTGATGGTGGAAGCCGCTCGCGATGTGAAAGATGTTGCGCAGGTAAAGGAGCTGATCGTTCAGTTGGAGCAGCGTTTCCCCACCAGTCGATGGACGGCCGAGGCTCTGTTTTCCGCAGGCAACATGGCGCTTGTCGCCAACGACATGCCGTCGGCAATCCAATACTACGGCGATCTGGCGCAGCGGTTTCCGGATAGCTCCATGGCGTCGACCAGTCACTGGCACGCTGCCTGGCTGAACTACCGGCTTGGCGACAAGAAGACGGCGGCGCAGTTGTTCGATGAGCAGATCCAACGCTACCCGGACGACACGCATATCTCGGCTGCAATCTACTGGCGTGGAGTCGTCTATCAGGAGTTTGAAAAAAATCCTGCGGCTGCAGCCACCTGCTATCAGAAGCTGGTCCAGTCATTTCGCCAGTACTACTACGCAGACCTGGCACAGCAGCGGTTGGCGACCCTCGGCGCCGTGGTTCCATCGACGTTGCCGCAACTGGCGCATATCGTCGAGCCATCTTTGCCCGAGCTGACCACCGAGGTTCCAGAAGACGACGTCCATGTCGAACGTGCGCGACTGTTGGCCAATGCCGGGCTGAACCAATACATTATGCCGGAAATCGGCGCCAGCCCAGACAGCGGCGCGTGGAGCGCGTACGCGGAAGCCCAACTTTATAGCTCCTATGGGGAGAACTGGCGAGCCATGCGGGTCTTAAAACAAAAGGTGCAGGCGTATTTTGCGGCTCCGATGGATTCGATTCCGCGCCCTTATTGGGACCTTCTTTTTCCGCAACCCTACTGGCCGCTGCTGCAAAGCGACTCGCAACAACAGGGGCTCGATCCCTACTTGGTCGCGTCGTTGATTCGCCAGGAATCGGAATTCAATCCTGCCGCCATCTCCTACGCCAACGCGTGGGGGCTGATGCAGCTTTTGCCGCGAGTCGGCAGCGAGTTGGCACGCAAGGAACATGTGCGCCCCTATCGAACCGCATTCTTGCTGATCCCGCAGGTGAATCTGAAATTGGGCACCGTATATTTTCGCCAGTTATTGGATGAGTTCAATGGTCAGCCGGAATATGCGCTGGCTGCCTACAACGCCGGCGATGACCGCGTGAAGACGTGGCTCGCCAACGGCCCCTACGGAAGCCTGCCGGAGTTTGTGGAATCCATTCCATTTACCCAGACGCGCGAATATGTCGAAGCCATCATGCGCAACCGTGAAATGTATCGACGACTGTACGGCGCACCGGCGGTCAGCCCAGCCAAGGACACGACAACAGTCTCAACTGCGAATCGCAGCAAGAACGAAGTTCGCGCTCAATAATCGCGCGCGCGTACGATGTTGCGCCGCGCTGGCGGTTTCATTGTGCCGCTCTAGATCTTGCCCAATATTCGATAGAATCAGGTTGCATCTATCCGCCTATGTGCCCGGATGGCGAAATTGGCAGACGCAGCGGACTTAAAATCCGCAGACCTTAACCGGTCGTGGGGGTTCAAGTCCCCCTCCGGGCACCACAAAATAAAAGAGTTATTTCGATTTAGTCTCTCGAAATTTGAGAGGCTAAGATCGTTTGGTGGCTGTTCTGATGGCTGTTGGTTTCTACATGGTGGCTGAGGGCTGTTTTGCGTTGCGCTAGTTGCAATGGGGTGCAGAGGAAGACATTCCCCGAATGTCGAGAGGGCCAGCCGAGGCCGCGCACACGACGCCTCTCCGTACTCGGAGAGGCGCCTTGGCGGTGCCTCACGTGCGACTGCACTCGCGACGCAACGTTCTTCCCAGGTTTACCCAGTATTGATTTCCAGAACCCGGCGCAGTTGGCTGTGGCGCAAAGGCGATGGTTGTGAACGGGAGCGTTGTTATATTGCCGGAATCATGCACAGGAACAGCGTTGTCTTTCCAGAAGGTTTTCCAATGCATCAACTGGCTTCTGCCGTAGATCACGACGAACGTTGGTCGGCAAGCAGCCATTTTCCGATGGATGAATTGAAGCCGACGTTGGCGAAAGAGTTCACGGTTCCGGGCAATCTTGAAGCTCGTCGCAGGTAGGCCAGACAACTCGATTACGCAAGTGTCTCCATTCGATCTTCCCCAATGATCGCGCTGATAGGCGCGTCGGCTTGTATCGTCAGCAGGCTCATTAAGGAATTCTTTCAACAATAGAATTAGGAATTTCCATGTGGGCTGTAGGGCTGCTGGTGGAACGCCTCGATGCCACCTTGTCTCTTGGATCTCGGCGTGGAAGCTCTGGCAATCGCTAAGTCCCTCTATGTTCAATTTGCAGAAGGCTTCGAATCGCGCGATGAGACTATTGTTCTCCCATGGTGCTTGCCCCTGCTCTGGCCCGATAAACCAATAAGGAGCGTCCCATCGCCCATATCCAAAACAATCGGCCGCTAACGTGAGTTCGGCTTGATCCATATGCAGTCCCCAAAGCGAAAATGCTCAACGATGGTTCTCGACCATTGTCTTTCAAAGACATTCCCCGAATACCCAGAGCATAACCGAGGCCGGACCGGAGTCAAGGCCGCGCATACGCGCGCCGCTTCGCGGTCACAGAGCCTTGACACCGGCCTCTGAGCCTCGGCTCACAATCCCTAATATCCGGGGAATGTCATCAAGAGAAATGCGGCTGCTTGGAGCCGGACGCGATGCGCTCTACTACCGACAGCTTGTGCTCTGGAGACAGATGGCTGTACCGCGCCAACATCGTGATCGACTTGTGTCCGGCTGCTTCCTGGATCATGCTCTAAGGCACCGTCAATAAATAAAGGTGGCAACTGGCCGCGAATAGAGCTATGCTTATTCCGGCATGAAGGGCGATGAGATTTCCCTGCGGCGAAAGCTCTCCGATGTGTGGCCTCTGCTCGACGAAC
>JAJYUB010000059.1 GCA_021792795.1 Acidobacteriota bacterium | reverse complement strand
AGACACCATCGGTCGCCATGGTTTGGATCGATGGCCGCTCCTGCCCTTTCAATCGAAACAGGAGCGAACCGAAAAAGGGATGATCGAGCAGAAGCGCGGTGCGCGCCTTCTGGATTCTGAGAGCGGTCCTGGATTCCTTTGTGATTTGAAGCATAAGTTGTCATCTCTGTAGCCATAAGTTGTCATCGTGTACCTGCAAAGTGGCCATGACGAGCTAAAAGCCAGAAACTGCCACGTCCTTCAATGCAAATTGGGGCGAAATGCACATGGGTGTGCCGCACCATCTGCTCAAAGCGGCCTTGTGGATTTTCGTTTAGGGTTTACTCGGGATCGCCGCGACCAAGGCGTATACAGGGTCGCCCTTCGACCGTGTAGGGCGCCCCGCTCTTACTGTGACTTTATGCCAACATTTCAGACTCACTGACAACTTATGGCTCACAACGGTCTTGCGGGGTGCCAAGGGTGCAGCGGTTTCAAAGGGGTTAGTGGAGAGGAACTGTCATCATATGCTTCAAAACACTGCCATAATATGCGTCAAGTCACATCTTGTGATTTGACGCATAACTTGGCATCCATATATCCATAAGGTGGCAGTGACGAGCTGACAGTGAGCGGTGGCTGCCTGTTGCGCACCGTGTTTGAGGGGCTGGGTCCGAATGGCCGCGCCGCCGAAGATCACAGTGTCCGTTGGGCAAACAAGGGCTATGATGCTTTATGCGCCCACCCGGGGCGTTACGTATTCCATTGCGGCGAGAATATGTATTCCGGCACGGTGGTGGCTCGATGAAGCAGCGCCTCCCATGCGGCAGGCACTTGACCAGCGTATCGAAGTACTATTTGACCTGATGACAGTGCTGGTCGAAATCCGTAGGAAAAGCCGAGAAGGTCTTGCTCGTAAATCGTATTGAGCACCTCCACCACGGCACGCTGGACGATTTTGTCTTCCAGCGCAGCAATCCCAAGCGGCCTTTCTCGCCCATCCTTCTTTCTGGATGTACTTAGGGGACACCGCAAGAAAGAGAAATTTACGTACGCTAAGGACGACGCCTGTTAGCTACGCGCTAGCTCTGCGAGAGGCTTGTTTCCTGCTTGCAATGACGCAATTAACGGACAAGAAATACTCCCCTTCCGTGCGTGGCAGGCATGCACAAGCCCGGATAGCGCGGCCTCCAGCTGCTTCAGATCTGCCAGCTTCTCCCGCACATCCTTGAGTTTGTGTTCGGCTAGGTTGCTCGCTTCGTCACAGTGGGTGCCATCTTCCAACCGCAACAACTCAGCGATTTCATCCAGACTGAAGCCCAGCCGCTGAGCGGACTTCACAAACGACACCCGTGCGACGTCCGCCTCGCTATATCGGCGAATGCCGCCATAGGGCTTGTCTGGCTCCGGTAGCAAACCCTTGCGTTGATAAAACCTTATGGTTTCCACGTTGACGCCAGACGACTTGGCGAAGGCGCCTATGGTCAGATTTTTCAGAGGGTCCGCCATACCACTTGACTCCGTACTCAACTACGGAAGTAAGGTTAAATCATCGAGAGGACGGCGGAAAGGAGAACCTGATGTCGCAATCTCAGAATGGACGGGGTGTTCTGCTCGCAGGAGGAGTGGCTGCAATTCTCGCCTCGACCTGTTGTCTGGGGCCTCTGGTCTTGGTCACTTTGGGTGTCAGTGGCGCCTGGATCGGCAATCTGACGGTGCTGGAGCCTTATCGGCCAATCTTTATCGGCTTAGCGTTGGTTGCACTCTTCTTCGCCTGGCGTCGCATTTTCCGTCGAGCGGAAGCCTGCAAACCGGGTGAGGTCTGCGCGATTCCGCAGGTGCGAACCACCTACAAGCTCATTTTCTGGATTGTTGCTGCGCTAGTTCTGATCGCGCTCGCCTTCCCCTACGTATCACGGTTTTTCTACTGAGAGGAGATTCACCCTATGAAGAAGCTCGTCGCACTGATTTCCTTAGCTGCAACGCTCAGCGCACCCGCCTGGGCTGCCAACAAGACGGTCGTGCTATCGGTATCAGGCATGACCTGCACCGCTTGCCCGATCACCGTGAAGAAGGCTCTCAATAAGGTTGCCGGCGTCGAAAAAGTTGATATCAGCTTTGAGAAGCGCGAGGCAGCAGTAACTTTTGACGATGCCAAGACGAATGTCGAAGCCCTGACCAAGGCCACGAAGGATGCAGGTTACCCATCCACGATCAAGAAGTGAGGTATTCGGAATGACCGAGGCTATCGCATTAGACATCGACGGAATGACCTGCGCATCATGCGCTGAACGCGTTAAGAAAGCGCTGGAGCAGGTGCCCGGTGTGCGCTCGGCCGCTGTTTCCTATCCGAAACGGCGGGCCGAGATCACAACCGATGCGCGCGCGAACGCTGAAACCCTTACTGCCGCTATAGCGACGCTTGGCTATCGCGCTGTTGCTGCCGAGATGCCGGTCAAAGCTGTCAGCATGCAGGACAAGGCGCGCGGATCGTTCGGGGATGACGACAGGACCAACGGCAATGGAGGCAAACTGCACATTGCTGTGATCGGCAGCGGCGGGGCGGCGATGGCAGCAGCATTGAAGGCTGCCGAGCTAGGCGCGCGCGTCACCCTCATTGAGCGTGGCACGATGGGCGGGACGTGTGTCAATGTTGGCTGCGTGCCGTCGAAGATCATGATCCGCGCAGCTCATATTGCCCATCTCCGCCGGGAAAGCCCATTCGACGGCGGCATTTCGGCATCGGTACCTGTGATTCAACGCGACAAACTACTGGCGCAGCAACAGGCGCGGGTTGAGGAATTACGACACGCCAAGTACGAAAACATCCTCGACAACAATGCAGCCATCACCGTGTTGCGCGGAGAGGCACGGTTCAAAGACGATCGCCATCTCGTCGTACGCCTGAACGAGGGCGACGAACGCGAAGTGTCCTTTGATCGCTGCCTGATTGCGACCGGCGCGAGTCCCGCGATCCCGCCTATCCCAGGCCTGAAGGACTTGCCGTACTGGACCTCAACCGAGGCGCTGGCGAGCGATGCCATCCCTGCTAGTCTTTCTGTGATTGGCTCATCGGCCGTCGCCGCCGAACTGGCGCAGGCCTTTTCCCGGCTGGGAAGCATGGTGACGATCCTGGCGCGTCATACTCTGTTGCTCCGCGAGGACCCAGCCGTTGGCGAAACGCTAGCTGCGGCCTTTCGAACCGGGGGCATTGAGGTCCTGGAACACACTCAGGCCAGCCATATCGCATACGCGGATGGTGAATTTGTGCTCACCACCGAGCATGGCGAAGTGCATACTGACAAACTGCTGATTGCCACTGGCCGAACGCCCAACACGCGTGGTCTGGGGCTGGAATCCGCGGGCGTTGCCGTCAGTAAGAACGGCGCGATTGTCATTGATAAGGGCATGCGCACCAGTGCGCGACATATCTATGCCGCAGGCGACTGCACCGATCAGCCGCAGTTTGTCTATGTGGCGGCCGCAGCCGGTACTCGCGCGGCCATCAATATGACTGGAGGGGAGGCAACTCTCGATCTGACCACCATGCCAGACGTTGTGTTCACGGAGCCGCAAGTTGCCGCTGTGGGATACAGTGAGGCGATAGCACGCCAGAATGGAATCCAAACAGACAGCCGCACGCTGACACTCGACAATGTGCCGCGCGCGCTTGCTAACTTCGATACCCGTGGCTTCATCAAGCTTGTTACCGAAGCTGGCAGTGGCCGGTTGATCGGCGTGCAGGCAGTAGCGCAGGAGGCCGGAGAACTGATCCAGACAGCAGTGATGGCAATACGGGCGCGTATGACTGTGCAGGAACTCTCCGACCAGTTGTTCCCGTATCTCACTATGGTCGAGGGGTTGAAGCTCGCGGCGCAGACCTTTAACAAAGACGTGAAGCAACTGTCTTGCTGCGCCGGGTGAGGGAATGAGATGTTCGATGAACGCCTACACGGTGTCGCGTCTGGCCCAGGATGCCGGTGTGAGCGTGCATGTCGTGCGCGATTACCTCCTGCGCGGGTTGCTGCGCCCAGCCGCACGCACCGCCGGGGCTATGGCGTGTTCGATACGGATGCCTTGCAGCGGCTGTGCTTCGTGCGGGCGGCCTTCGAGGCGGGAGTTGGGCTGGATCTGCTGTCGCGTCTGTGCCGGGCGCTGGATGCTCCGGGTGAAACATTCGATCTCGTGGTCCCTGGCGCCGGTTCCACGGCGTTTGCCGCTGTGCTCCGCGCCGTAGCGTTTGGCAAAACCGTAGCGCTGACAGAGTCGCGAGTCCTGGGAGGGACCTGCGCGAACCGTGGCTGTCTGCCCTCGAAGAACCTGATCGAGGCTGCTAAGATTCTGTACGAGTCGACGCACCCGCGCTATCCAGGCCTTCGCCCTGCCAGCATGGAACTCGACTTCCCCGCGCTGCGACTGCCGCATCGTTCCCATGTCGCTCGTTCCGCGTGAATGACTGAAGAAGAAGTTGCTATGGCACTTACCTAATGATTTGGTGATCGTCGGAACCGGCACTGCGGCCCAGGGAGTTGCCATGCGGGTTCGCGCCGCTGGCTGGCGCGTGGCAGTCATCGACTTCCGGCCATTTGGCGGTACGTGCGCGCTACGAGGCGGCGACCCGAAGAAAGTGTTGGTCTCTGACGCCGAACGAGCTTGTAAAGCGAGATAGAATCTCCCAGCTTCAACCTTGTGGAGGCACAACGCTCCCTACTGTCACTTTATGTCTCCATTTCATACCTACTGCCATTTCATGGTTCAAAACGGCCTTGCAGGATGAAAGGGCTGCAGCAATTACAAAAGGATTAGATAAGAGGCACTGCCATCATATGCTTCAAAACGCTGCCACCTTATGTGTGAAGTCACATCCTTGTTCATGCTGCAGCGGGCGCCTCCATGTACGCCGACATATGAGAAAAAATGTCCTCGGCCGTCGGAGTGTCTGGATCCTCTGTCGAGGCTTTGGCCTTTCGGTCATGCAAGACCTCATCCATCGCGGCAACAATCTCCGCCGCCTCCGATGCCGTTGCCACGCGCAATATCTCGCTCTTCTTGAGATCGCGGGCCGAGTAGTTGCAGAGACGCTCCTTGATCTGCGCTGCGAAGCGGTTCAACTCGCCGTCCTGATTCACATTGAGACGCGGCAGGAGGTCGACCAGATCGAAGACGTTGGTGACGAGCGAAGCATGGAAGCGTGAATCTGGCTCGTTCAGCCGGTCGACCATGTGGGAAACCACCTCTCGAAGTCGCTTCCAGAGATCGTCCGTTCCGCGAGCGAGCGACTCACGGACATTCCGGTCGATCTCACGAGCGACGCGTGCCTGCTCCTCTGCTGAGAGGTTGACGCGGAAATCTTCGCCCGTTGGAATGGGCAGGACTTCCAGCTTGACAGCAAACTTCTCCCGCAACTTGTCGGCAGCGGGATAGTCTTCTTCGCGAAAGAGGCCGTTCAGTTCCGGACGCACCTGCTCGATGTAGGACGGGTACACCGCGAGAAAGTCTTCGACGCCCTGGGAGAAGCCCGTCTCGAACTCCCGCATCTGCTCCGCCAGCTCGAAGTAGAGGTGTGCCGGCAACAGGCGGAACCCCTCGTCCGACCACGGTAGGGTGATCTTGTAGAAGTATTGGCGAATCTGTCCGGCGAGAGTGCGCAACTGCTCGAGCTTCTCCGCGCCCATCAGGAGTTGCTTGTTGTATCGGCCCGCGCCCGGATGCGCTCCATGTTGGCTGGCGACATCGCGGCTGACTTTGCGATCGTGTTTGACCGCCGTCCAGATGCTGATATGGACCACGGCAAGCATGGCCCGTTCGGTAATCATTGAATGACCTCCGCATGTTCGACACCGAAGCGAATAAACTCCGGCGTAAAGGTAATGGCGCGGTCCCGCGCCGAGGCGTCGCGCATGGCCAGGACGCGCATCTCCATGGGCATCCGGTCGAGGTACTTGATCCCATTGGCCAGGGAGTGATCGGTCATGGCCCGGCCGAGTGCCGTGGCGATGGCAATCTGTGCAGATGGCTCGTTGGGAAGCGGCGCAGTCTCCGGGTTCAACAGGATCTCGTGAATCGACGGCAACTGACGGAACAGCCGCAGGAACGCGACGAACTCAGTGGCCGCCGCAGGCCCGATCGTCCCTTCGAGGAGTTGGACTTCGATCTCGTTCGCGCCGGACAACAGGCCGTTCTTCTGCCGGTACGAGAATCCATTCAGCACATTCGACGCCATCTCCCAGGAGCGGGGAGTGGGCCATGCGTTTGCATCCGACGTTGCGTCTCCATCCTGCAGCAACGCGGGCTTGAAGCGAAGGAAAGCGATGACCTCCGGCCGCACCTTCGCCCGGACCGCCCACTTGCACCAGTCTTCGAGATCCGCATCGAGGTTCAGGTGAACGAACCGGTTGCGAAGGGGCCGCGGCATCGAGAAGTGAACGCCGCGCTCCGAGGCTGGGTTCCCGGCGGCAATCACTACCCACTCTTCGGGCAGGACATATTCACCCAGTCTGCGATCGAGCACGAGCTGATAACAGCCGGCCTGTGTCATTTGCGGCGCCGAGGTCAGCTCATCGAGAAAGAGAATTCCCTTGCCCGAGATTGGAAGAAATTTCGGGGGTACCCATTCGGTCCGATCGGAAGCAATACGGGGCAATCCGCGCAGATCGACTGGATCGAGTTGTACGGCGCGAATGTCGAGAAAGTTCAGATCGAGGTCGTCTGCGACCTGGGAGACGATCTGCGACTTACCGACGCCGCAGGCGCCCCAGATGTGGAGAGGCACACGTTCCGCTATCAGCGCATGGAGCGCTTCATACAGCATGCTTGGTTTCATGGATTGTCCTTGTTGGTTTGGGAGAGATGGTGAAGAGGAGCGAGGATTGCGTTTTCCGTTGCAGTGCTCAGACCTCTTTCGGAGAGGACCTCATTCAGGCCGCGACCGGGAGGCGACGCCGCACAGACAGAGCCGGCAAGTCACGCCACCGCTCCCACCGTACTTTGCGTGCAATGGGAACCTCGTTCAAACTCCGCGTTCAGGAGTCAGAGGTAAGCAGCAGTGACACCGGAGGCTACGTCCATCCTTGCGCTCATGGCTGATCTTCGTTATGGTTCTTCAAATCTTGCGGTCCTTCCACCTCGGGAATTCGAAACGACTGCACCGCGCGTCTCTGAGAGGCTGTCAATCCATTCATCCAACTGCGGATCGGCATCTCGCGCAAAAAATCCGCTGGCGTAAGGATCGCTTTCATGTCCTCGAGGATATGGACCTCGGCAATCGTCCGCGTCGCAACCGCGCCTCCGTCAGATGCCCGTTTGTAGAGGTCTCCGAAGAACTGTTCGCAGAGTGCGACACCGAAGGTCGTGTGCAGCAGCGCCCGGTGTCGCCAATCCGCCAGATAGAGCTTCGACTGGTCGAGGAATTTGTGGATCGCCACATAATCTTCTGGCGTTCCTCCAAACCGGCGGGCTGATGATTCGCTGTGGAACTGAACATTTCCCATGACCTCAATCTCCTCTCAGAAGAAGCTGCTTCGCTTCGGCCGCCGTTCCATGCTCAGTCAGAATCTGGACGAGTTCCTGACGGGCCTCGGCGAGTTCGTGAAAACTAGGCTTCTGGATGGTGTAATCGACCGTGTTGGGCGATTCACAGTACCCGCTGGCACGGCCCGACGCTCCGTCGTTGTATTCCAGGTGAAAACCGACCGGCCAGTTCCATCGCAGACCGAGATCGATCAGTTCTCGAAGGATATCTTTGGTCGCATCCAAAATCTCTCCGTCTTCCATCAACTCACAATAGTCATCGATACAGGCGGACTGATTTTCGGAGGCCGCGTTGACGGTCACGCCAATTTCTTCCCTGGAGCCGTCCCAGATGGAAGGAAAGGAATATAGGGCCAGCCGGACAACCCGCTCTAGTTCTTCCTCACTGCCGCTCTCGAAAGAGAGAGATTCGCTACCGTAATCGGATTCGCGAAGCACCCGGTCCTCATTGAGTTGTTCATTGATTTCGTCCCAGAAGATCTCGGTTGCGTGGTCGTGAAGGGCCTCGTCTCGTTTTTCCGGATCGAGTCCGTCGAGGATCGATGGTTCCCAGGCAAAGTCAATTTCCTCGTTACCATATTCGAGGTCCTTGCAGGTTCCACTTCCGTCCATACGGTAGGAGAATTCAAAGGGTATTTCCTCGTACTCACCGACATCGACCCGGATTGAGTAGACGACAGCTTCCGGGGAGCATGCCGCAACTAGTTCAGTAGTCATAAGCCTCCTTTGGCAGGCAGCAGCAGCTTGCGTCCAAACGGCACGGCAAGATCCTGGGTGGTCGCCCACAACAAGGGGAATGCGGGCTTCTTTTCCGGGAAGGCGCCTTCCAGATCGGTAAAGTACACGGCAACGTCGAGCGGAACGCGACGCAGTGCTTCGAGGGCGGGTCGGAAATCGGTGCCGCCTCCGCCCCTGGCCACATATCCCTGAATCGGCTTCCGATGCATGGACACTTGCTGGACGCGAGCATCGCAATCGACCAGCAGGACCTCGCATCCCGTCCTGGTCATCAGGCTGTTGATCTCGGAGATAAAAGTGTGGAGAAGCTTGTCGCCGATGGAGCCGGAGGTATCGATCACGACACCGGCACGGCGGACTCCCCGACGGCGGTCCGTGCCGGGTTCCATCCAAACGGCATCTTTCCCCAAGGCAAGCGTGCGCCGGCTTGGGCGATTCCAGGATGCTTCGGTCAGAGGCATCAGCCGCGCCGTCAGAAAGTTCCTCAATACCGCCTCCCAGCGCACAACGGATTTCGGTACATCCGCCGCAAGACGCCGTAGCAAGGATGCGGGAGCCGAACCGGCCTGGGCGCGCAGCAATCTCTGCCGCCAGATGCCCTGTTCCAGGCTCTGCTCGTGAATTCCAGGCGCAGGAAAAGACGCTTCGCCCGCGCTGTGAAGATCTCCTCTGGGGATTCCATCTCCGTTGCTGAGAATCTTGTCGCGCCTCTTCTCATCGCGTTTGACCTCGGCGTAAAGTTCCTCCGCCGTCCAGAGTTCCGCGGGCCATTGCTTCAACTGTTCCGAGGCGAGGCAGTCCTCGGGATACAACGCTCCCGGCGGCAGCGCGCACCAGTGGCAGGCGCGGATCGAATGATTGATGACGGCATCGCACGCGATGTTCCAACAGCGGCCATCGAAGGCGCTTCCTTCGCGGTTCGCCAGCGCATCACCCCGTTGCACATGCCGGAGCGCGACATGGAGTGCCTCGTGAATGGCAATCGTCACCTGCTCTTCGGGCTTGTACTCGAAATAGCGCTCGGCAAAATACATCCTTCTGCCATCGGTCCAGGCAATACGTCCTCGATCGGTGACGGTCACGGCGGGAACATACAGCAGAATGCCCGCCAGTCCGACATCTTTGCTGACGGCGCGCCGCAGATTGCGGGAAAGCATCTCCTGGGTCGTCATAGGCCGCTCCTAGTGAACCAACTCCTGCGCTTTGCTGCGGTAGACGCGCTGATAGGTCTCGGATCGGGTCAGCGCCTGAAATTGGTTGGTGCGGTGGGCCTTGCCAAGCAGCAACTCCATGCCCAGCGACTGGATCTCTCTGCGCGGCAGCGCATCGGAGATCTGGCTGACCGCCTCCAGCAGTTCGATGCCCTGCTCATACTGCGCGAGCTTTGAGGTATATCGAACGAGCGAGTACGTGAGCCCGTAGAGGCCAGGCAGCGTTGCCGGCACCTTTCGTGCGGCTTCTTTCGCAGGCAGGCTGAGCAGCTTGTCGATCGGGGGCAATTGACCGATCTCTTCGAGGGTGTGAAAAAACTGCACGGCTACAGCCTCTCCCACCAGTCCGTTGACGGCGATTGAGCGCACGCGCTGGTCCTTCGTCGCCTCCAGCACACGGGATACGCGGGCCCAGGAGCGCGGGGATGGCGTCACCAATTGCTCGGTCTGCTCCTGGCCGCCGCAACTGTCCAGCATCTCCGGACGTACGCGAAGGAAAGTAATCACCTCGGAGGCAATGGAATAATTCATCGCCCACTCCATCCAGTCCTCCGGATTCGCCACAACATTGAGGTGCACGAACCGGTCCGCAAGTGCGGTTCCCATCCCATAGCTCACGGCCCCATCCTCGGGAGCATTGCCGGCGCCGACCACCCATGCCTGATCGGGAAGGCGATGTTTGCCAATGCACCGATCGAGAATGAGCTGATAGGCCGAGGCCTGAATGCGGGGCTCTGCCGCAGTCAACTCGTCCAGGAAGATCGCAACCGGAGTATCGATCTCGGGAAGGAACTCCGGCCGCATCCATTCTGTCTGTCCGGTTTCGTAGTTGATATGCGGTAGGCCGCGAAGGTCGCAGGATTCCAGCGTCGTCAGGCGCACGTCGATCAGATCCATTTTGTTGGTCTGCGCATACTGCCGGATGAGGTCCGATTTTCCGATGCCTGGTTTTCCCCAGAGGAACACCGGCATACGAAGGTCATAAGCCGTCGGCAGAAATCTGGCGACTTCTTTGGGGCTGCTGGGTAGCGTATTCAGCATGAATGGTCCTTTTTGAGGGGTTTCTGAAAACGTTGGTCCGTCACTCTCCTCAGAAGCGGTCCTCGAAGGAGTCCAGCCCGGAGACGCGGGCACTCACGTCAGCGCCACCATCGTTATGCGAGGAGCGGGCTTCGAGGACGGCGTGAAGAGCTCGCGCCGAAGACTCTACATCACATCGCGCGAGACTTTAGAAATTGAGGACTGGAGGACCTTCGATCGGCAAGGAGCGATCCAGTGTGGCGAGACGAAGATGCTATTGCAGCTTTTCGATCACGCCTTCCAGATCGTCGATGGCATTGCTCAGGACTCGGCGGCCTTCCTGAAGCTGTGCGCTTCGGGAAACCTCGGCATCGAAGGTATCTCTAAGTTCTGCAACGATGAACTGAGCCAGCGTATCTCCGGAGCCTTGTCTACGCTCACCCGTCTCCGGGTCAAAATATTCTGCGAGGTAGCCATCTGCATAGGCTTCGTTTGCCAGGTTCAGTAATTCGACGAGGGTAAGTTTTTCTGCTGCCATGATCGACTCCATAGGAGAAGTGAGTTGCGTCGAACTTTGTGCTGCCACGGCTTCCTGATGGCTGTCGGGCTCGTTTTTCGGAAGCGGGCACTCGTATCCGGCTTCAATGCGACTGTTCGTTCAGGGACCCATTTGATCAGACTCTCGGGCCCAGGACACCGATTTCGCTTCTCCATCCCAGGATGTCGTCTGGATATTGTGGAGGTGTCATCGGAATGGGTGCTGCAAGGAATGAGGATCTCAGCGATCCGGAGCCGCCAGTGAGGACTCTCCCTCGCATAACTTCCAGGTCGCCGCAAGATTCATTCCTTCATGAACAACCGGTACAGGCGGTCGACTCGAGCCGCATTGCGCGCCAGAATCCTGTTCTTTCCGAGCTGCAGGGCCGGGCTCGCAAAGCCGAGCCTGCGGGCCAACTCCGCCCTACTGAAACCCTCCTCGAGCAGCGTGTGAATCTGCCGCCAGGTCTTGCCAGCGGGCACCAGCGCCGCGTCGCTGACGGCGAGATTGGTCACTTCAAGAATTCTGTTCAGGGTCCGTTTCCGAATCTGCGTGCGCCGGCCACACCTTATCTGGGCGATGATCGAGGCGGAAACGTCCGAGGCGTCTGCAACCGCGCGCCGTCCAACACCCTGTTTGGATAAACGCAAGATGTGTCTCCTCGCGGGGTCCGCAGGAACCAGCCCATTCCAGTCCCCGCTCTTGCGCGCTTTCGCCCACTCGCACTCGTACCGCGAATTTGCTGCGCGGCAGGGCAGGCATCGGCAGCCCGCCATGTACTTCAAACGGATGCCGTGAGATTTTTGTGCTGCAAGCTCCGCGACGTCTCGAAGGTGCGTTGGTCGCATCTGACCATCCTCCATAACGGCGCACACCTGTGCGCGCAGTGATCTCCAGGCAGGGGATGTGTGGAGGCCTATGTTGACGGCGGAGAGAACGGGTTTCGGCGTGGTCCGTTCCAGTGAATGCACGAATCCGAGGGAGGTAAGAGATTTACTGAAACTCCGCAGTCAAACGAGCTCTTGCGATGGCTTCAGAGCGGCGCATGCGGAGTGCAAGCGGGCTGCGTGACCGACTTTGCCGGAAGACCCGGTATATGGCGCTTCCACGCGATGACCTTCCGAGATCAGATCCGTCCCGGCAGCGAGCTTTGCCAGGGACTCGGAGCGGTCTACGATATGCAGTTGAACAAGCGCGGTATGGTGTATCAGACCCTCGCACAACTGAAAGGTCAAATTCTCGATGCTTTGGCGCGTCGTGAGATCTTCCCTGGTGACGACCTCAACGTACACACGACGATAGATAGGCGCGGCCATGCAAGACACCTCGTTTGTTTGTTTTTTTGAGTTTCCGGGAAGGAGAGAACCTTCCATCGAGTTCGAGCAGGTGCCTTCTGAGACACGAATGAGCGCAGGCAGCGAGGAGTGGCGCTGCCCAAGCGTACCGAGAGAACTCGCGGCCGTGACAGGTTCGGGAGCTTACGCCCGTCGCCTCTCGATGCCCTCGCGCACCTGTCTCGACCACCGAGTCATGATGCTGCTTCGGGCTGTTGACTGCTGCCCGAATGAGGCTCAGCGGCACTGAGGATTACTAGCTTTTTATAGCTTCGCCAGTGTTTCGAGAAATGCCTTAGGTCGGATATTCCACCTGCCCGGGCAAATCTTGCTGTTGCGTGCCAGATGACTCCAGGCGCGGAGGCTCAGGGAACCTGCCGACTCCGGCGGCGGCCTTGGCCGCTTGTTTCCGCTGCGAGATCGTTGCAGGCAAATGCGTAATGCGTTCGATCTCTTTCTCCGTCTCGAGCAACAGGTCAAACCTATGCGCCTCGGCCAGGGCAAAGAGCGTGACGGCGACACCCGCGGCTTCCTGCTTCACCTCACCCAGTGGCCGCGCATAGACATAGGCTGCAATTGCTTCCAAATCAGCGATCTCCATACCCGACGCCTGGGAGAGTTCGTAGGCTTCTTCGACAACCCGGGCGATACGTTCTTGCGGGTCTTGAAGTGTCGTCCGTCCGAACCTCGTCGAGATCCATTCCCGGACGGCCTTCTGATAGTTGGCTCCGTTGGCTGGTTTTATTCCCATCGCAGTTCTTTCAATAACTGCTGGAATCGGCATGGCTGGAGACGTCTTCATGGCAACCTCTTCTTCTGTGGCGAAGCATCTGGCTACCGGCGAGCGGGGTCAGGCAGCTATCATCTCGACGTAGACTCTGTGGTTTCTGCGCCGCTTGTTGAGGCGCCCATCCGCAAACGCTTGATAGACAATCTGTCGCTCGGCGTCTCTTGCGGCGCGATACGCCCGCGCGATCTGGTGGCAGAGATTCCAGATCATCTCCGGTGGGAAGCTCACTGCGATATGTCCCCAGGTGTCGCTCGCCACTTGATTGTCGAAGGCATAGCCGAACATACCTCCCCCGTGGCGCTCGAGAATCACGATTCCGTTTTTGTAGAGCCCTGATGGATTGAGGTAGATTCCATAGCGGTAACTATCACCGGTCCATCGGGTCGTGGAATTCGATCCGCTGGGCCGCGCTTCGCCGAAGATCCCGGCGCCAAGAAACTCGAGCCCGCTCACAGGCACCTCGCGTGCTTCACCGCTGTTGAGATGGTCTTGCATGTTGTAGCAGCGGACGGTCTGCGGCGGCTCTGGTCCCGATTCCCCGAACCAGAGCTGTGCTACGTCATCGGTTGTCCAAAAGTGTCCTGGACGACATTGTGTTGGTTGCATTGCGCATTCCTTTTCTTGCATGAATGTTTGCCGGACGGCAGGCTGGCTGTGTAGGGAAGTTCTCCCCGGCGAGGTGCGCTCATCCTTTGTTAACCGCTTCAGTGTCTCGAAGGCCACACTCCAACCATGGCGGTATAAAGCGCGTGTCTGCCTCTTTCCGGGAGCTCACCGCGTCCGGACACGAGGACGAATGGGCTGCCCCAGCAGGCGGCGCAGTCTCCTGGGGTTAGGTGACGGATCGAACCGTCTCGCCATCATGCGTGCGATTTCCGCAGAGCAGAATTGATCTTGCAGGATGTCCGCCACGCGGCAGGGCTCAAAGAGAGCCTCACATGGATCGACGAACCGGCGCATGGGATCGCCCTAGCCGAATCGGTAGATCGCTGGTTATGACATAGGAATCGAGTAGGAACGGCGTGGACGGCTTAGCGCAGGACCGACGCCGGGTTGAAACTTCCGACGGACATAAAGTGGAATATCTTTCGGCGTCTGACTCATTAAGATGAAATTGGCCACTGCGTAGTATCCGAGGATCGTGTCGCGTGGACGGACGCCATACGTTGCTCCTCGTTGTTACAGCAACTCCTTCGGGGGCGAGAGCATCTCGACTTTGGGGAAGTACGTTTGATAGCGCGCAACGTCGCGCGTGAGCAACGCCAGATGTTCAATTGCCGCGTGTGCGCCAATATAAAAGTCCGGCAGCGGAGTGTTTCGCGCGCCTCCGCGCCGACGATAGGCCAGAAAACACTTGCCAGCCAGGAATCCGGCCTCCCAGGGAAGGGGATCTCTTTGGTAAAGGCTGCCGGGCAGAGCAGCATTCAGCGCTTCGATGGTCGTATATCCGATCGAAACTTCGGCATAGATGATGGGATTGATGATCAGTGTCGCATGTTCGGTACACTCTGCGAGCGCACTCCCCGACCATTCGCTCCACTTCGCGTCATTGGTGGCGATGTCGAGCAGAACATTACTGTCAACCAGGACACCGCGGCAGTTGCGCAGACGTGTCGGCAAACTCGTCAAAACCGGTTTCACCTGGCTTTCCTGCCGTGGTGGGCCTCTACGCGCGTCAATGCCATGATTTCGTCAGTGCTCATGCGAGTGTCCGCCGTGCCACGGAGCGCTTCGAGCGCTCTGTTTCCTCGGATGCCCGCGCCGGCCGCGCGCTTGGCTTTGCGAATGCGGGCGTGATCTCCAGCCAACTCGAACTCGACCTCAGTATGAGGCAGGAGGCCCAGCCGGTTACGGACATCTTGCGGAATCGTCACCTGTCCCTTGCTAGTGATTTGCATAGTAATACTCCTACTGGTAAGTGTAATGTCCGAATCTTGGGAGTGCAAGTTGCACGTTAACGAGCTGCAATTGTCGTTGCAGCTTCGGTCTGCTCGTGCCTCAGCTATATGTGGGCACTGCCTCGTATCGAGGTCTTTGGATCACTGAATGCCAACTCATGCTTCTTTTTCACGGTTGAAATTTGAATCATATGCTGGCCACAAGAAGCATGATGTGGTCACTGCAACCTTTTTGTTTTCAGCGCCACGTTTCAGGCTGATCCCTGAGCCATCAAGGTTGCGAACTACTTCGATGACGGTGCGGCTCTGCGGATGAAACCCGCGAACGCGCGAGGGCCTTCCTTTCTTACTGGGGATGTGCGCCTGCGAGCACTGATACCGGAAATACGGATCGGCCAAGAGGGGTCCTTCGACTTTCAAAGAGAAATAGTTGTTGCATTGGTAGCAGACGATGCCGGGGTTGAGCATGTGTTCCGTGTTCCCGAGGGACTCAGGGATCACATGCTCCACGGAACGCGATCCGCTGGAGTCGCCTTTGCAGAAGATGCAGTTCATCGACTCACCCTTTTGAATCGTGCTCTTTCCAGGACCGGGAAGTTGAATCTCCGTCTTCGATGGTATTGACTTCCACTGTCCCAATCGCTCGAGCTATCCGCAAACGAGACGGCTACGAAAAAGCTTTAGCTCTGGACTACCTTCTTCCAACCTCTTA
Organism: Acidobacteriota bacterium; assembly: GCA_021792795.1. Taxonomy (GTDB): domain Bacteria; phylum Acidobacteriota; class Terriglobia; order Terriglobales; family Acidobacteriaceae; genus JAKAAZ01. Next base: position 4,506 of record JAJYUB010000059.1, on the reverse strand, counting down.
AAAAACTGTGGTGGATGGAAACCTTTGGATTTTGAACGAATCTCTGAAAGTGCGACACCCGGGGACACATCTTTTACCTGCTTGAAGAAGATAGCGCAGCCGGTCTCGGTTTCTCCAAAGTAGTCTTCAAATTCGTCGAGCGAGACACCAAGATCCGAACGATGCGATCGCCAAATGTTCTGAGGTGTCCCGGTCACAATTCTATCGACTGTCACGCAAATCGAGATCACAGCCTCAGGAGCTTTGGTGTAAATCCAGACTCTACAACCCGGCTGAATCCGTGGTGCGCGCCGACGGAGTTCCGCCGCTTTCTTCCCGGTAACGATCCGCTCAACAAATTTCTGCCGCACTGAAATGACGATGTCGCCTTTACTCACGGGTTCCCTGCCCTTCGATAATGATCTGTTGCAGTTGGTCCGACGTGATGAGCCGGGAAGTGATGAGATTGGACCCATCGACGCAACCGAATTCACGCAATCGTTTGAGTGCCACTGGCTGTCGCAGTTTCATCACGTTATCCACAGTAGTAGCCGCAATTTGGATCCCTGAACTCAAGGCTTTGATCTCTTCCTCGGATACTACTCCGCCATCGATAAGATTAATGGCGATTTGGCTCTTCGGCACGACGACGGTACGACTGACACGCGCCACAGCTACCGCCGCGCTTCGACCATTCGACTTTCCCGATTCATAGAAGACGACCGGAGTTCCCTTCACGAGTAGCCGTTCGTTTCGCACTGAACTGAAGTATGTTCTTTCGTGAAGTATAGCCGCCTGTGGCTTTGGTAAGAGGGAGGCTTGTGCAGCAGTGCCGAGAAGATCGTTGGCGTAGGACGCTCGGATCGGTGCCAGAACTGCCCCTCTGCCTGATAAGAGGAACAATGTTGGAGAAAGAATGGTTTCAAGGTCGAAGAGGTCGATCATGAATTCTTCACCCACTTGATTTTGGAAATGGATTCGCAGTTCGTCATCTACAATCGAGGCAAGGTCTCCGGTGAAACGCATGTCCGAGGTCGCCTGCAAGTTTTGCCGAACCGAAGGCCATGATGCCGTATCGACGACACCTCCAATCGAAAGACGCTGATACCGCGATACCCCCGGATCCCCGGCGGAGCAACGCATGAAACCATAACGAATGGCTACATCCTGTGAACCAAGGGCGCTGTTCGGAATGAGAATTTGAACACGCGCGGGCCCTCGTTCACTAGCGATTCTTGAGAGTCGATTCAGCAACGCGTTGACCGCCACCAAAGACGACACTTGATCTTCGTCCACAAGCAGCAACGCTTCTAGTCCGCCCTGCAATACTGACTGAGGTTGCCAAAAAGCAGCACAAATGACCTGATCTTCAAAGGCAATTGCCAATGATCGGCGAGTACTAGCCTGAGCGCCCTCTGCCAAGGCCAAAACCCGCAACTCTCGCGGTAACTTCACAGAATCGGCTAAGCCTCGTATAGCTATAGAATGACTTGCTGTGACATCTGATAAACGCAAGTCCCGATCCGAAAACCCGAAATCGAGCGGCGGAGAAACGCTGGTGGCCGCCTTCAGGGTTTCTGCCAAGTCCTTAACATGCAAAGTCCTGATACCGAACCTGATTTCGATGGCCTGACTTGCTCGAACCAACGCGTCTTCCGCCGTGACGAACGCAGCGATCTTGTGATGCGCCGCGATCGCCAAATGGAACATATCTGACCTGTCCTGGACCGTCAAAGTCCCTGCAGCAGCTCTAACGGGAAAGACGATCGCGGCAAGCTCCCCGATGATCTGTTCGCTCACGCCGTTTGGGGGAACCGGAAGTGTGGGCAGTTGTAGAGCGAATTCCAGAATCGGGTCCTGGGTGGTGGTCGCAGTGCGCCTCAATTCGTTAGCGAACTCCTGAGTGACCGTCAGCCGCATAATATTGTTAAAGGATGCGCTCATGACGACAGCGCCATATTCGGAACGCGGCCGGCGTTTCGCGACATCGAAGAAGACGTTGAGATCGAGTGCAAAAATGGTAGTAAAGTTCGGAAGCGGCTCAGTCAACGGAATACCCGAAACCGGTCGTCTATAGCCAAAGAGGGCGGGTGTGTTGAACTGCCTGGCGCGGACGTTGATGGTTCTACCGCGTGTCATCCCTCCAGATTTCGTAGCAACAATCTCGAACTTGAGTGAGTTCCAGAAGGAGTTTGCAGGAAGCTCTGAAGCGACTCGGGCGGTGACACTGAGATACTGCTTCTCTTTCAGGAATTCGAGTAGTGTCTGAACCAGTAGCCGGCCAACTCCGTGCTTTCGACTTTGGGGGGCAACATAGACCTGAAAGATCTTGGCGTGAGGATACGTGGCTCCGAACAAGATGTGGCCGGCATAACACGACTCCTGGCCACGCCGATCCACGGCAACGAAGAGGGTGCCCTGTCTTGCGGCCTGTTCATACGCCTGCGCCGGTAAGAAGCCTAGTGCATCCCGGTTGGAATCGGCGTTGGTTTGCACCGATTGAACCAAACGCGGAACCTCGTTCGGCTTTCGTTCGATCTCGAACCGACGCTGGAATCTCGACAAACAGTGTCTCCGCGAGAGCTTTCGCAACGAAGTTCGCGAAAGTTCATGACGGATTTGAGGATAGCAAGCCATCCAAGTCCTGGACACAGAAAAAGGCGAGCCGGAATCGAACTGACTACACCGCTGCTTCTGTACGACCTTAGATTGATAGGGGCATCGGCACGAACTCAGTTAAGCCGATCAAGCAGATCACCTTCGATGGATGAAGGTGTATGGGATACCTGTCGCGCAAATGTTAGGCTTACTCTATTGGAGGAATGATGAGCATAATCGGTGCTGTAGCGGAACTAAACAAAGAGATCGAGCGCCTTACAAAGATTCGTGACTCTCTTCTGCAGGGTGCCCCAGGCCAGCATGCTGCACGCACTCACGCGAGGGCCGTTCCAGCAGCCCCGGCAAAAAAGACCGCTCCGCGCACAAAGCGAGTACTCTCCGCTGCCGGTAGGAAGAAGATCTCTGAGGCAAGCAAGGCGAGATGGGCGGCCGTCAAGAAGGCGAAGTCAGTCGCCCAAAAAGCGACAACATCCAAATAGTTTTCGGCGGTCGAGGCTGTCCGCGTGCTTGAAGGGCATCTCAGGCAGCTTCATCGACGTCTTCGTCTTGGTCCGTACCGTCTTCTTGGATTTCGTCGAGAATCTCTTCTTCATCGCTTACCTGAGCCTTGGAGTCCGCGGCCGTAGACTGTACGGCAGGCGGTTCGGCTGTAGGCATGTCGAACAGACTGGCCGTCTTCGGTGGGGCGGCTTTAGCGGGCTCGGCTGCTTTCGTGGGTTCAACTGGCTTTGTGCCGGTATTCTTTTCAGGCTCTTTCTTGCCCGAGTTCTTCGACTTTGCACGGGCTTCCGCCTGCGCCGCCTTGGCGGCCGCGTCCATCTCAGCCTGTGCCTTCTCAAGGGTGTTCTTCAACTGAAGATGCGAGCCAACGAAGCCGACAAGCGTCGACGAGAGTTCGGCATCCAGTTCTTCGGCAGTACCAGTCACACTGAGTGGTGTGGTGAGAGCGTCATTCTCACCGTCTTTGATCTTTTTCGGAATGATGTTGACCCGGATCTGGTCCTCGTCAACAAGCGTTAAGGTCATCAGCACAGCGCGATGACGCAGGATAGGCACAAGTTCCTTGAACATTTTCGGATCTCCTTGGGTGACTCACCTCGACGAGGTGGTGGCGGGTTATCTCTGGCGCGGTGTCTCAACATCCGGATCATCCCACTGTTGGGTGTACCGTTGCCCGAGGGCGAGGGACTTTCGATAAGCGAGAGGATCGTTTTCTCGTTGCCAAAGCAATCGATACATCGCGGTCACTGCCGCTTTCATGATCTTTTTCATCTCTTCATTCGAGACGTGCGAATACTCAGGCCTGCCGCTACAGAGACTACAGGGCTTCCCTGCGTGCAGGTCTTCGATCGGGCCATTGCGAAACGCAAGTGCGGTCAACGCTTTGGCTTCGAGGGAGAGAGCAGGGTCGAGTGGCATCTTCATGGCGCACCTCCGGTACGATCCACGATACCGCCCAGAGTTGAGAAATGCTTCAATGTTTCACGAAAGGAAGCAAACATTTTCGGGAGCGCCGCCGAGTGCGTCTCCATAACTCGGGGTCTACGGGTAACGCGGACATCTGCCCCGTTGCTGCGTTGAAGAAGGCCCCATGATGCGTGAGCCTGCCGTAGCGGAAGAGTCGCGCAAGCATTGCGAGAGCGCTGGAGGCAAGCGTCTGGTTGATGAACGGTTCCTGCCGGTTCAGCGCTTCGACGGCAGAGCAGCTCGGCAGCGGATCTTCACCGGCCTCCGTATCGGCGATCTCCGGATAGAGTTCGCTGACGGTGCGCAGCCGGTCAGACTTTCGCCGGTTACGTGCATTCAACGGCTGACCGAGGATGTATTGGCCGCTTGCGGCATTGTTGCCGAGATCGAGCCAATACGTGGTGGTGGTGAACGTGTTTGCCAGCGCTCTTTCGATGGTCT
>JAJYUB010000008.1 GCA_021792795.1 Acidobacteriota bacterium | reverse complement strand
CGCTCCAGGGCTTGTCTCTGTTCCGGGTTCAGGGCAACCGCCACGGCAATCCGCATACTATGTCGTCCTCCATAGTATGGACGCGTTGCGGTAATAATGGTCATCATTTACGACGCACTACACTAGGAGAAATGTGCGCGGGTGCGACGACGGCACATCGCGCATTCCACGCCACTCTAGCTCTCCATGCCAGCCAGTCGAGCGGAATCGTCAAATATTGCGATTTCCAGGCGGCCCGCATCGTCTATGAAGCTTCTCTCTTCCAAGCCTTGCTGGATGCATCTCCCCTGCAGGAATAGTTCTCCCCTTCTCGCCGATTGCATACACTAATCTGGATGAAGAATCTATTGTCGGCGGCTCCCGACGAGTCATGGTTGCGTGAGGCGCTGGCACAGGCGGAGGAAGCGCAGGCTGCCGGCGAAGTGCCGATCGGCGCGGTGGTCCTTGGGCCAGATGGCGCGCTCGTCGCTCACGGACAGAACCAGGTGGTCCGCGACCACGACCCCACCGCTCATGCGGAAATCGTCGCCTTGCGGGCCGCCGGAACAGCGCTTGCCAATTACCGCCTGGAGCAATGCACTCTCTATGTCACGCTGGAACCATGCGCCATGTGCGCTGGGGCGATGGTCCATGCGCGGATTGCGCGGTTGGTGTTTGGCGCCTTCGATCCCAAGGCAGGCGCGGCAGGAAGTGTGCTGACCGTGCTGAACCATCCTCAACTCAATCACCGAATCGAGGTTTGCGGCGGCATCCTGGCAGACGAGTGTGGCGACCTGTTGCGCCGTTTTTTTCAGTCGCGACGATAAGATTGTTGCCGCTACCGTGAGCAGAGCAAGCGAACACGGGCCAAGGATACCGAAACTAGCGGAGTGGAATTGCGTCGAAGAGGGTCGTCCCAGGGGCAACGAACGTACGATACCGAAGAAGCTCCGCCAGCGGCGTATCCGCGTCCGCTCGTTGAATTAATGAACTAATTCTTTACCCGTACCGAGGGATTGACCGACATGCCGGGACGCAGACGATGATCGCTGTCCTCCTGCGGATTGGTAAAATCCAGCCGTACCGGAATGCGTTGCACGACCTTCACGTAATTTCCAGTCGCATTTTCCGGCGGAAACAGGCTCAACATGGAGCCGGTCGCCCCGCCGATCTGCGTGACTTTCGCGTGGTAGGTGCGGCCGCCGTACGCATCGACGGTAAACGTCGCCGGTTGCCCAACGCGCATGTGGTCCAACTGAGTTTCCTTAAAGTTTGCGGTCACCCAGATGTTCGTCAGCGGAATCAACGTCATCAGCGTCTGGCCGGCACTGACGTTTTGACCCACCTGCGCCGTTTTTTGGTTCACGATACCGGAATCGGGGGCGATGATCTTGGTGTAGCTCAGATTCAGCCGGTCGGTTTCAAGTTCGGCCTCCGCTGCTTGCACTTGCGCGGCGGCGGCATCGGCTTTGGCCCGTTGCGCAGCTACCTGCTTGGGGCCCGTCCCAGCGGAATTGTAGTCGGCCCGCGCGGATGCGAGTTTATCATTGGAAACCCGCACCTGGTCACGCGCACCCTGCAGATTTGCCTGCGCCGCTGCGACCTGCGCCTGGGCGCTGGCAGCCGCCGCGACGACGGCATCGTACTGTTGCTTGGAAACAACATCGCGCTGCACCAATGGGGTATAGCGTTGCAGATCAAGCTGCGCCTTGGTATTGTCCGCCTCGGCGGACAATAGCTGCGCCTGGGCCGCGTCCAACTGCTTCTCGGCCCCGGCAATCGTCGACAATGCGGCCTGTACCCCAGCAGCCGCGGAACTCAATGTCGCGCCGGTCGATGTGGTCGTAATCGGCACAGTCGTCAGGGCAGCTTCGTAGTTTGCTTTCGCGGTCGCCAAGGCTGCCTCGCCCTGGTCAAGGGTCGCCTGCGCGTCCCGCGGATCGATCTCGACCAGGACCTGGCCTTTTTCCACCTGCCGATTGTCTTCCACGTTGACCTTGGAAATGTAGCCCTTGGTCCGGGTGCTGATCTGGACCAGGTTGCCGTCGATCTGCGCATCGTCTGTGCTCTCGTAATACGTCGAGTGCCACCAGTAGAGCCCCACCCCAAGCAGCACCAGAACAACCGCCCCAATAATAAAAAAACGCTTGTGCGTAGGGGTCGCCGGACGATGCAGCTCTGTTTCCTCCGGCGACGCATCCTTTTGATTGCCGCTTGTATCCGGACGCCGTTCGTTTTGTGCGAAAGAACTGTCGTCTGCCCGCTGATTTTCTTCCGCTCGACCGTTGGCCGCGTCGGCCTGCATGGTCCCTTCGGGTCTCGATTCCGCCACGATTATTGTCCTCCGAGATAAGTCTTGTACTGGGTACGCGCGACGCCCACGGCGCGCGCCAATGATAGCTTCGCCACATTCAACTGATAGAGGCTGCTGACATATTGGTCGTCGGCCTGCGCCACGGACGATTGCGCCTGCGAGACCGCCAGATTGTCTGCAACGCCGGCCTGGAAACGGTCCTGCGCTTCCTTCAACGCTTCACTTGCCAGGTCAACATTGCTGCGGGCAACGCTGACCAGTTGTTGCGACGATTCGATGTCCAGAATCGCGTCCTTTACGTCGGCGCGGACCTGACCTTCCAGGTTGTTCAGTTGGGCGCGGGCTTGTTCCAGTTGGGCAGCGGCAATTCTGGCATCGCCCCTCAATTTCCACTCTTCAAAAATGGGCCCACTAAGTTTGCCGGTTGCATTCAAAGTTCCGTACGAATTCCCCGGGTTCACTCCAATTGCGCCGTAGTCGACTTCCGCGGTCAATGCCGGGTACCGCTCCGCATGGGCCGCGGACAACGACTTCTCCGCTGCCGTCACCTGCTGTTGTGCAGCCTTCAGGTCGCTGCGATTTTTCAGCGCTTCCGCCATCGCCGCTTCCATGGTTGGAGCATTGAACTCGGCAAAGGGGACCTGGTCCGTCAACTCGAATTTCTGGTCGAGCGACAGCCCGATCGTGCGTGCCAGCGCAATTTCATCTTTTCGATACCGGTCGGTGGCAGCGATCAGAGCTTGTTCCTGCGTCTGATAATCCACTCGTGCGCGCAGTTCGTCCAACCGGGGCGACACCCCGTTTTGGTGGTTCTGAATGGCCTGGTCCAGCGAGACCTTGGAAGTTTCTACCTGGGCCTCCAGAGACGCGATACGCGCGGCATCGGCCAGACATAACAAATACGCATTGCCCACCGTTAGAACGACCAAATCCTTGGAATCTTTCGCGGAAAGCTTGCTTGCTGCGAAGTTGTGTTTCGACGCCAGATAATTCTGCAGTGAGGAAACGTTCAGCACGGCTTGATTGAGAGTGGCGCGAAAATCTGTATACCCGAAGGGTCCAATCACGGCTGGAAACCCTGGAATCCGCAGCCCCTCTGCCTGCAGGTTCACTTGCGAGACCGAGTCTTGCGCGGTGCCCGTAATCGTCGGCAGCAAGGCCTGCAGTTGCTGGAGCTTCCCTCCGCCTGCCGTGTTGACGTTGGTAGTTTGCAGGATCGCGCCCAGATTGTTCTTCAGGCCCATCTGGATGGCATCGTCCAGCGAGAGCGGCAGCTCGCCCGCAGTGGCCTTGTGCTGCGCAACGCTACCCCGGTAAGAATCCGCCGTCTGCGCCTGTGCGCCACCGTGAACAATGCCGGCCGCCGCGGCCAGCAGCATCAGGAATCGCAGACAGCCACAGCGTGCTTTCGGAAGAGTTTTTTGCATTTTCTTCATCAGACAGTTTGTGTACGTAGTCGTATTGCCAGGACGCAGACGCTAGAGAATAGATGACAAAACTGACGGGAAAGCGCAATTTCTTGCCATCCTACGGCCCATTTTCTCGCTGTCGCCGGCCCCATTTCCGCCGCTGCTCTGCGACGATCTCAGTTGTGGAACTCAGTGTCCTGCTTTAGGATACCGGATTGCAGTTCCTTCACGAGTTTTACGTGACCGTCATCGCCGGCTGGTACCCTCGATCCTGTGAATTTGAGACACTAGGGACATCTGTTTTGCACGCCAGGATGTTGCTTCACCGGAAGAAGAGCGCGCTTGCATGGCACTGAAAAGCCGGGAAACCCCGAGCATCACGAAACACTATCTCAACCGGGACGAGTCCTGGCTGGATTTCAACCGGCGTGTGCTGGAGGAAGCCCAGGACGATTCCAGCCCCCTGTTGGAGAGGGTCAAATTTCTCGCCATTACAGCCAGCAATCTGGATGAGTTCTTTGAAGTCCGTGTCGCCGGCCTGCTGCAGCGCATTGAAGATGGCTACAACGAACCGGGCCCCGACCTGATGACGCCGCGGCAGACGCTGGATTCGCTGGCGCAGAAGACCCATGCGTTTGTCTCCGACCAATACACATGCTGGAACAAACATCTGTTGCCAGCCCTGGCCAAGGCAGGCATTCGCATGAGGGCCTGGAAAGACCTGGACGACGAGCAGCACAAGTTTGCCATCGCCTTCTATCAAAGCGAGGTCGACCCGCTGCTGACTCCCATCACCATCGACCCGGCGCACCCGTTTCCGCATGTGTTGAACAAGGCTCTCTGTCTGGCGATGTTGCTGCATCGCAAACGCAAGTCGGCTTCGACGCAGGTGCTGGGAGTGGTGACGGTGCCGCGGGCTCTGCCGCGCCTGGTCGCGCTTCCCTCCGCTCCGGGATGCTTCGATTACATTTTTCTGCATGAACTGATCGAGTCTCAGGCGGCGGCCATGTATCGCGGCTATGAATTCCTGTCGCGGGCGGCATTTCGCGTGACCCGAAACAGCAACCTTTACCTGCAGGAAGAAGAGGCGCGCAGCCTTCTCGAAAGTGTGCGTTCAGAACTGCACAATCGCCGCAAGGGAGATGCGGTCCGACTGGAGATCGAAAGCGATGCGGCCCCCGAAATCGTCGAGCAACTGCGAACAAATTTCGAGTTGGATGATTTTCAGATTTTCTATACAGACGGCCCCGTCAACTTGTCTCGTCTGCTAAACCTGCATACAAAGACAGACAAGCCGGAGCTGAAGTATCCGTCATTTGTGCCGCGCGGATTGCGGCTGCATCGCGAATCCGTCGATCTTTTCGCGGAAATTCGCCGTCACGACATTCTGCTGCATCATCCGTACGATTCCTACGCCGCCGTGGTTGAATTCATTCGCGCGGCAGCCGACGATCCTGCCGTGCTTTCCATCAAGCAGACGCTCTATCGCACCAGCGCCAATTCGCCGATTTTTCAGGCCCTGCGCGAAGCTGCCCAGGCCAAGGAAGTCACGGTCGTGGTGGAACTGATGGCCCGCTTCGACGAAGCCTCCAACATACGCTGGGCGCACGATCTGGAGGATGCCGGCGTACAGGTCTTCTATGGCACGGTCGGACTGAAAACCCATTGCAAGCTGGCGCTGCTGGTGCGCCGCGACCCGGAAGACAGCGTGGTGCGGCAGTATGCGCACCTGGGGACCGGCAATTACAACGTGGAGACGGCATCGTTTTATACCGACCTGAGCCTGCTGACGGCGAATCCAACCCTGACCGATGCCGTCCACAATGTTTTCAACTATCTGACGGCCCATTCCGAGTCGGACGATTATGCTCCGCTGCTGGTGGCCCCCATGAACCTGGCCGAGGGCTTTGCCCAACGGATTCATCGCGAGGCTAAACACGCCGCCGAAGGCAAGCCCGCCCACATCATCGCCAAAATGAATTCCCTGCTGGAGCAAGGGATCATCGATGCACTGTACGCTGCTTCACAGGCTGGGGTATCGATCGACCTGATCGTTCGTGGAATCTGCGCGTTGCGCCCGGGAGTGAAAGAGCTGAGTGAAAATATTCGCGTGCGCTCCGTCGTGGGCCGGTTCCTGGAACACAGTCGGATTTTTTATTTTATGAACGGCGGCGAGCCGGAGATATACGCCGGCAGCGCCGATTGGATGCCCCGCAATCTGTTCGAGCGCTGCGAAGTCGTGTTTCCTGTTCTCGATCCGCAATTGCGTCAGCGCATTCGCGATGAGATTCTGGCAGCATATCTGGCCGATACCGCCGAATCGCGCTTCCTGCTGCCTTCTGGGGAATATGTGCGCTCCAGAAGTCGCGCAGGAAGAACCGGACCGCCGTTCCATGCGCAGGAATTCCTGATTCGACTGGCGGAAGACAAAGCGAGCGTGCGAGACATTCCCGCCGAGCCTGGAAACGTGGCGATTCCGGAACCATCCAGCGGAGAATCGAATGGCGGCAGTCTGGCGGCTCTCAACGAAACGGAGGATGCGTCGGCGCAACCTTGCTCGAAGCCGAAAGCAAAAGCTTCTCCAGCGGCGAAGAAAACTGCCCGCAAGCAGGTGCGCGTAACAAAAAAGATTCCCGTCTGAAGTGACTTTCAACATCTGAGTGGAAATGCATTCTGTCGGATTGGAAACCCTGAGGCTTCCGAGTGCGTCGAATACTACTGGAGTTGTTTTTCGTCGTCAGATCCAAGAAAATGCTTCGATTTCAGTGACTCGTCAATATGCCAGCCAGCCCCATCGCCAGCGCGCCCGCGGTTCAAACTTCAGATGGGGGCCATGGTCTCCGCACACTGCCAATGCGCCGACTGTGGGTGTGGTGGCATCTGCTCAGTCTGGATGCGCCTACAGTCGCGGTTGTCTGGTGCTGGTTTTTCGCGGCGGCTTTCGGTCTCAGCCTTCCCCCGACTGCGCTGATTACGCTGGCGCTGGGGACCTGGTGCGTCTATGTCGCAGACCGCCTGCTCGATGGCTGGCGCTCGACGGACATGACTGGGTTGCGCGATCGACACTGGTTCTATCTGCGGCACCGAAAACCGTTTGTCGTTGCGTGGACTGCGGCCGCGGTTCCACTGGCATATTTGATTTTTTTTCGCGTGCGGGCTGCGGTGCGGGTCGACGACATGGTCTTGTGTCTGATTGGCGCAGCGTATTTTCTGCTGATCCACAACCGACCGGAAAGTTATCGGTTCTCGAAGGAGTTTTTTGTAGGATTTCTCTTTTCCATCGCAACCGCGGTGCCGGCCTGGACGCGGCTGCACCAAGAACGCAGCCTGTTGCTGGCGGCAATTCTGACCTTCGGGGCCGTTTGTTGGCTCAACTGCGTCGTCATTCAGACATGGGAAGACGCGGAGGCGAAGCGCGAACGTGGACGCGGTCTTTTTTCCCAGGGCCGTTTACCTGAACATCAAATTGAAAAGGACTCGGGTGGTTCGCGAGTGCTCACGGATTTTCTGGGCCATCATTTGACCGCCTTTGCCATAACGATTGGAGGATTGGCTTTCTCGCTCGCGTGCATTCCCGCTACAAGAACGGTCTGGCCTCTGTTTGCTGCCGTTGCTGCCAGTTCGCTCTTGTTCCTCACGCTGACTCGGCACACACAGCGGTTCAGTGCTCTTTTCTTGCGCATCCTCGCCGACGGGGCCTTGCTGACACCGCTCGTATTCTTTCTGCACATGCGGTAAACGCGGTACCTTCCAGACATTCGCACGATGGATCCCGACACTCCCAATTTCGATTCCCTGGCCCACATCTATCGCTGGATGGAATATTGCAGCTTTGGGCCCATGCTGGAACGGTGCCGGTTTCACTTTCTATCCCGGTGTGTCCAGGCGCGCCACGCGCTGGTACTCGGCGATGGAGATGGCCGCTTTACTGCACGCCTCTTGGCTGCAAACCCTGCCGTCCACGCGGATGCAGTCGATGCGAGCGCGGCCATGCTGGCGGTCCTTCAAGGGCGAGCGCAAAGTTGCTGCCCCGATGCGGACGCTCGACTGCATACGATCCAAGCCGATCTTCGCCAATTCACGCCGAATGGGGAAAGCTACGATCTGGTTGTCTCCCATTTTTTTCTCGACAGCCTGACGGACGACGAGGTTTCCGCTCTGGTCGAGCGCCTGCTGCCGTCCTTGACTACAGACGCGATCTGGCTAGTCTCGGAATTTTCTGTCCCTGAAAAAGGCTTGCGGAGAGCGACCGCACGGATGCTGATTCGCTCTCTTTATTTTGCTTTCGCCATCACTACCAGGCTGCGTGTCCATCACATCCCGAACTACGCCAAAGTCTTCCGCGATCACGGATTTCATCGGCGCGAAGACGCAGGGTATCTGGGTGGGATCCTGACTGCGGAACTGTGGGAGCGGCGCACGGATTAGTCTTTTCACTGGCTTGTGAAGACGCCGGTTGCTACAATTTTGCATGTTCCGAAGAGACCCGCTGCTGCGGCATCCATGTGCGACGCCTTTGCCGTTTCAGCATCCAAGTTTGTAGTGCCACCGGATTCTTCACATTTCTCGATCGCCGTATCGGATGTCACGACTTTTCCTCGCCAGCCAAACGAATGCGACAAAAATTGAACGATTAGGACGGAATATGAACTTGTATTTATTGCGCCATGGCAGCGCCGGTCAACGGAAAATGAACCCGGTGCTCGACCGCAAGCGCCCCCTCGACAAAGAAGGAAAACAGCAATGCATCCTGCTCGGCCGGGCGCTGAACTCTTTGAAGGTCCAATTCGATTCGGTCGTCTCCAGTCCCTTGAAACGCGCGCTGCAGACGGCCGCGCTGGTGGGAACGGAAACCGGCTATGAAAAAAAGATCCAGCTATCGCAAGCCCTGGCCCCGGACGGGACGTGGAACGATTTTCAGCGCCTTCTCGACAGCGTGGTGGAACAGGAAGAAGTCCTTCTGGTCGGGCATAATCCCAACTTGCCCGTGTATTTGAACCGCTTGCTGTCTCCTTCCGCGACCAGCCCCATCGCTCGCATGCGCAAGGGCGCCATCGCTGCGCTTACATTGCAGCGTGGATCGGCCAGGTTGCAATGGCTGCTCGATCCCCGGCTGCTGCGTGCGATTCAATCCAAAGACACGAAGAGATCGCGAGCAAAGACCTCGCGAAAATAATCGGCCTCTTTTCGTAAGGCCCACAATTCCAGGTCCGCGCCCCTTCGTCCAGGCATCAGCGTGATGGAGACTCTCTTCGTTGTCGCGCGGGTACGAAAACGCGGCACGCTACTGGATTGGTTCTGATGCAATGCCACCGCCATTCGCAGCAACACGGCCGCCTGTCGCACACTCGTGTGCTGCTCCACAGGGATGAAGCGCAACACCCGGTCCGCCGGCATTGGCCTGGACTTTCCCAGATAGCGAGCGATGGCGGAGACGATCAGACGCTGCTCCGGAGTGAACCCGTACAGCTCCGAGTTGGCGATGATGTACTGGGTGTGACGGTGGTGGCCTTGGTAGTTCATGAATTTGCCCACCGAGTGCATCATGGCCGCTGCTTGCAACCACACCTTGTAGTCCGCCGATAAGTGATGGACGCTTTTCAAATCCTCAAACAACTGGGTCGCATCCTGAACCACCGGTTCCTGCCGCTTGGGATCGATGCCGTAATGGCGACAGAGTTCCAGAACGCTGGCCCACCGTTCCTCCTCAAAGTGCTGATGCGCGGAAGTGCGGGTATCGCCTTCCGCTAGCATCAGCGCCAGGATGCCGTCGCGCAATCCCATGGGGGAGTAGCGGAAGCCAGGAAGATGAAAGCGCTCCAGCAGGTCCGCATAGACATATGCTCCGGCGACGATGATCTCAGATCGCCTTGGCCCTATTCCACGAATCACACCGCGCTGCGACACGGACATCCGTTTCAGTTTGTCGGCCAGCTTGCGGACCGCTGCTGTTGGGGTCCGGTCCCAGGCGCGGACGCCCGGCTTTGCGTCGGGCTTGAAGCTGGACTTGATGGCAGCTCGAGCAGCACCCGCCAGCGCCGCTGCCGTCCCAGAAGTCGCGAATACGCTGACCCGTTCGTATCCGATCTGCTGTTCCGCGCGATGCAGTTCACGCCGGATCCAGCCTTGCATGCGCGCGAGATCTTCTGGAGTGGGCGGATCATGGCGGAGAAACTCACGGGTGAGCCGAACCGCGCCGAGCGGAAGACTGACGATCTGCCGAATCGCGCTATGTTCAGAAAAAGTGATTTCGCAACTGCCTCCGCCCAAGTCGACCAGCAGACAGCGGCCGCGCGCGGCGGGTTCGTTGGAGACAACCCCTAAGTGGATGAGGCGGCCTTCTTCCAGACCGGAAATGATCTCTACCTTCCAGCCGGTAGCGGAATGCACCCATGCCAGAAACGCCTGCTGATTGCGCGCGTCGCGGATGGCGCTGGTCGCCACCACACGCAGCTTGTCGACAGCATGTGCCTGGACGGCGCGATGAAATCGCCGCAAGGCGCGAATGGTCGTCGCCATCGATTCCGGCGATACTACTCCGCTCTCAAAGACGCTCTCGCCCAGCCGCGTGATCTCTCGATCTTCATGCAGCGTTTTCAGCCGGTGATAGTGGACAGCGGCAATCTTCAGCCGAACGGAGTTCGATCCGATATCAACAGCTGCGTATGTCATCATTTCCTGTGCTTGAACAGTACCCACATTGGCAGAATGCCACGAATCGTAGAAAAAGTGGCGAAGATTGGACTGCTATTCTAGGTTTGTTTCTCAATATGCGCATGCAGCCTTCCAACCCTTCCCATCCGCCTTCCGCCGCCGGAGATAAGTCCGTCAATTCCGCGGCCGGCTTTCCGCTTTCACGCAGCGCCGAGTGGATTTTAATTCTCACCGTGTTTTTGGCGGTTTACTTTGCTGCGTTGTTTACGCCTTCTCTTCTCGACGATGCCGATGCCACTCACGCGCAGGCCGCCCAGCACATGACGCTCACGGGGCATATTGTCACTCTGATGGTGGATGGTATCCGCTACCTGGAAAAACCTCCGCTGCCATACTGGCTGGCCGCAATCGCTTATAGAATTTTCGGTTTCAATGCCTTCGCCACACATTTGCCAGAGGCGCTGGCGGTATTGGGCTGTGCGATTCTGGCGTTGCTGTGGGGACGCCGCGCATACTCTGAACGAGCCGGGTTCTATGGTGCGCTGGCATTCCTCACGTCAATCGGGACATTTTTATTCACACGATATTTCATTCCTGAATCCATTCTGACGCTGCTGATCGCGCTAGCTCTCTACTTGTTTCTGTCGGGCCTGGAAGACCGTCAACCCACGCGCATCTACTGCACCTATACGCTGCTGGCGCTGGCGATGCTCGCCAAGGGACTGATCGCGCCTGTGTTCTTCATCGGCGGCGTGGCTCCCTACCTTCTGCTGACGGGACAATGGCGGCGCTGGCGAGAATTTCATCTGTTTACAGGCACACTGCTCTTCCTGGTGGTCGCCGCGCCGTGGCACATTCTGGCCGGACTGCACAATCCGGACCAGGGCCATCCCATCGGCAACATTCCGTCGCCGGGCAGCGTACATGGATTTCTTTATTTCTATTTCATCAACGAACATGTTCTGCGCTTCCTCGGCAAACGTTACCCGCACGACTATAACAAGCTCCCTGGCTATCTTTTTTGGGGCTTGCATCTGGTCTGGCTTTTTCCGTGGAGTCTCTATTGGCCGGCAACATTGTACGCGGCGTGGCATAAAAAACGCCGATCCGGGCAGCGCTTCGACTGGCATGCGTGGAAATACCTGGATTTCCGCGGCAATACATCCCTGTTACTGGCCTTGTACGCGGGTTTCATTTTGCTGTTTTTTTCCCTCTCGACCAACCAGGAGTACTACACCTACCCGGCCTACTTCCCCCTGCTGCTGTTGACGGCGGCGGGGCTGGCAAGCCTGGAAACGGATGCGATGACATCTTCGGCAACCGAGCGCGCTGCCGACATGCGCTGGCTGGAAGGCGCGCAGGCGCTGTTTGCCGTGGTCGGCGCGGGCGCGGCCGCCATGCTGGGTTACGGATTGTGGGCCTCGCGGCATCTGCCGTATGTCGCGGACATCGGCACGTTGCTGGCCCACCGCGATGTCGGCGGATACTCGCTTTCGATGTCCCATTTCATGGATCTAACGGGCCCCTCGTTCGCTGCCTTGCGGCTGCCTGCGATCTTAGCGGCGGTGACGCTGTTGCTGGGACCCACGTTGGCGTGGCGGATGCGCGTGCGGCAACAACATTTGAGCGCAACCTTTACCACGGCCATGACAGCCGCCATGTTTCTGGTTGCGGCGCACATTGCCTTCGTTCGATTTGAGCCGATGCTTTCATCTCGGGCCATGGCGACTACCATCAATGCAATTGCCAGCCCACAAGACACCCTGGTCCTGTATGGCGATCAATCGTACGGTTCGTCGATTATTTTCTATACGCAACGTCGCGCCTACGTGGTGGATGGCTGCGAAACGACCCTTCTCTGGGGATCGGATTATCCCGATGCGCCGCATGTCTGCCTGGACGACGCAAAGTTGCTGGCGATGTGGGGCAACGGACCGCGCAAGTTTTTGTTTGTTCCGCCGGATTATCGGCAACACGTGGAAGCATTGCTGAAGAATCGCGCGTACCTGGTGCAGGAACTGTCCGATAAGGAACTGCTGACGGACCGTCCGCTGAGCGGACCAACGGCGCAGTAACGATATTGTTCGGCCTACAATACAAGGTTGGATCATGCGCACGTTTTCAGCGACCTCTGGAGAACCCCATGACAAGGATGATCGTCCCTGACGGTGCTGCTTCCGCGGAACTGTCGGTGAGCAAGCATCGCACATTTGATTCGCCGCGTGTTTCCTTGGCGCTTCGACGCTTTGCCTGGTTTGTCCTGGTCTACAACGTCCTCGTCATTCTGTGGGGAGGTATGGTGCGGGCCACTGGGTCCGGTGCCGGTTGCGGAGACCAGTGGCCGCTCTGCGCTGGCGCTGCCATTCCACAGTCGCCGCAGTTCCACACGCTGGTGGAGTTTACTCATCGCCTGATGAGCGGTGGCGCGTTGATCCTGATTCTCACGCTGCTTGTTTGGACGTGGCTGGCAGCTCGCAAAGGACATCTGGCGCGTTGGACGGCCGCGATCGCGTTGGTGCTGGTCTTGAATGAGGCGCTTCTCGGTGCGTTGCTGGTAACGGTCGCCGCACATAGCGCTTCCCCCGTTCGCGGCGTCTTTCTGTTTTCCTGCCACCTGACGAATACTTTGCTACTCGTCGCAGCACTCGCCTTGACCGCTGAGTTTTTGTCGAATGTCCACTTTCGCGCAACAACCGCCCTGCGTCATGGAGGGCTGCTGTTCCCAACACTGGGAATTCTAGCAACGCTGCTGGTCGGCGTGTCGGGCTCATTGGTGGCGCTGGGAGAGACGATGTATCCTTCGTCCTCGCTCCTTGAAGCTGTTCGTCAGGATTTTTCTCCAGCGGCCCCGGTTCTCCTTCGCCTGCGCTGGATTCACCCTGCAAGCGCCTTCCTCGCTGGAGCCTTCATCGCGTGGCTGCTGGTACAGTCCTTCCGCCGCAGTGCGCCCTCGAAGATGCGCGGACTTGGAACCGCGGTATTTTCGACGCTGATCGCGCAATACCTAATTGGAGTTTTCGACGTGCTTTGGCAGCAGCCGACGTGGCTCCAGATACTCCATTTGTTGGGCGCCAATGTGTTCTGGATTTTCCTGGTCCTGCTGACTGAGAATTATTGCTTGGTTGAGAAATCGCCGGCATGAAACAAGATTGCGGAGCGTCAGCGACTGGAACCGATAGGAGGTATCGTTTTGGTGTATTTTTGTAACGCGGTGAAAAATCCCCTCCGATGGAGCAAACCTTGAAGCCTATTCGTAGTTCATTCTCTTTTTCCCTCTTGGTGTTCGGTATCGTTCTACTCACCGTACTTTTCCAAGCACACAATATGTTTGCCCAAGCCGGAAAGGTCAAGCCCTATACCTTCTCGCCGCAAGCAAAACAGGTCATCGATCGTTTGGGCACATTCGATTCCATCCCGGCCCAGACCTGGCAGTATCATCTCGGCGATATCGCCCACGGAGAACGGCCGGACCTGGACACGACCGCTTGGAAAACCGTGCATCTTCCCTTCACCGCTCCCCATGGAGCGGTCTGGTTGCGGCGCTGGGTAGAGGTGCCGAAAACGTTGCACGGCTATGACTTGGGCGGCGCGCAGATCTGGTTCAGCATGCGGATCGACGCCAACGGCCCTGCTCCGACGATCCTTTACTACAACGGCAGCCGTGTAGCCCTGGGAGATGACCTGGAAAAACAAATTCTCTTCAATGAGGCCAAACCGGGAGAGAAAGTACTGATTGCCGTCAAGTTATTGACGACTCAGGACGACAAAGACATCCATGCCGCCGACCTCAGCGTAGTTTTTTCCGGCAATCGCCCCAATCCGGCCAACCTTCGCGATGAGTTGATTTCCGCCGCCCATCTGCTTCCCGCAATCACGCCTGACGCCGCCACCCTGACCTCGCAGGAAAAAATTCTGGAGACTGCGGCAACGTCGGTGGACCTGGCCGCGCTCGACAAGGGAGATCAATCCGCGTTCGACGCATCGCTCCAGAAAGCGCAGGCACAACTCGATCCGCTGCGGCCGGCGTTGCAGCAGTACACCGTGCATATGACCGGCAATGCCCATATCGATGCAGCGTGGCTGTGGCCGTGGACGGAAACCGTCGATGTGGTGAAGCGGACATTTTCAACCGCGTTGCAGTTGATGAATGAGTACCCCGACTACACCTACTCCCAGTCGGCGGCGCAATACTACGCATGGATGCAGGACAAATATCCTGACATTTTCCAGCAGATCCAACAGCGCGTGAAAGAAGGCCGATGGGAAGTGGTCGGCGGCATGTGGGTCGAGCCGGACCTGAACCTGCCCGACGGCGAATCGACGGTGCGGCAAATACTTGTGGCGAAGCGCTACTTCCAAAAGAACCTGGGAGTGGATGTGAAAGTGGGTTGGAACCCGGATTCCTTCGGTTACAACTGGCAGCTGCCGCAAATCTACAAGAAATCCGGCATCGACTATTTTGTGACCCAGAAGATGGCCTGGAACGAAACCAATCAACTTCCGCTGAAATTGTTCTGGTGGCAATCTCCGGATGGCAGCCGTGTCCTGACCTATTTCCCCCACGATTACGTCAACCAAATTGAGCCAGTAAAGATGGCCAGCGATCTGGCGACTGCCATCGATTTGAATCCAGGACAGAAAGAATTGATGCATCTGTACGGCATTGGCGACCACGGTGGCGGCCCCACGCGCGATATGCTCGACAGCGGTATGCGCTGGATGGAGCCGAACAAGGTATATCCGCATTTAGAATTTGGACCGTCGCAGACGTTTTTCGACGCCATGGCGAAGCGCGTCGATACCGCCGACGCTCCCACGTGGAATTACGAGACACTGGCCGCTGGCAACACGAAGTTGTCGGCTGCTCCGGCGGGAGAAATCAGTGTTCCAGTATGGAACGACGAACTCTATCTCGAGTTCCATCGCGGCGTGTATACCACCCAGGCAAAACACAAGTGGAACCTGCGCCACGGCTCGGAATGGCTGTTGAACGCTGAAAAATATTCCTCGTTGGCGTGGCTGGGCGGCATGGACTATCCCCGCCAGCAACTGAACGCGGCATGGAGGCTGCAACTGTTCAACGGCTTCCACGATCTCGCCGCGGGCTCTGGCATCGGCGTAATTTACAAGGATGCGCAGAAGCAGTTCAACGTGGTGCACTGGACAGCCAAGGATGCCACCCACAACGCGCTCGCCGATATTGACAGCCATATCGACACCGGCGCGCGCGCCGGCGTTCCCATCCTGATCTGGAACCCGTTGAGTTGGAACCGCACCGATATTGTGAAAGTGAAAGTGCAAATGCCGCAGGCGGAGCCGAACGGCATCACCGTGCTGGATGCGCAAGGCAGGCCCGTTTTGGCGCAAATTCTTTCAGAGGACGCGACCACCCATACCTATCGCCTGTTGCTGGAACCTACGGATGTTCCTTCGATTGGCTACACGGTGCTGCACGCTGTTCCCGGCGCGCGCAAGGCGGTCAGCGACTTGAAAGCGGATGGCACCACGCTGGAGAACTCCGTCTTGCGTGTGGTGGTCGATCCAAAGAACGGCTGCATCGATAGCCTCTACGACAAACAGACCCACTTTGAAAGCATTGCGGCGCACACGTGCGGCAACCAACTGGAAGCCTTTGTCGACAAACCGAAGGAATACGACGCGTGGAACATCGATGCGGACTTCGTGAAGCATGAAACGGACATTACGGCCGCTGACAGCGTGCAATTGGTCGAAAAGGGACCGGTGCGCAGCGTGGTCCGTGTGACCCGCCACTGGGACAAATCGACCTTCGTGCAGAACATTACCCTGTATGCCGGAATGGATCGCGTCGATGTTGTGAACGACGTGGACTGGCACGAAACACACATTCTGCTGAAGGCAGCTTTTGCCCTGGCCTCCAGCGGACCGAAGGCGACGTTTGAAATTCCCTACGGGACCATTGAACGTCCAACCACGCGCAACAATTCCATTGAAGATGCCAAGTTTGAAGTTCCCGCGCAGCGATGGGCCGATCTCGGCGACGGCCAGCACGGCTTTAGCCTGATCAACGATTCAAAATATGGCTATGACGCGATCGGCAATACGCTGCGGCTTTCGTTGCTGCGCTCGCCGGTATCGCCCGATCCAAACGCAGATCGCGGCCCACAGCATTTTCGCTATTCCCTCTATCCGCATCAGGGCGGATGGCGAGAAGCGAACACGGTCTTGCATGGCTATGCCTTCAATTACACGCTGCGCGCCGTGCAAGCAGACGCGCACACCGGCGAGTTGCCCGCCACGCATTCTTTCGTCACCGTCAAGCCGGAAAATCTGGTGCTGACGGCGATGAAAAAGAGTGAAGACGGCAACAGTCTGGTCCTTCGCTTCTATGAGTGGGCCGGCAAGCAGACCACGGCGGACATTACTGTTCCCGATGGCGCCTCAGCGGCAACAGCCACCAACTTGATGGAACATTCTGAAGGCAGTCCGTTGTCCATCTCCGGCGGCCACGTCACGGCGCCAGTGGGCAAATATTCCATCAACACAGTGCGCGTCGATTATTCGAATCGAGGTTCGGATTTTTGGAAGGCGCAGAAATAAAAGTGTGTGCAGGAGCGCGATTCAATGGGCGAGAGCAGAAATGCTCTCGCCCTCGCATCATAAGTCCGCAAAGATTAAAGCAGATTTACAGTTGGTGTCGTCGAATCTGAACGGGAGTCATTCTGAGCGTAGCGAAGAATCCAGAGAATATCTGCCTCGTCCACGCTGCTGTCACCCTCTGGATTCTTCGCTACGCTCAGAATGACCAACTCTCCTTCAACTACGGAATCTGTAAATCCGGTCTACAATACCGGTGGCTCCTGTTGAGTACCCTGTCTCCAGCCAGAGGGGTGTTCCGATGACAAAGATACGCGATCCGAGATTCCCCGCTATCCTCGCGCTCGGTTTGTACTCTATCTACGCGCCATCGGCAAAAGCCGCAAGCAGTCCCAGTTTCACGATCACCGCCCCCGCCAGCATGATGACGATCAAGAACCCGAGCGTAAATCAAGCCAACTTCATCATCACTCCGCAAAATGGCTTTACCGGAACTATCAACGTCGGTTGCAACCTCGCTCAGAATCCATCGGGAACCATGTATCCGCCCCTTTGCGGACAATCTGGGCCCGCAATGGCACCCCCGACCGTTACCGGGCCGAATCCAGTAACTTTCCCGCTGACAATCGCCACCTATGGCGAACCAATGCCCGTGTCTCTGCGATACCGGCGGCCCGCATTTCCAGCCGGTGGGCATGCTCTGTTGGCGTTCGCCTTGCTCCTCTTCATCCCTGTAAGCGGCAGAACGCGGAGAAACCAGCTCTGTCTTGTCTTTGCAAGTGTGCTGATCACCCTCATTGGCTGTGGCAGCGGCAGTATGAGCACTCCCACTCCCACTGGAAACTATATCTTCACAGTGACGGGGACGGACCAGGCCACCGGAAAAATCAACTCGTCGGTAAACTTCACCGTCATTGTTCAATAGTGCGACTGTAAAGTTCGTTCTGGGTCACGTCTGGCCCACCAACAGCGGACCGGCGCCTGCGGAGGCGCGGCTTCGATAAATCTCCGCTTGGATCCCGGTCGCTTCCTCATAGCCGGCGCGAACGTTGTGGACAAACTTGTCCGAGTGTTCCGCGGCAACCAGGTTGACGGTGCAGCCGCCGAATCCTCCGCCGGTAATGCGAGCGCCGAAGCAACCGGGCTGCCGCGCCGCCAGTTCGACCAGCAAATCTGTTTCCACGCAACTGGCAGCATAGTTGTCTCTCATGCTGACATGAGCTTCGTGCATGATCCGGCCAAACTGCTGGAAGTCTCCGCTTCGCAGCGCCTCCGCAGCCTGCAAAACTCTTGCATTTTCCGTGACTACATGCAGGCAGCGGCGAAAAATATTCTCCGGCATTTCGCCTTGGCAGCGCCGCAATTGCGCCTCGGTCACGTCACGCAACGCGCGGATGTCGGGACAGTGCTGTTGAAGAATTCTCACGCCTGCCTGCACCTCTGCGCGCCGCGCGTTGTATTCTCCTCCGCCGGCGAGCGAATGCTTGACCATGGAATTGCAGATGACTAGCAGCACCTCGCTCGGAAGCGGCAACGCTTCATAATCGAGCGAGCGGCAGTCAATCAGCAGCGCGTGATGGTCGACGCCGCAACAGGAAGTGAAGGGGTCCATGATGCCGCTCTGAGCGCCGACAAAATGATTCTCAGAAAACTGGCAGATTTTGGCGATCTCCGGCTTCGGTAGCGCGGTCCCCGCATGGGCAAGAGCCGCGACCGCGACGGCCACTTCCACCGAGGCCGAGGAACTGAGTCCAGAACCAAGCGGCACGTTTCCGGATAGTGTCAGGTCAAAACCGTCGAGGTGGATTCCACGCTGCTCCAGTGTCCACAGAACGCTGGTGGGATAGTCGCTCCAATGACCGCGTGGACGGCAGGGCAGATGTTGCAGGTCAAGGCTGACTTGCTCCGCGAAATTGACGGAGTAAACGTTAGCGGTCGAATCGCTCCGTGGGCTGAGAACGGAAATGGTCCGCAGATCAAGCGCGGCGGGCATGACAAAGCCCTCGCTGGTATCTGTGTGCTCGCCGATGAGGTTCACGCGACCAGGCGCCTGATAGGACACGCCGTCTGCGCCAAAACGATTCCGATGAACTTCCAGAGTTGACTGCGGGGACATTGCCTCTAGGGTATCAGGCGCGTGAGAGGATCAACCGAAACGGCCTGTGATGTAGTCCTGGGTCTGCTGCATCTCCGGGTTCTGAAAGATTTGCTTGGCGCGATTCAGCTCAATCAATTCCCCGTTCAGAAAGAACCCAACATAGTCGGCGACACGCGCCGCCTGCAGCATGTTGTGGGTCACAATCACAATGGTACAAAGATCCTTGATCTCAAACAACAGGTCTTCGATCTTCGCCGTCGAGATGGGGTCGAGCGCGGAGCACGGCTCATCCAGCAACAGCACTTCCGGTTCCACCGCCAACGCGCGGGCGATACACAGGCGCTGCTGCTGGCCGCCGGAGATGCCATTCGCAGACTGGTGCAGCTTGTCCTTCACTTCATCCCAAAGAGCAGCCCGGCGAAGGCTTTTCTCGACCCTATCGGCGATCTCGTTGCGACGGATCGAAGGATCGAGGCGCAAACCATAGGCCACGTTGTCAAAAATCGATTTTGGAAACGGGGATGGCTTCTGAAAGACCATGCCGACAACGCGACGCAGCCTGGTCGCTGGAAAACTGAAAAGGTCTTTGTCTCCCAGGCGAATGCTGCCCTCGACCCGCGTGCCTGGTATGGTTTCATTCATCCGGTTAAAGGTCCGCAGAAGGGTTGTTTTGCCGCAACCCGAGGGGCCAATAAACGCCATGACGCGCTTGTTGGGAACAATCAGATTGATCTCCTTCAGGGCCTGGTGGGGACCATAAAAGAAATTGAGGTCGGCTACAGTGAACTGCGGCCAGGGCAACTTTTCATCGGCGGGTTCATCGGACGCAAAACGAACTTCATGGGCCCTGGAAAGTTGGCTAAGGTCAAATGGCTTCATCGAGGTTGTCATCACTGCTTACCGATTACCCATGCGATAATTTCTTGCCGCGCGCCAAGACCATGCGAGAAATCACGCTGATCACCAACAATCCTGAGAGTAGCACGAAGCCTGCTGCCCACGCCTGCTTATGCCACACGTCGTAGGGCGAGATAGCGTAGTTGTAGATGACAACAGGCAGAGACGCGGTTGGTTGCATCCAGCCAGGGCTGTTGTAGAGGTTGCCAAAGGCGGTAAACAGCAGGGGTGCCGTCTCTCCGGCAACGCGCGCAATATCCAGCATGATTCCAGTGATAATGCCGTAAATTGCCGCCGGAATGACGATGGTAAAAATGGTCTCCGACTTGCTTGCGCCCAAGGCCAGGCCGCCTTCCCGAAGGCTGCGCGGCACCGCTCGAAGAAAGTCCTCCGTGCTCCGTAAGGCAATTGGAATCATCATAATACCAAGAGCGATGCCGCCGGCCAGCGTAGAAAAATGATGCATCGGCAATACCACCAGGGTGTACACAAAAATCCCCATCACCACGGAAGGCACACCGTTCAGCAAATCTGTGGTGTAGCGAATGGTAAATGCCGACCATCCGCCGGCAAACTCAGACAGATAAATTCCCCCCAGCAGCCCAATCGGAACGCCGATGGCACTGGCCAGGGCCAATAGCTTCAACGTCCCGACAATTGCGTTCTCAACGCCGCCGCCCGACTGCCCTACCGGCGCGGGAATCTTGGTAAAGAAGTCAATGTTCAGGGAACTGGCACCCTTCCACAACAAATATCCCAAAATGGTCAGCAGGACCGCAAGAACCAGCAGGGTGCAGAGGCCAGTCAACGCCAGCATCACTAGGTTGGTAATCTTGCGGGAAAGCGGAGGATAGGAAGCGCTCATCCGACCACCTCATGTCCCTTCATGGTCAGCATCAACAGCCGCGCCAGCGCGTTAAAGATCATCGTCACCACGAACAGTACCAGGCCAAGCTCAATCAACGCGTGCAGGTACAGATCGCCGGTCGCTTCGGTAAACTCATTGGCGATGACCGCTGCAATGGTGTAGCCGGGGGCCATCAGCGACGTGGACACCTGGGCCACATTGCCGATCACCATCGTCACTGCCATGGTTTCTCCCAACGCGCGCGCCAGCGACAGAAAAATGGACCCCATAATGCCCTGCCGCGCGTAGGGTACCACCGCGCGCCAGGTCACGTCCCACTTGGTCGCGCCCAGCGCCATCATGGCTTCGCGCTGGGAAACGGGCACCGAGATCAGGACCTCTCGCGAGATGGAAATGATGAAGGGCACCACCATAATGGAAAGTACGATGGACGCGGAAAAATAGCTGACACCATAAAACGTTCCGTTAAAGATGGGAATCCAGCCGAAGTATTTCTGAACATATGGCACCACGTTGAACAGCACCGGGATCAGCAGGAAGATGCCGATCAGGCCGTAGATGACGCTGGGGACCGCTGCCAGCAATTCAATCAGAAACGTCAGCGCATTGGAGAGTTTGCGGGGGGCGAGTTCCGCCAGAAAGATCGCCGAACCGAGCCCGATGGGAATGGAGATTGCCAGGGCCAACAACGAGGTCACCACTGTGCCATAGACAAAAGGCCACGCTCCGAAGATTCCGTTGACCGGGTCCCAGGTGCTGTCGACCAAAAAATGCCAGCCGAACGCATGCCGGGAAAGGCGCGAGTACACCCATAGGTGCTGCACCAGAAGCCCGGTGATGACGAGGATCGACCAGCCGCCCGCCAGGGTGATGAGATGGACGACCTCATCCCCCTTCCGCAGACGTTCCCACCATGTCTGTTTCTTGTCCAGTCCCCTGGATTCAAACGGAACCTCAGGGGTTGCGAGTACAACATTGGACATCGATCGCTCCTGGTAATGCTACAACCCTAGTATTGCAGCTTCTTCATTTGCAGCAGTTCCTTCTGCACAACGGCTGACGGCAAAGGAGCATACGCCAAGGGCTGAGTATATTGCTGACCATCTGTCAGGCCCCAGCGCAGAAACGCCTTGAGCGCCTTCGCCTTCGTCATATCGCTCATTTTTTCCGGAATCAGCAGCCAGGTATACGTGGAGATGGGGTAGGCATCCGCGCCCGGAGCATTGGTAATGGAAACGCGGAAGTCCGCCGGCATCGTCTTGGTGGCCCCGGCAGCGGCAGCCGTCACCGATTTCAAGTTCGCCTCAATGAAATTGCCGGAGCTGTTCTTGACCTCGCCGTAGAGGATGTGGTTCTGGATGGCATAGATCAGCTCGATGTAGCCGATTGAGTTGGGGATACGGCGAATCAGACCGGCCACGCCCTCGTTTCCTTTTCCGCCCAGCCCAACCGGCCAGTTCACCGATGTTCCCACGCCAATTTTGCTCTTCCATTCGGGGCTCACCTTGGACAAATAATCCGCCCAGGTATAGGTGGTGCCGGAACCGTCGGAGCGGTGAATCACAACAATATTGTTCCCCGGCAGCTTGACGCCCGGATTCGGGCCCTGGATCTCCGGATCGTTCCATTTCGTGATTTTGCCTAGATAAATGCCCGCCAGCGCGGCTGGCGTAAATTTCAGAGTGGCAGTCACGCCGGGAATGTTGTAGGAAGGCATCGCCGCACCCAGCGCCGTCGGGAAATGCAGAATGGTTGTTCCAAGTTTTTGCCGTGCTTCGGCCAGTTGCTCATTGGTCATCGGGCCATCGGTGGCGCCAAATTCCACCGTCCCTGCAATCAACTGGCGGATACCGCCGCCGGAACCGATGGACTGATAGTTGATCTCTACGTTGGGATGGATGGCGTGGTAGTGACCGGACCAACTGGAATAGAGCGGATTGGCAAACGTGGATCCTGCCCCGGTGAGCGAAATTTGCTGCGCAAAAACACTTGCGGTCGTAATAAGAGCCAACGCAAGAAGTCGACGAATCATGGAGAGTCCCTCTAACTATCGAGATCGAAAGATACGAGCGCCAGAATTTCAGCCACCCTTGTGCTTTTCGGAGGCACGTCTCTTTGTAGAGTATCCGCGTGAAAATAAGATGAATTTACCCCCAAATCACAGTAAATGTTGAGTGTTTCCTTGCGGTTATGACGACCCCTCCCTGTCAAGTGGCCAGACATTGGCAAAACTGGATACACTGCAAAAAGTCAATGTCGACCCGAGCGATGACGCGCAACCCTATTGTTCCGTTGAAACTCGCGCTCAGCGAAATTTCCGCGGACATTCTGCAATCGGAAATCCGCGCCATGTCCGTGGAATGCGATCGAGTCCATGGGATCAATCTGGCCCAGGGCGTGTGCGACATCGACCCCCCGCCGCCTGTAGTTGAGGCCGCCATCGCCGCCATCCACAATGGACACAATATCTACACCCGTCTGGATGGCATTTCCAATCTGCGATTCGAAATCGCCAAAAAATTATCCGACTATAACGGGCTCGCCATCGACCCGGAATCGGGAATCCTGGTCACCGCCGGGGCCACCGGCGCATTCCTGGCTGCCTGCATGGCGCTTTTCAACCCTGGGGACGAAGTTCTGCTGTTTGAGCCCTTCTACGGCTACCATCGAGATATGCTGCAGTCGCAGCGGCTGAAGCCGGTCACCGTCCAGTTGAACGCTCCGGACTGGGGCCTCGATCCTGACCGCCTGGAACATTCGATCACGGCACGGACACGCGCCATCGTGATCAACACACCATGCAATCCATCCGGCAAGGTGTTTCGCCGGCAGGAACTGGAGGCGATTGCGCAAGTGGCGGAACGGCACAACCTCTTCGCGATTACGGACGAGATCTACGAATACTTCCTGTGCGGCGACGCAAAACATATCAGCTTCGCGTCGCTTCCCGGCATGGCGGAGCGCACCATCACCATCTCCGGCTTCTCAAAAACCTTCAGCATCACAGGTTGGCGGCTGGGCTATCTGGCAGCCGATCCGCAGTGGATCCCCGCCATAGGGTATTTTCACGATATAGCCTACGTGTGCGCGCCGTCGCCGCTACAGCACGGTGCCGCAGCCGGTCTGTTGCAGCTTTCCGCCGACTATTATGTTGCACTGGCGAAAGAATATGAACAGAAGCGCGATCAGCTTGTGGAAGCCTTGATCGCCGCAGGCTTGACGCCCTCAATTCCCGACGGCGCGTACTACATTCTTGCCGATGCATCGCGACTTCCCGGCACGACCGCGAAGGAAAAGGCCCGTAAACTCCTGGCCCGTACCGGAGTTGCCGGCATCGCCGGGACCGCATTCTTCACCGAGGGACGCGGCGAAAATCTGCTGCGGTTCTGCTACGCGAAGAAACCGAAGGACCTGGCCGAAGCCTGCCAAAGGCTGCAATCCCTGACCTGAACCTGTTCTGGATGACTCGATTCAGAAACTCCAGCGGCGAAGATTGCAAGAATGTACCCATGATTGATACCCGGCTCGTCGATCCTCATTGCGCCATGGCAGCTTTCGACGGGCGATAAATCTCTGTCAGCGGGATTGCGTTCACGTATCCGTAGACATTGGAAACGTAGAGGGTCCCGCCCACAATCACAGGCGACGACGGACCGAAGGCTCCGCCGATATGTTTCACACCGACACGCTTGCCATCTTCGATCTGGATCGCGGCGATGTCTCCTGCCCGGTAAGGCAGGTATGCGATGCCGTTTTGGACCGCAGCGCCAGCACGAATCTGGCTTCCTATTTGAAGTTTCCACAATTCGTTTCCGTCTTTGAGATTAATTGCATAATATTCGCCGGACACTGGGCTGCCTTCGTACACCACTCCGTTCACGATAATGGGAGTGGCTGTTTTCATGGCTGGGGGTACGGCGCCATTGGGAAAACGTTTCTGCCAGAGAATATTTCCTGTCTTTGCATCCAAAGCGAGCAGGACATTGGCCACAGGTTTTGACGCATCTCCACTGCCGATCGTTACCTCCTGTACCACAGTCCCCGCTTGATACGCCGGCGTGCAGTCTCCGATTCCCGTTGCCACCATGTCAGGGATGGACATCTTCCAGGCGATCTTTCCCGTATTCTCATCCACTGCATAAAAATAATTCGGGTCTGTACCTCCAGCGAAAACGTAGCCCGATCCCTCTACAAGGGAAGACATGCTGTCGAACGAGATGATGTCCGCCTTCCATACTAAGGTTCCGGTGTCGGCGGCAAGCTTGTAAATATGGCCGTCGCCCGTACCCTCGTAGATAAATCCATCTTTATACAGCGGGGTTGGCATGCCTTCCCCCGGCGTGTGGTAGGCCCAGATTTCTTTGCCAGTCGTGCGGTCCAGAGCATAGATGGTATTCAACCCAGGGCCGCGCGTCGGTCGCTTGCCTTTAAGATATTTCATGGTATTGGCATAGTTGAAATAGGCGCTTCCAGTAGAAACAAACACGCTGTCCCCCGCCACGAGCGGGTTACTCATGTTCATGTTCCATCCGTAATGTGCCCAGATCAGCTTTCCAGTTTCAGCATTCATCGCGTATGTATAGCCGTTATCGTCTCCAACATAAACGATTCCTTTGGCCACGCTGACGCCTACCGGCATGCCTACGGTATACGCGGCAGTCTTAAAGTTGCCGGCTGGCGGCGCGCCTGTCAGAGGCATCGCTCCAGCGCCTGCGAACGACCACTCCACTCCGTCTTGAAATTGCTTCGGTGCACTCGCGGGCATTTGGAAAGCGGGGTTACGCCCAGCATTCGCCGCATAGGTCGTCCATGTGGTGGGATAGAGCTGCGCCGTCGCATCGGTAGGAAGATTTTCGGGGAAATTTTGATATGGAAATTCCGCTGACACCGCGTTTTTCGATGTTACTGAGGGTGACTGGCCAACTGCCAAAATAGGCGCTACGATTCCGATCATTGCAAGACCAACCAGGGAAGATAGGAAAGACCTCCGCATCGAGGAAAGCTGGGAACAGCTCATGAATTTCTCCTAAACGATTGGGCCGTCGGTTTCTGGCTCTGTCTGTTTAGATGCGCAAAGGTCGCAAACGACCCTGAACGGACAGCCTTTGGTCGATAAGTGGCATCGGCTCGGGTTCCGGAGGTGTGAAGTGAAACGTGACGAGTGTTGAAAAGGGCCCGACGCGTCCCCGCCAAAGCTGCCTGTTGCCATTCTCGCTTCCTCACCAAGCGACAACGGCCCAAATAGTAATCCAAAATAGATCCAGTTTGCTATGATGGCTGCACTTTAGTAATCATTTCTCTTTGTCAGGTGGTTGCGATGGAGATCTTATACGGTACGACCATGGCGGCAATTTTTATGCTTTGCCTCGTTTTGCTTTGGACCGCGCGCAGAATTTTGCGGTCTTCTCCCCTCACCAGTGGTGAATTGTCCCTCGCGCGGCTTCATGAATCGACTGCTCGAAGCGGGTCCTCGACCGAACCCGATTACGCGGAGATCGCACAGTTCGACCTGGAACCGGCGGTTGCCGAAATCAGTCCCAGTCTGATCGACCCGCTCGCGCTGGAAATGATGGCGGCCAAACAGCGCGCGCAGATCGAGACAGTGGCGGAGCCGATTCAAGCGCCCATCCAGGCTGCGGTAGAGATCCCGGCCCAGCCGCAAATAGATTCCCAACTGGCCGATGTTGCGGAAAGCTCGGAGGTTTCGGCACAGGCAGCGGCGAAGCGCGGAGCGCGGATCAGCAAACATCTGCCGCATGGATACAACTACTTATTGGAAGGCCTGCTGCTCGGTATATCCGTTTTTGTTCTGGTCCGCACGCAGAGAAGCACCTGGCGGCATCATCGTGCGCTGCAATCTTCCGACCAAGTCGCCTGAAGACAAAATTTGGGATATTCTTGCCGGTTTGCGCGATGAGCGCGCATCCTCCGTTTATCCGTGGATTTTTGCGCTCGGACGCCACTTCTCATCCCGCCCTGTTTTACTCTTAAAGTGGAGAGTGTTCATGGCAATCGATACGACAGCGGCAGTTCAGCAAATCAGCATCGCGCACAGTCCTGACTCGGATGACGCATTCATGTTTTACGGATTGGCGACCGGCAAAGTCACTGTTCCGGGCTATGAGTTCACTCATACGCTGACCGACATTGAAACGCTCAATCAAAAGGCCATGCGCGAGGCCTTCTACGATGTCACCGCAATCTCCTTCCACGCCTATCCCTACGTCCAGGACAAGTACGCGCTGATGCCCTGCGGAGGCAGCGTCGGCGAGGGTTACGGGCCCATGATCGTCGCCAAACGCGCGTATTCCCTCAATGAAGTTCGCAAGGTTCGCATTGCCGTCCCAGGCCAGTTGACCACGGCGAATCTGGTGTTGCAGATGGCGCTTCCCGGCGTCGTCACGGAGTTCGTTCCCTTCGATCGCATCATCCCTCAGGTGCTTGCGGGAAAATTCGATGCCGGGCTGATCATTCATGAAGGACAACTCACGTACGCCCGAGACGGCCTGACTTGCGTGCTCGACATGGGAACATGGTGGCGGCAACAGACCGGTCTGCCCTTGCCGCTGGGGGGCAACGCGATCCGCCGCGACCTTGGCGCGCCCGTACACCGGATGATGAACCAGGCGCTGCGCGACAGCGTCGGTTACGCGCTGCACCATCGAGAAGAAGCTCTGGCGCACGCCATGCAATACGCCCGCGATCTCGATACGCCTTCCGCAAACCGCTTTGTCGGCATGTATGTCAACGAGCGCACGCTGGACTATGGCAAAGACGGAAAAGAAGCCATTCGCCGTCTGCTGGAAATGGGACATGAGCGCGGCGTGATTCCTCACGCAGTCCGCGTGGACTTCGCCGAATAGTCAATCGCCGTCGGCGTCCGCATGATGGGGATGCGGCGCGAGAAGTTGCGGCGGCACCGGACGGTTCCCCATTTCGTCGCGCCACAGGATGATGTTCAGCTTTGACGTGTCGGCCATATCGGCATGACGAAAATTCATCTTCGCCGACTGTTTGGCCCCATAACTCTTCGGCGTGTTCGCTTCGTAAATTCGGCCATTGTCGCGATTGACGTAGTCGGCGTTATACGAAGGCTGCGTGCCCTCGCCGGTAAATTCTGACGCCATCAGCGGCGCAAACGCATCGTTGTTGTTCATCGGCGGCAGACCCAATAAACTTTCCAGCGTTCGAACCGCGCTGACGGTGGTGTAAAAACGATGGTCCAAAAACGGCGTTCCGTCGGCTTGTGGACGAGGCGCATATTTGCTGACCACCAGCATCAGGCTGCGGTGCGCATCCACGTGGTCGGCCCCATCCTGCGCGTCATCCTCAAGGATAAAAAATGCGGTGTCGTTCCAGAACGCGCTGTGAGACACCGCGTCGACAGCCCGGCCCACCGCAAGATCGTTGTCGGCAATGGATGCCTCTGGTCGCGGCATGCCCGGTGTCGTGCCCGCCGTGTGATCGTCGGGCAGGCGCAGCATCACAAAGGCAGGCATGGTGTCTTTCCCATGTGCGCGGTCGGCGACCCACACTCGAAAATGCGCGAGAAATTCTGAGACGCGAAACTGGTCCGGCACGCTGAGTTCAAAGTCCTGAAATTGCGGATCGAAGTGACCGACCAGCTCCGGTTTGGTTGCGGTGTCGCGTGCGATCAGCGGAATTCTCCATGGGTAATGACTGGTTCCGCCACCGTAATTGGCCGGGACCGGCTCTCCTTGGCGAACCGAGTTCCGCCCGCACCCTTGTGGAGCCGGTTCTGGAGTGCCCTGCAGCGGAGTGCTCGGTTTCGCCGGCTTCTTCGGCCTCTCGGCTTCGCTGCAAAACGTCGTGGCAACGAATTCTCCAAAGTGGTAGTAGGTTTTGCCATGCCGCGCCAGATTCGTCCATAGATAACCGCTGGCCGGCTCATCGACATCGGAAATCTTTTCCTGCAGCGGGTACCCGTTCGCGACGATGCCCTCGTAATCGTAGGTACGTTCGTCGCCGCGATAGCTTTGTTGCCAGGTCTTCTCGGTGTAATCGCTGGTAATCGCCGCCGTCGACCACACGTGACCGTCCCCGGAGACCTCTCCAGAGTCATAGAAGTTGTCGAGAATGCCGAACTGCTCCGCCAGTTTGTGTTCGTTCGGCGTGATGGACCAGCCGTACATGGTGAGACTGGGATCGCGGTCTCCGGCATTCAGATCGCCAAAAACCTGATCGTAGGAACGATTCTCTTTGATGATGTAAATGACGTGGCGGATGGGGTTGCCGCCCGCGCGAAAACGGACATGCTCCTGTGCCGCATGCATGCGGTTGCTTTCCATCACTTCATCGCTCAGTTGCTCCAGTTGCCGATCGGCGCGCGCCCGATCCATCGCTGCCAGCGACCCATAGAGAAGCGATGCAATATAGGTGTGCGGAGGTGCGTCCGCTGCCTTGCTTTGGCGATGCCCGGATAGCGCCTTCAACGCGAAATTGTTCGGGCCAGTGCCCTGTCCTTTGCCGGTTGCCACGTACAGCTTCTCGACGGTTGCAGCCAGGGCTGTGGGATACCATTCGGTCGGAATAAACCCATGCGGATGAATGGGGCCCTTGCAGTTCCGCTGGAGACTGTGAGGATTGAAGACCGCAATCGCGTCCAGGCTGGCATCGGCGACATACAAACGGTTGCCGTCCGGCGACAATGCCAATGCGTCTGGAAACGCGCCGAAATATGTTTGTCCAGGCAGCCGCGTGTCGAAGAATCCGAGCGTGTGCATGTTGCCGCGCCTTCCTGCATGCCTGGCAATCGCCACTGCGGCCACCGAATCGCGGTTGGCAAGCGCGACATAAAGAATCGATTCTGCCGCGTTCAGCGCCAACGCCGCGGGGTGCGAACTCGCATCGATGGCCTCGCGCGGCGGCAACAGAGGCAGCATCTGCAGCACGCGTCCGTGGACTAGATCCAGCTCGGCAATCTCCGAAGCGTTCCAAAGCGCCACAAAGCCGCGCTTTCCATCCCGCGTGGCGACCGTGGCAATTGGGTAGGAAGCGGGAACTGTTCGACTGGTCGAGAGATCGAAGCGGTAAAGAATCTTACCATCGGAGGCATCCATCATCAACGCATCGTCGGAGAGGTTGTCCGCAATCAAAATGCGATCGCCATCGGGTCCGTGAACGATCGTCAATCCGGAAGGAAATGGATTCGCCATGCTGGCGGGCAACGGATTGGGCGCCATGGAATTCTGCCGCTTTCCGTCCGCGAGTTGTTGCAGCGGGACCGGCAAAATTCCCTGTTCTGTGACCTGGCCGTCCGTGAATCCATAGATAACGATGCCGTTTCCGACCGCAGGTTTGCCCGCCACGGCGGGCAACGGATGCGTCAGCGACGCAATGCTGACATAGAGACGCTTGCCATCGCTGCTGAAGGCGATGCCAGAGTAAAAGGTCTGTTGCGCGCGACCTGTCGTATGAGCATTGGGAAAATCGAGCAGCTTGCCTGACTTCGCATCCAGGATTGCGATCGACTGCTCGCCCTTCGATTCTGCCGTCCCATAGCCGGCATTCACAATGGCAACGTAGCGGCCGTCCGGAGAAATCGTCATCGCCATGGGAAGACTATTCGTCTTTTGTGGTGAACCCGGCACCGGTTCCATCAACACCTTGCTGCTGGGCAAAGGAACCGTACGCGCGGCAGGCGTAGTACTTTGCGCGAATGTCAGACCGGAAAAGAAAAGAGACGCCAACAGTCGCGCAAGATAGTTGCGGCGGGGTTTCTGTGGAAATGTCACGGCAGCTTTACCGTATCAAATCGTCTCGTTTATGTCTTGGTTGCCGGCTAGATTCAGCACATTTTCATGGTGCGCGCAAGCATTCAACACAGTCCCAATCGGCGTATCGATGACGAAAACCCTCCCGTCAAAGGGCAATTACAAAAGTCTTACATTCGCCCCCCCCTCCCCCGCTGCTAGCCTTGACCTTGCAAGCGATTTTATTCTTGTCCTCGAGGTATTGCGTGACTCCCATATCCAACGAAGCAGTCGAGAGCAGTCCCATCGCGACTTCTCCCCTTCCCTCCGCAACGATCGAGACCGCCGAAGCCTCCTTTGTAGGTACTCCGGTTGCCGTCCCTGTTTACAAGGCACCCTTGCCTGCGCGCATCAAGCCGACCCTTCCCGTGCTGGGTCGCGCAACCCAGGACAATGGCGTGACCTGGACGACCGCCGTTTTTCTGACCATCTTTCATATCGGCGCCATTGCCGCGCTCTTCTTCTTCAGTTGGAGCGCGCTGGCGGTCTTCGTCGTGACTTATGTGCTGTCGATCAATGTCGGCATCGGCATGTGTTACCACCGCCTGCTGACGCACCGAGGCTACAGGGTCCCCAAGTGGCTGGAATATGCCATGGCAATTTTCGCCACGACGGCGTTGGAAGGTGGACCGATGTTCTGGGTTGCGACCCATCGCGTGCATCACCAGTACAGCGACCACGTCGGCGACCCGCACACACCCACGGAAGGCGGATGGTGGGCCCATGCCGGCTGGATACTGAAAGGCAAGGCCCTACACACAGAAACTGCGATGCTGGCCCGCTATGCGCCCGACCTCGCGAAGGACCGTTTTTATGTTTTGTTGAGCAAATATCACTGGGTCCCGTTGACCATCGAAGGTATGGTCCTGCTGGCGATCGGCGGATGGCAGTGGGTCCTTTGGGGAATATTTCTCCGCGTCACCATTGGACTGCATGCGACGTGGCTGGTCAATTCCGCAACCCACCTATGGGGGTCCCGCCGTTTCCAGACCCGCGATGACTCCCGCAACAGCTTGTGGGTTGCCCTGCTGACCGGTGGCGAGGGATGGCATAACAACCATCACGCGCATCCTGTATCGGCCCGGCACGGCCTTACATGGTATGAAATTGATCCTAATTACTACGGCATCTGGCTACTGAAAAAGCTCGGTCTGGCGCGACAGATCAAGGTGGCTCAATTTGATCCCAGCGATCCTCGTCCCGCGGGCGTACAGCCCCAGTAAAGCTTGACGTCCCTCTCCTGCCCTGAAGCCTGACGGCTGGAGCGATTCCTTTTAGGAAATCCGCTCTATACTGCCGTCAGGCTTTTCGTTTGCCTGAAAACCCTGGAACGACCATGCAAAAGATCACTCGCCGCCGCGGAACCATCGCGTTCTTTATCACCCTGGGCGCCTGCCTGGTGGCGCTTGCGATTGGCTTGAATGTCCGCTGGGTCATCCTCAACTGGCATGAAATTGTGCCTCTGGTCTTGGGCGTATTCTTCTTTGGAATCCTGATTGCCGGCGTGGTATTGAACACTATTTTCCTGGTGCGGGAAATACGCCGCAATGAACGCCACGACAGCTTTCTGAATGCCGTCACCCACGAATTGAAAACTCCAATCGCCTCCATCCGCCTGTACCTTGAGACCCTGCAGCGGCGCGACCTCAGCGAGGAAAAGCGGCAGGAATTTTACCGTGTCATGATCGACGACAGCGAACGATTGCTGGCCACTGTGGAACAGGTCTTGAAGGCGGGTGAAGTCGGACAACGCGGGCCCGACGACATCAGCATTCGCGTCGATATCCGAGAGATGGTGGAAGATTCCTGTCAGGTGGTGGCGCTGCGAAACCACTTGCCGTCCGAGGCAATCCAGTTTTTGAACGAGACCCGTGGCATGTCCACGATCGTCGTGGGAAACCCGGAAGATTTGCGGGCGGCCATTATGAATGTGCTGGATAACGCGGTGAAATATTCTCCGAAAGATCCAAATATTCGCGTTGCGCTTACCGTGGAGCACGATGCCTGGGTGGTTCTGCGGGTGACCGATAATGGCATTGGCATTCCGGATGCGCATTTGAAGCGGATTTTCAAGCGATTCTATCGCGTGCCCAGTCTGACCGTGTTGCGCACAAAGGGCACTGGGCTGGGACTGTTTCTGGTTCGCACCATTGCGCGCCAGCATGGCGGCGACGCCAGCGCCACCAGCGACGGCGAGGGCCGGGGCGCGACGATCACGGTGCAACTGCCCCGCCTGCTGCATTCGTGAACGACTGAAGGGGATTTGTGAGCAAAGATGGACTGAACTCGCGCGATCTTGCAACCGCGAGCCAATCGAACGAGAGGACCGGCAGTCGCATTTTGATTGTCGAAGACGAGGCGCACCTCGCCCAGGGGCTGCTTTTCAACCTGCAGGCTGAGGGACACGAGGCCGTTGTTGTCGGGGATGGGGAATCCGCGGTCGATTTGCTGCTGAAACAATCGGCCCAGTTCGATGCGGTCGTTCTTGATGTCATGCTTCCGGGGATGGATGGATTTGCCGTCGCCCGCGCCATGCGAGCGGCGGAAAATTACACGCC
The DNA here is from genome assembly GCA_021792795.1 of Acidobacteriota bacterium. Classification (GTDB taxonomy): domain Bacteria; phylum Acidobacteriota; class Terriglobia; order Terriglobales; family Acidobacteriaceae; genus JAKAAZ01. The sequence continues at coordinate 60,271 of JAJYUB010000008.1, read as the reverse complement.
CGTATTGATGCTGACCGCGCGCGGACGGCCGGAAGATGTGTTGGAGGGCTTCGCTGCTGGAGCGGACGACTATCTGCCCAAACCGTTCGAGCTTTCCATTCTGCTTGCCCGGCTGAACGGCCTGCTGCGCCGCTCTCAGTGGCTTCGCCCCCAGACATCGGAACAGGGCGCGCAAACAGCGGACGAGTACACATTCGCTGGCAAAACGATCGACTTCTCGCTGCTGGAAGTGCGTGCCGCCGACAAACAGGTTCGGCTGACAATGATGGAGGTGGAACTGCTGCGCTATCTCGTGCACAATCCCGAACGGGCCATCTCCCGCAGCGAGATTCTGGAGAAGGTCTGGCACCTGCATGAGGACACGGATACACGCGCCATCGATAACTTCATCGTTCGACTGCGCCGCTATCTGGAAGACGATCCTGTTCATCCCGTGCATTTACAAACTGTGCGCGGCATCGGCTATCGCTTTGTACCCGACGCGAAAGACGACAGTCGGGAAGTTAGCCGCTAGATAGCGTCCACCTTCGTCACCACGCGCCAAAGTTTTATTCCGGCTTAGGGGCGCTGTTCTCTGGGGGTATCGTGGCGGGCATGCCATGATTATGCTCCGGCGGCGGAACGAACACGACCGGTATGTCGTGGCCGCGATGGCAGGTTCCGCAGGTCACCTGCTTGCGCTCAGGTTTGGCGTCCGCAACGTTCACCCGCGACAGATATTTCTTGTTGATCGCACGGGTCATCCGCATCATCGTCCGCGCGGTCCGCTTTTCCGGCTTCGCATCCGAGGCAAAGTCCAGATGGCGCGGTTGCGCACCAGGCGCATGGCAGTAGTTGCATTTCACGCCCAGCGATCCCGTAAATCCATGCATTACCTTCATCAGATCGTCGTGTGAAATGTTCTTCGGCAGCACGTGAAGATTTGTCGTCTTCGGCCATGGGCCGTGCGGTCCATTCACGCTAGTAGATGGTCCTTGCGGCATCTGCGCGCGGAGCGGCTGTGCGGTCAAAACCAGAGCTGCCGAGAAAATCCCAACGATGATAAACCCGATCTGCATGCAAAAGTCTCCTGAAGGTTTTCGATGATGAAATGTAGTGAAGTGGCCGAGCGCGTTGCGGGCCATCGTACCGTGAAGAGGTCATATCGAACAGCTTGATTTTTTTCGCTTCCCATTGAATGCCGGCCTTACTGCGCCAGCAATTTGCGGATCGATTGCAGTTCAACGCGATGTGCCGCCGTGGTCTTGGGATAACTCACCTTGAGTTGGGCCAGCTCATCGAGAACAATTCTGGAAACGATGATGCGAGCGTTCTCTTTATCGTCTGCAGGGACAACATACCATGGCGCATGACGCGTCGATGTCGCGTGCAGGCAATCCTCATACGCCTCCTGGTAATCCTTCCAATATTTTCTTTCGTGGATGTCTGCCAGACTCAGCTTCCAATTTTTCTCCGCGTCGTCGATGCGCGCGAGAAAACGCTGTCGCTGTTCTTCTTTGGAAAGGTGAAGGAAAAACTTTACGGTCCGCGTTCCATTGCGATAGAGATGGTCCTCCTGGTCCACAATGGAGCGATACCGCTCTTTCCAGATTGTTTTTTCATCGCGCAATTCTTCCGAGAGCCCTTCATTGCGCAGCATCTCCGGATGTACGCGCACAACCAGGACTTCCTCATAGTAGGAACGATTGAAAATGCCGATCATTCCCCGTTCCGGAAGCCGCCAGTTGGTGCGCCACAGAAAATCATGTTTCAGTTCCTCCGCGCTCGGCTGCTTGAAACTGAAGACCTGGCAACCCTCCGGATTGATCCCGGACAAGACGTGGCGAATCGCGCCATCCTTCCCCGCGGAATCCATTCCCTGAAAGATCAGTAACAGCGCATAGCGGCTGGAAGCGTAGAGGATCTGTTGCAGCGAGCTCATCTTCAGCACATGGTCTTCCAGGATTTCCTTATATTGTTCTTTCGTCGCATACACTGGCTTCACTCGCGTCGGCCAGTCTTTCAGCTTTACCTTCTTGCCCGGTGGCACGCGGAAATCGTTTGAATCAATTCGCTTGTTTGATGTATCGGTCATATACGCCTCGTGGTTCGCATCTTTTCAGGTAGAAATTCTCTTCCTCGCATCCTTAGTTTCCAGATTCCAACATCCGATGCAGCAGTTCAATCAGGTCTTCGGCTTCATACACAGGCGGCTGACAGCTTGTTCCGCTACACACCACCGCAAAACTACGACCCGTTTTTAACTCCGGCAGATGGGGAAGCGTCTCTGCCAGCGCAGGCGGCAGCGCGTGCGCTGCCACAGCGGCGCGCGGCAATCTCAGCAGGGTTTTATTCACCGCATATCGCGCCCTTGCAATGACAGCCAGGCGTCGGGCTTCCTCATCCTCGCCGACGATACAAACTTGCACTGGCGGCAATAGATACCGCTGCAGCGCCAGTCCATAGGCCCCCGCATACAAGCCAAATTGTTCCGCGACCCCGGCAAATACCTCAAGGGTATCTTCAGCTTTCTCTCGTAAATCGTTGCGTCCGCCGATCTCCGACAAACGCAGCAGCAACATTGCGGCGAGCGAGTTCCCTGCCGGAGTTGGCGAGTCCTGTAGCGGCTTTCGACGAGCTGCCAACACCCCCAGCGGCGCTGCGGCGAAGGAGTTTTGTGCAGTGTCGAAAAATCCGCCATTCGTGGCGTCATAGAAGCGCGCAACCATGGCATCGGCAACACGTTCCGCTTTTTGGCAATAGTGGAGCTGCACGGTCGATTCCCAGGCATCGAGACATGCGAGCCCCAGCGCTGCATAATCGTCGAGCATCCCAGCCACAGCGGTTGAAGGATGCTTCCCATCGGCATACGCCACCACGTGATCGAGGCTGCCGTCCACGTGCCACGACTCTCGCAGAATTCTGTCGAGCGAGAACAATGCAAACCGGCGGGCGCTTTCTAGCTCCAGTGCGCGCGCCGCCTCCAGATACGCCGAAATCGCAAGGCTGTTCCAGTTGACATATATGGTCTTGTCTACGAAGGGCGTCGGCCGCTGCAACCGTGCAGCGTACAGTTTTTTCTTCGCGGACTGCAGTAACTCGGCCGCCTGTTCCACGCTCACCGCAGTGCGACGCGCCACCTCGGCGAGGGAGTGATCGATGTGCAACGTATTTTTCTGCGGGTTGTGGTGCATATCGCCCAGTTCGCCAATGTCGTAATAAACAGCAGCAACTTCCATCTCCTCGGGAGTCAGGACAGTAGCCGCTTCATTTTGCGTCCAGGTAAAGTAGTCGCCGTCGTCGTCGAGGGATTCGTCCGCATCCTGCGACGCATAAAAACCGCCGCGCTCGCGGTCGCTCAACACCGCGTCCATCCAACGAATCACTTCCAACGCAACCCGCGCGTGCTCCGGTTCAACGAAGCTCTGAAAGCTGTGAACGTAGTTTTTCAACAGCTCCGAATTGTCGTACGACATCTTCTCGAAGTGCGGAACAATCCAGCGCTCATCCACGGAGTAACGATGGAACCCTCCCGCAAGATGGTCGTACATTCCGCCGCCGGCCATCTTGTCCAGCGTCAGCCGGGCTGCGTTGCGCGCTCCCTCATCCGCGCTGCGCGTCGCATAGTCCAGCAATAGGTCGAGGATGGATGGGTGAGGAAATTTCGGCTGCGTTCCAAATCCGCCGTGATGTTTGTCGAACTGCAGTAACGCCGACTGGAGCAGTTTGTCGACAATTCCGGAATGCAAATCCGCCGACCGACCGGAGAACGCTTCGTTGTATTCGATGGCTGCAACGACGCTATCGGCTGACTCAAGCACTTCCTGGTTGCGATCGCGGTAGGCGTGGGCCATGGTCAGCAACACGTGACCGAAGCCAGGACGTCCGTAGCGTTCATCCTTCGGAAAATAGGTGCCGCCGAAAAATGGCTTGCCTTCCGGCGTCAGAATTACAGTCAAAGGCCAGCCTCCCTGACCGCTCATCGCTTGCACCGCAGCTTGATACCGCGCATCGACGTCGAGACGTTCATCACGGTCCACCTTGATGGCAATAAAGTGGCCATTGATGATGTCGGCAATCTCCGCGTCTTCGTAGGATTCACGGTCCATCACGTGGCACCAGTGGCACCACACCGCGCCGATATCCAGCAGAATTGGCTTGTTCTCGCTGCGGGCCCGCGCAAAGGCGTCGTCGCCCCACTCCCGCCAATCCACCGGCTGATGCATGGCAGAGCGAAGATACGAAGACGCCGCCTTCGCCAACCCATTCACCCGTTCTTTTCCTGCCAGCTCGCGCACGGGTCCCGCTTGGGACACTTGCCCAGAAATTTCGCCTGTGCGTTCCTGTGGATCTGCCATCTTACGCTGCCCTTCCATCGTGAATCGTTCTAATTGTTTGTTAGATGCAGCCTGATCGCTGCACGAGGCGATGCGCAACCTGGGTATACAAATCGATCGCCTCCAACTGCTCCTGCTTCGCTAGGCGTTCATTGGGGGTATGCGCCACATGGATCGAGCCCGGCCCCAACAGCAGCGGCTCGCCCCAGTTCGATAGTGCGGGAATGTCCGTCGTAAAAGCCGCAATCATTGTGGGCAATCCCTCAATGCGCTTCAGTTTCTGGAACGGAATTTCCAGCGTGACGTCCAGTTCCGCGTCGTCGCCCATCGCATCCAGCAAGGATGCGCGAATCTTGTCCGACGGTCCCACCAGACGCACCAGAATCGTGGCCGAGGCTGCATCTGCGATCACATTGGGGGCGTGGCCGCCTTCAATCAAGCCGATGTTCAACGTGGACGGGCCGATTTCCGGATCGGCAGGCAGAGGCATGTGCAGCAGGCGCTCCAGAACGCGAACCAATCTATGAATCGCGGAGTCGCCCAACTCGGGATAGGCCGAATGCGCCATTTTTCCGCGCGCTCGAATCATAGCGTTCAACACGCCTTTGGACGCCAGCGCCAGCCGATTGTCTGTGGGCTCCCCGTTAATCAGGAACCGGCTTCCCTTGGGGTGCTTGTTGGCTACTTTCGCGCCGTGACTGCCCCGTTCTTCGCCGGCCAGGAACAACAGGCCCACGCGCACGCCCAAGCCGCGCAATCGCTCCGCCGCCACCACCTGCGCGGCAAGGATGCCCTTGGCATCGCTGCTGCCGCGACCGTAAATATACTGGTCGTCTTCCCGGCTGGAAAAAAACGGCGGCACCGTATCCATGTGCGTCGACAGCACCACGTCAGGAGGGTCGCTGGAAATTCCCGCATACACGTTGAATCGTTCGCGACCGGCGCTGTGCGGGACCGGCGTCGTTTCCACTTGAAATCCGTGCTCCCGAAGATAACCGGACAGAAAATGGCCGACCTCGGCTTCATTTTCACTGATGGATTCGATGTCCACCAACTGGCGTGTGAGTGCAACCGGGTCTGTAGGCATGGCATTTCCAGCATACCGTGCCCGGCGCACGTAAAATGTCCCTACTGCCATCCCTATGGAACCTTTGTCCATCCCTTCCTCCATTCGATCCTTCGATCTCCCAGGCCCCGCAGGCCCGCTCGAAGCGCTGCTAAATCGTGGCCGAGACGACGCGCCCTACTGCGCATTGGTCTGTCATCCTCACCCCATGGGAGGAGGCACCATGCACAACAAGGTTGTCTATCGCACGATGAAGGCCCTGCATGGCCTGGGCCTTCCCGTGCTGCGCTTTAACTTTCGCGGCACGGGCCGCAGCCAGGGATTGCATGATGCAGGCCACGGAGAACAGGACGATGTGCGCGCCGCGCTCGATTGGCTGGAGCAGGAATTTCACCGCCCCATCCTGTTCGCCGGATTTTCCTTCGGCGCCAACGTCGGCATGCGTGTCTGCTGCGGCGACCCGCGTGTCCACGGCCTGATCGCGCTTGGCCTTCCCGTCGTGACGCAGGGTCGCCGATATTCCTACGGATATCTGTCAACATGCAGCCAGCCCAAACTTTTTATCAGTGGCGACCACGATCCATACGGTCCCGTCGCAGAGGTCGAAGCCCTGGTCGCTGCCGCGCCGGAGCCGAAGCAGATGGTGTGGATCGCCGATGCAGATCATTTTTTTGTTGGCAAGCTGGATCAGGTGCAAGCTGCGATCGTCCATTGGGTGAAACACAACTTTCTTGCAGACAACCGGTGACGACCCACGCACCGGTGGATGGAACGATGACAATTTTACGGGACGTAGCACGAACCATCTTCGACCAAAGTCTGGCAGACTGCAGCGTGGAGCAGGCCGTAGCTCGCCACCTATCCGTGCGCGGTAAGACCTTGCATGTCGGCGAGGAGTCGATCGACCTGGACGATATGCGGCGGATCAGAATTGTAGCGGTGGGAAAAGCCGCCCGCGCCATGCTTTTTGCGTTGCTTCGGCAACTAACGTTGCCGGCACACTGCGATTTGGCTGGAGTCCTGATCGCGCCAGAGGGTTCGCTGCTGCTTTCCTCTCAGCTTCCCAATGGCTTTCAAGTTTTTGCCGGCGGCCATCCCTCGCCCAACGAAGCCTCTTTCGCGGGCGCACGCGCGGTATTGGCGATGTTGAAGGAATTGCCACAAGACGCGCCCGAGAAGACGCTCTGCTTCTTCCTGATCAGCGGCGGAGCTTCCGCGATGATGGAGTTGCCGCTGGACCCATCCCTCTCTCTGGCCGACACGGTGAACTTCCATCGAGCGCTGGTCGGCAGCGGCGCCTCCATCGCAGAGATCAATTGTCTTCGAAAGCATTTTTCCGCCGTGAAAGGTGGCCGTCTGGCGTTGGCCGCCGGCAATGCAATCTGTCGATCGCTGCTGGTCTCCGACGTTCCGGCGGGATGCGAGGACGCTCTGGGTTCGGGACCAACCGTCCCGGATTCCTCAACGGTTGGCGAATGTAGAGGGGTTCTCGACCGCTATCGTTTGTGGGATCGGTTCCCCGCTGCGGTGCGGCGCTTTTTTGAATCCAATGCGCTGGTAGAAACGCCGAAGTCTGGGGAGTTGCACGCGCAAGCTTCAGTCCTGATGAGCGCGCAAACCCTTGCCGAAGCTGCGGCCAGAAATGCCGAGGCGCGCGGCTATATTGCGGCGATTGACAATAGCTGCGATGAATGGGAATACCAAGCCGCCGCAAAATACTTGCTCGACCGGCTGCGAAAGTTGCGCGGTGAGTATCCGAACGTGTGCTTGATATCGGCAGGCGAAGTGAGCGTGAGTTTGCCGGTAAACAGCAGCCATGGCTCCATGATCGGCCTGGGTGGACGCAACCAGCAGTTTGCTCTCTATGCCGCAACGCTGCTGCGGGCCGAGGACGATCCAATGGCCATTCTTTCGGCCGGATCGGACGGGATCGATGGCAACAGCCCAGCCGCGGGCGCCGTCGTGGATCGCGCTACCCTGGCAGGCTGCAATCCAGGCATAATCGCACGAGCCCTGGAAGAATTCGACGCCTATCCCTTCCTGGTGGATCGAAAAGCTGCGATCATGATTGGGCCTTCGGGAAACAATCTCCGCGATTTGCGAATCCTGATCGCGGGAAATCCGCAATCCCCAATAGTGGCGACAGTTGGCCCGCAAATTCCATAAATCATATATTTCGATTTAGAATTGTGGATAGGCATTCATCCACGGAAGGCGACCGCTCGCAACAGGTATCTAAGGCTCCAGATCAAGCCCCGCTTGGCGTCCAGGCTGAAAACCTCGCGCACACCGTCATTCGAAGCCAAAACCAGCCCGTAATGGGACGGTGGGCAACAAAGGAAACGCCGGAGCTCGAAATTACGCTGGCAATTTACATTAAGTTCCGGCATCTACAAGGGGTAAAGTGCCCAGCGTTCCCTGCAGATGGTCTGGCACGCAAGTTGCACAACATAAGTACACTGCATCAGAAACCGCACAATTGGCCTTGGCATTCTGACGCGGAAAGATAAGCCTCAAAATGCCGCGGAACATCCCATTCCGAATCGCCGCAGTCGTGCTGGCAGTGCTAACGGTGGCCGCCGTCATTCTGGCATCGGTCAACTACAGCCACGAGAGTCAGTTTCAGGTTCCTACCGATCAAGTCTGGTGGGCAGAGGCCCCCGGCGGACTGGTCGCGCAAAAAGTGTTGCCCCACGGCCCCGGCGATCGTGCCGGCATCGAAGCTGGAGACCTGCTCACCGCAATCAACAACCATCGCACACTGCGTATTGCCTCGCTGCAACGGCAACTGTTTGCGACCGGCATTTGGACCAAAGCCACCTATTCGGTGACTCGCTCCGGCATTCATCTGGAGCAGATTCCAGTGATTTTGGAGCCGACGGACCGAAATATCAACGTCGGCCTGCGCTTGATCGCGCTGGTCTACCTCCTGATAGGGCTGTACATTCTGTTCCGTCGTTGGACAGCGCCGCGCTCGGTCCACTTCTATATCTTCTGCCTGGCGTCCTTCGTTCTGTACGCCTTTAATTACACCGGAAAGCTGAACCTGTTCGACTGGTTCATTTTCTGGGGCAACGTCGCGGCCAGCACCGCCCAGCCCGCGCTTTTGTTGCACTTCGCTTTCACCTTCCCCGAGCATAACCCGACCATGCGGCGCCGCCGCATGGCGTGGCTTCTCTACCTTCCAGGCGTTGCCGTGCTTGGCCTCTTCATAGCCGCCATTCGTCTCTGGTCTGCGACCGAACTGCTGATTCACCGATTGAACCAGGTCGCCATCGGCTACATGGCACTGTATTACGTGGCGGCGGCGTTGGTGTTCTTCATCAACTATCGCCGGGCGGACAACCCGCTGACGCGCCAGCAACTGAAATGGCTGACGCGCGGCACCCTGCTCGCGGTCACCCCCTTCACCCTGCTCTATGCGATTCCCTATCTCCTTGCCGGGGCCTCGGCCCCGACGCTGCTTGGCCAGATCGGCGTCTTGTGCCTGGTCTTCCTTCCGTTGACATTCAGCTACGCGATTGTGCGCTACCGGCTGATGGATGTGGACCTGATCTTCAAACGCGGCGTGACCTACACATTGGCAACCGGAACGCTGGTCGCAATCTACTTTGGCGCGGTCGCGTTTGCCGGTGAAGTGGTGCATAAGAGATTGCCCGCGGCAGGCGGATGGGGCCTGGCAACCGCGATCATTATCGCCGCGCTGGTGTTCGATCCCATTAAGCGCGCCATTCAAGACCGCGTGGACCGCGTCTTCGACCGCAAACGGCTCGATTCTCGTGCGACCCTGGTCGAATTTGCCCGCAGCCTGAATACGCAAACCGATCTGCGCGCGTTGCTGAATGCCTTGGTCGACCGGCTGCCTCGCATCCTGCAGGTTGCCCGGGTTGGCGTCTTCCTCGACGACGAGCGAGACGACCGCGTCTCAAAGTTTCGCCTGGCGGCCAGTCATGGAATTCCAGCGCCGGCGCTCAATCGCACCGAGGATCTTGATACCGGATTTCTTCGCTTCGACGGCCGCGAGGACGGTTCGCACATCTTTCTGGAAAGCACGCAAAATGCCCCCCACCTGGCCGAAAGTCAGCAACGCGCCGTCTCTTTGTTGGACCTAAACTATTACCTTCCCTGCCGCGTACAGCAACGCACCATTGCCGTGCTGGGACTGGGCCGCACCACGAACGGGGACTTCCTTTCCAGCGAGGACGTGGAGTTGCTGGAAACGCTGGCCAGCTATGTCGGCATCGCGATCCAGAACACGCGCTTGTACGCCAGGCTCGAGGAAAAGATTGCCGAGTACGAGCAGCTAAAGGAATTCAATGAAAATATCGTCGAGTCCATCAACATTGGCATTCTGGCAGTCGACCTCGCGGACCGTATTGACAGTTGGAATGCGCAGATGGAATCCATGTACGCAGTGCCGCGTTCGGAAGCGTTGAATCAGCCGCTGGCAAGTTTATTTCCGGCGGATTTCCTGGCTGAGTACGACCGCGTAAAACACGAAAACGGCGTCCATACTCTCTACAAATTCCAACTTGCCACCCGTGCCGGAGAAATCCGCAACGCCAACATTACGATTGCCCCGCTGGTCGATAAGGACTTTACCACCGTGGGCCGTATCATTCTTGTCGACGACATCACCGAGCGGGTGCAACTGGAAAGCCAATTGATGCAGGCCGACAAGCTTTCTTCGATCGGGCTATTGGCGGCCGGTATCGCCCATGAGGTAAACACCCCGCTGGCCGTGATCTCTTCGTATACCCAAATGATGGCCAAGCAGATTCGCGGCGACGAGCGGACGGCGCCCCTGCTGGACAAAATCACGCAGCAAACGTTTCGCGCATCGGAAATCGTCAACAGCCTGCTGAATTTTTCGCGCACCAGCACCATCGAGTTTAAACCAGTCAGTGTGAATCACGTTTTGCGGGAAACGCTGGCGCTGTTGCAGCATCAGTTCAACACGGCAAACATTGCCATCGACCTTGACTTGCAGCCGGAACTGCCGGACATCCTGGGCAATATGGGAAAGCTGCAGCAGGTGTTTCTGAATCTTTTTCTGAACGCGAAGGACGCGATGGCCGACGGCGGCATATTGCGCGTGCAAACCATCGACAATGGACAGGTCGAAGTGATCGTCGGCGACACCGGCTCCGGTATTGCGGCGGAAAATTTGCGCCGCATCTACGATCCATTTTTCACCACAAAAACCGCCGTGGTTGAGGGTCAGCGGCGTGGGACCGGCCTGGGACTCTCTGTGAGCTATGGCATTATTCAGGAACACGCCGGCAAGATCCAGGTGGAAAGCAAAGTTGGCCACGGCACGACCTTCCATCTGCAATTTCCTAAATTGAGGAAGCCCGTTCATGCCTGAGGTTGTGCACGAAAGTATTTCTCCAGAAGCCGACAGTACCCTCCCGCTCCGCATCATCGTCATTGACGATGAAGCGGCCATCCGCGAATCGCTGCAACTCCTGTTAGAGTTGGAGGGATTTGAGGTAGCGACTGCGCCCGATGGGGCCAAGGGTTTGAAGGCGCTGGAAGAGTCGGTGTTCGATCTGGTGCTGCTCGATCTTGCTCTGCCAGGTCAAAGCGGATTCGAGATTCTCCAGGCGATTCGCGCCCGGCACGCAAACCTTCCCGTCATCATGATTACGGCGTATGGCACGGTGCAGAATGTGGTCGAAGCCATGCACTTCGGCGCCAATAATTTCATCCAGAAGCCCTGGGACAACGAAAAGCTTCTGGCCGATATTCGCGGCGCTATTGGACAGCACCGCGCGGAAACAGAAAACATCCAACTGAAGCGCGCCCTGAAGCAGCGCTATAGTTTTGAAAACATCATCGGCAAAAGCGAAACGATGCAGGCTGTGCTCGACCTGGTCGGTCAAGTGGCGCCCAGCCGGTCGACGGTGCTGGTGCAGGGCGAGAGCGGCACCGGCAAAGAGCTGATCGCCAAAGCGATCCATTCGCATTCACCGCGCCGCGATAAGCCCTTCGTCCCCGTCCACACGGGCGCTGTGCCATCCGACCTGCTGGAAAGCACGTTGTTCGGCCATGTCAAGGGAGCGTTCACTTCCGCCATCGCATCGAAGAAGGGCCTGTTTGAAATTGCGAATGGCGGCACGCTGTTTTTGGATGAAATCGGTACCATGGCACTGGACACGCAGGCAAAACTGCTGCGAGTGCTGCAGGACCGGAAGTTCATGCTGGTCGGCGGCGTGCAGGAGTTGCAGGTAGATGTGCGGATCGTCGCTGCGACGAATGCCGACCTTCGCCTGGCCGTGCGCGAGGGGCGATTTCGAGAGGACCTGTTTTACCGGCTCAACGTGATCACCATTGACCTGCCTCCGCTGCGCAATCGCATAGAGGACATTCCGCTGCTGGTCGCGCATTGCCTGAAGCGTTTCTGCGAGGAAAACCAGCTCCCGCTGCGCACCATTTCCACGGAAACCATGCGCGCCTTGATTGATTACTCGTGGCCGGGCAATGTTCGAGAGCTGGAAAATGTCATTGAGCGCTGCGTTGTCCTCTCTACAGACCAGACGATTCCGAAAGAGTTGCTGCCCGACCACCTGACCGGCCGCAGCTACGAAGCGGGTCTGCTCGATCACAATCCAGACGCATCGTTATTTGAGATTTTGGAAGAAATCGAAAAACGCATCATCACCGACCGGCTGGAGCACTGCAACTGGAACCAGACGGACGCGGCGGAAGCCTTCCGCATTCCGCTATCCACGCTAAATCAAAAAATTAAGCGATTGAATATTGAGATTCGCAAAAAGCTGAAGGACTGATTCCTTACTTCAGACAATTATCTTACTTCTGCCAGATGACTTACTTCAGGCGGCGGTAAGCGCCTGGTCCAGGTCCGCCAGGATGTCTTCGACATTTTCAATCCCCACCGAGACGCGCACTAGTCCATCCGTGATGCCCAGCTTGCGCCGCCCTTCTTCGCCGATCGCTGCGTGCGTCATAGAAGCCGGGTGCGAGATCAGCGTCTCCACGCCGCCCAACGATTCCGCCAGGCTGCAAACCTTCAACTTCTTTAACATGCGATTGGCTGCTCCCAAGGAGCCAAGGTCAAAACTCAGCATCGATCCGAATCCGGACATCTGCCGCTTGGCCAGATCGTGTTGCGGATGGTCCTGCAGTCCCGGATAAAAAACGCTGCGCACTTTCGCGTGCCTGTTCAGCCAATCGGCAACGATACGGCCGTTGGCGTCATGCTGGCGCATCCGCACCGCCAGCGTCTTCACTCCGCGCAACAGCAGCCAGCACTCAAATGGCGACAGAATGCCGCCGGTGCACTTCTGGATAAAGGCGAACGTCTCCGCGTGCTCTGGCTTGGTGCCCACCAGCACTCCGCCCAGGCCGTCGGAATGGCCATTTAAGAATTTTGTCGTCGAATGCATGACAAGGTCCGCGCCAAATTCAATGGGCCGCTGAAAGTATGGGGACATGAATGTGTTGTCGACGCTTAATTCGACACTGTGACTGTGACAAATGTCCGCGGCCTTGGCAATATCGGTCAACGCCATCATCGGATTCGTCGGCGTTTCAATATGCACGAGTTTGGTACTCGGACGAATGGCGCGATCTACATTCTTCGCATCGGAAGTGTCGACATAGGTGAATTCCAGGCCATACCGCGTCAAGACCTGGTTGAACAGGCGCGTCGTCCCGCCATACATATTGGCGCTGCATACAACGTGGTCCCCGCTCTTCATCATGGTGCAGAGCGCAGTGATCGCCGCCATCCCGCTGGCAAAAACATGGGCTGAAGTCCCGCCTTCTAGCGACGCAAAGTTTTCTTCCAGAGCGGTCCGCGTCGGATTTGAGACACGAGAATATTCGTACCCTTTATTCTTGCCGATCTCCTGCTGCACGTACGTGGAACTGGCATAGATGGGAACGTTGACCGCGCCTGTCGCCGGGTCTGGGGCCTGTCCATCGTGAATTGCGCGCGTCGAAAAACCTTTCTTTTTTTCAATCATGGCTAGGGTCCTTAAGGGTTGCAGGATTTGTATCTACCGGCGTGAATTTTGGCGGGAATTTGCGGCAATCCATTGTCAAAGGCCGCCATCGAAAATGTTCTTTGAAAGATATCGCTCGGCGGAATCCGGAATGATGGTCACGATGCGTTGCCCTGGCTGCATGGTTCGCGCCAGTTCGAGCGACGCGAATACATTGGCCCCGGAGCTGGAACCGCCCAGAACCCCTTCTTCCCGTGCCAACCTGCGCACCATAGCAAAGGCATCGCGATCGCTCACGCGAACGATGGAATCGCAGACAGACGCGTCGAATGTCTTCGGGATAAAGCTGACGCCAATTCCCTCCACCTTATGTTTGCCTGGCGCGCCGCCCTGCAAGACGGAGCCTTCAGTTTCAACTGCAATCGTACGGACGCGGCCCACGTCCTGTCGCAATCTGCGAGCGATGCCGGTAAACGTGCCGCCAGTCCCGACGCCCGCAACAAATGCGTCGATGCGGTTTTCCATCTGATCGAGAATTTCCTGCGCCGTGGTCCGGAAATGAAAATCAGGATTGGCCGGATTGTCGAACTGCCGCGCCATCCATGCGCCGGGAATGGAGCGCGCAAGATCGAGCGCCCTGCGGATCGCGCCCTGCATGCCTTCCTCTTCCGGCGTGCGTTCGACTGTTGCGCCAAAGCCGCGCATCAGAATACATTTTTCTTCGGCAAAACCTTCGGGCACAAAAAGCGCAACTTTGTAACCCCGACGAACGCCGATAAACGCCAGACCGACACCCGTGTTGCCTGCAGTCGCCTCCACAACGGTGCCGCCCGGTTGCAGCACGCCGCGTTGCTCCGCATCGAGAATCAATCCCAGCGCGGCACGATCTTTTATGCTGCCTCCGGGATTCAAAAATTCCAGTTTTGCGTAAATCGCCGCGCCATTCTCGGGCGAGATTCGGCCGAGATGCACGATCGGTGTGTTCCCCACCAACTCCATGGTGTCGGCGGCCGTATGCCGATAGGCCTCTACAGTGGCACGTGTGTTCAGAATTGTCACATTCATCGCTTTTGTCGCGCTCATCGCTATGTTCCTAGCAAACTGTTCAGTTTATCAGGGCACGGACAAGGACTGGCCTGCGGGCCATTCACGGCACTGCGCCAAAAATCGTCCCTCTCCAGACTAGTGAGCGAATTCTCGCCGACAGACAGCAACTCCCCGCTCAGGCTCCTGGCAGACCTCCGGCCACCACGCCAGAATGTCCGCCTGATTTACCTGGCGAACCATGTGCTCGTCATTTCTACTCGAAAGCACTACTCCCCGTGCATAAGCTTCGCGACGATACACTCGCCCCCAAGATTCCGCTGCGCAGCTTGGCTGAACAAATGACGCGACAGAGCCTTCCGCATTGGCGCGTTGTCAGGACCGGCCCCAGACACGGCGTAGGAGCAGGCGTGTCTCTGTGATAATTTGGAACTTGGTGAGAGCGCGTAGCTCAGGTGGTAGAGCAACGCACTTTTAATGCGTGGGTCCTGGGTTCGAGTCCCAGCGCGCTCACCATATAAGCGATAGAAAATAAGGATAGATACGGGAATCATGCCACTCTGATACGAGTGGCCGTTTTACGAAGCACCGGTAGAGGCACCGGTTGCATTGCTACTTTCAGACGCTTCCCAGGCTGTGCCATGGGCTCGATGGCCGCCAGATTGTGTTCTGGGGCCGGATGTGCTGAGCAAATCGTCGGCGAAATGAACGTGTTCTCGACCGGTTGAGAACGTCCGCGCAAAAAACAAGCCCCATTATGTCTCGCGCCTGAGACACAGTATTCCAGCAAGTCCGCGCCTATCGCGGCATGTCGCGATGGAGACATTTCACCTGGTATCCATCGGCCTGCAGCAGCGCCTGCATTTTTTCCGCGATCATCACCGAGCGGTGCTGGCCGCCGGTACAGCCGAACGCCACGCTCAAATAGCTCTTACCCTCCTGCACGTAATGCGGCAGCAAAAATAAAAGCAGATCGTGGACCTTCTGAATAAACTCTTTGGTCTCCGGAAAACGATTGATATAGCGCACCACTTTCTCGTCCTGGCCGGTCAGCGGACGGAACTCCGGGATGAAATGCGGATTGGGTAGAAAGCGCACATCGAAGACCAGGTCGGCTTCTTGCGGCACCCCGTTCTTGTAGCCGAAACTGATGGAAGAAATCAGCAGGTTCTTCTCGCCACTCTCCTGCTGAAACAGCCCGTTGATATGGGCGCGCAGTTCATGCACATTGAAATTTGTCGTGTCGATGCAGACGTCCGCAATGTTGCGCAGCGGCTCCAGCAATTTCCTCTCGGACTGGATCGAGCGCCGAATGGTGTCGATGCGGCCCAGCGGATGAGGACGCCGGGTCTCTGAAAACCGCCGAAGCAGCGCTTCGTCCGAAGCCTCCAGAAAAAGCAGCCGGGTCGAGGTCGTCTGCCGCACTTTGCGCAAAATCGCCGGAAAGTGGTCGAGGTTCGAGCCCTCCCGCACATCCACCACCAGGGCGGCGCGGTTGGTTTCTGGAGATTGCCGGATCAGATCGGCAAACGCGGGAATCAAGTCGATCGGCAAATTGTCGACCGAATAATAGCCCAGGTCTTCAAACGCCTTCAGCGCCGACAATTTTCCAGAACCCGACATCCCCGTAACAATGACGAGTTCGTTTTCCGCCAGCGGCCGTTTTGCTTCAGCGCTGCGAACGCGTTTCGCCGCGGTGGATCTGACGGGTTTCGACGCAATCAATCCAGCGGCATCGGTTGGCGGTTTTCCCGTTTGCCCTTTCGCAGTCATTGGCTTCAATCGTTTCTTACCAGCCGTGCGCGTCATCGGTCCTCTTCCGCTTCGCAGCAAAGTTTTTCAGATATGCAGAGCGTGAGCCAAGATTGTACGTTTAAAATTGCGTCCCAGAAACGACAAAATTCTTCGCAATGTCCGACGGGTCAGGAAACTTCCGTCAGCCGCACCAATCCGTCGCCCGCGCAATGCAGCACTTTCACCTCGCCCGCCAAATCGCGAAAGACAAATACCTGCCGATTGCCCGACTCCGCCTCTTTCACCGCTTCTTCAATGGTCATGGGCCTCAGCGCCATCGCCTCCGGCGCCGGAACAATATGCACCCCAGAAGATTTCCTCTTCCCCGATACCGATGCTTTTCCGTTCCTGCCGGCCGCTGCGCGCGGTTTCTCTTCCGCCGGAGCGGTCCCTTCTGAAGGGACCGCGGGTAGAACTGCGCTGATCGACTTGGCCTGGCGCTTCTTTTCTATCTTGCTTTTTCTCCAGCGAATTGCCTGCTTCTCCGTCTTTTCCAATGCCGTCCGCAAGGCAATGGTCAGGTCTGGCGCCTCGGCCACGCCAACCACAGTGTGTTGGCGGGCAATCACAGTCACTTCCGCGATCGAAAGATGTTTCTGAGAACGAAAAACGATGCGAGCGCTGGAACCTCGGCCCACAATTTTCTCAATCCGGTCCAGGCTTTCGTCCGCCATGGCCCGCAAGTCTTTCGTGACCGTCACGTTTCTTCCACTAAGTTCGGAGTCCATCCACGTCCCTCCTGAGTCTGGTTTCGTTTGACCCAACTATTCATTCAGATGCGGACGCGGCGCTGGTGGGTGCTGGGGATTCCCATGTCCTCGCGGTATTTGGCCACAGTGCGCCGGTTCACTGCAATTCCCTGCGATTGCAGCAGGTGGGCGATGGCATCGTCCGTCAGCGGCTTGCTGGAATTTTCCTCTTCAATCATCTTCTTCACTTTGCGCTTCAGCAGCAACAGCGGCGTGTCCGATCCTTCCGGGCCATTCACGCCCTCGGAGAAAAAGAAGCGCAACTCGAACACTCCCTGCGGCGTATGCACATACTTGTTGGCGACCGCCCGGCTCACCGTGGAGGCATGGACGCCAATCTCTTCGGCCACGTCCTTGATCATCATCGGCTTCAGCGAGTCCATGCCTTGCTCCAGAAATTCGCGCTGGCGGCGCACAATCACCTCGCAGGTGCGCACGATCGTGTTCTTCCTCTGCTCAATGTTGCGCATCAGCTGGATGGCAGAGCGATAGCGCTCCTTCACATACTCGCGCACCTCGCGCTCTGTGCCTTCCTGGTTCAACATGCGGCGATAGCCTTGATTCAAACGCAAGGTCGGCATCTCTTCATCGTTGATCAGGATGACGTATTCGTCGTCGCGCTTCTGGAAGGCGACATCGGGCTCGATCAGCCGCACCTGCTCGCGGTTATACCGCTGGCCCGGCTTGGGGTCGAGGGCACGAATCGACTCGATCGCCAACTGCACTCTGGACTGCGGGCTTGCTGTAATGCGCGCCAGTTCACGGATGTCCCGCTTTAACAGGTGCGGGAGAAACTCATCGATAATGCGCCGCGCCAGCGCCATGACCGCGCTGGCTTCCGACTGGATTCGCTCCGCTGCCGCCCGATCGGCATCGCTCTGACGACTGGCCGGAAGCAGAGCGGCCTGCGGCGCGTTGCCCTCCTGCAGATCGTCCTCGCCGCCGTCGGCGGCTGCGGCCAGCCGAAGCCCGTCTGCCAATTCGCCGGCCTGCTGTGAACGCACATCCAGCTGAGTCAGCAAACATTCTCGTAAATCCCGCGCCGCGATGCCCACCGGATCGAACCGTCGCACAATGTGCAGCGCCTCTTCAAGGTCCCGCTTCAACGTGGGGGAATGTTCCTCTGGTAGCGCCAGGCCGTCGGACTCGCTTCCACCATCGCTGGGCATGGAATTCGTCCCGCGATTCAAAGCGTCATGGCTCGACGGGGCCCCGGCCCCGCCGAGCAGTTCAGTTGGTCCGTTGTCAGCCTGCACGCCGACGAATGCCTTATGGCCATTCGAGTTGAAAGCGACCCCGGCATGCGTAACGCCCGCCCGCTCCTGCGGCCTTTGCTGGGTGAGCACAGCCAGCAGTTCGTCATCGCTGGCCGTCAGATATCCATCTTCATCCAGGTTGCCAATCACCAGCTCCGCAGCTTCACGCACTCCGTCCGTCAAATGCAGCGAGCCCAGCTGCCAGATCAAATGGTCGGTCAGGGTCGTGGGCTTGGAGAGAAAATTCTCGAACGAAGGCTTTTCGTTGATCTCGGTGCTCTGCGGCGTGCGATAACCAGGATCCAGATAGTCCTGGAAATAGGAGCCAAAGTCGATCTCGTCAAACGGATCTTTCTCTTCAGCTTTTTCCTCGCCGGCCGGCACCGCTTCCTCGGGGGTTTGGACCTCCTCCGCCAGTGGCACCGCCTCTTCCAGTTCCTCCAACACGGGATTCTCTAGAAGCTCGGCATCGATCATCTCCCTCAGTTCCTGCTTGTTCAGGGCCAGCAGGCTGACCATCTGGACCAGTCCAGGCGTCAGAATCTGCTTCTGCGAGACTTTCAAATTGAGCCGGGGTTGAAGAAGGGCCATGGCAGAATTCCAGTTGGACGTGGAGAGTTAACCCCAGTGTACATGGGGCAAGGCTCGTTCCTATGGGTAGATTGCAGGAAATGCCGCGTATCTACTTTGTCACGTATAACTTAGGGAATTTGCACTCAAATTGCTTATAGCGTTAGCTGGGGGTGGGCCAGTTGGGGTTCAGATCTCTGTTTTATGTCTGATAGACGCGCTCAAGCTCACACTCCAAGGCCGTGTATCTGAATGTGACAACAAAATGCTCAAAGAAACCATCCATGCCAAGAAGACCAGCAATAGGCAAACCTTCTTTGAACCCGGCCTTGATGACGACAGGGCCGTTAGGGACATAGAGCCTGTCAACATTACGTTCGGGCCTGAATCGACCTAGCCCAGGGTGAAGCCTTCGCCCAGATACACGCGCCGCACTTCCTGGTCCTGGCCGAGTTCTTCCGGTGTTCCAGCGCGAAAAATCTTCCCCTCGTTGATGATGTAGGCCCGGTCGGTGACCGTCAGCGTTTCGCGCACGTTGTGGTCCGTAATCAAAACGCCGTATCCGCTGGCCTTCAGATCGAAAATAATGTCCTGCAAATCATGCACGGCAATCGGGTCGATTCCGGAAAAAGGTTCGTCCAGCAGAATGAAATTCGGCTCGATCGAGAGGCACCGGGCAATCTCCACCCGTCTGCGCTCCCCGCCAGAGAGTGCATAGCCGCGCGTTTTCCTTACATGGCCCAGGCTCAACTGTTCAATCAACCGCTCCATGCGCGCCCGCCGCTGTTGCCATCCGCCGGGCTGCACTTCCAACACGGCCAGGATATTTTCTTCAACCGTCAGCTTGCGAAAAACCGATGGCTCCTGCGGCAGGTAACTGATGCCGAAATTGCGGGCCCGCAGATACATGGGCAACTGCGTAATGTCACGGTCGCCCACCAGCACCCGCCCAGAGTCCGGCTCGACCAGGCCGACAATCATGTAGAAGATCGTGGTCTTCCCCGCGCCATTCGGCCCCAGCAGCCCCACCACTTCTCCCTTGTGGATCTCCAGGCAGACCCCTCGCACCACTTGCCGTCCGCGGTAGTTTTTCGCCAGTTGGTCGGTTGTCAGTCGCTGCATTATTTCTTCTGCACCCGGGTCTTGGTCACTGCTGCATCGTTGGATGTTCCGCTTACTATTATCGCCTGTGTCCGCGAGGAAAACGTGAGAACCTGCCCCGTCACGGTCCCCTGGATCGAGTCCACCACCTGGGGAGGGTTGGCGCCGTCTCCGGTCAGCACGAAATGGCCGTCACTCGCCGTATACACGAGCCGGGTCCCGGTTCCGCGCCGCCCCGGCTGCTCCAGCACGACATGCCCTGTGGCGACAATCCTTTCAACGGAAGATTGCGGTGAATTGTTGCTATGGGGCGCTGTTTTTTTCTCAGTTGCCGCCAACGCGGCCCCTGGCCTCGCCTGGGAACGAGGACTCGCGGGCGTCAGAAACACTTCCGCCTGGTCCGCAAAAACATTGCCGCTTGAACTGATCGCCTCCACGTGGTCGGAGAAGCTGGCCTTCCGTTCCGCATCCGAGTACAGCAGCCGTCCGCTCAACACACGAAATGTCGAAGGTTCCCGGTTGGCAGTTTCGGGACTGTCATGTTCGCGATTGCCCGACTCGCCGGCTTTCGATGTCTTCTGTCTGCCCTGCTGCGCAGGCCCCGCCGACTGACCCAGGAACGCGGTATGGACGCACTCCGTGCAGGGCCCGTTGCTATACGCAGTCAGCGTCTGCATCTTTTGCGACATCTCAATCACCGGCGCCTCCACGGAATTGCCTCCCTGCCAAAGCCGCGCCTGCCCGGTAAAGATGGCCTTCTGTGCATCGTGCAGCAACAGCGCCTGCCGGGCAATCACGTGCGTAGGCTGGTTTCCGCTCAACAGCCCCCCCAGCGCCGCCTGCGACGGATTGCCCGAATAAGCGGTCGTCTGCACCCCACCGGTCGCCAGCATTTTTCCAGCCGCACGTTGCACTTCGAATCGTTCGGCCGTCATCTCCAGGCTGGCATCGCGAAAGACAGGCTCGCCGGTCAGCGTCAAGGTGTCGTTCACGCCGTCATACTCTGCTCGGGCCGCAGTCGCGGTAGAGATCTGCGGGCCGCCATCCGTGCCTGCGGCGCCAGTCTTTCTTGCCGAGGTCTGATCGAGCACCACGTGCCCCGTCTGCACCGCCGATCGTATCGATTGGCCATTGGTTGCATTCGGCCCGCCATGGGGTACGGCGGCTGCGATTGGCATGCCAGTCACAAAATCGATCGCCAGCACATCTCCGGTACTCGTATCGATGTCTCCATTGGGTGCGACCATGCGCATCCGCGTCTGCCCAACGCCATCGAGATGCTGTATTTCATTTCCGGGTACAAATCTCGCCTTCAACGTCCGCGCGGCAAGACTGGTCGCCTGCGCGGGATGACCCGCAACCGTATTCCGCGAAGTAAACACCGCGCCGCCGGTCGCCTCCGCCTCCTGCAACTGCGCCGGGCCGCTCTGCGCTTTCCCGTTCTTCACTGGCCCGCTCTGCCCCGGCCGCAGATGCAGCACCAGGTGGTTCGCCGCCAGTGTGCGATGGAGCTGGTCCTTGTCCGCATCGATCTGCTGCTGAAAATTCACTTCGCCATCCAGCGTGACCAGCTTGGCGTGGCCGTTCGCGTCAAAGTCGACGACGGCCTGACGCCCGCCTCCGACCGTCTGCTGTGTCGGCTGATTCTGCGTCAACTGTACGCCGCCCAAAAAATGCGCCTGCTGCGGCTGGTTTTGTTCGTCCAAATGCACCTGCATTGCAGCCGACCGTATGCCCGTCCCGTCGGCGGAGGCCAGCTCCACCGCATTCTGCGCATCCATCTTTTCTGCCGAACCGTCCGCCCGTAGAAATATCGTTGCCATTCCCGCGCTGCCATGCTCATCCCCCTTGGGACCGCTGGAAAGGTACCGCGGCTCCAACAGATGAACTTGCGCTGCTTGACGGTCGTAGATCGCATGCGAAGCATGCACAATCGCGGAACGGTCCTGCATCTGGGTCGTCAACACCACCTGCGACTCCAGGATCAATTGCCCGGTTTTCGAGAAATACTGCGCGCCCAACGCCTTGCCAGTGGATTTTGAAAACTGAAAATCCACTTCCCCGCTGCACGTCGCCTCGCCGGTTTTTTGGTTGAAAACCAGCCCGTGCGTCGTAATGTGAATGGTCTGCGGTTCCGCGTTCTTTGCGGATGTCGGATGAGCCGGAGGGGGCGAATGCAGAACGATGTGCGCCTCCCCCTGCGCAATCACAACCTCACTGTCCTGGTCGTATTCAAAGTCTTTTCCGGCGATGGTATCGGCCTGGTCGTTCTGCCGGTTGTACATGTCGATTTCAACGTCGTGCAGCATCACCCGCCCGCCCGTTTTGTAGCTGATCGCGTGCGCCGCATGCAGCGTAAAGACCCTGCGGCCGCCCTCTGTGCTGAATCGCACAAACCCTTGCGTCGTTTGCTGGATCTGGATTCCCAGACGGCCCGGCAGGTCCTGGGCAATCTGGCGAAGCCGCCAGCGTCCGTAAAAAATCGAGCCTACGATGGACACCAGCAACACCACCGCCACCACGATGATTGCCAGGCGCAGCCTCTCAATTGTCCAGCGCATACCACCATCTTCTCATTTCGCGCCATTCCCCGAGAGCGTACCCACTACAATGGGACCATGGCAGACTCTCTCTTCTACAGCCTGTGGTTTCCAAATTTCCGCCTGTCGTCGCTGCCGGAAAAACTCGTCAGCGTGATGCAGCAGCTCCCCCATCCTCTGGTCACCGCAGCCTCCGTCTATCCGTTAGACTGGCAGCAGTCGCCCACATTTCAGCGGGTCTACATTGCCGAAAACGAGGAGCCTGCCACTTCCGAACAGGCCGTCGCCGAAGCCACGGAAATTCTGCATGAAGACAGTGCTTATGAGTTTGAGCTGCCCTGGAAGCTTTGGTACCCGGAGAGCGACGGCCTGCTCGACCCCATCTGGAAAGAAGAAGTGCGCGTCGTGCGCGTCGTCGGCCTTGGGCCGCAATTCGACGACGGCAGCTACGAGCAGAATGGCCACATCCGCGTCGACATGGGACTGGACACGCCGTTTCTCTGCGACGACGTGCCGCTCCGTGAAGACGACCAGATTTTCGTGAAGAAAAACATTCAGCAACTGGTGGACTTTACCACGCAAGTGGAAAAGAACTGCGGCGTGGAAACTCGCCTGCTGTGGACGGAAAGCGAAGAAAGCCTGGCGCAAAAACTGATCGCCCGCCTGCAGAAGCTGAACTAAATCCTGTTCGCATATCGCGAAATCTTTGAGTGCCCATCCTGCGCCTTTACGATGGCGGCGCTCATGCATCTCGCGGTACGACGACACTGCAAAACCCGGGTGCCGGGTGCCGCAGGTCTCGATCTTGAGACCTGGGATTCTTCCTTCGCCAGACAAAGAACCGTTCGCTCAGCCAGCTAGATTGACGCCAACTCCGAGAAATCCGCCGCCCAGCCAACCACGTATTCCGTGCCGTGCAGCAACGTGAGCCGATTGCTTCTGACAACGGGATCGTCCACCATGACCATGACAGTATCGAAAAAGGCATTCAACACAGGCTGCAAGCTAGCGATGGCAGCAATGACCTCCCGATATTTTCCGGCACAGTAATTGTCCTGAATTGCCTTCTGGATTTCCCTCGTCTTAAGGCGAAGTTCCTTCTCTTCTGGTTGTTCCTGATGAGGCGTTGGAGAGGCTCCCTTGTAATATGAAATCCCCTTCTCATGTGCTTGACGCAAAATGTTCTTCGTCCTCTTCAGGAGTTCCGCAATAGCGTAAATTTCCTGTGAGCCTATCTCTTCGTTCAGTACAGATGCAAACTCTGCAATTTTTCCATAACCGACAAATCGAAAATCATCGAGGTCGAACCATCGAAACTCAACACCACGCCTGTTATGTGCGACCGTTGAGTTCCTTACGGCCCGTGCCACCTGAAGACGGACACATCGAGACTCCCGCAAGTAGGATTCAAGCCGGTCGAGCATAAAGTTTATTACGTTCTTATATGGCTCTGTAATCTCTATGTTCATCGTATTCGGTGGAAATGCAGCTTCAACCACGCCCACTAAATCCAGAGCATCTCGCACTGCCTTGGTTTCCACCAGAATACGAACCACTCCATTGCCCGCGCGGCGCAGAGCAAATGGATCTTTCGAACCCGTCGGTTGCAATCCAATGGCAAACATATCGACGATGTTACTCAGCTTGTCGGCAAGCGACACCACAGAACCCGCAGGAAGGCTGGGAATCGTGTCCTCCTGCGATGCGGGCTTGTAATGATCGTGAATCGCTCGTGCAACTCCGTCCGGCAGCCGCTGCGCCCGCGCATACAGCCCGCCGACCACGCCTTGCAGTTCGGTAAATTCCTTCACCATTTCAGTGGTCAGATCGGTTTTCGCCAGCAACGCCGCCTGTTCCACTCCCGCGCAAAACGTTGTGAACTTTATCTCCGAATCGAACAGTGGCGGATCAAATCGGTCGATGATCCGTCGCGCCACCGCACGATTTCGCTCCGTCTTGTCCCAGTAACTGCCCAGATCCTTCTGGAAGGTGACGCTCTTCAGCATCTCCACGCGATCGACCAGCGGGATCTTCTGATCTACATCCCAGAAGAAACGCGCGTCGTTGAATCTCGCCCGCAGTACCCGCTCGTTGCCATGGCGAATCACCGCAGCTCCCGCCTCATCAACCTCCAAATTCAATACCGCCAGAAAATTCGGCAGCAGTTTCTTTTCGCTGTCCTCCAGCGCGAAATATTTCTGATGACCACGCATCACCGTCACCAGCACTTCCTCCGGCAGGTCGAGATAGCTCGCCTCAAAGCTGCCTAAAATCACGCCCGGCCACTCGGTCAGGTTGGTGACGATCTCCACCAGGTCTTCATCCTCGCGCCAACGCACACCAGGAATCAGTCGCGTTGCCCTGTCCAGCGCTTTGCGAATGCGCTCCCGCCGCACAGCCGGATCCGCCTCGACATACGCGGCCGCCAGCGTCTTCGTATATGCTTGCGGCGCACTTATCATCACCGGCGCATTTCCATGCAGCACGCGATGCCCGTAGCTGACCCGACCCGCCCTCACCCCGGCGAATTCCAGCGGCAAAGTTTCATCATCCAGCAGCGCCACTATCCACCGCACCGGCCGCACAAATCGCTCCAGCTTGCCAGCGCGCCAGTACATGCTCTTCGGCCAATAGATTCCAGCGATCTCTGGCGATAGACCCTCCGTCAGTACCTCGGCTGCCGTACGCCCGCGCCGATCGACGGTCGCCGAAACATACTCACCCTTTGCGTTCTGAATGATCTTGAGTGTGGAAACGTCGACGCCAGACTTCTTCGCAAACGCAATCGCCGCCTGAGTCGGCGCGCCATCTCTGAACGCAACCTTGATCGCTGGCCCGATAATGTCTTCTTGCATGTCGGGCTGGCCCGGCAACAACCCTTCCACCAGCACCGCAAGCCGTCGGGGCGTGGAATAGCTCGTCACCCGCAGCCCATCCGCCGTCAAACGTTCGCGCGTCAGCAACTTTTCGATGCGTTGCGCCAACTCGTCCTGGGCGGCAGCAATCATCCCGGCGGGAATTTCTTCCAATCCAATTTCAAGCAGAAATGCAGGCATGCGACTCGTTTCCTAAACTTTCATCTTGAATATTTCTATGCAGCGGCGACCATCTGTTGTGCTGCGAACGCCTTGGCCACGGCCACAGCCAGCGCGCGAATTCTTGCAATCACGCCCACTCGCTCCGTCACTGAAATCGCGCCGCGCGCGTCCAGCAAATTGAAAATGTGCGAACACTTCAGGCAGAGGTCAAAGGCCGGTAGTAGAGGAAAATTCCTCACAGACGAATCCACTGTTGTTACAAGGTCGTCCGCCGCCGTCATTGGCCGGGTGTGCATTCTCTCTCGATATTCCATCTTCTGATTCCACTCGCCGATCAGTGACTTGCATTCGGCTTCATACAGACTGAAGTGTTGCCAGAGCTTGTCGACCTCGGCTAGCTCAAAATTGTAGACGGAGAACTGCACCTCCTCCGCGAACCGCACCTCTCCGTAGGTAACTTCCTTGCCGCTGTCCGGCTCCCGCGCCCACGCAATGTCGTAGATTGAATCCGCATCCTGCAAAAATGCGGCAATACGCTCCAGCCCATAGGTAATCTCGCCCGCAATGGGGTCGAGATCGATGCCGCCGCATTGCTGAAAATACGTGAACTGCGTAATCTCCAGTCCGTCCAGCATCACCTGCCAGCCAATCCCCCACGCTCCCAGTGTCGGCGACTCCCAATTGTCCTCTTCAAATTTCACATCGTGCTGGCGAAGGTCGATCCCGATGGCTTCCAGCGATTCCAGATACAGCGCCTGAATATTTTCCGGCGGCGGCTTCAAAATCACCTGCAGTTGCGTGTGCTTAAAAAGCCGGTTCGGATTTTGCCCATAGCGCCCATCCGCAGGTCGACGCGATGGCTGCGCGTATGCCACGCGGAACGGTTTCGGCCCCAACACGCGCAAAAATGTCTCCGGCGACATGGTGCCTGCGCCCACCTCTACGTCATACGCCTGCTGCAAAATGCAACCCCGGCTGGCCCAGAATTCTTGCAGTTGAAACAACAGTTCCTGAAATGTAAGCGGGACTTTTCGTTCGACAGGGCCGTTGGATGCCACTTGAGGAAACTCCATTCAAAATGCGGATGCATTGATGCTGATTGTATCGAATGTGCCGCCGACCTCCGACCCTGGCCTGCGAAATACCGTCAGCCGCCCATGCGACTGAACACTTCTGCGGAGTTCAAACGCCGCTCCGTGTGCCGCTCCAGCGTCCGCACCAGAAACCGCCGCAGGTCCCGTCCCGACTGCCGCGTCCAGGGTTCTTCGCTCATGGCGCAGATCGAGTCCCGCAACATCCGCTGCGCCAGCGCCAGCGAATCCACGCCAAGCGCGCTGCTGTTGGGCTTCTTATGACGCGCGCAGCTCAAGCCATCCGTCAGTCCGTGAAAATACGCCGCCTCGCCGGCAAAGTTTTGGCCGCATTCCGTGCATCGGTCCGTCTCCGGCAGCCAGCCGATCAGCCGCGTGATCCAAAGGGAAAAATACGTCACCGGCATCCAGCATCGGCCCACCTGGCTCTGCTCCAGCACCGCCAGCGTCAACCGAAAAATTGCATCCTGCGGATCGTGGTCCGGCAACACATTTTCCAGGACCTCGGCGTAATATCCCAATGTCGCTGCGCGCAGATAATCGATCGGAAGCGCCAGCGGCGATGCGATTGCTTCGAAGTGGTCCATCCGCACCAATTCCTGACGGGGCCGTTCCGCATACGCCGCATCCACATACGTCATCGGCTCCAACGCTCCGCCAAATCGTTTTCTCGATTTCAGCGCCGCCTTGGCCACGCCGCGCACCTTGCCCAGATCGCGGGTCAACAAGGAAACCAGCAGGTCCGATTCCCGCAGTGGCCAGGTGCGCAGTACGATCGCCTCAGATTGATGCAAAGTCATAGCGTGGACGAGAGTCCAATTCGATCGAGTCGAGGCCGGAAAAGCAGCGCCCAATGAAAAACGCGCAGCCCTGGCGCTGCGCGCTTTCCCGAAACAACAACAAAACTAGCGGCCGAAATGCTGGGCGTTGATCTGCTCGTAATTCTTCCACTTTTCCGGCAAATCGTCGGCGGTAAAAATGGCCGACACCGGGCAAACCGGCACGCACGCGCCGCAATCTATGCATTCCACTGGATCGATGAAGAGTTGATTGGACCCCTCAAAACCTTCCTCATCCTTCTTGGGATGAATACAATCCACCGGGCAGGCATCGACGCAAGCGGTATCTTTCGTGCCGATGCAGGGTTCTGCAATCACGTAAGCCATGGGTGAAAACTCTCCTGACAGGGACTAGCAAGCCAACTCGATTGTAGCAGCACAGCAGGTGCAAGATTGTCGACTCGAAAAAAAATTCCGCGCGACGTTTTTCTCTGTCATTTAGCGGTCGTCGAAAGACGCTCGGCCCGCGCTGTGGCAAACTCGCGCGGCGACTGTATCGGCTCCAGATTGCGTCCCGCGAACATGTCCTGAAACAGTGCCATCATCGGCGCATGAATCTTTCCATTGGTCGCCAGGATTTCCGCGCTGGCGAGATGAAACGGGCTGCCGTCGATGTACGTGACCTTGCCTCCCGCTTCCCGCACCAGCAACACACCCGCCGCCGTGTCCCAGGAATTCAGCTTGAACTCCCAATAGCCATCCAGCCGACCGCACGCGGTATACGCCAGATCCAGCGCGGCGGAACCGGCCCGGCGCACTCCATGGGAGCGCAAGGTGAACTCATGATAAAAATGCGCGTTTGGATTGCCGTGGCGTTTGCGGCTGGGAAATCCCGTAGCGATCAGCGATTCAGCCAGCGTTTCTGTCGAGGAAACATGGATAGGTTTTCCGTTCAGCGTCGCTCCCTGTCCCTTTTCCGCCAGAAACATCTCATTCCGCAACGGGTCGTAGATCACCGCCGCAACCAGCTCGCCATCCGCATCCGGCGCGGCGCCAAGGGCGCGATGCTCCAACCCCATCGACACGCAAAAAGCCGGAAATCCGTGGGCAAAGTTCGTGGTGCCGTCCAGCGGATCGATGTACCAGCGGTACTCGCATTCCATCTGCGTCCGCGTGCCCTCTTCGCCGACAATCCCATAGTCCGTCCATTGCGCGCGCAGCCGCTCCACCAACAGCTTTTCGCTCTCGCGATCCGCCACCGTCACCAGATCGACTTCGCCCTTGTATTCGGTGGCCACTCCGTGTTCGTAGTGCCTTCGCAGCAAGGCCCCCGCAGCACGCGCCATCTCCGATGCCGGCCCGGCATGGAAAAAAGTGTGTTCGCTCATGCCAGCGAATCCTCACTCGACCCTTCCGCCTCAAACTGCTTGTCTTTTCGCGGCGCGCGACCACGGGCTTTTTCCGTAATCGTCAGAATCTGATGCTTGTAGATGAACAGGTTTGGCTTGCCTTCCCGGGTCAGGCGAACCATCCGGTCGTCGAAATACTCGATCCATCCATGCAGCGACTCGCCATCGCGCAACTGCACCACCACCGGCGTCTGCCGCTCGCTCAGGCTGCGCAGGTACATCGCTTCCTGCCCGGTTTCCGTTTGCGGATGATGAGATTTTTGCTTGCGCCGACCGCTGCCAGGAGTGTTCACACCCAAAGTATATCGTGTTCAGCGCACGGCCTCGGCGTAATAGCCTGTACGGTATTGCAATCGATAGCCATGTTTCAGTGCGGGATTGGTGAGCCGCAATTGAATCTTCCGAAAACCATCGACCTCCTCGCCGGTCGAAACCTTCTGCGCAGGATAATAGCCCAGCAGATACTCTGAACGAAGCCCCAGCGAGAGCCGCGTCATCGCTTTCTGCAACGGGTCTGCGGCGTCTGCATAGAAATATTGCCCGCCGGTATCGCGAGACAGTTGGATCAGCGCGTGTTCCCCGCCAAGGTCTCGACCCGCGTTCGCTCCGATGGGAACAAGGATGATGCTTTCAATACTGGCCTGCGCTCGCAGCGCCGCGGTACGCGCCTGTTCGTAATCCACCCCGGGAACACTGTTCGATCCATCGCTGATCGCTACGATGACTTTGCGACCGGAATGTCTCTCTAGATCGCTTGCGGCCCGCGTAATCGCCGCATACAGCGCGGTCGGCCCATTGCCATGCAGGCCACGCAAACCATGGTCCAGCGCGCGCAGATTGCCGGTGAACGGGACCACCTCCGTCACCTCGCCGGCAAACCCTAACAACTCGACCTGGTCCTCGCGGTGCAAAACAGAATGTGCGAATTCGTATGCCGCCTGCTTCGCCAGCGGCAGATCTGCGCGCACGCTGACGCTGGTGTCGATGGCCAACGCAATGGAAAGCGGCCGAGCAGCATTCGCCTGAAACAGCCGAATCGTTTCCGGATGGCCGTCTTCGGTCAGCGCGAAATCCTCTCGCTGCAATCCGCTCACCGGTTGCCCGTGCCGATCCACCACATTCACCGGAACATTGACCAGATTGACGTGGACCCGCAACGATTCTCGTGGAACTTGCGGGTGCCATGTGCTCGCCGCGCCGTTTGCGGCTAGGGTGGAAGGAAACAAATTCATGCCACCGGGCAGGATCAGGAACGCCGCGAAGCTCACACCAGCCAAGATCCATCTCACGGCTTCTTCTCGGCCGAGTTCGCGCCGGATTCGCGAACCGAAATCTCCGCTGGAAACGGTTCTCCGTCGGCCCACACCGCGCCATCGTCGAACCATTCTTTCTTCCAGATCGGCACCGTCTTCTTCAGCGTGTCGATGATCCAGCGGCAGGCATCGAACGCCTGCGCGCGATGTGCCGAAGCAACTGCGATCAAAACGCTGGTCTCCCCCACCTGCAACCGTCCCAGTCGATGGACCAATGCAATTCGCCGCACACCAAATCGCTGCCGCGCGTCGCGCGCCAGCGTCCGCATCTGGCCCAGCGCCATGGCTTCATAGGATTCGTAATCCAGGTACAGCGTCCGCCGTCCGCGCGTATGGTTGCGTACAATTCCGTCGAACACCACCACCGCACCCGCCTCGCCTTCTTTCACAGCGGCCACCAGCGCGGCTGCATCGATGGGCTCGCGTTGCAGGCGAATCGAATCGCTTCCCTCAATTGACTCATCTTCCGAGGAACCGCCGCTGACCGGAGGCAACAACGCAACCTCATCGCCGTCTCGCAGTACTTGCGCGGGCAACGCATATTCGCGATTCACGGCAATTGCCAGTGAACCCGCATACTTCCCCACCTCTGGAGCCGCCGCGACAAACCGGTGCAGAAATTCCGCCACCGTGGTCTGCTCCGGCAGTTCGAGAGCTTCCGTCTCCCGCGCCCGCAGGTCCTTCAATGCGCCAAAAAGCAATACATGTACCTGCATGGCTAAAGTGTAGTGCGTAGAAAGCAAATCTGGGTGCCCCAGGTCTCGCTTCTGAGACTTGGGTTTATGGCAATGTCTTTTCTCCTTGTAATGGCAATTCCTGCAACTCCAGCTCTGCCGGGTACCAGAGTCGCGTTCCCTCGACCCGCGCAAAAGGCGTAAGCGTATGCGGCTTGCGATGCGATTTCCCTGTTGCCGCCACGAAAATATCCTCGACAGAATGGTCGTGGATCAGCAGCGCATCGCCGATCAGCGAGCGATGACAGCGCCATGGCACCGCCTCTGAACACATGATCGCCACCGTCGTTTCCTTCTCCAACTCCATCAATTCCTGTAGCGCTGTTTGGAACGCCTCGGTCTGCAGATAGTCTGCGTAGCCGCGAAAACTGGCGTTGCGCCACCCTGTATTGATGGAGTCTTTCCGTGTACGCCGTAGACCGCCCAGCGCCTGCATCCAGCGATACTCGATGCCCGCCGAGCGCAACGACGCCGACAGCGCCTCCTTGCCAAATTGTGGATTGTGTCGCGACTGCGGAATCGTACGCACGTCCACCATCAGCGCAACTCCGTTGTCCGCCAGCGCGCTAAGAAAAATCTCAATCGACAGCGTGGAATGGCCAATGGTGAACACTTATTAAGTTCTCGATAAAACGGCCTGTCATTCTGAGCGAAGCGAAGAATCCAGAGTGTAGTGGCATCTACGGCCAAACCAACATTCTCTGGATTCTTCACTGCGCTACGCGGAGCCTGCCGTGAGCGAAGTCGAAGGGTTCAGAATGACTCCTTATGCGTGCGCCGTCTCCGGCACGTGTGTCATCGGCTGCCCCTGCTGGATCGCTTCTTCCAGCACTCGCGGCTTTAACGCATCCGGCAGCGCAATCGCCAACACGTCTTCAATACGACGCACATAGTGGATCGTCACCCCTGCCAGCTGCTCCGGCAACAGGTCCTCTTCCACATTCAACCGGTTTTCCTCCGGCAGAATAATGTCGCGGACCCCGGCCCGCCGCGCCGCCAGGAACTTCTCCTTGATGCCGCCCACCGGCAGTACATTGCCACTCAGCGTAATCTCGCCGGTCATCGCGGTCAGAGGACGAATGATGGTGTCCGTCATCAGCGAGACCAGCGTAGTTGCCAGGGTCACGCCCGCCGACGGACCGTCCTTGGGAATCGCGCCCGCCGGAATGTGAATGTGCAGGTCCAGTTCCGAATTGAAGTCCTCTTTCAGGCTCAACAGTTTTGCGTTGGAACGCACCCAGGTCAGCGCGGCCTGCATCGATTCCTGCATCACCTCGCCAATCTGCCCGGTCATCGTAAAGCCGCCTTTGCCTTTCATGCGGTTGGCTTCAATAAAAAGAATGTCGCCTCCCGCCGGGGTCCAGGCCAGCCCCACAGCAACCCCAGGCCGCTTGGTGCGCTCGGCAATTTCCGTGTCCACGCGCACTTTGATGCCGCCCAGAAATTCCTGGATCACCGCCGGCGTGACCACCAGTTTGTCTGTCAGCCCTTCGGCAATCCGACGCGCCTGCTTGCGGCAGACAGTGCCAATCCACTGTTCCAGCTTGCGAACGCCCGCCTCGTGCGTGTAGTGCCGCACCATGCTGCGCACTGCCGCTTCTGGAAACTCAATGTCCTTGTCCTCGATTCCGTTTTCCTTGATCTGCCGAGGAACCAGATAGCGAAACGCAATGTGGACCTTTTCATCTTCCGTGTAGCCGGTCAGCTCGATGATCTCCATGCGGTCCCGCAGCGGCTCGGGAATCGGGTCCAGCATGTTCGCCGTGCAGATGAACAGCACCTTCGAAAGATCGAACGGCACATCCAGGTAATTGTCCCGGAAGCTGAAATTCTGCTCCGGATCCAATGTCTCCAGCAACGCCGACGACGGATCGCCGCGGAAGTCCCTTCCCAGCTTGTCTACCTCGTCCAGCATAAACACAGGATCGTTCGTTTCCGCTCGCCGCAGCGACTGCATGATCTGCCCCGGCATGGCGCCAATGTAGGTGCGCCGATGTCCGCGAATTTCGGCCTCATCGTGCATGCCGCCCAGGGAAATTCGCTGGAACTTTCGACCCAGCGCCCGCGCAATACTGCGTCCCAGCGAGGTTTTCCCTACTCCTGGAGGCCCGACAAAGCACAGGATCGGTCCCTTCATGTCCGGCTTCAGGCGGCGCACCGCCAGGTAATCCAGGATCCGCTCCTTCACCTTTTTCAGGTCGTAGTGGTCCTCATCCAGAATTTCCTTCGCCCTGGCAATATCGACTTCGCTGCCCGAAGATTTCGTCCACGGCAACACCACCAGCCATTCGATGTAGTTGCGCGTAAGAGAATAATCCGGCGCCATCGGAGACATCCGCGATAAGCGGCCCAGCTCCTTCAGCCCTTCCTTTTTCACCGCCTCCGGCATCCCGGCAGCTTCCAGCTTTTCGCGCAGCTCTTCAATGTCCTTCTGGCCTTCGTCCATCTCGCCCAGTTCCTTCTGGATGGCCTTCATCTGCTCGCGCAGGTAATAATCCCGCTGCGACTGCTGCACCTGGTCCTGCACCTCCGACTGGATCTTGTTGCGCAGTTGCTGCACTTCCAGTTCCTTGGCCAGATGCCGGTTCATGCGCGTCATGCGCGCCGTCACATCCGGTGTCTCCAGCAGATCCTGCTTATCGATGGTCGAAAGAATCGGCAGCGAAGACGCGATAAAGTCGACCAGCCGTCCCGGCTCGTCAATATTCAACGCGATGGTTTGCAATTCATCCGACAAGGTCGGAGATGCGGTCACAATATGCTGAAACTGCGCCAGAATATTGCGCTGCAAGGCCTCCGCCTCCGGGCTCCTTTCCGGATCGATATCATCAATCACTTCTACGGCCGACCTCATGTACGGCGTCGACTGATCGAAGTCTGTCAACTTGACCCGCTCCGTGCCTTCGGTAAACACGAACAGGCTCTGGTTCGGCATTTTTACCACTTTATGCACCGTCGCCAATGTCCCCACCGCATACAAATCCGACGGCTGGGGAGCGTCCATGCGCGCTTCTCGCTGTGCCACCACAATAATGGTTTTCTCTTCCCCTAAAGACTGAACCAGTTGGATGGAACTTTCCCGTCCCACCGTCAACGGCAACACCGCATGAGGAAACAAAACCGTATCTCGAACTGGCAAAACAGGATAGACCTGTTTTGAACCATCCCGTTCGCGGCCTTTCCGCTCTCCAGGATGGATGACACTTAAGAAATCGCTGGACATTGAGTCTCCCTCTATCAACCTTTATGAATCTTAGACGCTCATCATCCTCATTGGTTGCAAATATATTATCGGCGAAGCAGGCGATTGAACGATGTGCGCATCTCCCAGTTCTTCCACAGGCCTTCGGGGCAAATCTTCCCTCTATCGTTTCGATGCAGAATTCAGCACCCGGTACCGCCCCAATTCCTTCACTGTGGAACAGACTCTTCTCAGGCCATCCAGCGCCGAGTCCGCCTCCTCGTTTCCAGGAATGGCGACATCGGCATAGAACATGTACTCCCAAGGCCGGCCAGTCATGGGTCGCGATTCAATCTTGGTCAGGTTCAGTTGGCGCGCGGCAAATGTGTTCAGCGCCTGCAGCAATGCGCCGGGTCGATTCTCCAATACAAATGCGACCGACAGCTTGGTGGGCGCAGGTTTCTTAGGGGCGGAGTTGTGCCGGCGAATCAGCCAGAAGCGCGTGTAACTCTCTTCCCGATCCTCGATGCTTTCCTGCAGGATGCTGGCGCCGTATTGCCGCGCCGCCTGCTTGCTGCCGATGGCCGCCAAATCGTTTTGCTTTGATTCGGCAACGTGCCGCACCGCGCCCGCCGTATCGTAAAAGGCCCGCGCCTCCAACTCCGGATGCGCCGCAAAAAATCCTTTGCACTGCGCCAGCGCCACGGGATGGGACAACACTTGCCGCACCGTCTCCATCGCGACCCCTTGCGCCACCATCAGATTGTGACGAATTCGCAGCTCCATCTCGAGCTCCACAACGAATTCATGGGCGAAGAACAGGTCGTAGAAATCCATCACCGATCCGGCTAGACTGTTCTCCACCGGAATCACCGCCGCGTCGACGCGACCACTGCCTAGCGCTTGCAGCACCGCCCCCGCCGCGGCGCACGGCACAATCTCTCCCTCCGGAAGCAACGTCAGACTTGCTTCATGGCTGAACGAGCCAAGCTCGCCCTGGATTGCAACCTGCATCCAACCTCCTGAGAACACTGGATTGCGCAAAATATTCGCAATTCGCGGCAACCTTCTTTCTGCCTACGCGCAACTTATCACAGGTACCGGCTTCGACTGCAAGGAGACGAAACAAATGTTGTGGACCATATTTGTAATCCTTTTGATCTTGTGGCTGCTTGGATTCATCGGCTTCCACGTACTCGGCGCGTATATCCACATCCTGCTTGTCATTGCACTGGTGGTCCTCATCTTTGCAATTATCGGCGGAAGACGCTCCGCGATTTAGCACTTTCACCCCACCAAGTGGAACGTCTCGCAGTCATGCGGGGCGCTCCATTTCAACCTCTTCAACCATCCGGCTCCGCTACTTTCGCGGAACCGGTCGGGTGAAGCAACCGCAGCACAAAGGAGTAATCCCCCCCATGAATAAGGACCAAGTCGCAGGAAAAGTCGATCAGGTTACAGGCAAAGTGAAACAGAGTGTCGGCGAAACGGTCGGCAATGACAAACTGGCCAATCGCGGCGTGGCAGACCAGGTGAAGGGCGCGGCCAAGGAAACCTGGGGCAATCTGAAGGATGCAGCGAAACAGACCACAGAGCAGCACCACAACGACACACGCGACAACATTTCCCGCAACGTCGAAAATACCAAGAATCGCGTCAACGAAAAAATTGATGCCATCAAGGAACAACATCGCGCAGAGGAAGCTTCAAACCCGACGGCGTAACCGTTCGAGGATATTGATCGACAGAAGCGAACATGCCAACTGGTCGATTGGCTGCTGCGGAAACGCCCTCAGGCATGGCTCCCCTGGGGGCGTTTCTTGTTGCTACCCATCTATCTCCGGTACAGCAGGTCAACGGCAACAGCAAGAAAAAAAACGAACGAAATAATTCCGTTCATGGTAAAAAATGCCGCGTTCAGCCGCCGTAGATCCTTCGGCGAAACCAATTGATGTTCGTAGATCAACATCGCAGCCACGGCGACCACTCCGACGACAGTAATCCAGCTCAGGTGAAACAGGACAATCAACGCCACCAATAACAGCAGCATCACCGCGTGCATGGCGCGCGCAATCCAAAATGCGGCATTCAGCCCAAATGCCTGCGGAATGCTGTGCAGCCCCGCCTGCACGTCATGTTCGTAATCCTG
This sequence comes from Acidobacteriota bacterium, assembly GCA_021792795.1. Lineage (GTDB taxonomy): Bacteria > Acidobacteriota > Terriglobia > Terriglobales > Acidobacteriaceae > JAKAAZ01. The sequence goes on along the minus strand of JAJYUB010000008.1, from coordinate 24,171 downwards.
GCACGCGTACAGCACGTCGAACCCGCCCACCCAGAACAATACTGCGCCGGTCAACACCAGAATGCGCGGATCGAGCGATCCTCGCACCGCAATCCACGCGGCGGAAGGCGCAATCCCCAACGCCAGCCCCAGCACCAGGTGCGACCAGTGCGTGAACCGCTTGGCATAGGAATAGAAAAAGATCACCGCCAGCGCCACCGGCGCAAGCATAAGTGTCAGCCGGTTCAGCCGGCTCGCTGCCAGCAAAAATATCGCGCTCGACACAACCGTGAATCCAATGGTGAATTGCCGGCTGAGCAAGCCCGCCGGAATGGCCCTGCTTGCCGTTCGCGGATTCACGCGGTCGATCTCCGCATCCGCCCACCGATTGAACGCCATGGCCGCAGATCGCGCCGCGATCATGCAAACTACAATCCAAAACAAAATCCGCCACGGCGGCAGCCCTCGCGTCGCCAACATGGCGCCGGTCAGCGCAAAGGGCAACGCAAACACGGAATGCTCCCATTTGATCATTTCCAGCGTGGTGCCAAGACTACCGCTCATTCCTCGCGTCCTTCTTCAATTGGAACCGTATGCAGCCGCATCCCGTGCGCGCTCCCTGTCCCTTCAGTGTAGAGCCTGGCCGCGACCGATTCACAGCAAGAGACGCAGCAATTTCTGGAATTCAAATGCGATTCAAATTCTTCGCCGCCCAGCGCCAGTACAATTCAACAGTGAGAACAGTATGGGGAGCGCCAACACCTCGATTGAACCTCGGCACAATTTCTGCCACGAACAGATTCCACGATGCATCTAACTTTTATCCCGTGGAAGATGCATGTTCCATTCGTACCGCCCCTGTAGAAAATCAAAAACGCAGCGCGAGGTTCGTAAGGAAGTAGCGAATTTGACCGTCAACAAAGAACCGCAGATCAATCCGTGGCTCATCGCCCTTTCGGTGGTCCTTCCAACATTCATGGAAGTGCTCGACACCTCCATTGCCTCGGTGGCGCTGCCGTATATCGCCGGAAGTCTGTCGGCCAGCACCAATGAAGCCACTTGGGTGCTCACCAGTTATCTGGTTGCCAACGCCATCGTGCTTCCGGTCAGCGGATGGTGCGCGCAGCGCTTTGGACGCAAACGCTTCCTGATGACCTGCATCGTCATCTTCACCATCGCCTCCTTCGCCTGCGGGGCTTCCACCAGTCTGGCAATGATCCTGTTGGCCCGGGCCGTGCAGGGCGCGGGTGGCGGCGCGCTCCAGCCCATCTCCCAGGCCATCATGCTGGAAAGTTTTCCGGAGGAGAAACGCGGCCAGGCCATGGCAGTCTACGGCCTCGGAGTTGTGGTGGCTCCCATTCTTGGCCCGACCTTGGGCGGCTATCTCACCGACGCCTATTCCTGGCGGTGGACGTTCTATATCAATATTCCGATCGGGATTCTGGCCCTGATTATGATCTCGCGCTTCGTCCGCGATCCGGACTATATCCGCGACGCCAAGCCCGGCCCGCTGGATGGAATTGGCCTTGGACTGCTGGCCACCTGGCTGGGATGCCTGCAAATTGTCCTGGACAAGGGTCAGGAAGATGACTGGTTTGGCGCCACCTGGATTCGCTGGGCGACAGCCATCCTCATCGTCTCCTTCGTCGCCTTCATCTGGCGCATGTTGAGCGAGAAAAGGCCACTGGTGAATCTGCGCGTCTTTCTCCATCGAAATTTCGCCCTCGGCTGCATTCTCATCGCGCTGTTTGGCGGATGTATCTATGGCCTGATCACGCTGCTCCCGCTTTTCTACCAGGAGGTCATGCTGTACCCGGCCTTCAATGCCGGCATTGCTGTCAGTCCCCGCGGATTGGGGGCCATTGTGGCCATGCCAATCATCGGCATCCTTACGTCCAAAATGGACAACCGATGGCTGATTGGCGGAGGGTTCCTGATCTTCGGCATTTGCGGCATCTGGTTCGGCGAGGTCAACCTGGCCATATCCCCGTGGTCGTTTATATGGGCGATCGTATTAAGCGGATTCGGCTCCGGAATGGTCTTCGTGCCGTTGTCGACAACCACCGTTGCCGGCCTGTCCAACCAGGAGATGGGGAACGCAACCGGACTCTACAACCTGGTGCGCAATGTCGGCGGAAGCATCGGCATCTCGATTACCAACACGCTGCTGGCGCGTCACTCGCAGCTGCACCAGGCCAACCTGGTCCAGGACCTGACGCCCAGCGGTCGCGTCTACCAGCAGCAGCTCAACCATGGAATCAGTCAGTTGGGGCCGAAGATCGGCACGGCCATGGCCGGGGCCGGGGCGTTGGGCCGCATGTACAGTTCCCTGAATGTCCAGGCTCTTCTGCTGTCCTATGTGGACGACTTCCGCTATCTCGCGCTGGCGTCTTTCGGCTGCCTTCCCGTCGTATTCCTGCTACGCAAGGCAGTCAGACAAAAGGGCGCTGTCATCCACGCGGAATAGCGCGATCCAGCAGTCCGCAGCACCCAACAAAAAACGCGGCGCGACCCTCAGCATGGAAGGGCTGGCTGCTCGGTGAAGCCCTCGAATCGGGGGCTTCGGAACAGTCCCAGACTTACTTCTTTTTGCTTTTTTCCTGGTTCTCATTGCCAACGACCAGATCGTCGGTCACGTGGAAAACATTCGGGACCTGCATCGCCTGCATGTACGCTAGCTGTTTGTCCATCGCGTTGTCCACGATGCCGTACAACGTGACCCGGCTGTTCTGCACAGAAATGCGAATCGGACGCCAGGGAACGATGGCGTACTGCTGCAACGGCGGGTATCCATAAATCGCGTGAAACGTCGCTACACGGATTTGATCGTCGAACTGCGAGATCGGATCGATGCTGATCTTGTTGATCACTTCTTTGACGCCCGGCGTATATTCCGTCAGCGAAACCGCGGACTGTTGCGTGACAGGCCCAAGCGCGTGACCGCCCAGCGTCACCACCCCATTCTGGACGCTCACGGAAATGGCGTCGAACACCTCGCCGTAACCCTCGCGGTCGACCTCGATCCTATTCAACAATCTCCTTTGCAGGACGTTGTCCGGGATCGTCGGGCCGCCCACGGCGATGTTGTCCCGCACAGCTTTCACGCCGTGAGTTTTTCTCGCTTTCTTGACCGCTTGCAGCTTATACGCATACAGACCCACCTGCCCCGAAAGTGTCGCCGTCCCGTCCCGCACCATCACAGTCACGTCCTGAAAGTTCTTGCCTTTCAGTTGCTCCTTGACCGACCTGGCCAGCTGCCTATCGGAACCTCCGTTGTCCGCAGCGAACACCGGGGCCCCGAGACCCGCCAGAACGGTCGTCCCCACCCCTGCCATTCCCACACAACAAACCGCAATCAACAGCCTGGATACAACCGCCTTGGTTTGCATTGGTCCTATCTCCTTCCACATTCTGCTTTTCGTCCGCTGGATGTGCCTTCTGGCCAGTCGCCCCTCGATGTCGAGTAGTCTACGCCTGCGAAGACCTCAATGCCCACCGGCTACCTTCCGCGCTGGCCAGCTTACCTACATAGACGCAGGAAACCGCAAAGGGGGTACAATTCCGTGGAACTGGCCGAGTTATTTTATCTTATGCCCGGGGACCGGCCGCCACCGCGGCAGGCAGAAATTCATAGGTGCCCCGCGCCGCCCGGCGGACCGTGTCGGCGTAGTCTCCCCCGCAGCACCAGCGGGGCCTGCGCCGTGGCTTCCTTCACCATCGTGACGGCCAATTTCATCGCACCCGCCTATCGAGAATCTACGAATCTTCCGCTCATAATCCGATCTGTCAGCCAGATTTACTTATGCCGCCCGCGAATCTGCAGGTACATGCTGAAAACGTTCGCTTCGTCGCGCACCGCAATAATCGAAACGTCGCGCGTTAAGTCGAATTGGCCCTGAATAAACTGCTCGGCCGTGGTGTTCACATTGGTCGCGTAGGTCAGCGTCAAGTTCCGTCCCACCTGCTGCTCCACTGTGATGCGGGCCGTAGACTCACCCAGCGTTCCAACAAAATTCGGGTCGACCCGCACGCTGCCCACACCGAACAGTTTTTGCACGCGGCTGCTGACGGCCGCATTCAGCGCCCCTCCCAAAAGGGCCTCTGTGGTCAGGTTGGCGCCCGCCTGCTGCTGCTCTCCATACATGGCCGCCTGTTCGTTGGTGCGGCCCAGCGCCAGCAAGGCCAGCACATCTGCCTGCGTCAAGGGGGGTTCGGAACGGTAGGAAATTTCCAGCTTATTCGGCGGCCCATGCAGGCTGATGATGATGTCGTAGTTCTGCACCCTCGCCGACGCTTCCAGGTCGATCTCCGGAGCGATGGTCACCGGGTTGGCAAAAATGATGTCGCCCTGCTGCACGCTGTATTTTGTCCCCGCAAAGGAAGCCGAACCCTCCGTAATGTCGATCCTTCCCAGCACCGATGGATTTTCCGCGGTGCCGCGAATGCGCAGGTTCACATCGCCAGCCAAAGAAGCGAACGAGTTCTGGAACCCAAGTTCCGGCGCGGAAGTGACATGAATGTCCAGATGCACCCGGTTCATCGGCGAAGTTGGGTCGATCGGGGCCGAAACCCCGCCTCCGCCCGTCGCCAGAGAGGTCAGGTCCACATTGCTGTCGATGCCAAAACGCATCAACTGCACATTCCCGCTGACGAGCAGGCTGTCGGCGTTTCCCAACAAGCGCAGTTGGGCGTCCACCGAACTGGAAACTCCCTTGGGATAGCGGATCCGAACTTGCCGCGTCGTTGTCGTCAGATCGACGAAAATCCCGTTTCGATAGCCGACGAAGCCCTTCACTTCCAAATCCCCGCCGCCCGAGGAACCCTTCAACTGTTGCACCACCAGGCGGTCCTGATCGAAAACCATGGTGCCGTTCATGTCGGTCAGACCGTTGGTGATGTTCATCATATGCACGTTGATATGACTCAACTGGGCGCGCCCTTGCAGGTCGGGCTTGTCGGCGGTCCCGCGTGCGTTCACCACGAATTGCACCTGGCCGGAGGACTCAATGTCCCGATTCATCATGGAAGCCAGGGCCGCGTCGATCGTGCCCTCGGAATGCAGGCGGAGCGCGTTCCCCTGCAGCAGGTCGACCGTACCGTCGGCAACGAAACCCATGTTCGTGCCTTGAATATGTACTTGTTTCAGTTGCAATTTCCCATTGCGCAACGATGCCTGCACCGGCCCTTGCGAACGGAGCGCCAACCCTCCGATGGTTGCCGTAAATGCGCTCAGGTTGGCGTTGCCCTGAATTTGAGATGGCTCGGCCAGCGGCCCGGCCATCGTGACCTTCCCTTGCAGCGAGGAATTACCCCTGATATCGAAAGCTGTCGCCATGCGCAGTAGCGGATCGATATTGAAACCTGCAAATGTCAGTTGCATCTGGGCGGGATATTTCCCCCTCAGCTGGACCTGACCGCCCAGGTCCATGTGTGTCTGGAAGAGTTCCGCGCGCGAATTCAGCGATAGCATCCCGCCTTGAACATTGGCTGCCGCATGCAGGCGGCCCATGGGCTGGCCATTCAGGGTCAGGTTCTCAATTTGCATCTCGCCGTTCGTCACTGGAGCGGTCGTCGTCCCCGATACGTGGATCTGGACCGACATGTTGCCGTCGGCCCTCAGACGCGAATTTTCAAGCGCAGCAATCTCCGACAGGGAAAAATTGCCGCCTGTCAGGTCACCCTGCAGAACGCCGGTCGCGTCGTCGTACTGCGCTTCCCCGTTCGCCACTCCGCTGGCAGTGGCCAGCCGAACATGGGTCGCCTGCAACAGGCGCCCCTCCGCGGACAGCACCGCGGATGCGCTTGGGACCGCCTGCCCATACGCGACAGCATGGGTCAGCGTAACCAACCCGGAGCCTTCCAGGTCATCCACTGTTCCCGCAACATGCGCGTGCGCTTCCAGCGTTCCGGAGACGGGATACGAGGTGCCAGCAACCGACTGCAAATCGGCCACGGAAACGTTTGTCGCCTGCACGGTCGCGGTCAGTTGCGTGTGCTTGTCGTAGGTGTACGCGTCTGGCCCCGTGCGGTCGGGCAAAAGATCCAGCGCGGTATAAATCGCTGCATTGCCGCGGACCAGCTCCCCGTTGCGCAGCGTCAGTCGCGCCGGAGCATAGGAGATGTCCCCGTGAAATTGGTCCCATGCCAGCAACTGCGGCGGTGGCCGAGCTGCATCTACATTCTCTGGTACGCCGCGCTCCACGACCATCTGAAACGGCCCGGAATCCAGATGCCCCACCGCCTGTAGCGCGAAGAAAGAACCATGCACGTCTCCGTGGAAGGTTGCGGCTCCCAGCAGCTTCAACGGCAGGGCATGAGGCGCGCCCGCAGGCGTGGCCCGCAGGTCCGTGATCGTCAACAGTCGGTCGAACTCGCTCAGGTCCAGCCCCGCCACATCCAGCCGCAGCGCGCTATGCAGGTCCTTGTCCAGTAAATCCAGCACGCCCGCGCCATGTACCTGGGTTGCGGGCGTATGCAGGTCCGCGTCCTGAATCGCCAAATGGCGATGGTCGCCAAGATAATCCGCGTGCGCCGGTCCGCTGACCGGCACCAGGCCCAGCGTCCGCCGCGGCACGCTCAGCATCAGGTCTCCATGCACGTCCAGGCCGTTTCCATCTCCCGTCCAATGCACGGTCACCTTGCCGGAAGCCGCGGTCGTGAAACCTATGTCCCACTCCGCTCTGGGCGCAGTCGCCTTCAGAATCAGAGGCAGCGTCACGTCGGAAACCTGCGCCTCGATATCGGCCCGCACCGGTTGATATGCGCGCTCGACAGGCCGTACCGTCTTCTTCCCGAATTTTCTGTGCAGCCGCTCCAGCAACTCGCGCGGGTTGAGTCGGCCGCGCCGGACCTCGGGTGCCCGCGAAGGACTCTTGGCAACCGGAGAAATCACGGGCGCCGACGGCCCCACGCAATGCTGCAACACCATGCTTCCCGAGATTTTTCCCTGGTCCTCCAGAACGGACGAAAAATCCGTGAAAGAGCATGTGTCGTTATCGACACTGACATTGGTACGCAGATCGACGTTGCGGAGCCGCAACCATGGGGCTTCCCACTCGCCGGAACGCAGATCGACATGGCCAGATACCCGAAACTTTCCATCCGCCGTCCCGTGGGCTTCGATCGAAAGTTGGGCCTTCCCATTTCGCAATTCGTCTTCCCCGGTGATCGCGCCGACCTCACGCGCGTCCACCGAGCCCCACACGTTTGTCCTCCATTCCGGAGCGGTAAAATTCCGCACTTCTCCGGTCGCCATCAGGCGCGAATTGCCGGTTTGAAAATTCAGGCTGTCGATCGTCGCCGAATCCCGCGCCAAGCGAAGACTGGCCTGCAGCCTTGAATGCGCCTCCGTCGAATTCTTCAGCCGAAACGTGATATTTCGCGTATCGAGCGATGCCTGATACGCTGCCTGCTCAGGCAAATACCGCATGATCAAGTGCATCGGCCCCGCCGCCATCTCGAATGGGACCTTGCGATCGTTCACCAACAGCCAACCGTCCTGCACCCGGGTCTGTTCGATGGCCATGCTCAACAACGTCTGTGGCAGCGACTCCTTGCTGGCCACGTTTGGCTGCGGCTGGTTCGTCGTCCCATCCGGCAACACAATCAGATGAATGGTCGGGCCCGCAGCCGTCAGACTGGTCAGGCGGACCTTCGGAGTCAGGAAAGTAAGCAGGCTTGCATCCAGTGTAAGATGGCGAACGTGGAAATATGGGACCTCGCCCGGCCCTTCTTTGCCATGGATCGTCAGGTCGTCCACTTCAATGGTGAGAGTGCGCGCGTTCCAACGGAATGCGCCCATCTCCACCCGGCCACCGGTTGCACGTTCCAGCACATCGACCACTGTCCGATGAACCCGCGCCGTGAACTTTGGCGTGGAGGCATACCAGACCAGCAATCCAACCAACATGGCAACCAATACCAGTGCGGCTGCGCCGATGTACGCCACCCACCTCCAGCGCGACCGCCGCTTGGTCGTCAAGGCGTCCTCCATCATTGGCCGCCTTCCTTGTTCCCGCGTTCCGCATCCCCGCCGCCTTCCGCATACGCGGGATCCAGAATCTGTACCTGTCCCTCGGCACGCAGGCTCTTCAGCCACTCGTCGATCATGCTGCTGACTTGCTGTTGCCGAAGGATCTCGCGGATGCGTGGCGCCACGGCACTGAGTTCCGGCACCGGCGCCTTGTCTTTTTTCAATTGCGGCGTCAACACGTGCTCATAATAATTTCCGACATCGGCCTTCGATACCTGCACCACCACCCCGAACCGGACATCGATAAATTTCAGGATGGCCAGCCGTTCTCGCATACGGTCTTCAATCTCAGCCGGCGTAAATCCGTGTTGCGCCAAAAATGCCCGCCATCCAGCATCGGTCTCACAATCCACATTCCTAGCGGACGAAATTTGCTTTCGCATTTCTGCAATGGCGTCATCGACTTCCTTCTCGGACACCACCGCGACGCCTGGCTGAAGTGCCCGCTGTTGGTCAATCAGGGTGCGATCGATGACACGGTCCAACGCGCGCTGGGGAGTGTTGTCCGCTGGCGGCTCAAAGCCCGGTTGCAAGGCGGCAAAGCGCATCTCGTCATCCACGTCGCTGGCTAGGATTGCCTGGCCGTCCACATCGGCCACCACGCGGTCAAGGACTGCGGCACGCTGCGGGGCCGGCGCTTGCGCCCGTGAATATGGCCCGGCGACGATCCCATAGCAGAGCAGACAAGCGAGCAAGGTTCGTCCCTGCAACGCGGTTCGCATCTTCCTTCGTGGCGCGCATCGCAAGCAACGCTCGATCGCCTTTATCGAATTGCTGACGCCCGTCCTCAACATGATCAAAAGGATTGCCCGATGCTAAAGAAAAAGTTGAAGTGGCCGGAGTTGCCCACGTACGGCGGCTGGCCGCTGTAGTTCAAAACTGCCGGCGCCAACTGCGGATCGCTCACCACGGGATAGACCGTTGGATTTATGTTATAGCTGAAATCCAGACGGATCGGACCCACCGGGGTCTTATACCGCAACCCTATACCCGGGGCCTGGGAATCGTAGTTGAAGTTGCAGGTCCCCTCTGGACCCACCAGGTTGTAGCAGGTCTTTACATTCGGCTGATAGAACCGCAACAGCGACGGAAAAATGTCCGAGGCATTTTCGTACACGTTGCCAAGGTCCTCAAAGAAGACGAACCCAAGATTTGTCCCGATCAACGGCAATGGCACGGGCGGGATACGCAACTCGGTGCTGTTGACGAACGCTCCTGAGCCGCCCACCGGGAAACCGGTTTGTAAGTCCCGCGGACCCGCCGCGTTGATGGAGAAACCTCGGTGAGAAGTTGCGCCGCCAGCATAGAGACGTTCCGGCAGCGGGATTAAATTGTACGAAGGCGAGCCGTAGGTATTCTCAAACGCAATGCGCGTGCTGCGCGCCAGGATCCAGTTTTCCTTGTTCAACCGGTGATAGTTCGACTCCTGAATGTCCATTCGATTGAAGTTTGCCTGCGACGCAAATCCCTCCCATGCAAAAAATTGCTGCGCGGAAAGATACCAACCGCTGGTGGCATCCAGCGGATTGTTGCGCGTGTCATGCACCCAGGTGATGCCCGGACCGCTGACCCGCGTGGGCTGCGACAACAGCGGAATCAATGCCGCGCTCACCTGCAGGCTGTTTGGATTGACATATACGTACCGATAGGTCATGGAATAGATCAGCGTATTCGCCTTGTTGGGCCGCTCCGTAAAGACCACGGACCCGCTCAGGGTCGAGGCTTGATACGTCGTCACGTTCTGGTTGCTGATGTAACCGCCGGAGATGGAAAAATCGAACGTCTTATGGTCGTAAAGGTTCGGTACATCGTAGGTCATAATGGCTTCCTGCTCCAGCGTGCCATAGGCAGTCTGCAGGCTGATGGTGCGGTTCCTGCCGCCCAGGTTGATGCGGCTCACATCGAACGAAATACGCGGGCTGACTCCAAACTTCCCGTTCGGGCTGCATACAAACGCGGATGGATTGGCTACGCCCAACTCGATCAGCGACGCGGCCGAAGGACAATTTGTTTGCGGAGTGCCCGTCTGCACCTCAAATCCAAAGCCGTAATCGTAGTTCCAGCGATGCGCCTCGGTCACGTTCACCAGAACGTCCTTCCGCGGCTGCGCTCCGCGCGGGTTCACGATGCCGGTATCGACTTCGCTGAACAGCGCCAGATTGTAGAGTCGCCTTTGCGTGTCCAGAATCGCGTTTCGGTCCAGCGGCTTGCCGGCATGGACCTCCATCAACTTATTGACAACCTGCGGCTTGGTGTAATGCAGGCCGCTGATCAAAACATGCTTCACGTAAAAGGGATTGCCTTCATGCACCCGCACATCGATGTCGATCCGGTCCGGATCGACTGGGTCCGGATGCTGCTCGAACTCGATCTCTACTTGGGAAAATCCGTGCCGGTAGTAGTAGTCGAATAGCTCCAGCCGGTCCCCGGCCAGCGTGGTCAGCGAATACGGCTCGCCGGGCAGCGTATTCATTTGCGCCAGCAACCTGGACTTGGAGACCTTCTCGACCCCGCTCAGTTGCACCCTTCCAATCTTCTGCTGCGCGCCTTCGTGAATTTCGTAGGTCACGTGGACGACCGCCACCTTCGCCTTGGGCGCTCCAGCCTCCGCGTCCGAGTCGGTCACCACCGGAGTGACGCTGACATTGCCGAAGCCGTTGCTCTTGTAAAGCGCTTGAATCGCGCTGACATCCTGCGACAGCAGCAGTTGACTATAAATGCCGTGCGAGTTGACACGATCGGCGGGCAGCACGCTCAACCGCTCTTTCACAACGTCTCGGTCGAAGTAACGATTGCCGGTCACCGTGACCGATACCACCTTGTGCAGGGACCCCAGGTCGATCTTGTAAAGAATGCGCTCTTCATTCGGCCCGGGCTGCTCCACCACATGCGTCACATGCACATCGAAATAGCCCTTCTTCTGAAAATGATCTCGAAGATTGCCCTCGCCCTCATCCAGCAGGTCCGGATCGACGGCCCCCTCATCGTAGACGGGAATGAGCCGCTTTAAATCGCTCTTTGAAATCTTCGCGCCGGTGGCGCCGATCCGCACCACCGGGCCACGATTCACTTGAAAACGATAATCGACCGCATTCGCAGCCGCGTTGAAAACCTCAGGGCCGGACCGGACGGTCGCCTCCAGCCTGTTTTGTTTTTGAAATTGTTTCCGCAGTCTCGTCAGGGCCCGTGGCACCGTGTTCGCCGTCACCGTGGAGCCTTGCTTCAGCTTCGCGATCTTACGGAATTGCGCATCGGTCATGGCCGTTGTCCCGGTGGCTACCACCGCGCCCACCTTCGCCTGCCGGCCTGTGTTCACGGTATAAATTACGTCCACCAGATTGTTGCTGCCCGCTGGTAGCGTCTTGACCTCGACCGTGGGAACATGGAATCCATTGCGGTCGAGCGCTTGCCGCAAATGCGCGGTGGCCTGGTCCAATTCCTGCGCTGTGAACGGCTCACCCAGCTCCAGACGGGTGGCCCGCTGGATTTGCGCCGCGAGCGTATCCTGCTTCATGCCCTGGATGTACAGCCTGCGCAGAAATAGCTGCGGAACGCCACGAAACGTGATTGCGACCTGGCCACCCGTTTCGACGCCCTCGGCAACGATGCTGCGAAAGAGGCCCGTCGCATACAACGAGTGCAGGCTCTCCTTCACATTCTTCTGGGTCAGTTTGTCTCCGGCCTGCAGCGCCAGCCGATCTTTCATGCCGCCCAGATCTTGTTCCGTTACGCCCTCGAACGCAACCGTGCGCACAGGCAGCCCGTACCAGGCCTTCAGGTCGCGATAGCGCAGAAACGTCGGACTTCGTTGCATCGGGGAAATCCCGGCTGAAGCCGCCGCCGAGGAGCTGTCTAGCTGCGTCGCCTTCGCCCCTTGTCCGGCGTGGCCAGGAACGGCCGCGAATGCCGTCGAGCCCCAGGCGATCCACAGGGCGCAAAGGCCGATTCGTGCGACAAGCCGCGCGCTCGCGAATCCTGGATCTGGGTGGTTTTTCCGCAAAGAAATAGACTCATGAACGGTCCGTCCACAACCGTTGCCACGCTGAATGATTTTTCCGCCAGCAAGTCGTCCGGTTCTAGCGAATCTACGATGAATCGATGGACCCAGATTGCCTTGAAGTGCGGTGATCGAGAGACTCCGATTGCCTGTGGTTACAGCAAAACCAGGGAAAATGTATCCCTGAGCCACATCGTTCAAGTCGACGCGACCAACAGTGAGCGGCGACCTTGAATGAAACTTCACAGGAAATAGTGTCCCTGGTTTTGCTCTAGCATACGCAACCTGCCTGCCCCTCGTCATGTTTACGCTATAAAACCCGATGAATATGCTCGGGCCTGGGGAAAATTGTCGTCCTGGGCGGACGTCGTTGCGGATCGTCGCGACGTGGAGCGAAGGGTCTTGCGGTTTCCAGCAACCGAAGGCCCTTTGCTCTGTATCGGAGCCCGACCAAGCTAGAAAAACTCCTGATTGGTATCAGGGGCCAGACTTCAGTCGGGCCATCTACGCATGAACATATACCTGAGTTTCACAGCCTACGGAAGTCGCCGCGTTCCGCATTCCATATACTGGAGGGGTATGCCTCTGGCCTCCACTCCGCTCTTCTCTTCCGCTCAGGACCGTTATTCCCGCCAGGTCCTGTTCGCAGGCATTGGCGAGCAAGGCCAACAGAAACTCCTCGCTGCCCACGTCGCCATCGTCGGTTGCGGAGCGACCGGGGCCGCCGTGGCGGGTCTGCTGGCCCGCGCCGGAGTCGGCACGCTCACTTTGATCGATCGCGACTACGTGGAATGGAGCAACCTACAGCGTCAAGTGCTGTTTGAGGAAGAGGATGCTGCGGAGGGTCTGCCGAAGGCCGAGGCGGCCCGGCGCAGAATCGCTCGTTTCAATAGCCAGACCCAGGTCCATGCCCACGTCGCGGACCTGGTCCCAGCCAACATCCATGCCATCCTCGCAGACGCACAACCGGTTCTGGACGCGACCGACAATTTTGAGACCCGCTACCTGCTGAACGATTATGCCGTCGAACAGAACAAGCCCTGGATCTATGCCGGGGCAGTCGGCTCCTACGCCGTCACCATGAACATCCTGCCCGGCACCACAGCCTGCCTGGCCTGCATCTTCCCTGGGCCACCCTCCGGCATGGTCGAGACCTGCGACACCAGCGGCATTCTGAATGCGGCGGTGAACCTGGCCGCTTCCTTGGAAGCGGTGGAAGCGATTAAGTGGATCGTCGGCGCCCACGACCGGATGCGACAGACTCTTTTTTCCTGCGACGTGTGGTCCAATGAGATTTCCGAAATCGACACCTCCCATCCGCGCCCGCATTGCGCGGTGTGCGGCCAGCACCAATTTCCCCATCTTGCCGGCGTAGGGCGCCCCCAGATCACATTGTGCGGCAGAAACTCGGTCCAGATTCACGAGCGCCATCGCCCCATCGACTTTGCTGAACTGGAGCGCAAATTGCAATCCCACGGCGCCGTCCGGCGAAATGACATGCTTTTGCGCTTCGATCATGGCGAACATCGCATCACGGTATTTAAGGACGGTCGCGCCATTGTTCAAGGGACAACAGACGTTGGGCTGGCACGCAGTCTTTATGCGCGCTTTGTAGGAAGTTAAGTTTCCGCCGAGGCAACTCCCACGACCCCATCGTCATCAAAGACACGGAGCCGTCAATGCAAGGACTACGGAAGATTCCAACAAAGTCTCAGGAAAAGGCAGAACGCACTCTGGTTCCATGACAAAAAACACACTGCGAACTGCCGGGAAGGCACCCTCCCCCACCCCCGCACAACCACTTACCGCCGAAGCCAGGCCAGTGCAGCAGCAGCGGCGGCGCAATCCTCCCATTGCCGGAGAATTGGCGGCCATTGCCCAGGCCCAGCAAGGCGATGGCGCGTCCTTTGAGGTTCTCTACAACATGCACAAGCGTCGCGTGTACTCGCTGTGTCTGCGCATGCTGGGCAATGTGGCAGAGGCGGAAGACCTGACCCAGGAGGCATTTCTGCAGTTGCACCGCAAGATTGCAACATTTCGCGGCGATTCCGCTTTCTCCACCTGGCTGCATCGAATGGCCGTCAACGTGGTGCTGATGCATCTGCGCAAGAAAGGTCTTCCGTTGGTCTCCCTGGAGGAAACGCTGGAACCCTCCCAGGAAGATGGCCCTCGCAAAGACTTTGGCGCCCGCGACCTGACGCTTTCAGGCTGCATCGATCGTGTGACGCTGGAGCGGGCGGTGGAAGAGTTGCCGCCGGGCTATCGCATGGTATTTGTGCTGCACGATGTGGAAGGCTATGAGCACAATGAAATTGCAGGAATGCTGAAGTGCTCCATTGGCAACAGCAAATCTCAACTCCACAAAGCCCGCATGCGCCTGCGCAATTTGCTGCGTCAACCCGCGGACGGGAAGGTACAGGCATGACATCCGACCGGACCCACACGCCCAGAGATTGCGACGAATTCCAGCGCCAATTGCCGGAGCTCTTCGATTCCGACCGGGACCTTCTCGCCCATGCGCATTTGCAGACCTGCGAAAACTGCTCCTCGCTGGTGCGCGATCTGGAATATATCGCCGCGCAGGCAAAATTGCTGCTGCCCATCCACGATCCCAGTCCGGCGGTTTGGGACAACATTCAAAACGCGCTTGCCCGGCAGGCGAAAGATGACAACAAGAGTTCCTGACCCGCTCCGGTACGGAAACTTATCCGTTAAGGGAGGCGCTTCTCGTTTAAAATCCAGCCAAGATTGCTGGAGGCGCCCGTTCTTATCACTTCACGCTCAAAGATCAACCGGATTCTTTTGCCCAAACGCGTTGTCCTGACCGGATTCATGGGAGCTGGCAAGAGCGCGTTGGGACCTCGTTTGGCCCAGCAACTTGGATGGGACTTTATCGATCTGGATGACGAGATTGTGCGCGCGGAACAAAGAAGCATCGCGCAAATTTTCGAGGCCGTCGGAGAAGACCGCTTCCGCGCATTGGAGCGGAATGCGCTGGCCAAGGCCCTAGACCTCGAAAGCGTGGTGCTGGCGCTCGGCGGCGGCGCCATCGAAACTGCGGCCAACCGGCAGTTGCTCCAGCAGGATCGCGAGACCCTGTTGCTGTATCTCGAAGCGCCGCTGGAGGTACTGATTGAGCGCTGTGAGCAACAAAAGTTGGAACGAAACGCCGTTCGGCGTCCGGTCCTTGAAAAACGCGCGGAGTTGACGGAACGGTTTCAACGCAGACGCCCGCTGTATGAGATGGCGGACTGGACCATCGACACCACCGGGCAAACTCTGGACGAACTCGTGACCGTTGTCGTGGCCCGATGGAACGAGGCTCCCTGGAACCAGCCTCCAGAAAGATGAGAAACGCGCAGGATGCCCCAATGAGAATGTGCGCCGAGCATTGCACGAAGAGACCCAACCCCGTGAAGGGGACGAATCGATGAAAGACCCTCAAGGATCGCCCGCCCATACCGATCCGAAGCGCAGCGTGCGCGGCGACATTTTGTTTGCATTTGCCATTGCCATTGCGCTCTATCTTGCATGGCTGCTGCGCGAGGTGCTGGTCCTGCTCTACGTCAGCGCCCTTGCCGCCGTGGTGCTGATGCCGGTCGTGCGTGGCGTGCAGCGGGTCCATGTCCGCACATGGCGTCCCAGCCACGCCCTGGCCATCCTCACCATCATGGTGGGCCTGATCGGATCTGTGGCCTTTTTCCTGGTTCTCACCTTGCCCCCGGTCGTGCGTGACGTAGCTTCCTTTGTCAAGACGCTGCCCGGCCACAGTCCCACGTTCCTGCAAAAAATCGAAGGGATGCCGGTCCTGCGCGACATGAACTTTGCAGTCATCGAAACCAAGTTGAAACAGGACACTGCGCAGGATGCCGGCGCCTTCCTCGCTTCGGTCAGCAATGGCGCGGCCCGGTTCTTTGAAGTTGTCACCGGCATTGTGCTCACAATTTATTTTCTGGTGGAAGGCGAACACGTCTACCACTGGTTCCTGTCGCTGGTTCCTCAGGTCCGCCGGGAACGCCTGGACGAAACCCTCCGCCATGCCGCCGAGCGGATGGGCCGCTGGCTACTGGGACAGTTGGCCCTGATGCTGGTCCTGGGGATATCCAGCGGCATCGTGTTCGGCGCCTTGCATCTGCACTACGCGTTCGTCCTGGCCGTACTGATGGGCGCGTTCAATATTGTCCCAGTTGTCGGCGCGCTGGTCACCACTTCCATCGCCATGCTGGTCGCGGCCAGCGAATCCTGGGAAAAGGTTTTGGGCGTGCTGATTTTTGAAATGATTTATCTGCAGATTGAGAATGGATTTCTTGTCCCGCGCATCATGAAGGCGCGCGTCGATCTTGCCGGAACCGCTGTATTGATCGCCCTGCTGATGGGAGTCGGCCTGGCCGGGGTCGCCGGTGCTTTGGTCGCGGTCCCCACCGCCGTCCTGGTGGCTGTCCTCATCGACGAGTACGTCATCCAGCCTGCCAGCGCCTCACCTCCGGACATCGTTCCTGCCGCAGCGGACGAATGAACACCCTCATGCGCTTCCCCCTGAATGATTCACTTCTGTCGCTGCTCGAACCTTCGCTCAGTACGACTTCACGACAAGGAGCGTCCCAAACGCTGGCCCGCATTTTCACAGTCGCTGTAGTGTCATGCAAAGGCAAAACTGTCAACCTGAGCGCAGCGAAGGATCTCGCGTTTTTTCCGGCCAGCCACGAGGTCCTTGTCGCCGCGGCGACCTGCGGCTCCCTTACGATGACAAGCTGTTCACGATACCAACAGTGAAAATGCTCGATGTTCCCCCCTAATTTCCTCCGCCACTTCCGCCTTCGGGAGTTTCCGGGGCTTCCACCTGAGAAATCTCCGACGCGGATAAGGCGAAGTTTCCACTGCTATCCTGGAGCAGATAGCCATGGATCTCCACACTGGCGCCCGCGGCCAGCGCGGCAAATGAGGAAGCGCTTAAGCCATTGCCGTAATCCGTTGCCTGGTTCGTGGAGATATTGAGCGACGTCAGGTTCTCATACGTGGTCAGATACGAGGAAGTGGCCAGGGTAAGCGCAAAGGTGAAGTTGGGGCTGCTGCCCTGCGGTGTCGCCGCCAGCGTGCCCGGAATACTCTCTGCCGCCAGCATCACCTGCTGCGCATTGAAGGTGCCCGAGCTGCCTGCGGCCCCGGTAACGACCACCGACTGGCCTGGAAAGATTTCCGCAGCCGTGAATGCGGTCGAAACCACTCCAGCCTGCTGCGCATCCTCGGGAACTCCATACGTTGTCGAAGAAGACAAGGCAACGTTCAATGATGCGCTGCTCGATGCGGTACCAAAGGACTCCCGCGGCACCATCGTGAATGCTGCGATCGTCCCGGAACTGTTCTTTGTCACGCTGACAATGACCCCCTTGGCTCCATCTTCCTGCTGACCGGAGGAGTTTCCAGCCGACTCGGGAGTAATCATCATCGCCAGCAAACTGCCATCGGTCTGCGTCTGTCCTTGGACTTGCACAATCGATCCCGTCTGGATCGAACCCGCCGTCACGCCATTGGGGAATTGGGTCGAACTATTGATGGTGAAGGTGAACTGCTTCCCTGAATCGCCGGACTGCACCGTGATGGAGGATGCACTCACGCTGATGACCGGTCCGCTGACCTCAATCTCCCTGTCTCCGCTGTTCTCCGCGCTGACCTGCGCTCCCGCCGTGTTGATTGCCGGGGTGAAGGTGACCGTGCTGCCGGATACGCTGAAGGACTGAGCCAGGTTGAATGCAAGTTGCAACTGGACCTCGCCTTGGCCGCTTACGTTGAGCGCGGGCGTAAGTGCCACCGTAACTGTTGGCTGGTTCAGGGTCGCTGTCGCCGAGGCCACCTGACCCGCGCTGTCGATGTAAGTGACCTGAGCCAACGACACAGTCACGGTCGCGGAGTTGTAGGTGCCGGAGGCAAGGTTGGTGATCTCAATCGGTTCCTGGACAGCCCCAAGACTGGAGAGTTCCACCGTCACCGGCTGCGTCAGCAGGGAGACGGTACTGCCCCCGCTGGCCGCGCTCACGCCGACAGCGGAAATCGTCACCTTGGCGGACAGAATATTGCCGAGAGGAGCATCGCTGACCGTAACAACCATGGGCGCCGCTGCGGCCATCGTGGAGGCGGTGGGACTGGAGGAAGACGAGCTACACCCCAGCAGGGTACATAGCCAGGCCATACCCAAAACGTTCAGCATGTGCTTTTGCGATTTTTTCGTGATTGGCATATCTAGCTCTCCAAGAGTTCCCTCAAAAAAATGCGCGATGAGGTCACGTTGTAAACGCCCTAATCGTAGCGCAGTAAGGAGTTTCCATGGAACTAAAGTGATCCATCGATGGGTTACTAAAGGGCAGCCACAAGGTTACTTCAATTCCCGCAGAACTCAACCAAAGCATTGAAGTAGGTCTGCCAAGGGTCGAGCAAGCCCTACAAGGGCCTTGCGTATGTCACCCCACTCGCCGGACTGGCGTGCCGGAGACTCGAATGTGGCCGGTTGGGGTTCTTTTGTTATCCTGAAGCGTGCCCAGATTTTGCTTCTTCCCAAAATCATTACAATGGAAACGCCTCTCTACACCCTCACGGCGGAGGATTGTGTGCCTAATCGGCTCCCCTCGCGTCTGCGTCTCCTGCAGTGAGGGATTATGAGGACTTCTCTGACGCCCGCGCCATCCAGCTTCGCCTCCAGTGGATCTCCAGCCAGTGCAATCCATGCAGTCGAAACCGAATCGGGAACAGTTACCGTGTTCGACGCTGCCGCCGTCCTGACCCAGCCGCATCGGACGACGCATACCTGGAAGACCTTCGCTGCCGACACCATCGCCACCTTTAAGCTGCGCGTCACCACGCTAGTGATGATGACTGCCTGGGCCGGCTACTACCTGGGCGCGACCCGATCCGGCATCAACTCCTTCAACCCCACGCTGCTCGACACTCTGATTGGAGTGGCACTCGTATCCTGTGGCGCCAGCGCCTTGAACCAGGCCGAAGAACGGCGCACTGACGCCCTGATGATTCGAACCGCGAAGCGTCCTCTCGCAACCGGCAGGCTCAGCCTTGGCTACGGCATCTTTATCGGGATGCTCGCCATCGTCGCCGGTTCGCTCTGGCTGGTCGCGCGCACCAATCTCATCACTGGCACGCTGACCCTGCTCACCGCCGTCACCTATGTCGGCATTTACACCCCGCTCAAGCGCTTCACTTCCATGGCCACGTTTGTCGGCGCGTTTCCCGGCGCCATGCCCCCGCTGATCGGTTGGACAGCCGCCCGCGGCACCATTGAATGGCCCGCCGTCGCCCTGTTTGCCATCCTTTTTGTCTGGCAGTTCCCGCACTTCATGTCGATCGCCTGGCTCTACCGCGAGGATTACGCCCGCGCCGGCATCCGCATGCTGCCGGTAGTGCAGCCCGATGGCTGGTCGACCGCCGCCGAGGCCCTGGTCTACGCCATCCTGATGATTCCTGTCAGTCTAGCGCCCTATTACCTGCACATGGCGGGAAAAATCTATTGGGTCAGCGCCTTGTTACTCGGACTGCTGTATCTGGCCTACACCATCCGCTTTACGCGGATTACAAAATCTTCCGCAAACCAGTCCCGCCTCTATGCGCGTGCCCTGCTGAAGGTCAGTGTGACCTATTTGCCGCTGCTGCTGGCAGTGCTGATGCTGAACGCCACCAGGAGGAATTGACACCCATGGCAACCACGCAACAGATCGACCGCTCGCAACAGGCGAAGCCGAAGAGCACATCGCCCGGTTCGTTCGCCCCGCATGCGCCGATTGAGCTGGATCATCTTTCCCACGACTACGGTTCGCGGCTTGCCCTCGACGGCCTCACATTCTATGTTCGACCAGCGGAAATCTTTGGCCTGCTCGGCCCTAACGGCAGCGGCAAAACCACGTTGTTCCGGATTCTTTCCACGCTGATGGTTCCCACCGGCGGTCACGCGCGCCTGGCTGGCTTTGATGTCTCTACCGAACCGAATCGCGTGCGCTTGCAAACCGGCATTGTCTTTCAAGCCACCAGTCTCGATGTCAAACTCACGGTCGGCGAGAACCTGATGCACCAAGGTCACCTTTACGGACTAAGCGGCGCTCACCTCAAGTCGCGCTCGAAAGAAGTGCTCGACCGCGTCGGCCTGACCGACCGCAGGAATGACCTGGTCGAAACTCTTTCCGGCGGCCAGAAGCGTCGCGTCGAGCTCGCCAAGGGCCTGATACATTCTCCCTCCGTCTTGCTGCTCGACGAGCCCACCACGGGACTCGATCCCGGCGCCCGCATCGATCTTTGGAACTATCTGCGAATCCTGCGCGATGAGCAGGGCGTCACCGTGCTGGTGACCACCCACCTGATGGAAGAAGCCGAGCATTGCGATCGTCTCGCCATCCTCAGCGAAGGCAAACTGGTCGCGCTCGGTAGTCCAGCGGAACTGAAAGCCGAGATTGGCGGCGACATCGTCCAGTTTGAAACTGCCTCCGCGGAAGCAGCAACCGCCCTGGCCGCTCGCATTGCCGAACGCTTCGGCGTCGTTCCTGTCGTCGTCGACAATGCCGTGCGCATCGAACGTGAGCACGGTCACCGCTTCCTTACCGAAGTGGTCGAGGCCTTCCCCGGCGAAATCGTTTCCGTCTCCGTTTCGAAACCCAGCCTGGAAGATGTCTTCATCCAACACACCGGCCACCGCTTCTGGCTCGACCAGGGCGAGGAGAAGCAATAATGGCAACCGCGACCGCACCGAACCCCGCTTCAATCGGCCTCGCTCGACCGAAGACTTCGCTCTCTTCCAGTCTGTGGATTCCCGCCTACTCCCTCTGGCGTCGCGAACTCGTCCGTTTCTATCGCCAGAAAGCGCGCGTCGTCGGCGTCATCGCCTCCCCCCTACTGTTCTGGCTGGTCCTCGGCTCCGGATTTTCGAAAACGTTTCAAAGTCACGGCGCAGGCTCCGCCGTCTCAGCCGGTTCCTCGCATTATTTGAGCTACTTTTTTCCCGGCGCCATCATCATGATCGTTCTCTTCACCGCCATCTTCAGCATGATGTCGTTGATCCAGGACCGTAACGAAGGCTTTCTGCTCTCCGTGCTGGCTTCGCCCATCAGCCGGTCCGCCATCGTCCTCGGCAAGGTTCTCGGCGGAGCCACACTGGCCGCCATTCAAGGTTGGGTTTTCCTCGTCTTCTGTCCGCTTGCCGGCGTGCACACAACGGCGCTCGGCATTCTGTATGCCATGTTGGCCATTGCGTTCACCTCGTTCTCGCTCACCGCGCTCGGCTTCATCATCGCCTGGCCCATGGACTCCACCCAGGCCTTCCACGCCATCATCAACCTGGTCCTGATTCCTTTATGGATGGGATCGGGCGCGCTTTTCCCCGTCAGCGGGGCCTCTGGCTGGTTGCGATTTTTAATGCTGCTGAATCCGCTCACCTACGGCGTGGACGCCCTGCGCAACGGCCTGTTCCCTGCCGAGGTCACAACGTTTTCGCCTGAGTTTAACTTGATCATCACCGTGGTCTTCTGCGCCGCAGTATTCGCAGGATCGTGGGCCGTCGTCAACCGCCGCACCAACAAGCCCGCGGCGTAGGAGAAGATGGTGGTGCCCCATTCAAGCCTTCTTTTGGCTTGAGTGGGATTGAAAAATTCGTCGAATCTGGGTGCTGGGTGCCCCATGTCTCGCTTCTGAGACATGGGATCATGCACGATCAGTCGAAAGTATAGAAATCGTAAAATGCTCTCCAGCAGGAATTGAATGCAGACAACAACCCCCAATTCGCCCGTCAGCACGCGCGTTCCCATTGCTGGAATTGTCCTGCTCAGCGCAGCCGCCGTCAGCCTGCTGCTCTGGCTGATCTATGTGCATCGCGCGCCACCGCAATATGCCCAGAGCCTGATGTTCCTGCCTGCCCTCAACGCCGTGCTGAACAGCCTCAGCGCCATCGCTCTGCTCGTCGGCTTCTACTTTATCCGTCATCGTCAAATCGCCCGCCATCGCACCTCGATGATGACCGCCTTCGCCTTCTCCGCCCTGTTTCTCGTCAGCTACGTCGCCAACCATGCGCTCCATGGGGACATGATCTTTCCCGGCCACGGCACCGTCCGCACCGTCTACCTGGCCATCCTGATCAGCCACATCTTTTTGTCGGTCGTCGTCCTACCGCTCATTTTGATCGCCTTCTTCTTCTCGCTGAGCGGACGATTTGCCCAGCACAAACGCATCGCGCGCTACACTTTTCCCATTTGGTTGTATGTCTCGGTCACGGGAGTCGTTGTCTACGCGATGCTCGCAGCCTGGCGTTGAACGCCCTCGAAACGCCTATGCATGCCATCGATCCAGCGCCGCTGAAAATGCCCTCCCGGCTGCCGGGCGACAATGCCCCCAGGCACGACGACGGCACACGCGCCCTGCTCAGGGCAGGTTTTTGGATTGCGCTGGCCAGTCTGCTCTCACTGCTGCTCACCGAGAAAGTCTTCGGCGGAATCGGCATCTACGGCGCCCGCTCCAACGCAGGATGGTTGTCCCTGATGTTCGCATTGATGGGACTGCCCTTCGGTTTGCTGCTGCTGCTGCTCGGCGGCGCCAAATGGCTGCGCAATCGCCGCCAGAGACACCATATTGCAAGTGGAGGGACGCAATGAAATTTGCTAAAATTGTTTTTTGGATTGCAGGATTGTGGGGTGCCCTTATACTCCCGCCTTTGTACTTCATGTCCAATGCCATCGGACGCATTCATCCCCCTACTATTACCCATCCAGAGTTTTACTACGGCTTTATCGGCGTAGCCTTCGCCTGGCAACTTGCATTTTTCGTCATCGGCGCGAACCCAGCGCGCTTGCGACCCATAATGATTCCGGCCATTTTTGAAAAATGCAGCTTCGCCGCCGCCGCATTCGCGATTGGCGCACAGGGCGGGGTACCACAGGAACTCCTTGCCGACGGAGCCATTGATCTTTTTTTTGCCGTGTTGTTTCTCCTTGCGTTTTTCAAAACAAAAGCTGCGTCCAGCAATCCTGCAAATACCTGAGACGCTCTCCTCGTTGGAAGCGCGAGATGCACTTCCCGCGCCAGTCTGCTATGCTCATGCGGAAACCCTTTTGATGGAGAACCAAGTCAATGGCAAAGAGCGTCAATAAAGTGATTCTTCTCGGCAACGTCGGCAAAGATCCTGAAATCAAGGCAACCGCCAGCGGCACCGTCGTCGCCACGTTTTCCATCGCCACCAGCGAGCGCTTTAAAGATAAGGCGGGCACCTGGCAGGACCGCACCGAATGGCACAACCTCGTCGCCTATCAGCGCACTGCGGAGATTGTCCGCGACTACGTGAAGAAGGGCAACAAGCTCTACGTCGAAGGCCGCCTGCAAACCTCCTCCTGGGACGACAAGACCACTGGCCAAAAGAAATATAAGACGGAAATCATCGTCAACGATTTGTCGCTGCTCTCCGGACGCGGCGAAAGCGGCGAGAGCGGCAGCAGCGGCGGCTACAGCAAGTCCAACACCGCATCCTTCGATCAGCGTGGCCCGGCGGAAGACTTCTCCCAATCCACTGAAATCACCGACGACGACATTCCTTTCTGACAGATAACGTGTAGGATCCTGTTGTGCTTTTTTGCAAAAAACCTCGATATAGAGGGCTTTTGCACTTTACTCCACTTCAATTTTTCGGTCCTTCTTCTTGTTCGGGATGACCTGAGGCCGTGGCGGACGGCCAATTTTGAGCCGCGCCTGTTCCTTCACTTGCTTGACCTTTTCCAATTTTCGTTTTGGCATTGGGAACCTCCGGGTTGACCTTCTTATCTCTAGTGAGTTCAGTCACGTAGTCCAGCGCCGCACGTTCCGCGGCGGTGAAGAGTCCGCTCGTCCGGTATTGCCGCTAGGTGTGTGTCGGGCATAGCGTTTTGCCAAGGCCGATGCAGCGATTCGCAAAGCTGGTGTTCGAACATGGGCGCGCAGGCAGTAATCCCGTTGGTGGGTTATAGCAGGCTTTCTGTGCCGTTTTGGGTACAACGGGCCACTTTTCCCGCCGTTTTATGCCATTCTCAAAACCCCGCCGGCCCGGAACAGCTTCAGCAGGTTGCTGACCGCGCACGCCAGCTTCCACTCGCGGCTGACATTCTCTTTGCCACGCAAGCTGAAGCGGCGAAACCCGCGCTGTTCCTTGATCTGT
>JAJYUB010000131.1 GCA_021792795.1 Acidobacteriota bacterium | reverse complement strand
TTGTCGAGGACTTCTTCAAAGACCGCAAGGACATGGAAGCAACCACTTGTGAGGATCTGCTGAAACAGCTCCAAGCAGGAAGCGTGGTCGTGCTTGATGTTCGCCCAGAGCAGGAATACAGCGCGGGGCACATCCGGAGCGCCCGGTCGATCCCAGTGAATGAACTGGAAGCACGATTGAAGGAACTTCCTAAAAAGAAGACCATCGTCGCGTACTGCCGCGGCCCCTATTGCGTTCTTGCCGACGAGGCTGTCGCCATCCTGCGAGCCAAGGGTTTTAACGCGCTCCGTTTCGGAGGCGGTTTCCCGGACTGGAAAGCGCGAGGACTGCCCGTGGAACGCGCGATCCATCTTTGAGCATTGGAAAAGATAAGCGGCGTTGAGATAAGGCGGATGAGCATGGACAAAAAGAGAGTCGTGGTGGTGGGCGGGTCATTTGGCGGGATCAACGCGGCCTATGAGCTTCGCAGGAGGCTTCCGCGAGATGCTGAGATCACGGTGATCTCGCGGGATGCGGCGTTTACGTTCATGCCCTCGCTGCTGTGGGTCATTATGGGTTGGCGCGATCCATCGCGGCTGCAGGTCCCTCTGGATGGGCCGCTCCAACGTCGGCGGATATGTTTTGTGCAGGATGAAGTGAAGGAACTCGATCCCCAACGGGGAGAGGTCCGAACGTCTTCGGCGAGATTTCCCTACGACGCTCTCATCCTCTGTCCAGGAGCGGAACTGGATCATGCCGCCGTACCCGGCATCGATCCGAAGGCCGGTTACGTTCATTCCACTTTTACGGTCGATGAAGCTGCCCAGGCGCGGGATGCACTGACGAAGGTGCTGGCGTCGGATTCAGGACGCATCGTGATCGGCGCGGTGGCGGGAGCAAGTTGCATCGGCCCGGCATACGAGTTGGTGATGATGATCGACGCGGTTCTGAAAAAAGCAAGGAAGCGCCATCGCTTTTCGCTTGCCTTCGTGACGCCCGAGCCTTATCTAGGTCACTTCGGCGTTGGGGGCATTGGCGCATCTCCTCGAATGATTCAGGACGAATTCGCGGAACGGGACATTGACACTATCGTAAACGCCAAAATCCTCGAGGCACGGCCAAGCGGCCTCACCTTGGCGGACAACACGGAACTACCATTCGATTTTTCGCTTGTGGTCCCGGCATTCCTCGGCAGCACATTCGTCCGCGCGGTCGAGGGCCTGGGCAATGCGAAGGGATTTATTCCCGTAACGCCGCACTTGTCCAGCGCAAAATTTGGAAACATCTACGCCGCCGGTGTAGCGGTTGCCATCGCTCCGCCTGGCGTGACACCGGTGCCGGTCGCAGTCCCGAAAACCGGGCACTTGAGCGAATCGATGGCCCGGATTGCCGCGCGCAATGTTGCGGCGGAGTTCGACGGCGGCAAGAAACTGAATGGCCTGATACTGCCAATGACCTGCATTGCGGATGCGGGAGACACGGCATTCTTTTTGTCGGCAGATCCGTTCCTGCCTCCGCGCAACAAGGTCGTTACAAAACGCGCAAAGTGGGCAAGGTACATGAAGATTGCATTTGAGCGGTACTACCTGGCCAAGGTTCGGCATGATTTGCCGTCGCTCCACTTTGGGTGGTAGGCCGGTTGTGACACGCGAGGAACAGTATGCGCATCTACCTTGATTTCAATGCGAGTACGCCGGTAGCGTCCGAGGTTGCCGCTGCGATGCGAACGGTGCTGGATAGTCCGTTTGGGAATCCATCGAGCGATCACTGGGCAGGGAGACCCGCGCGGGAGGCTGTTGCGAAGGCGCGGGGGCGAGTCGCCCGCCTTCTGGGTTGCGACGCCAGCGAGATTGTCTTCACCAGCGGAGGAAGCGAAGCCAACAATCACGCATTGAAAGGAATCTTCTTCGCCCGGCAAACTGCGCACTTCCACATCATCACAACGCAGATCGAGCACCCTGCGGTCATTAACCCCTGCCGCTTCCTGGAACGGCTCGGCGCGACGGTCACCTTCCTGCCGGTGGATGCCTTGGGTCGCGTCGATCCAGAAGATGTGCGGCGCGCGGTGACGCCGGCCACGGTCCTGATTTCCGTAATGCACGCCAATAACGAAGTTGGCACCATTCAACCCATTGCGGAGATCGGACGTTTCGCTCGGGAGCGCGGAATCGTGTTCCATACCGATGCTGCCCAGTCTGTCGGAAAGATCCCAACGAAGGTGGGGGACCTGGGTGTCGATCTCTTGTCCGTAGCGGGCCACAAACTCTACGGCCCGAAAGGCGTTGGCGCGCTGTATGTTCGCGCCGGAATTCAACTCGAACCGCTGATCCATGGCGCTGGGCATGAAGCAGGCCGCCGCGCGGGTACGGAGAACGTTCTGCTCGACGTGGGCCTCGGCGCTGCTTGTGAACTGGCCGAATCCTGGATCCACGGGCAGTCAATCCAGGAACTGAGAGATCTGTTCTGGCGCCGATTGACCGAGGAATTCGACGACCGCGTAGTTCTCAACGGACATCCGACGGACCGTTTGCCGAACACTCTGAACGTTAGTTTCCCCGGCAAGGTTGGGACTGAGATTCTGCACGCCCTGGATGGGGTGGCTGCTTCAACGGGGTCGGCCTGTCACGCCGGTTCGATCGAGCTATCACCCGTCCTGAAGGCGATGAGGGTTCCTGCGGAGACCGGTATGGGCGCGATTCGGTTCAGCCTTGGTCGAACAACGACCGGGGAAGAAATCGAACTCGTTGTACGGTGCCTCAAAAACATTCTTGGATATTAACCTCAACCATGCGAAAGGGAACCTATGAATTATCTTCTGATTCTTAACGATCCACCGTACGGCACCGAACGCAGCTACAACGGCCTTCGGTTGGCGAACGAACTGGCCAAAGATGAGAAAAATAAAGTCAGTGTATTCCTGATTGGGGATGCCGCGTCCTGTGGAATTGCAGGGCAGACGACGCCGAACGGCTATTACAACATTGAGAGAATGTTGAAAATTCTTGCATT
This sequence comes from Acidobacteriota bacterium, assembly GCA_021792795.1. GTDB lineage: Bacteria > Acidobacteriota > Terriglobia > Terriglobales > Acidobacteriaceae > JAKAAZ01. The sequence continues at coordinate 371 of JAJYUB010000131.1, read as the reverse complement.
GAAGCACTGCGCGATTGGTGTGTGCGGGAGTTGCATGGATGCGCGGGGCATCAAACCGGAAGCTATCATGGAAGGTGCCCACAGGAGCACAATGAGCGAGTTGACCGGCTGGACACAGGAGGCCGATCAAGTCATTGTCTTCTGAAGTTCTTGATGGTGGCGGGCCGTGGCTTCTGTCTTGCTGGGCATCGGCACGACAAAGGTCTTCTCTGCATTCCAATCCAGAAGAAATGAGATATTCGTCATGAAAACCTAGCCAAAGATATTTGAAATTTTGAAACCAGCGGTCGCCTGTCCGATGATCTTGTTATCCCGACGAGAGCAAAGGGAGGCGACCGATGGAGAGGTTCACCAAGCTGTTTGGCAGCCTG
>JAJYUB010000007.1 GCA_021792795.1 Acidobacteriota bacterium | reverse complement strand
GCGGGGAATGAGGCCCGTTGAATCCGAAACGGCCCAGAAAGCCTGCTATAAGCTACCAACGGGATACTGCCTGCGCTCCCCAATACGAACACCAGCTTTGCGAATCGCTGCATCGCCCTTGGCAAAATGCTATGCCCGACACACGCCTAGCCGCAAAGAACGCGGCGAGGATGGGGCACCCAGCGACCTTGGCTTGGAATGACAAATTTATGCGGCGAATCCAAGACCCACTGCTTTGGAATCGTGTACCCTGAAACATCCGGAGCCCCGCATGAAGCAACGCTGGAAGACCCAATTCGTTTTGTTTCTAGCGGTGCTTGGACCCGGCATCATTACCGCCAACGTCGACAACGACGCAGGCGGCATCCTGACGTATTCACAGGCAGGGGCGCAATTCGGCTACATGCTGCTGTGGACGATGATTCCCATAACCCTGGCGCTGGTTGTGGTGCAGGAAATGTGCGCGCGGATGGGCGCGGTGACGGGCAAGGGATTGAGCGACCTGATCCGCGAGGAATTCGGTCTTCGCATCACATTTATCGTGATGATCCTGCTGGTGATCGTGAATTTTGGGAATGTGATTGCAGAATTTTCCGGCATCGCCGGCAGCATGCAGTTGTTCCATATCAGCAAATATCTTTCCGTTCCCATTTGCGCGGCGCTGGTGTGGTTGCTGGTGGTGAAGGGCGACTACAAGGGCGTGGAAAAGATTTTTTTGCTGGCTTCGGCTTTTTACATTGCGTATATTGCGGCGGGAGTGCTGGCCGGGCCGGACTGGCATACGGCGCTGCTGGCCACGGTGAAGCTGCCCCCGCGCGCAACCTGGCACGCGTCGTCCTACGTCTACATGACGGTGGGAGTGATTGGCACAACGATTGCGCCGTGGATGCAGTTTTATCTCCAGTCCTCAGTCGTCGAGAAGGGCATCAACGTGAAGCAGCTTGGCGCTTCGCAATGGGACGTGATTATCGGCTCGTTTTTTACCGACATCGTGGCCTGGTTCATCATCGTGGCTTGCGCGGCCACGCTCTATGTCCATGGGATGGGCGCGATCCAAGTACCCTCCGACGCAGCCGAAGCCATGAAGCCGCTGGCGGGCCAGTACGCATTCATTTTGTTCGCGGCGGGGTTGTTCAACGCCTCGTTGTTCGCCGCCTCCATCCTGCCGCTTTCCACCGCATATACCGTATGCGAAGGCATGGGGTTCGAATCGGGCCTGGATAAAAGCTTCAGTGATGCGCCCGCTTTCTACTGGCTGTACACGCTGCTGATCGCAGCGGGCGCCGGAGTCGTCTTGTGGCCGCATTTTCCGCTGGTGAAGGTGACGATCCTTTCTCAGGTGCTGAATGGGGTCCTGTTGCCGGTGGTGATGATCTTCATGCTGGTGTTGATCAACAAGACGGAGTTGATGGGAAAGCATACCAACAATCGCTGGTTCAATTTCATTGCATGGACCACAGCGATCATCGTGATCGGATTGTCGGTTGCAATGCTGTTTCTGCAAGGCAGCTAGAAGTGTGGTCGCGTCAAATTTTGTCGCTCGGGTCGAATCCCAGGTTAGCTTCGCGAACCTGGGGCGCCCGGATTTTCGCTATTGCGGAAAAACAGAAGGTCCCTCCACTTCGGTCGGGATGACAATTCACTGGGTCAAAGGATTTTTCCCTGGGCAAGGTCGCGGATAAATTTCCTGTCGGCGGCGAGGAAATTGTAGGCGGGCAGGTCACGCAGTTCCGCCCAGCGCATGTCCTGAAAAATGCGGTTCTGCATATCGCCTTCAAAATGGTAGACGGCGAAGAATTGCAGGTGGATGGAGCTGCCATTGCGATAATTGTGCTGCACCTCCGCGATGAAGGGGCCGATCTTGGCCTCGATGCCGAGCTCTTCTTCCAATTCGCGGCGCAGGGCCTGCTCGGGGGTCTCGCCGGGCTCGATCTTGCCGCCGGGAAATTCCCATTGCAACCCCATCGCCGTGCCTGCTTTGCGCTGACAGATGAAAACTTGCTTGTCCCGCAAAATCAAGGCCGCGACCACGGCGCGCATGCGGGGCCTTTCCGGCTGGGGCTGCAGTGCTGTTTCGATTTCCGGTTCCATCACTTCCTTAGGATAGTGTTTTACGTCTACTTCCGCGAATGCGAAAGTGAAATGAGGCGAGGGTGCGAGGGGAAAGAATTGGGATGGACCGCCGCCGCCAGGCAGGCCAGGCCGTCGAGCAAGGGATGGGCGGGCGTGTTGAGGAACTCGTCGGGGACGCAGTGGACGCGGCCTTCGGCGACCGCGCGAAGGGATTGCCAGCCGCGCTGCTCAATCACGCGAGCCAGGGGCACGCGATCTCCCGCGCCGCACCAGGCAAAGATGAGAATGTCCGGGTCGGTTGCCGCGACTGCCTCCGGCGTGGTCGTTTTCCCGGGGTCTCCGATGAATTCACCTCCAGCAGCTTCGACCAGTTCCTTCACCCAGGGTTGGGAATGGATGAGCGGCTTGCCCCACTCCTCGCAATAGACGCGGGGATGGTCGGCGTCTTTGGCAGACCGCAGGCGAACGGCTTCGATGCTGGAGGCGAGTTCGGCGACCAGATCTTCGGCGCGGTCGGAGGCGTGGACGACCGCGCCGATGAGGCGAATGTCGGCGAAGATGTCGGCGAGGGAGTGGGGGGCGAGCGTCAACACCGGGCAGCCGGCGCGCAGGATGGCCGCCAAGGACTCCATGCGGTAGGGTACGGAGGCGAGCACCAGATTCGGCTGGACAGCCAGCAGTTCGTCCATGGTGGAGGACCAGGAATCGGCGACGATCTTCAGGTTGCGATGGGCCAGTTCCGGCAAAGCCTCGACGCAGTAGCGGGTGCAGGCCACCAGATCGTCAAGGCGGCCGAGCCGTTGCAGGGCGAGGGTGATGCTGGGTTGCAGGGAAGCGATGCGCAGCGGCTGGAACCCAGGTGAGCGACCCGCCCCGGCGGACAAAAATCGTCCGTCGGGGACCCCGATTCGCGCACCTGGGGCACCCGCTTCAATCCCAGGTCTCAAAGGCGAGACCTGGGGCACCCGGTGTTGGCTAGGCATGGACAGGGCCGGGCTGGAAGATCGGCCATCCTTGCAGGGCGGCAATCTCCGTCAGCTCCGCCGTAGGATTGACGACGAACGGATGCTTCGCGATGGCGAGCATGGCGGCGTCGTGAATGGAATTGCCGAAGACCGCATCCGGCTCGGTGATGCCGACGCGCGCCAGAGAATGCACTTTGCCTTCGTCGGTGGGGATGTCGAGAAGTTCTTCGGCGATCAGGCCATTGGAGACGCGCACGCGGGCTGCAAGGACTCGCTCGGCGGGAATGCCGAAGTGCTGCATGGCATCTTCAATCAACCAACTGTTGGTGGAGCTGACGGCCCACGCAACGGTCCCGCGCTGCTGCAGGCGATTGCAGGCTTCGCTCATCTCCGGAAAGATGTTGGGGCGTATCATCGCGTCGAAATAAGTATGCACGGCCTGGCGCAATTCGGATTCGCGCAGGTCGCGATAGATCTGCACCATTTCGCCGCAGATGGCGAGCTCGGAAACTTCGCCGCGGAGATAGGCGCGATAGCGAGAATCCATCCAGTTGCAGGCTTCGCGCGAGAGCAAGCCGGATTCCATGGACCATTGCATGAAGCCGACACCGGCGTCGCCGGACCAGAGTGTGCCATCGCAGTCGAATACGGCGACGGCGGGTTGGATGGCGTCGATGCGACGGAAAAATTCAGAAGAGGAGAGAGTGGAGGTTTTCGGGGTGATGAGTTGTTGTGCCAAAACGGGCGACCTTATCGAAAAAATTAAAAGAGAAATTGTAGAAGGCGGACGATCGTTCGTTGTTAATGTACCTTCCTCTCTATGATGCAGCATCGGCGGAAACTATGCCAGATGCGTCGCGGCAATTCACCGGCTTGTAACCAGGCGATTCACGGATGGGCTGGCAAAGTTGATTCCACGGGAAAGAGTTGCTGGAGGCGCGGCGCGATGCTCGATAATTTCTACAGGCGAGGCAGAGCGTGGAAAGCCATGACAATCTCGATGGGAACAACCTGAAGCTGATTCAGGGCTATCTGACGTATCTTCGCGTCGAGAAGGGGCTTCGACCGCTGACCTGCGAGGCCTACCGGCGCGATCTGCTGCAGTGCGCGGAACATTTGGAGCAGACGAACGGCTTTCTTGCATCCGCAAAACATGAAGACCTGGCGGGGTTCATCGCGCATTTGCAGGCGCACCAGGTAGAGGCGCGCTCGCGGGCGCGAAAACTTTCTTGCTTGCGAGGTTTATATCGGTGGTTGCTGCTGGACAAGCGCATCGCCTACGATCCGACGATCCATTTGGAGACGCCGGCGGAATGGAAAGTGCTGCCGAAGTCTTTGTCGGAAGCCGAAGTGGTGACGATGATCGACCAGACCGGGCATGGCGCCGCGGGAAGCAGGACGGAAGAGTGTACGCCGCAGTCGTTGCGCGATCGGGCCATGCTGGAGCTTTTATATGGTGGGGGCGTGCGGGTGTCGGAGCTGGTCGGACTTGCAGTGGAAGACATCTCCCTGCTGCAGGGCCAAATGCTGGTGCGCGGCAAAGGCGATAAAGAGCGGATTGTGCCGCTTGGGCAGCCTGCGATCCAGGCGTTGACGGAATATCTGGAATACGGGCGGGCGTCATTGCTGCGGAAGGCGAATGTGCGCGAGGTGTTTCTATCGCAGCGCGGCCGTCCGCTGACGCGGCAGACGGTGTGGGCCATGGTGAAACATGTGAACCATCGGGCCAGCCCGCACATGCTGCGCCATAGTTGCGCCACCCACATGGTGGAGCACGGCGCGGACCTGCGCACGGTGCAAACTTTGCTGGGCCACGCGGACATTGCGACCACGCAGATTTATACGCACCTGGCGCTGGGCAGGTTGAAGGCGGTGCATCGAGCGCACCATCCGCGAGGGGGCGGGTCACATCCCAGTCAAGCCAACAGAGGGCTTGAATGGGACACAGGCCCGCGGTTTTGAGTTGACACCCAGGTGGGCTGCGCGCCTGGGGCACCCGGCGGTTTTGAATGGAAGCTGAAGGATTCGATGAAAACGAAGGAGCAGATCGGGAGCGCGAAAGCGGAGCCGCAGGCGCCGGAAATCCTTCGGCTGATTGCGGGATATATGGCGGTGCTGACGGTGGAGCGGGCATCGTCGGAGCACACGGTGCGCGCCTACCATAGAGAGCTGCGTTCTTTCGCTGCATTTTTGGCGAAGCGCTGTGGCGAGGGCGTGACGCCGTCGCAGATCGAGCATCCTGCGATCCGCGAATACCTGGGGACGCTGTACGAGAAGAAATTGTCGAAATCCTCTGTGGCGCGGGCGCTGGCGGCGATTCGGTCGTGGTTTGGCTGGCTGGCGAGGATGGGGCACATTGAGCAAAACCCCGCGCGGCTGGTGTCGACGCCGAAGTTGCCGAAGCATCTGCCGCGGGTGCCAGGAGCGGAGCAACTGAACCAGGCATTCAACGATCTGGACGCGGAAACGTCGTGGCCGGAGCGCGATCGCGCGATCATGGAATTGCTGTACGGCTGCGGCATTCGGAACGCGGAATTGGTAGGGCTGAACCTGGAAGATATTCAGTGGGGCAACGAATGCCTGCTGGTGCGCGGCAAGGGGCGCAAGGAGCGGTATGTTCCGTTGGGCGACGCGGCGGCGGTGGCCATCCGCGCCTATTTGCCGCAACGGGCGCAGAAGTTGATGGACGCGAAACGGGCGTCGGCGGCGCTGCTATTGAATGTTCGATTGCGCGGCGATGGCCGCCTGACGACCCGCAGCGTGGGTCGCATCGTCAAGCATCTGGCGCTATCCCATGGGCTTGCCGCGGACGTTCATCCGCATACGCTGCGCCATGCGTTTGGGACGCACATGCTGGAGGAGGGGGCGGACCTGCGCGCGATCCAGGAGATTCTTGGCCACGCTCGGCTCTCGACGACGCAGCGCTATACGCACTTGACATCCGGGCAGGTGGCGGCGGTGTACGACCGAACGCATCCAAGGGCGAAGTAGAAATCACGATACACTATAGACATTCAGCCCCGGCGGTACGCCATCCGCAAATGATCCAGCGGGGGCCGAACCCGAGGGCTTTTCTCGTCATTGAGGCCGGAATCGACAATTTAGAATAAGAGTTGACACACAATTTTCGTGTGTTGGAGTTTTTCCTTTGATAGCGATTGGCGATGCATTAACAAAAGTTTTCGGTACCAGCAACGAGCGCACCGTGAAGCGCATGTTGCCGACGGTGCAGGCGATCAACGCCCTGGAACCGGCGATGCAACAGCTTTCGGACGAGCAGATGCGCGCCAGGACGGAGGAATTTCGCGCCCGCATTGCGGCCCACATTGCCGACATCAAGGACCCCGAGGAGCGGTACAAGGCGGAACAGTACGTGCTGGAGCAGATTCTGCCGGAGGCCTTCGCGCTGGTGCGCGAGGCGGGCCGTCGCGTCATCAACATGCGCCATTTCGATGTGCAGTTGATTGGCGGCATGGTGCTGCACCAGGGCAACATCGCGGAGATGAAGACCGGCGAAGGAAAGACGCTGGTCGCCACGCTGCCTTGCTATTTGAATGCGCTGGCCGGTCATGGGGTGCATGTGGTCACCGTCAACGACTACCTGGCCAAGCGCGATGCGGAGTGGATGGGCAAGGTCCACAATTACCTGGGTCTTTCGGTCGGCGTGATTGTGCACGATCTGAGCGACGAACAGCGTCGCGCCGCCTATGCCGCGGACATTACCTACGGCACCAACAACGAATTCGGCTTCGATTATCTGCGCGACAACATGAAGTTTGAGCTGGCGGAGTGCGTGCAGCGGCCGCCGTATTACGCGATCGTCGACGAAGTGGACTCCATCCTGATCGACGAAGCGCGGACCCCGCTGATCATCAGCGGACCGACCGACCAGACGACCGACAAGTATGCGCGGGTGGTGCGCATCGTTCCGCAGTTGGAGCTGGGCGAGGAAATCGAATCGCTCGACAACAAGATCCTGACCGGCGATTATGTGGTGGATGAAAAGCATCGCACCATCGGCGTGACCGATGAGGGCTGGGTCAAGATTGAGAAGCTGCTGGGAATTGAGAGCATCGCCGATCCGGAAAACTGGGACCTGAAGCACTACGTCGAGACCGCCATCAAGGCGCATGCGCTGTACAAGCGCGACGTGAATTACGTCGTCAAGGACGGCGAAATCATCATTGTCGACGAGTTTACCGGCCGCCTGATGCCCGGACGCCGCTGGTCCGATGGGCTGCACCAGTCGATTGAAGCCAAGGAAGGCGTGAATATCCGGCGCGAAGATCAGACGCTGGCGACGATCACGTTCCAGAACTATTTCCGCCTGTACAAAAAGCTTGCCGGCATGACCGGAACGGCCGACACCGAAGCCGCCGAATTCGAAAAGATTTACGAACTCGACGTAGTTGTGATTCCGACGAACATGCCGATGCGGCGCATCGACAACACCGACGTGGTGTTTCGCACGGCGAAGGAAAAGTATTTCGCGGTGGCGGATGAGATTGCCCGGCTGAATGAACTGAAGCAGCCGGTGCTGGTGGGCACTACGTCCATTGAAAAGTCGGAATTGCTGTCGCAGATTTTGCAGCGCAAGAACATTCGCCATGTGGTGTTGAATGCCAAGTTCCACGAGCGCGAGGCGGAGATTGTTGCGCAGGCCGGCCATCTGGGCATGGTGACCATCGCGACCAACATGGCAGGTCGCGGCACGGACATTGTGCTGGGCGGCAATGCGGAATTTCTGGCCAAGCAGGAGTTGGTGAAGAAAAATCGCGCCCGCGCGGTGAGCGCGGCGGAAGGAGAGATTTCTCCGACAGCGGCGCCGGGGATGATGCGTTTTTACTATCAGAGCCAGGAATTTGAGACCCCCGAATCCGACTGGAAAGAAGTTTACGCCGGCTATGCCGCGCAGGCAGCGAAAGAACGCGAGGAAGTATTGGCGGCGGGCGGTCTGATCATCCTGGGGACGGAGCGCCATGAATCTCGGCGCGTGGACAACCAACTGCGTGGCCGTGCCGGCCGCCAGGGCGATCCGGGAGCCTCGCGGTTCTTCCTGTCGCTGGAAGACGATTTGATGCGCATCTTCGCCAAGGAGTGGGTCTCCACCCTGTTGCAACGCCTCGGCATGGAAGAAGGCGTTCCCATTGAGTCGAAGTTAATTACGCGGCGCATTGAGGCGGCGCAGAAGGCCGTCGAAGGGCAGAACTTCGAGTCGCGCAAGCATGTACTGGAATACGACGATGTGATGAACAAGCAGCGCGAGGCGGTGTATGGCACGCGCCGCCAACTGCTGGAGGGGATCGACCAGAAAGAACTGATTACGGACGATTATGTGTCGAACATCCTGAGCGCCATTCTCGACATTCATGCTCCGGACAAGCTGCATCCCGATCAGTGGGACACGAAGGCGCTGCAGGATGCGGTGCTGATGCAGTTCGGCATGGACATTTCCGCGGAGGCAATCCCGGTCCGGGAACTGAACCGGCACGAGCTGGGCGAGGCGCTGTTCGCGCACCTGAAAGAACGCTACGACGCGAAAGAGCAAATCATTGGGGCCCAGGCCATGCGCTATCACGAGCGCATGATCATGTTGAGCGTGCTCGACGGCCTATGGAAAGACCACTTGCTGGCGATGGACCAGTTGAAGGAAGGCATCGGGCTGCGCGGCTACGGGCAGCAGGACCCGCTGATCTCCTACAAGCGAGAATCCTTCGAGGCGTTTGAGGCGATGATGACGCGCTTCCAGGAAGATACTGTGCGCTTCCTGTTCCGCATGCAGATCATGGGCCCGGACGGGAAGGAAATTTCGGTCCCGGCGCGCGTCCAACCGCAGTCGATCGTTTTCAGTGGAGGCTCTGCGACGGCGGCCGATCCGGGACACGCGGCACTGCCGACCGGCAGGGGCGGAAACAATGGCGCGGGTTTGAACGGCGGACCGTCGAGCGGGATCGCGTCGTCGATTCCAGTACCCACGCGCGCGCCCTCGACCACCATCGATTCACTGGAAGAGGAATTTCAGCGGCGCAAGAAACGCGAGTTGCAACAGGCACGCATGGCCGGGGCCGGTGAGTCGGGCGAACCCGTCCAACGCCGCAGTGGGGAAAAAGTTGGCCGCAACGATCCATGCCCTTGCGGCTCCGGCAAGAAGTTCAAAAAGTGCCACGGTGCGGATGCGTAGCAGGCGTGGCACGCAGAAGCTGAAGCCCATCTGTTTGGCGCTATGTAAGGCCCGGCTGAAGCCCTTGCCCTCATACAAGACCAGGCTTAATCGGAGCCTCCTTAGAGCAAAACCACAGTTACTGTGGACTTTTTGGGTATTCTGAAGGTCGCCGCTCCTTGGTCGTCGTCGCGTCGACTTGGCCTCTGTGGCTTCGAGTTACATCCACTCTGGTTTCGCCCTAGGCGACGGCCATCTGGTCCAGACGAATACTCTCTGGATTCTTCGCTCCGCTCAGAATGACTCCGAGTGTAACGTTCAATTGCACGCGCAATGGAACAATCAGAGGAGCGCTTTGTTGCCGCGGGACGAGCGATAAATCTGCGCACCTAACACGCCGCCGGCAATTGCAAACAGCACGATCAACGCGGACAGGAAGCCCATGGTGAGCAAAATCAGGCCGATGCGGCCTTCGGCCGACAGCCAGAAATTTGTAAATGCCGCCACCGGCGCTTGCGGATCCATGGTCGCCGCGTGGGCGGCAGCCTGCTTTACGATGCCGGTCAATTGCGTGTCGATTTCGTTTCCCTGGCGCATTCCGTAGCGCTGGACGACCAGTAACATCGCATTGGCGGCGAAGGCCACCGTAGCTGCAATCAGGCCGAGCAGGGCGCCGACGCGAGCGCCGACGCGCGGGCCCAGCAACGTCAGAGGCCGGCGTCGATGATAGGTCCCCATTACGACCACCGCGCCAACGGCGACCCAGAGTACACTTCCAGCCGCCAGCAATGCGGACAAAATCCCAACTCCGGTCCCCACCAGCGCCGCGATCCGTATGGCCATCTTCCAGAGGATGGCGTTGCCGGCAGTATCCGTTGGCGTGGCACGGACATCGGTGCCGGCACCTGCGGCGATCTGCACCGCTTCACCCTCGTCGGCAACATAACGAACCTGGGGCGCGCCGCACATCGGACAATAATAGGCTTCCGGATCCAGGGTCGTGTTGCACCGATGACATACCAAGTCCATATGTTGAAGCTAAACCACCTTCGCATCCGCCGCAATCGCCTGCGGGCGGGGATGGCACGACCGCAACACCGGAATGACAGTAGTGTGGACAGGGAAGCAGGCCCCTCGACTGCGGTCGCCATGGCAACCTTCGCTTGCGATGGCAACCGTTTTTTACTTGCAGAATGCTGCGATTGCGCTAATCGGTTTGACTTTTATGGGGCAGCTCGACCACGACAACGGAAAACTTTGTACCGTTCGAGGTGGGCGTGAACTCAACGATGTGCTGGTTCTCAGGCGAGCCAGCCAGCAGCTTAATGTCGCCGGAAACCGGCGAAGAGGAAATCTCCACGTGCTTGTTTGCAGCGTCCGGATCCATGGTCACGTCGTATTGATGGTCATTGGAGCAGGTAAGGCCCTGGCTGGTCGCCACCGGCTGCCCAATCGGCGCTTTGTCTTTACAGGTAAGCACGTCGCCGTACGATGTCATGGCCTTTTTATAAAACGCGACAACTTTATATTCGGGATCGCTGCTCCGGTATTCCACCGCTTTGACGTGCAATTTCCACTTGCCGAAGCTCATATGGATGTCGGCGGAACCGGAATCGTTTCCTTGCTTGCCACTCTCGACAGCGCCAGGATAGACGGGAAGGCCCACATCGATCCCTGCCGCGGAGTTGGTGCGAACGTCGAGGCCGCCAATCGGCGTGTGCAAATGCACATTTTCAGCGTCGCCATTCTTGTGCTCTTGTACTGAGCAGCCGGAAGCTGCAAAGGACAAGACGCCAAGCGATAAAGCGGCGATGGAAAGGAGCCGCGTCCATGCACGATGACCTTTGAAAAGGGGGTTTTTGGGACGGCGATTGGAGTTGAAATCGCGAAAGTTCGGGACGCCCATACGTGCTCTCCTGCGGCAAAACGATTGTGCTCTGTGACCAAGATACGCTTTGATCTTCACTGAAGTTCAAGCCGGGGAACGGAAAAATGCATTTTTTTGTTGACATTGTTACGTGTAGCGCACTATATATGGGGTGACGTCATTTGGAAGCGCAATTCTTGGGGTTTGAAGTACAAACAGCTTTTCGGGAGAAGAAGCTGCCGGAGGCAAATGCTCCGAGTTGCGCCGCAAGTGACGACTTTCTGCAACACACCAGGCAACGGCCTTGCTATTTTGGCAAGGCCGTTTTTTTTTCAGGAAGATTTGGCGGGGCCCGCCGCAGTCCGTGGCCAAGTTCTCTCTCTCTGGATTCAATAGGCCCTTGGCCCGGGGGATTTTGACCGTGAGAAACATAAAAATAGACACCGGAAGATCAACTTAAGAACGCGGAGTCCGTCCAATTGAGGGTCCACGGTGGGACCGGAGGCAGTCCAAATGAAAACCTACCCGCGCTCTTTTTCGTTGGGTTTATCTCTCGCCGCACTCTTGCTCCTGAGTGGCGCGCGCGCGCTTGCCGTTGAGGACAGTCCGCCGGCCAGGGTGGCGCGGCTGGCGCAGATTGCAGCCCATGTGTCGCTAGAGCCAGCGGGGACGGAGCAATGGACGCAGGCTGCGGTGAACACTCCTATGACCACGGGAGACCGTCTATACGTCGATCAGGATGGCCACGCGGAACTGCAAATGGGTCAGCTAGCGGTGCGAGCGTGGCGGTATACGGACCTGACCGTCGCGAGCCTGACCAACGAAACGACGCAACTGGCGCTTGCGCAGGGGAGCCTGCACGTGCGTACGTTCGCGCTGGGCCCGAAGAGCCATGTGGAAGTGGACACGCCCAACGGCGCGATCACAGCGGTGCAGCCGGGCGATTTTCGCGTCGACGCCTATATGGCCGATGGCGGCACATTGGTGACAGTGGATTCCGGCGAAGTCCGGATCGGCGGCCCCAGCCTCTCAAAAGTTTTAGGGGCGGGCGAATGTGTCCATCTGGTCGGCGGAAACCCGATCCAGGCGCTGACCCAGCCCATGCCGGGCAAGGACCCGTTTGACATCTGGAGCCTGCAGCGCGACCGGGCCTTTCTCAGTTCGGAGGCTCGGCGATATGTCAATCCGAACACCGTTGGATTCGACGATCTCGACAGCAACGGAACATGGAAGCAAACGCTGGAGTATGGTCCGGTCTGGTATCCCTCCAACGTTCCGGCGGGGTGGTCGCCGTACTCCAATGGGCGCTGGTCGTGGGTCGCGCCATGGGGGTGGACGTGGGTGGATGCGGATGCATGGGGTTTCGCGCCGTTTCACTATGGACGATGGACGGACTTGGGCTCGCGGTGGGGATGGATTCCGGGGCCGTCGGGAGTGAGTCCGGTGTATGCGCCGGCGATGGTCGCGTTCGTTGGCGGCGCGAGCTTCTCCGGTGCAGGAGGCGCTTCTCTTTCCGGCTGGGTCCCGCTGGCAGCGGGAGAGCCATTCTATCCGTCGTACTTCTGCACGCCGCGCTACTTCACTCAAGTGAACCTGACGAACATGCGCGACAGCCTTTCCAGCCGCCGCGCGATCGATGCCTCGAACTATTACCGCTACTATCACACCGGGACCGGGTTCCATTCCATCCGCTACGTGAATCGGAAGGCAGGGACGATCGCGGTCCCATCCAATGAATTTGCCTCGGGACACGGGACCACGCCCGATACGGCGGTGCATCCCACCGTGCAGCAATGGGCGTCCGCACGGGTGCTTCCGCATCCCATGGTCGCCCCCACGCTGCAGAGCCTGCTTCCGCAACCGGTCGCCACGGTGGCTGTTCCGTCGGAGCGGCCGCCGGTGATCGTGTCGCAGGCGCCAGCGATTACAGTACAGCCGCAGAGCGCGTTAACGGGGCCTTCGCAGGGGCAATCGGACGGGAAATTTCGGCTGATTGCGCGCACGCCGCCCGCCGCCGCGGGGCCAGCCTTTGAGCGGCAATTGCCCGCGTTGAGCCAGGACCCTGGACGCCCGCTCGATCCAATCCAGGTGAACAATCTGGCGCTAGGGCGTCCGGCGGGCCCCGCCAATACAAGGGAGTTCCCGCCTCTTTCCAGTTTGCCGCCGCAGGCGGGCGGCCGTCGTACGGGAGGGAAATGACGTCGGCAGGTCGATGCGGTTTTGGAGGAGAGGTGGGGCGCGAAAATTTCGGTGGAGCATTCGGTTGAAGAGGAGAATAGGCGCTGTGCAATCGACCTGCGACAACTTATACTTTGGACAGGGTCGCTGGTCGCGGCCGCCGGTGCGCGCGGAAGATTGAAGCGACCCGAGAACGAGAAGCTGTGCGGCACAGCAGCACGAAACGATGAAGTTTGTTTTCGCTTCTGTAAGATGAAATGTTGGATGCATCACTGCCTGGGGAATTGGGGAGTCCGATGGCACAACCGCAACCCGCCCGACGCAGGATGCAATCCGTGAAGACGCCTGTCTCCATTCCAGACAAACTTTATTTTCGTATTGGGGACGTTGCACGCCTGTGCAGCTTGCCGGCGTATGTGCTGCGATTTTGGGAAACGGAATTTCCGCAGTTGAAGCCCCACAAGGGCGGCAGCGGTCAGCGACTGTATCGCAAGCGCGATGTCGAGATTGTTCTGGAGATCAAGCGCTTGTTGTACGACGAGGGATTCACCATTGCCGGCGCGCGCCGATCGCTGGCGGAGAAGCGGGCCACGCCGATTGCAGGCGATTCGCAAAATGGCACAGCGCCGCACCCGATGCGACGCAAGACAGACTTCATCAGTCCGCAGCCGCCGACAAAAGCCGGGAGTGCAGTGGGCATTTCGGCTGTGGGACCGAAGAGTTCAGCGGCGAGCCCGAAGTTCAACGAACTGCGCAAAGAGATGCGGGCGTTGCTGTCGATGCTTGGATCGGACGAGAGCCGCAGTCCCGCAGCGGGCCATCCGGCGGTAACGTCCGTGCCCGCCCAACGGAAGAAAAAAGGCCGCCAGATGGCGGACGAGCCGACCCTGTTTTAGGACCTGTTGGACCAGTGTATGGACGTCTGAAGCGTCGAAATTGTTCCGGCAAGCCGTCTCACGCGCTCGCCCGAATCGCGACGTCGGCAGCGTACCTCGGCCACATTCGCTTTGTAACAGGGTCCGACTTCAGTCGGGCCGTAGAGCATCGAAAATATGCCTGGGCTTCAGCCCCTGCGGGCTGCGTTCGACCACAATGATTCATCCGATCGTCCCATCAGACCGACCATCCGTTTTTCACGCGTGCCGTCCCTCTAGCCGCGCTCCTCCGCCACCAACTCCAGAAAGCGCATTCCTCTCGTGCGCGCACCCGCTTCCCCTGCCGCCCGCACATTCGCTCGGATGTGCTCCGCCGCTCGCGACGAAAACAACACCATCCCCTTGGGATTCGCCGCCAACGCAGCTTGCAACAGAACTCCAGCAAGAATTTTCGTATCGGACAAATCCGAATCCACTGCATTCGACCAGCGGCGACAAAGCTCCGCGTCCCGATCGAACAAATCGCGCATGGCGTTCATCGCACCTGAAATACTGCGGTGATGGATGACAAACGCTCCCGGAAATTGCGTCTTTTCATCCAGCGCCGACCACTCAAACTGCAACACCGCGCAGGCATCGCGATGCCGCTGCCACAATTCATCCAGTCGACGGCGCTCCGTGCCCACCCCATACGTCCCGATCAGGCCCTGCTGCTGCGCGTCCTGAAGAAACGGCAGCAAATCCGACCTGTCGAGGTCCTCCGCCGTCGCTTCATGCAGCAGCCATGCGTCGATGCGATCGGTCCCCAGTTCCCGCAAACTGCGGTCCAGCGACCGTCGTGCCTCTTCCGCGGAAAAATGCGCCCTGCTCCTGAGTCCAGCCGCCGCCTGCGCCACTCGTTTTCGAAGTGCTGGCAGCCGCGCAACCGCAGGCCGCACCACACGACGCGCCACTTCCAGCGCCCCCGACCCCGTCGGCGGCAGGATGCCGTATTTCGTGGCCACCGTGACCTGCTCCCTTTTCCCACGCAAAAATATTCCCAGGCATCGCTCCGCTTGGCCATGTCCGTATGCGGGCGCCACGTCGAAATGCCGAATGCCCGCCTCAAATGCGGTCTCCAGCAGCCGCAGCGATTCGCGATCACTGGCCCCACCCATCAGGCCGGAGCCGCCGAATCCCAGCCGCGTCGTTCCGCGGCCGCCGCCCGCCAACTCAATCGTCTCAAGCATGGGAGTTCCTTTTCTGCTCACTCGTTCCATATCGGTGAATCGGGTGCCCCACCCTTCGCGGCCTTATCGCGAAGGGTGGGATTCTATGGTCTGGATGCCAAATGATCGGCCAGGCGAATCGCCAGCGCCAGCAAGGTATGCACTGGATTTGCAAAGCCTGAAGTCGGGTAGACCGACGCGCTGCACACATACGCGTTGCGCACGCCGTACAACTTCAAATCCGTATCGACCACGCCCTCGGCAGCGGTCGCGGCCATGCGCGTGCCGCCCATCCAGTGATAACTATCGTCGAACGTCACCTGGCGATGACCGTCTTCCAGCGCCAGCTCCGGCTGCGGCTCCAGCGTCGCCAAGCCGGCATTCTCCAACGCCCGCTGCGCCACCTGCGTGAAGCGCCGAATCGTCTTCCACTCCAGCGGCGACACCTGCCAGTCAATCCGGCTGCGGAACATCCCCATCGCATCGCGTTCCGGCGACAGCGTGGTCCGGCTGGCCGACAGCGGCTCCTGCTCGCAATGCACTCGCAGCCAATACGTCACATCCTTCGGCCAATAGGCGCGATGGCTGGCATAAAAGCTATACGCCAACTGCAGCAGGATCGGCAGCCGCCGCAGTGCCGGCAGCGTATCGCGCACACCAATTGCGGACCAGTTCCCCCGCAACAGGTTCCGCGCCGCCGACTTCATCTGCCGCACATCCTGTTCCACGCTTCCCAGGCTGATGAATGAAATTGCCCCCGCAATATTCAGCGTCTCGTCTTTCCGCTGCCGCTCCTCCGTCACCCGCAGCTTCGGCTGATATTTCCTTCCCTTCAGATACACATTCGGGAACACCTGTTCCATCCGCTTGCGATCGACATTCACCAGCTTGGCAGCGTTGGTTTCAATGTGGCTCTGCACATGCCGCCCCAGCCACTCATTTTTCTGCCATGGCGCCTGCCCCTTCTCCAACGGCTGCAGCAGTAAATTGACCGTCTCCATCATTCCCAGGCAAAAGACATACGTCGGCGCATGGAAAACATGTTCGCTCCCGGCCAGGTTCCTGCAACGCGCGCCCAGCACAGCATCCCCCGCCTCGTTCATCATCGGTTCGCACACGGTCGCGTGCAACACCACGCAAATGTTCGTCGAAGCCAGCGCGTCCCGGTACAGCCGCGCAAAATTCGGCTCCGGACACCAGCGAGTGAAATATGGAATCAGGTCCTCGGAAAGTTTCGGCGGGGCTGAGCCGGACTCCCGCCACACCTCCTCATCGGTCCGCAGCACCGGCAGCAATCCTTCCGCCTCAAGCGCTCGCTCGTAATACGGCGTCAGCTCAGACTTCGCAATCGGCCACCCGCTCCCTGGAATTCCAGGACGCGCTTCAAAATCCCGCTCCTGCATTTCTTGAATCTGCCCGCCCCAGCGAATCGTTGTCCCGCCCAGCGCGCGAAAACGCCCTGCGTGTGCCGCCTTCAGCGGCTGACCCGTCCGTTCGCTTTTGTTCAACTGCTGCACCGCTTCTTCCTCTTTGCCTCCGCCGCTTTCCAGCAACAGCACGCGTTTGCCCTGACGCATCAACTGCGTAGCCAGCACGATGCCTGCTGCCCCCGCGCCAACAACGCACACGTCGGCAGTGAACTCGGGCAAAACTTGGCCGCGTTTGAGATCGACGATCATTTCGGCCCGCCGCGGCTTCCGCGAATCTCCGGCAACAACTCCTCCACCACGTCCAGCACCTTGGCCAGTTGCGTGTCGTTGTCATACCCGCCCGTCACCGCGCGACGCCGTCCGGCGGCGGCAATGCGCGCCCGCGCCGGTTCGTCGTGGAGATAGCGTTGAATCTTTTCCGCGCACTCCTCAATGCCCGAGAAGAACGCCGCCTCCTCGTTTTCTCGAAACCGCTCGCTGTGTCCGGCGGATCGCTCCGCCAATAAAAATCCTCCGCACGCGGCAATTTCAAAGCTCTTGTGCGCATACTCATCCTGGTTGCCGTGGGTCAAAAAGCTCAGGTTGATCTTCGAGCGCCAGATGCCTTCGCGATACGCCGCGTCGTACAATTCGTCCGGCTCTGGATACAACGCGGCCAACGCATCGCGATCCAGCTTGCGGGCCCAGACGCGCGGCCCGGAGATCGCCACCGGCAAATCGTATTTGCGCCACAGATCGGTCAGGAACCTCGGCCGTTCGTCATACGGCGTGCCAATAAACGAAACTTCCCGCGTGCGTTCCTTGTCCGACCAACCTGCCGGCGGTGGAAAATGAACGCTGGGCTCGAACGCCGTCTGCACCTTCACCACCCGCCGCGCGTCCCGCGCCAGATATTCCGCGACGCTCACATCCCGCTGCTGCACATGCAGGTCGTATTCTGGAATGGTGCGCACATACAGGCGAAATCCAGGATCGCGCCGCGGACCGAATGGATTGTCGATCATGTAATCCACCGTCGCGATGCCCATGACCCGCAACTGGCGCAGCGTGGCGGCACGGATAAACAACGGCTTGTCGAACCATACCGCATCGACGCGATGTTCTTTCGCCAGCCGCAACACATCTTCATTCATCTGCGCCACCACTCGGCCAATTTGCAGCCGGTACCGGACCCGCGCCATGAAAGGATTGCCGCGCTTCTCATATTGCATGATGTCGACAGGAAAAACGGTGTTGCCAAGCCGTTCCAGGCTGCGCTGCCGATAGAGCCCATACCAGCCGTAATTCATCGGCGCGATATAAAGAATCCGCAGCCCGTTCGGCGCTGGCAGCAATGTGGGCAATGTGTCCATGGTCCCGGCTTGACCTACATTTCTTCCACGCAATTTCACAAAAGAGAGTCATTCCGAGCGAAGCGCAGCGGAGTGAAGAATCCAGGGAACATTCGTCCGGTAATTGCAGCGATCGCCCTCTGAATTCTTGTCGCTGCGGCGACCCACGGCAACCTCAGAATGACGAACATCATCTTCGAATAACGAAATTTTCGCCGGCTTACGCCTGCTGCCGCATAAAGGCAATCACCTGGTCCACATTCACCACGCCCACCAGCTTGTTGTGCTCTTCCACCACAGGCAATGCATACAGGTTATAGCGGTCGAACAGTTCCGCCACCTGCTTGTCATGCATCCCGGCGGGGCAACTCACGAAGCGCGATTCGCTCAGCACCGCGACCCTGCTTTCCGGCAACGCCAGCAATAACCTGGCCAGCGGGACCACGCCAAGCAACACGCCGCCTTCATTCACCAGGTAGATCTCCGTCACCGTCTCGGGATCGTCGTCGAAATTGCGCAGCGCCTCAATGGCCTGGGCCACGGTGGCCTCCGCCGGCACCGCGACATACTTCGTGGTCATGCGTCCAGCGGCGGAATGCTCGCTGAATTCCAGCAGCTCTTTGACCTCTTCCCGCTCCTCCGGCTCCATCTCTTCCAGGATGGCTTCGGATTGTTCCTTGCGTAGCTCGCCCAATAGGTCGGCGGCCGCGCTCGGGTCCATCTCCTCCATAATGTCGGCGGCGCGTTCGGAGTCCATCGATTCCAGCAGTTGCTTTTGCAGCTTCGGTTCCACTTCCTCCAGCGCCTCGGCTGCCACTTCCTCGTCCAGTTGGTTGAAGATGGCTTCCCGCTGTACCGGCGCCAGGTCCTCCAAAATATCGGCGAGGTCGGACGGATGGAATTGCGACAACCGCTCGTGAGAAATCTTCAGCCTCACCCGACGCGCCGGGTCCACTTCAATCAGGTCCACAAAATCCCATGGAATCGCGTGCGATGGAATTTTTTTCGTGATGCGCTCAATCGCCCGCTTGGTCGCAATGCCCTTCAGCAGCCGGCGCATCGCTCCCAGCGTGCCTACTTCCACCTCAATGGCGCGCATTTCTCCGCCGCATTCCTGCGGCAGCCAAAGAAGCGAGACGTCGTTGACCCGGACAACTTTTCGCCCATGTACATCGATGATCTGCTGGTCCATCAGGTCGCGGTCCAGCAGCAACAGCGGCTCTCCCAGGTTGAAGGGCCTGGGATGGGCGTCTCCACGCAGCCGCAAGTCTCCCTTTGGCGTCTGCTCCAAACCCGCCGGCGAGACCGCCTGCAGATCGTCCTTCCGCCCCCAGACCAATTCCGTCACCAGCGACGACCGCCCGCCGGTGGTGACGGCAACCTCGCGCACGCGGCCCAGCGAATGGCCAGCCGCATCCAGAATCGTACTGCCCAGCAGCAACGAAAGATGTATCAGGATGGAGTCTTTCGCGGTCGACCCTTCCTTATGATTTTTCTTGGTCTCGTCGGGCTGCATTGGCTGCGCTTTCTTTCTTTCGATTGTGGGTCGAGCTGTCTTCTCGTTGCTGTCCAGTGGCCGTCCAGATTTTCTTTGAAAGAAAGGCTGCGAGATAATGGACGCGCTTTGCCCCCGCAAAAACAGTTCGTTCGCCCGCATGGACAGTCTACTCAACTCGGGCGAAAGCGAGAGCAGATTCTTTTCTGCCGGACGGCCACGTTGCGGGTGCCCCAGGCTAGCTACGCGAACCTGGGATGACGGGGAAGCAAATAAACCTTCTAAACCAGCCTCCTTTGGCAGACTGGAAGAAAAGTCTTCCAGTCTGCCTTGACACTAAGGCAAACAAGCAAGCAAACTTCCCCTGTGGAGAGTTTCTGCGTGTCCTTGGCGACAATGACCGCAATCGGAACCAGGAACCGATAATTTAGCGGGCCCGGGGCGTGTGGTGGATTCCATGGTGAGTCGATTCAGTTACACTTTGGACTCGTCGCTGGACAGCGTGAACAAAGTGGAACAAGCGGCGGAACAGTTGGCCCAGAAGTCGGGACTGGATGAGGACCAGACTT
The DNA here is from genome assembly GCA_021792795.1 of Acidobacteriota bacterium. Classification (GTDB taxonomy): domain Bacteria; phylum Acidobacteriota; class Terriglobia; order Terriglobales; family Acidobacteriaceae; genus JAKAAZ01. The sequence goes on along the minus strand of JAJYUB010000007.1, from coordinate 75,818 downwards.
TCCAGCTCGCGATGGCGGTGCGCGAAGCCGCCGTCAACGCCGTGCTGCATGGCAATGCCTACGATCCGGAGAAAAAAATTACCGCTTCGTTTGAAAACAATGGGTCTTCGTTGATCATTCGCATCGGCGACCAGGGAAACGGCCTCGACCCCGCGACCCTGCCCGACCCATTGGCGCCGCAAAACCTGCTCAGCGGCTCCGGCCGCGGAATTTTCCTCATCCGATCGTTTATGGACGAGGTACACTTCAAGCTACTGCACCCCGGCACCGAGCTAACACTGATTAAGCATTTGGATCCAACCCAGAAAAGCGCCTAAGGAGGAATACCACCGTGAGCATGAAGATTAGTACCCGCCAAGTGGATGGAGTCACCATTCTCGATCTGAGCGGTCGCATCACACTCGGCGAAGGCAGCGTGCAACTGCGCAATGCGGTTCGTGAATTGTTGGGCAAGGGATCGAAGGATGTCCTGCTCAACCTGGCCGACGTAAATTACATAGACAGCTCTGGCATTGGAGAGCTGGTCAGCGCCTTTACGGCTACGCGCAATCAGGGTGGCGAGCTGAAGTTGTTGAAGCTCACGAAAAAAGTCCACGACCTGCTGCAGATCACCAAGCTGTACACCGTATTCGACATTAAAGACGACGAGGCGCAAGCCATCGCCTCTTTCAGTCACAAATAAGTCTTCCGCTTGAAAGCCAGAAAAGCGGCTGGGCGCTTGCGCGCCCAGCCGCTTTTGCTTCTTACAGCAGACTAACCAGTACTGCATTCAAAAATGAGATGAGTCATTCTGAGCGTAGCGAAGAATCCAGAGGGTGATGGCCGTGCCGATGAGGCAAGCCTCGTCTGGATTTCTGACTCCGTTGCGCTCCGTTCAAAAACCGGCGTTCGTGACTCCGGTGACCACAAACATCCAAGTCCCATCGCGTTGCCTGCGGATGACATGGCGCCCTTTTCCATTCATCTCGATGGGCTTGGCATCGGAACCTTTTGCAGTGAGCGTCCAGTCGTCGTAGAGCACGGCAAGATCATCGCCTGCTTGCACGGTTTTTTTCATGCGAACATGGAGCGTCGGCTGCATTGCGACAAACTCATCCCGCACAAGTCGAATGGCGTCTTTACCGTGCGCAACCCTGCCATCCGAGCGCACATGGCTCGCTTGCGGCTCGTAGAGGGCCAACAAGCCGTCCACATTTCCAGTGTTGAGATATTGCGCGAACAATTCTTCGCAAGCCTCAGGAGTATGTGCCGACACGATAGACCTCCTTAGATCGATCCTCCGGCCGCGACTCTATTTCCCTGAGAAGTTCACTGTGGGGACCTGCTGCGACGCCGGAGTGCCCTCAAAATACGCATTGTTTCTGTGGTATCCGGCAATCCCCGCCCAGATGCTGTTGGGAAACAGCCCAATGAAGGTGTTGTAATCCTGCAGCGCCTGGTTATACCGGCGACGCTCCACGGCGATGCGATTTTCCGTCCCCGCCAGCTCATCCTGCAATTGCAGAAAGTTCTGGTTCGACCTTAACTGCGGATAGGCTTCGGAAATCATCAGCAAATGTCCAAGAGCATTGTCGAGTTGCCCGTTGGCTGCGATCTTCGATTGCGGATCGCGCGCCCCCAGCAAGGCCGCCCGCGCGTTGGCAATATCGCTGAACACGGTGGTTTCGTGGGAGGCAAATCCCTGCACCGTCGCCACCAGGTTGGGGATCAGGTCCGCCCGCCGCTGCATCACCACTTCCACCTGCGACCAGGTCTGCTTCACCTGCTCATTCTTGGCCACCATTTGGTTGCGGGCAGAAATATAACTGCCAAAAACAAAGAGCGCCACCACAACCAATATTGCGACCGCTCCCAGTACGACCAGCCCAGTCCGTTTCATCTCGATTGTTCTCCCTTGTTCGTTTGATTCATTGCCGCTAAAGTTGGTCCGAAGCGAGTGCAGCTATTTGCAGGAGGGAGTCATTCTGAACGGAGCGCAGCGAAGTGAAGAATCCAGAGGATATGCGCCTCGTAAACCGTGCCATCGCCTTCCGGATTCTTCGCTTCCCCAGAATGACTCCTCCGGCTTTTGAAGACGTCATCTGTAAATCTGCTGTCTCTGAATCGAAATTCCCCTCCGCCGATCACCAGCTTCCGGAAGCGCCGCCGCCGCCAGAACCGCCCCCGCCGAAACCGCCAAACCCACCCCCGCCTCCATCGCCTCCATCGCCGCCAAAACCGCCCCCGCGGCCGCCGCCCATCATGTTCCCAAGGAACATTCCCAGCAGAAATCCCGCCCAGCCATTCGGCCCGGATCGCAGCAGCGAAATGAAGACAAAAATCGCGAGAATCGCCAACAGAATGTCCTTCAGGGCGCTCGCGGGGTGAGACTGCGGCTCAGGCCCCAGGTCCTCCGCCGGAGTTTTCAAGGTGACGCCGGCATCCTGAGCGATCGCATTCGCCACTTCCTGCGTCGCCAGCGTGACCGCGGCGTCGTAATTTCCTTCACGCAGATACGGCACCATCTCGCGGCCGATGCTTCCCACCTTGCCATCCGGCAGGATGCCTTCCAGCCCGTATCCAACTTCAAATCTGTAATGGTGATCGTCGGTCGCGAGCAGGAACAGCAAGCCGCGATCCGTCCCCTTCTGCCCCACCTTCCATTTCTCTTCCAGGCGCACGGCAAAATCGTCGATCGTATCGTCGCCCGTCGTATGGATGGTGACCACCGCAATCTGCGCATGCGCCTGCTGGTCGACCTCGGTACACAATTGTTCCAGATGGTTGCGGGTCTCCGGGGACAACACGCCCGCAAAATCGTTGACGTAGCCCGTAGGCTTCAGGTCGTTGACGCTCTCTGCATGTCCGATCGAGACCGTCTGCCATGAAAACAGCGCCATCAACAGCAGAAAACACAGGCCTATGCGCGACCATGGCACGCGCCCCGCATTCGCAAACGCGTTGCGCTCCATGCAACTCCCAAAGCTGTCGACGGACAAACTCCGCCTTCGATCCAATCGGGGATACCAGGGTGGCACGTGCGATAGCATGTCTGCCCCTGATTGTACGACGACACGCCCGGAAAAGTTCCCCCTCGGCAAGGCGCCATTCGCCCTCTCTCAGCGATCCGCGCAGATTACTCGATCTTGAAGCCGGTTTCCTGCGTCAGCGCGCCAATCTGCTTCTCGCGGTCCTCGGACAGGCTCTGCACCCGGTTTGCCACTTCGCTCACCTTCGGCGCGCTCATCATGGATTCGGCGCTGTGCGCCACCTGCCGGTCGTTCTTGACGTACGCGTCCATCTGCACCAGGTACATCTGGTCGAATGGCTTCCCCGTCATTTTCTTCATCTGCTTTTCCGCCTTGCGCGTCTGGCTGGGCACCATTTCCGGCTCCATCGTTTCGCCGGTGGGGTTGGGAAGGACAAGGTCGTTCGACAGGCCACGATTTTCGGCGATCACCTGATGCGCGAATTTCTTCACGTCGTCGTTGCTGCTGTTCTTCACCGCCATCTTGCTCAGCGCGTTCTCCACATCGAAATTCCTGCGCAGGTTCCCGAACGTATTGCGCTCCATCATCTGTTCATTGTTTTCAGGACCCATCAACCCGTTCGGCTGCATCCCGTCCGGCGACATATTGCCATTGGGGTTGTTCATATTGTTGTTGTTGCTAGGAGCAGACCCGCCCATCGGCGCGCCGCCATGCATCTGCGCCACCGCCGCCGCCGTCATCGCCATCGTCAACAGCAACAACCCTGGCGCCAACAGGCCCGCTTTCAGAAAATTGATGCTATTTCTGTATTTCATTTCGCTACCCCCCTTTGGTTTCACTGGTTCCATTAGCCCCACTATGGACCGGGCCCCACAGCGTTGCATTCGGGCGCCCAATCCTCGCCGCGCTTTTTGCGGCTAGGGTGGGAAAATTGGTCCACTCCAATCGGGCCGCACGGATAGTTCCATTCATTTCATGGTTTCCATTGGATCGCTGCGAAGCATCCATTGTCCTCCGTCTACCCGAAAGAATCCAACAACTTTTAGACGGCGCCTCTTTCGCAATGGTCTCCCGACATCCTCGACTTCCAACCTGCGCCCCGCCTTCAGGCACTGGGGTACGCTCCACCACGGCGGTTTTTATCAGGTGACGACCTTCGTCGTGCTGTACGGGTTCGCCGCCGCCTTGTATCAGGGCATGGCTTTAGCCGTGTCGTAAGTCGTATCGAAATCACTGCGGCTTTAGCCGTTGAGCGACGGTTTATTCCATCGCAGAAACTCATTCAGCAATTCCTTAGGCCAGCCATCCCACCCCATCCCTTCATCGAATTCCTTTCGTGCTTCTGGCCCTTCGCGGTATTCGTGTTTCATTGGGGATGATCGTAAATCTTCCGTCCGTTCCGCTTGTTTTCTCGTGCAATTTCCCGCGGATCAAGTGCAGAATAGCCCATATTCTTCATAGGCATGGCCCATTGTCCCACCTGCGAGTTTGTGCGGCGAGTATATAACTGCCAAAATTAGGACGCCACCCAAGGCTGAACGACTCGCCGCAACTTTCAGCAACATCCAGTTTGGGTAACTTTGCGGCAAACAATTAAACTGGCCCTATGACCAGGGGCCACCCTTGACCACAAATGCAGCCGTACTGGAAGCCAGGGACCTGTCCCGGACCCTCGATCAACCGGGTGGCCCCAAATCCCTGCTGCGCAATATCGGCTTTCGCCTCGACCAGGGACAGGTCCTCGCCGTCCTCGGCCCCAGCGGGGCCGGCAAAAGCACCCTGCTCCGCATGTTGAACCGGCTGGATGAACCCACCAGCGGCGTCGTACTGCTGCAAGGCAAAGATACCCGCGCAATGGACCCCAGGGCCCTGCGCCGTCGCATCGGCATGGTCATGCAGCAGGCCTATTTATTTCCCGGCGCGGCCGCCGCCAACGTCCGCTATGGGCCCGCGCAGCACGGAATCGCCCTGCAGGACTCCCAGGTGGCCGACCTGATCCAGCAAGTCGGCATGGCTGGCTATGAAGACCGCGATGTCTCTACCCTTTCCGGCGGCGAGGCCCAGCGAATCTCCATCGCCCGCGCCCTGGCCAACCAGCCTGAAGTCCTGCTGCTCGACGAGCCCACCTCCGCCCTCGATGACGTCTCCAAACAGGAAATTGAACGCCTGCTCGCCACCCTGGTCCGCGAACGGAACATGACCTGCGTATGGGTGACGCATGATGTCGCCCAGGCCCGTCGCGTCGCCGATCTCGTCCTGAAACTCGAAGCCGGCGGACCTTCCGGCTTTGGCAGCCCACAGGAGCTACTGCATGCTTGACCTCCTGTTTCACACCCAAATGTCTCTCGGCCTGGGCCAGGCCGCCGCCGTGGCTGTGCTGGCCATCATCGTCGCCCAGTTCGCCGCCAGCCGCGGAGCCAAAATCGGCCGCGAAATTCCCCTGGTCCTGCTGCGCGGCATCGTTCAGGTTCTTCTCGTCGGCTTTTTGATTGCCGCCATGCTGCGTGGGCCCTGGTGGACGGGGATACCGGTGCTGGTCGTCATGATCTTCATCGCCGCCACCATCGTGCGCCGCCGCGTGCCGGAGCTGCCCGGGGCCTACACGCTCTCCCTGCTCTGCATGGCCGCGGGCGCGGGCGGCGTTCTCACTGTGATGACGCTGCTCGGCATTGTCGAGCCGAAAATCATCATCCTCATCCCGGTGGGCAGCATGGTCATTGCCCAGAACATGAACATTCAGTCCCTGTTTCTCAATCGCTTCCTGGGCGAAGTCCGCTCCCATCGCGGCGAAATCGAGTCCGCCCTGGCGCTGGGCGCTGCCCCCGAACGCGCCGTGGGACCGTACCTGCACGCCTCCTTCCATGCCAGCCTGATCCCCGCCACCGACAATCTGCGCTCGCTCGGCATCGTCTGGATTCCCGGCATGATGGCCGGCATGGTGCTCTCCGGCACGTCCCCGGTCTACGCCGCGCTCTACCAGTTCGTCATTCTCAGCATGATCTTCATCGCCGGCGCTGTCAGTTGCATGACCGCCACCTATCTGGTCCCGCGCAGGATCTTCACCCCGCAGCAGCAACTTCGCCGCTTGGGCTGACCACCACCCCTGGGTGCCCCAGGTTCGCGCAGCTAACCTGGGATTGAAAACACCCTGCCAACCGGTCAGGATTTTTGCCCCAATTATGATGCAAAATTGCCCGAAAAAATTAGTTGCCTTGGCAACTATATGGGCCAAAATTGGCCAGATTGGTTGCTAAGGCAACTAATTTTGCCGCCGCGAAATTTTGCCCCTTCCAGGTGCCTTGGCTGAATCCCGTTGACCCCGTTGCCGCCGGAATTTCCACCAGCACCGGCGCATTCTCTCCAAGTTGCCGGTCAAGTCTCTTATTGCGAAGGAGCAGTTGCCTGGCCCGCACTGGCTGCGGGCGCAGTCGCGATGGGCGGCAAACCCACCGCTTCCGGCGGAGGCAGCGTATGCGTCTGATACCACTGCGCCTGCGCTTCCGCGAAGCGAACGCCCCGCTGAATCCACAGTTGCATGGCCAGTTCGTATTGCGCGGAAACATTGTCCAGCCAGTACGGGCGATTTTCTTTCAGCCACGCCGCCCGATATAAATCGCGGGTCAATCCATATCCATCCCGCAGGTCCTGACACCGCCCATTGTTCGAGGAGATGTCATACAGCCCCGAGCCAAGGAGGCGTCTGTTCGCTGGATCGCCCTGCCCCTGATAGGCGCGGTCATACGCCGTCAGCATCTCCTGCGCCGCCTCGAACTTGTATCCCAGAAAGTCCATCCGCCGCGCCCCCATCTCCATGGCATCCAGCGCATCCTGTTCCCGTAGCGGCCCCGCCGCGCGCGCCTCATCCATCAGGATGATGGCCTGTTCCGCCTGCTCGCGTAACGTTTGCGCCACCGGCAACAGCTTGGCCGAAGCCTGCTGACCTTCCTTGCTCCACGGATCCATCCAGAACAGACGGTCGCTCGAATAACGAATGCCAGTGTCCTCCAGGGTCTTCTGCGCCGCCATCAGCGCGATCTGCGCCTGGTTGATCTTGCCCGTCCGGTCGCCATGGAACACCTGCCCAAAACTGTCCTGAAATTGCGGGATGCTGCTCGCGCCCGGCTGCCAGCCAGCGGCCGCCCCAAACAGCACCCCATACCAGTCCTGATTGAACAAGCCTTCGCCGTCGTCGTTCCACACCGTGTTCAGCTCGCCGGTGGAACCCAGCCGCTGCCCGTCGCGCAGAAATTCCTGGATATTCAGCAGTCCCGAATTGCTGTCCGGATAGACCCGGTTCCAATTGCTTACGCCCGGCGCGACCCACGTCTGCAAACCCGCATTGGTAAACGGCAACAGCCATTTGTCGTAGCCTTCCTGCTCCGGACTGTACACCCAGGCAATGGCAATCATGTCTTTCGGGAGCGTCTTCACCAGGTCCGGGTCGTTCATTGCAATGTCGCCCCAGAACAGAAGCTGTTTGTGCAGCGGCTCCAGCGCCTGGTGGATCTGGATCAGAAAGTCCATGTAGACCTTTCCCAACCCTTCCTTCTCGACCTCGGGCTTGGTCTGCCCCTTGCCAAGATCGAACGTTTCATCGGCGCCGACATGCATAAACGGCCCTGGGAACATCGCCGCAATCTCCGTGAACCACTGCTGAATCAGTTGGATCGATCCCGGCTGCACCGGGGCCAGCACGGTGCCGTGCGGCGTCTCGGCCAGGTTCGCATACTTGTCGAACGTCAGCGTGTGATGCAGGTGCCCAAATGCCTCCTGCTCCGGCACGATGGTGACGTGATATTGTTGTGCATATTTCACCAGTTCTTCCACATCGGCGCGCGTCATCGCTCCGCCGGGCGGCGCGCTCAGCGGATTCGACGCATAGGCCAGCGTGTTCTCAAAATACGGCGAATAGAGGTTCACCTTATATTCCGAAAACACCTTCACCTGGTGCTTCTGAAACGCCAGCGTCGGCACCGGCCCGCGGGAAAGATCGTCGTCCACCCCGCGATACTTCATCGCCGGCCAATCGCGTATCAACACGCCATGCAGCACCGCGTCGGAACCGGGCCCTTTGCCGTCGGGCGCGCTTCCACCCACAATCAATTGCTTGATCGTTTGCGCGCCATAGTAGAGACCCGCGCTGGTGGCGGCAATGTCGTACGTCTTGTCTCCCTCGGTCGCCAGCACGTATCCCTCGTCGTGCATGGCCGGGTCAAAGGCAACCTGCGACCGCTGTAGGACCTTGGCCGCGTCCTTGTCCTCCAGCCGCATCAGGACGACTTTGACCTTGTCGCGATGGCCTTCATGCGCAACAACACCGCGATCTTTCAATGTCTCCACCAGATCGGCGACGGCAAATTTGTCTGCCGGGTCGTGGCTGGCGGTTTCCACGCTGACACCGCCTTTCAGCGACAGTTCGCCGCGCGCATGAACCTCCCGCGGCATAGGCACCAGCGCCAGCGAGCTTGCGGGCGTTGCAGCCGCAGCAGAAGTCGAAGAGGGCGTTGCCGTCTGTGCCAAGGCAGAAGTTGAGAGAACAAGGACGCACACGCCCGCCGATATCGCGAACCCGGCGAAGGTGTGAAAACGTTTCAGAGCGGTAGGAAGAAGTTTGTTTTTCACCTTATGAGCATACAACCCGCCAGGACTAGCACCATCCCTTGTCGTTATCTCGACTCAATAAAAACGAAGCTATCGCAGGGCTGTTTCCGGTTGGCATATCTTTCTTACTTGACGTAATGTGGCCCAAAGAGAAGTAGGATAGGAGGCATGAAAGCTCATGCCGCGATTGCTCTTCTATTTTTTTTGATCTGTGTTCCTCTTTCCTTTGGCCAAAAAATGGACGTAAAGATCATCCAACGTCAAAGCGAAGAAACTGGTTATGACTATGTTGTGGCAGGATATTCTTCCGCAACCTCAAGCGGAAGCGTGAATTGCAATGCGTATGGAAATACGGCGAACTGCTCTGGCTCAAGCACAACAAATGGATACAGTACTCCGTCCCGAGAGGTTTCATTTAGCGTCATGGGAGCGACATACTCGCTGTTGCTGCCGGATGGTCGGATAATAGTGGTGAATTGCGCAAGCAAGTTTGCAGAGCGCATGGCTGGGCCCCAAGGGAACCATAGAAGTTGCCGTATGCCGCTCGTGGACGATATTCAGGCTGACTTCAAAGGAAACAATGCAAAACTGTCTTGGGTTGTCAGTCTGGACGGAAAAAAAAGAGCATCAGAAACCTACAAAATTCTGGCGGTTCTGTCGAAACGGTAGATTCTGCCTCGTTGTGTAAAGTACATACTTCCGCAAAAAAAAGAAACGCTTCCCGAAATTTCAGGAAGCGCCTCATTCATGCGAACAAGCTTTTCTTTATGCGGTCAGCGGCATCTTTACCCGGAACCGTTCCATGGTGATCTTCAACGCCCGCTCAATCCGGCGCAGATCGCCTCTTTCTTCTGGAGCCTGAAACGTGGAAGCAACGCCCGACTTGGACGCGCGACCGGTGCGGCCCACGCGATGCACAAAGTCTTCCGCCATTTTCGGCATGTCGTAGTTCACCACATGCGCAATGTGCGCCACGTCAATCCCGCGGGCGGCAACGTCGGTGGCCACCAGCACGCGATGCACCCCTTGCGTAAAGCTGCGCAGGGCCGCGCTGCGTTGCGCCTGGGTGCGATCGCCATGGATGCTGGTCGCATTCCATCCGGACATGCTCAGCTTCTTGGCCACGCGGTCCGCGCCGTGCTTGGTGCGAACGAAGACCAGAAAGCTGCCTTTTTCCGAGCGCAAAAGGTGCTCCAGCAGCGGCATCTTCTTCTCGGTCGTCACCTCAAAGGTCTGCAGGCGGACGTTGTCCGCCGGCTTCAAGGCCGATCCCATTTCGATGCGGACAGCATTTTTCACATAATCGCGGACCACTTCCGTCACTGGGGACTCCAGCGTTGCCGAATAGCAGAGCGTTTGGTGCTGCACAGGCAATGCCGCCACAATCCGCTTGATAGCGGGCTTGAATCCCATATCCAACATGCGGTCCACTTCGTCCAGCACCAGAATCTGCACCTGGTCCAGTTGCACCAGCTTGCGCCGCAGAAAATCTTCCAGACGGCCCGGAGTGGCCACAATCAAGCGCGCTCCACGGCGAATCGCCTGTAGCTGTGGACCTTCCGACAAGCCGCCCACCACCAGCGCCGCCTGCGAGGCAGCGTCCAGCGAAAGATTGCGGTAGGCCTGCTCCACCTGCATCGCCAGTTCGCGCGTCGGCAGCAGGATCAACGCAAACGGGCTTTTGCCGCGGCCCTGCGAACCTTGCCGCTGGCCCGGATTTTGCGCCGATGTCTTCTGTGCCGGTGTCACGTTCGCCTTGTACATGGCCTCGATGATCGGAATCAGAAAGCTGAGGGTCTTGCCAGTCCCGGTTTGCGCGGTTGCCAGCACGTCGCGGCCTTCCAGAGCCGGCGGAATCGCGCCCGCCTGGACCGGGGTGGGGGTAATGAATTTGGATTGCGCGAGCTTGCTTTGAAGCGCGGGCAAAAGAGTGAAATCTGTAAATTGAGTCAAGGTTTTCCTTCGTTTCCTGGCCTTCTTTGCCTTGCACCCATGTGCAGACGGGCCGGAACACACAGCTAGCCTTCGCGGTCTTCGCGCCGCACAAGGGTAGGGATATGACCGCAGGGGATACCGGAGTTTCAAAGGAAAACGCGGCTCGAAATTGCGCGTTTCAGGAAACTCTAAAGCAGATTTCTATGGATCTGCTCGGGGTCGATACGAAGAACCGGGTTCGACCTCGGATGCCGCATGACAGCTGGTAGGCGGAAGCGCATCGCTTCGCCGCACCGCAACGCAAACGTTCGCGAAGCGATCACGCTGTAGAGGCTTGGGAGGGTGCAACTGCGAACGGCTTGCCATAGCTCCAGCAAGAACGGCTCACAACCAAATCACTGAGCGTAGTTTCATCATAGCACAGGCAGGATGCAGTCTTCAAAAACCCGACGCGCCCGTAGCCTGCAGGAACAGATGGCTGCTGTCGTAAAAATTCCTACGTGCGGACCGTCGCACTTCGCGTCGAGCCTTTACGCTGCTCTTTGCCAGGTGCGCTCATCAGACCGGGGACTTTTTCCACCGGTCGCTTGCGGTCTTCATGCGCGACCAGCAATGCTTCCAGTTGTTGGATCAAAGCGGTGCTGTTCATCGGCTTCACCAGCATCTCGTCCGCGCCATCGTCGCGCCAGGCATCGTCGCTGGTCGGGAAAGCGGTCAGCAGCGCAACCGCCGGCTGATACGGCGCTTTCTTCGCTGCCCGCGCCACTTCCAGGCCGGCCTGATCGTTTTCCATGCGCATGTCCGTAATCACCATCACAAAACTGGAGCTGCGCAGCTTGGATTTGGCATCGCGGGCGGAGGTCGCCGTTTCCACCTCAAAACCGTGGATTTCCAGCAGGGCCTTCAGCGTAAGCAGGATCGCAGGTTCATCGTCTACCAAAAGAATGCGGCGCTTCATGTCGATGGAGTTCCCTTCTCTCTACGCAATCAATGTAAGCCAAGTCGGCAGGATTGTCGATCTGCCAAGAGAAGATTCCGCCGTTTCTATCGCAGTTGCCTGTCGCGCGATTGGTACACTGGCAGGGTGACAGGATACCACGTGGAAACCTTCGGCTGCCGCGCCAGCCAGGCCGACGGAGACGCAATTGCCGCTGCCCTGGAAGCCTTGGGCGCCTGCCCGGCAGACGCCTCCGCTGCGCCCGACATCATCGTGGTGAACACCTGCACTGTCACTGCGGAAGCCGATCGCGACGCGCGCGCCTATGTTCGCCGCGTCCAGCGTGCCAATCCCCGAGTTCGCATCGTCGTCACCGGCTGTTATGCGCAACGAGCGCCCGAAGAAATTGCCGCTCTGCCCGGAGTGTTTGCCGTCGTCGGCAACAGCCACAAGGGCCAGGTCGCCTCCATCGCCCTCGGCCCATTCAAGCCGCAACCGGCATCTTGGCCGGACGAAAATCGCGGGTCCTCGGGGAATGAAAACTCCCGTGCCGCTATGGCAACGTCGTCCCCGCATTTTGTGCCCGTATCGTCGCTCGCGACCGCCCCAGATTTCGCCCCGGAGCGGCTACCCGGCGCCCCCGCGTTTGTCCTTGCCGGAGACATCTTCGCCCATAGCGACTTTCAATTGCCCTCGCTGCCAGCTTCCACCATTGAACGGCTGGCGGAAAATTCAGCGGCCCATCGCACCCGGCCAACCCTCAAAATTCAAGACGGCTGTGGCAACCGGTGTACCTTCTGCGTAATTCCCTCCACTCGCGGCAATAGCCGTTCCCTGCCGAAGCCGCAGGTGCTCGATTCCGTCGCGCGGTTCGTCGCCGCCGGTGGCCAGGAACTTGTCCTTTCCGGAATCAACCTGGGCCGCTGGGGCCGCGATCTGGCCCCGCAATTGCGCTTTGAAGACCTACTGACCGAAATCTTCGAAACCACGTCGCTCCCGCGCCTGCGCATCAGCTCCGTCGAACCCATGGACTGGACCGACGGCCTGATCGCTCTGCTCCGCCGCTGGGGCCAAGGGCTGCATCCGCGACTGGCCCGCCACATCCACATGCCGTTGCAATCCGGGTCGGACCGCGTGCTGCGCCGGATGCATCGCCGCTATCGACCCTGGCACTATGCCGACCGGCTGGCGAAGGTTCGCGCCGCCTCCCCGGACGCCGCCATCGGGGCCGACGTCATGGTCGGCTTCCCCGGCGAAACCGACGAAGAATTCCGCGAGAGCTACGACTTCATCGCCGCCCAGCCGCTCACCTATCTGCACATCTTTCCGTTCTCCGCGCGGCCTGGCACGCCCGGCTGGGACCTGCATCGGCTCCAGCCCGTCCCGGCTTCCGCCGTCCGCGAACGCATGACCGCTCTGAGCGACCTGATCCAGCAGAAGAATCTGGCGTTTCGGTCAAAATTGATCGGCAAACAACTTAGCGTGGTGACGCTCGTGTCTCCCAAGGAAAAATCCTCGTCCGGCCCCGGCCACCGAACCCCCGCCATGACGGACAACTTTATTTCTGTCGGAATCGCAGCCAATCTGCAGCCAAATCTGCTGGTTTCCGTTCAGATCGCCGGTCTGTCATCTCACGGCCTGGCGGGATCCATCGCAAGCGAAATTCGCGCCATCGCGTGACGGTTTGGCAACCGCGAGCATACGCTGCTCATCTCCTCATGCAGCTAATTGTTGCGGTCCGCCTTTCAGTCGACGGCCTGTTCGCGCGGAATGGTATACTCACGAGGCGAGGCAACCCCTCGCGCACTTGGAGGCGGCACATCGATAAGCGTTCGGCGAAACAGTTTATCCGCATCAACGATCGGATACGCGCGCGTGAAATTCGCGTGATTGACGAAAATGGGGAACAGCTCGGCGTTCTCCCACCCTTTGAAGCTCTCAAAATTGCCCGTGAACGCGGCCTCGACCTGGTGGAGATCTCTCCCAACGCCGTGCCGCCGGTTTGCCGCATTCAGGATTACGGCAAGTTCCTCTACGAGAAAGACAAGAGCGAACGCGCGGCCCGCAAAAAGCAGAAGGTCATCACCATCAAGGAAGTCAAGCTGTCGGTCACGGTCGACGAGCACGACTACCAGACCAAGAAAAATCAGGCCATCCGCTTTCTGCACGATGGCGATAAGGTAAAAGCCTCGCTGCGTTTTCGCGGCCGGCAAATGGCCCATCGCGAGTTGGGATATTCGATCATCAATCGCCTGATCCAGGACGTTGGCGACGCCGGCATCGTGGAGTTTCATCCGCGCATGGAAGGCACAATCCTGCACGCCATCCTCGCCCCCGGCAAGAAGGTCGAATCGGCGAAGAAGCCCGAAGCGCCCAAGCCCGACGCCAGGAAGGCCGCCCCAGCCAAGCCAGTCGAAGTAGTCGAGCCCGAACCGGCTCCCGCCGCGCAAGCCTGAGCCTGCTGCTGGACCTTCTGAAATTCGCCCCCGCCGGATCGCGCGGTGCCCCATTCAAGCCTTCCTTTGGCTTGAGTGGGACGGGAAAGCGTGTCGTCCTGCATTAACTCCCAGAGGAATATTCATGCATTGCACCGTTCGCGCCGGCCTGGTTGGATTTGGACACGGCGGCACAATCTTTCATGCGCCGTTTCTGCACGCTATCGATGGCCTGGAGCTGGCCGCGATCCTGCAGCGTCATGGCGGTTCCGCCGCGCAAGCGTATCCCGGAGTTGCCATCGCGCGCGACATGACGGAATTGCTGGCGCTTCCGGACCTCGACCTGATCGTCATCAGCACCCCGCCATCCACGCATTTTGAGCTGGCCCGGCGAGCCCTCGAAGCCAACAAGCATGTGGTCCTGGACAAGCCGTTCGTCGCCACCAGCGACGAAGCGCGAGCCTTGATCGAACTGGCCCGCGCCAGAAATCGCGTCCTCTCCGTCTACCAGAATTGCCGCTGGGATGGAGATTTTCAGACGCTGCAACAAATCCTGGCCTCGCAAGAACTCGGCCGCCTGGTCACGTTCGAGTCGCGCTACGACCGCTACCGGCCTGGTCCGCGCACCAAGCCCTGGCAGGAGAAAACTCTTCCCGGCAACGGCGTCCTGCATGACCTGGCTGCGCACCTGGTCGATCAGGCGCTGGTGCTGTTTGGCACACCGGAGGCCATCATGGCCGATGTCCGCCTGGAGCGCGACCTGGCCGTCGTCAACGATGCGTTCACCCTCTGCCTGTACTATCCGCGTCTGCGCGTTTGGCTCAGCTCCACCATGCTCGCCCGCACTGCCGGGCCGCGCTTCGTCGCCCACGGCACGCAGGGCTCTTTTGTGAAGTACGGCCTCGATCCGCAGGAGCGCGCGCTGCAAGGCGGCGCAACCTTAGGCGGTCCGCACTGGGGAGAAGATCCCGAAGCCAACTGGGGTACGCTCGCCACCCTGCGCGATGGCCAGCCTGTCGAGCGTCGCGTCCCCACCTTGCCCGGCGACTATCGCAAGTATTACGAGAATGTTCGCGACGCCATCTGGGGAGTTGCGCCGCTCGCCGTCACCGCGGAACAAGGCTGGCGCACCATCCGCCTGCTCGAACTGGCACTTGAAAGCAGTGCAGCGCGTTGCGCCATCTCCTGCGCTGCGCTCGATGCGACGCCGTAAGGCATACGCGAAAGCTGTTTCATAGGAGATGTCAGCGGATAGCCAAGAGGAGTCATTCTGAATGAAGCGTAGCGCAGTGAAGAATCCAGAGAATGTCCACTTGATCATCGCTGCCATCACTCTCTGGATTCTTCGCTTTGCTCAGAATGACGAGCTAAATTTGCGCGGATTCCTTATTCCTCGTGCAGCAGTTGGTTGGGATCGATGTGGAGCGCGCGCCGCGCCGGAATCCAGGTCGCCAGCAGTCCCAGCAACGCCATGGTCACAACCACGCCGCCTATTACCAATGGATCGCGTGGAGTAGCTTCATACACAATCTGCGCCAGCAACCGGCTCGCCAGCGCACCCATCACCAACCCTGCGATGGAGCCGGAAAGCAGCAACACCAGCGGCCTTCCCAGCGCGGAACGCATCAACTGCGCCGGTTGCGCGCCCAGAGCGATGCGAATCCCCAGCTCCTTCATCCGCTTTGAAACGCTGTACGCCGCCATGCCAAAAATGCCCGTCACCGCCAGCATCGCCGCCAGCAGACCCATGATGCCCAGCGCGGCGGCGGCCACTTGCGCCGGGAACAGAACCAGCCCCAGCGCAGTCGACCAACTCTGGATCGTGAATGGCAGGCCAGGTTCGATTTTCGACAGTTTGGCGTTTAGGACAGCAGCTATTTCTGCGGGGGCAAGATGGGAGCGCACAACCAACGTGGTCTCACTCGTCGGACTCTGGGCCAGTGGAAAGAACATCGCCGGCTGTGGGTCTTCTGTTAGAGACCTGTACTTGCCGTCCTTCACTACGCCTACGACCTGATAGAGATTGTTAAAACTCAAAAAGCGTTGTCCGATGGGCGAAGCGTTTCCGTACATCTTGCGGGCAAAGGTCTCGTTCACGATGGCTACCCTGGGCGATTTCGCATCGTCCTGCCAATTAAACTCCCGGCCAGTTAGTAACTGTGTGCCGGCGGCGTGCAGATACCCCGGAGAAATGGAATAAAACTCGGCTTCTAGAACAGCACGTGAAAGTCGAAAGTCTGTTGTTCCCTGCCGAAAAACGGCCCAATCTCCTCCTCCTGCACCGAGCGGAACGTGATTGATGATGGCCGCCCTCGTGACGCCCGGTATACGCGCGGCCTCGTCGAGCAGCCGTTTTTGCCGCACCGTGGATTGGCCGACGGAACCGGGATAGCTTGCCATGTTCAGGTCGCCACTCGCGAGCATTACGTCTTTAGGATCGAATCCCAGCGGCGCGTGGAGCGAGCGCTGCATCCCCCGCACCGCCACCAGAGAAGCCGTCACCAGCAGGGTACAGAGCGCGATCTGGACGACCAGCAGAAGATCGCGCAAAGTAAAGCGCCGGAATGTGGCAATGGTAGTCGCGCCGCTCTTCATCACCTGCGCGGCATCGGTGCGCCATATCTGCCGTGCCGGTAACAGGCCGAAAAGCAATCCACTGCCAAGCGACAGCAGCAACGCGATGGCATACACGCGCAAATCCGGGCTGACCGGAACATGAATGGGAAATTCCGCGAAGGGCTGCCAGCGGCTCAACGCGCGCAGCAGCGCCGTTGAAAAAAACGTTCCGGCGATCCCGCCACCCAGAGACACAAGAACGGATTCCGTGAGCAGTTGACGCAACATCTGCCAGCGACTGGACCCGACCGCCAGGCGGATGGCCAATTCGCGACTGCGGTCCGCCGCGCGCGCGGCGAAGATGCTGCCCAGATTGGCGCACGCAGCCAGCAACACCAGCAAGGCCAGTACGGTGATCCCGACCAGGAATGCGCGGATGGGGTCGCCCAGCGCGTCTCCCATGAGTCCCGGCTTTACCAGCCGTGCATACAGTCCGTCATCGCTATTGGGGTGCTCTTTGTTCATCTGACGGGCGATGCTGTTCAAGTTGCCTGTGGCCTGCTGCGCGGTGACACCCGGCCTTAACAGTCCCAATAGCCAGGCCGTATGGTTCCCCCGGTTATTCAGGTAACTGTCGCCCTCGATCTGCTGTTGATTGACCATTGGAACCCAGAAATCCGGCCACATGAAAAGTTCTGTCCCATGGAATGTTTTTGGCGCGATCCCCACCACCGTAAAGGGATGTTCGTTCAGCCGCACGGTCTGGCCCACGATCCCCGAATCTCCGTTGAAATGGGCGCGCCAGAAACTATGGCTCAGTACGATATAGATAGGGCGCAGAATTCGGCCCATGTTCGTCCGCGGCATGGAACAAACGGCCAAGTCTGGGTTGAATGCCGAGCAGGTCGAAATAGTTGCCGGAAACCTCATAACCGAAACTCTTGGTAACGAGGTTCCCTTTGCGAATGCCGGCTTCAGCCATGTTATAGGCGGCAATGCCGCTGAATGTCGAATTCCGGTCGCGATAATCCAGATAATCCGGATACGACTCTGTGTCCCATCCCACCGGTTTGCGCACAATGTTGTACAGATTTCCCGCGTGCGGCACGTTCAGCGGCGTCAGGATCAGCGCGTTCAGCACACTGAAGACGACGACATTCGCGCCGATGCCAAGCGCCAGCGTCAGAACGGCTGTAAGGGCAAAGCCCGGCGATTTACGCAGTTGCCGCAACGCGTAACGCAGGTCCCGGAACAAAGTTGGCATGGAAACTTACCTCTCAGGAACATGTACGCAGCCAAGACGTGCATGTTCCTTGCCAAACAGAATCAGGGAGGCTGCTGAATGGAATCAGTGAGATTCGGCGACCGTGTCGCGGTTCGAAAGCCAAAACGTGTCCACTTCCGGACATGAAAGTCCGGAAGTGGACGGTGGAAGCCTCAACCATTACGGCCGGGTATCGTCGCGAAGCTCGGCATGGGCCGAGTTCTTGTTCTGCATTTCCTTGATGGCCGCTAGCACTTCTTCGCTGTGGTGGCTGGGATCGACGCCAATCCATTCCTTCGCGATCTTGCCTTCCGGATTGATCAGGAACGTATTGCGCTTGGCAATTTTGAAGCCCATGTAATCGCCCAGCGAACCGTACTGCGCGACCACTTTTTTGCCCGGATCGGCCAGCAGCTTAAAGTGGAGCCCATCTTTCGTGCAGAACTCCCGATGGCTCTTCACCGTGTCGACGCTGACGCCCAGCACCACCGCGTTTACCGCGTCGAACTTGCTCATGTCGCGCTGAAAATTCTTGGCTTCAATGGTGCAGCCGGAGGTCATGTCCTTGGGATAGAAATACAGCACCACCCACTTGCCGCGATACTGGTCCAGGCTGACGTCGGTGCCTTCCTGTGAAGGCAGCGTGAAGGTCGGCGCCGTCTGTCCCACTTGCGGAACAGCATCGGAAGCGGCGAACACGCGCGCTCCCAGATACAGGACGGCAACGGTAAGCAATACAGCTAGAGAAATACGGGTCAGGTTCATAAGAAATCTCCGGCCTCGATTATACGGATGTGCAGATGAGAATGGCGATGGGCAGCCGAAGCGAGGCTGTTATTTATTTCGTCTTCTGAGGATTCTCGACGGAATCCGCCACAATCGCGATTCCGGCTTGATCGGCGGCTGCGACCACCGCTTCCAGATCGAAAATCAGCGTGCGTCCCGCCTCAATCGCCAGGCAGGTCGCGCCCGCCTGCCGCATCGCCGTGATGGTCCCGATCCCGATCACCGGGACATCGAAGCGCATGTCCTGCTTGGGCTTGGCCACCTTCACCACCGTCAGCGACCGCTCCAGCGTGGACGCGTCACCGGCTTCCGCCAGCGACCGCAGAATCTCTCCGGCCCGCGCAACCACCGCGTCCGTGCCCTCCATCGCCTCCACGGCAACGCACGCTTGCGCCGCAATCGCCACCGTTTGGCCTATATCATAGGCAGCCAGCGCATTCGCCACACCGCGCCCGTAGGCAATGTCGCGCTGCTCGGTCGGATTGGGGCTGCGCACCGTCAGAACGCCCGATCGCGCTAGCAAAGGCTCCAAAAATGTTGTGGAAGAGATCAGCTCGACCCCTTCGTCGTGCAGCACTTTCGCGATGGCTCCCAACAGGCCATCGGTATTCCGCGTCGACAGCGAAAGCAGCAGCTTTGCCAGCAACCAGTCTGGTCGAATGCTGGAGAAGATCTGCTTATGCTTCACCTGCCCGGCCATCACCGCTTTTGTGACGCCTTCCGCACGAAACATGGCGATCAGGCGCGCCAGTTCGCCCAATGAAAACCAGTGGACACGCACGCCGGCATCGCGGGCGGCGCGCGCGTCCATCTCCGGCTCCGTCTCCTCGCGGATCGCGGCGACAATCACTTCCGTGCCATGCGCCCGCGCCGCATCCAGCAGCAGAAACGGAAATCGCCCATTCCCAGCGATCAGCCCCAGCTTTGCGGGACGATCGGCGGCGAGTTGGCTATCTGCGGACATTCAAAACCTCCAAAAAATGAAAGTCGTCATTCTTCGGTCGCCGCGGCGGCCGAAGAATCCAGAGGGTGACGGCTGTGCTTACGAAGCAAGCACTCTCTGGATTCTTCACTCCGATCGCTTGCTGCCGCGAGCGATCTCCATTCAGAACGACTCTTTCATGGACCTTCGCTTCTTCGCGATGCTAGCTAGATTATTTCAGGACGCCGCGCGTTGAGCTTTCGATGAACTCGATCAAGTAGCGCACGTCTTCCGACGCGCATTCTTCCGCTTTCAATTTCTCCACCGCCTGCGTGGTGTTCAGCTTCGCTCCGTGCAATGTTTTGTAGGCATGGTGCAGGTCGCGCATCTGCTCGGAAGAAAATCCTCGGCGCTGCAAGCCCACGCGATTCAATCCGAAGGCATGCGCATCGCGTTTCGCGGAGGTCAGCGAAAACGGCAGCACATCCTGAATGATGATCGAGCCGCCGCCGACAAATGCGTAGCGCCCGATGCGGCAAAATTGATGCGCCGCGGAAAGGGCCCCCAGCGTTGCATGATCTTCAATGGTGACGTGCCCCGCAAGTGTTGCGCCATTGGCCAGAATGCAATGGCTCCCCACCTGGCTGTCGTGGCCGATGTGGGCATAGGCCATCACCAGGCAATCGCTGCCAAGCCGCGTAATGCCGCCGCCACCCTTGGTTCCCCGCGAAATGGTGACGTATTCCCGGACGACGTTGCGGTCGCCGATTTCAAGCTGGGTGGGCTCCCCCTGATACTTCAAATCCTGCGGAGGAATGCCGACCGCGGTGAAAGGAAAAATCTTGTTTCCGCTGCCCAGCCGCGTGTGGCCATCCACAACAACGTGCGACACCAGCTCGCAATCTTCAGCGATCTCGACGTTCGCGCCGACTGTGCAGAAAGGTCCGACGACGCAGCGCGCGCCGATGATCGCTGTATCCGCAACAACGCTGGATGGATGAATCCGCGCAGTGGAATGAATGCTCACGCTTCGACGGCGGCCTCTTCTGGCGCGCTCGCCGCTTCGCTGGCGGCTTCCGGCTTGATGGGGCGATTCCGCGGCACCATTTGCGACGTCACCGTCCCCTCGCAAATCAGCTTGCCGTCCACGTAGGCTTTTCCCTGCATCCGCATCATGCGGGTGCGCCAGTTCAGCACCTCAATCTCCAGCCGCACCTGGTCGCCAGGCAGCGCGGGGCGCCGAAAACGCGCGTGCTCCACCCCGGTAAAGACAATCAGCTTCTCGGTTGGGTCCGGCAGCTCCACCATTACCAGGATGCACCCCGCCTGCGCCAGCGCCTCCAGCAGCAACACTCCCGGCATGATGGGAAAGCCGGGAAAATGGCCTTGAAAAAAAGGCTCGTTGATGCTGACGTTCTTGATGGCGACAATCCGCTTCTTACGTTCCATCTCGACCACGCGGTCGACCAGCAAAAAGGGATAACGATGCGGCAGGAGTTTCATGACCTCGACAACGTCGAGCGGGGCCTTCAACAAGTTGTCTTCGGGATTTGCGTGCTCGTTGTTTTCCATGGCTACCCAGCAGATTATAAAACGCCGCGACGATGGCGCGTTGAGCTTCTACGCTTTGCCCGGGTTTTCGTAGCGGGCTTTCAGGTCCTTGTAGCGTCCCGGTCTGGCGCTTCCGGTAAGATGATCTTCCAGTTGATCTAGAAAAGCGTGCCAGCCCGCGCCCAGTCCCGCCAGCAATTCCGGACGAACTCCCACGTGAGAAAAATGCAGCTTCGTTTCCACCGCATCGCCCTCCAGCTTCCAGGTCACCAGCGAGTCTCCCCAGGTGTAGATCAGCAGGCGCGGCGCTTCGAAGTTGCAGACGGTCCCCTCCAGCGACCCCTCCGCGGAAAATTCGATGTGAATTTTCCCGCCCACCCTCGGTTCCATCTGGGTCGGAAACTTCATCCAGGCCGTAATCTCTTCCGCATTGGAAATCGCGCTCCACACTCGCTCCAGGCTCCGCCGATAGACGCGCTCCCAATCCAGCCGATAGATCGTCTCGACCGTCGCAATGGAGTCGTTCGGCCCTTCTTTCGGCGGCTCCACGCGCTGCGCAAAAGGGTTCTTCATCGTTCCTCCATCGACTCACCGGCGGTCATTTCAGGTGCGCCGCGGCATAATCCGGATCGAATAAATTTTTCGGCAGCGCAATGTTGTATTCCGCCCGCAACAAAAATTCTTGCAGAACAATTTCGCCGTTGTGCGTCCGCGTCACGGTAAAAGGCGTCGCAATGCCGCCAATCCGGTGATAACTGTCGTACTCGACCGCGTCTATATTCTTGTCGTGAAAGCGCCGATCGCGCCACGCGAAGCTCAAGCGCAACGGCAAATGGCTCGCCGCATCCACTTCCAGCGTCACCGCGTCGTTGGCAGCGTTCATCAGCGTGATCTTCTCCGCCAGGTGCCGCTCTACCTGCACCGTGCCTTCATCCAGCAACGCCGTCGCCGGATCGCCGGCCCACTGGCCCAGGACCATCCGCAGCGAATACTTTTCCCAGCGCAAATGGTCATCTACTTGTTCCGCCGGCAGGCCCTTCTTGCCTTTGTAAGTTATCTCCCACCCACTAGACCCGGAAAAAATCTGCACCACTTTTGCCTTGTCGGACTCGATGCGCTCTTTGCCGGGAAGCTCGCGGCTAATCACCGCGTCGGCCACTTCACCGGTGGGATTGCCCTGAAAAAATGCAGCCATGCGGACATGATCACGGCTGGTATGAATATTTAGCCATGCCTGCCCGCCCAGCGCCTGGATTGTGGCCGCCAGCGCTGCACGCGCCTTCTGCTGGCCCGCAGCCGCCGCAGCATCCGTTGCCTGCCCCACCAGCAATGACGGCCACAGCAAACAAACCATCGCCGCGCCCGCCAGTCCCAGCCGCGGATGTCTCGACGACCTACCCCACCAGGACCGAGCCGCCGTTGACATTGAAGACCTCTCCACTGACAAAGCCGGCGAACGGAGTGCATAAGAACAATACCGGTCCGGCAATCTCCTCCACGCTGGCCGCCCGTCCCAGCGGAATCCCCGAAACCACCCGCGCGCATTTCTCCGGGTCGCGCAATGTCGCTGCGGACATGTCCGTGTCTACCCAGCCCGGCGCCACGCAATTGACGTGGATGCCTTCGCGGATCAATTCGCTCGACAGGCTCTTCGTAAAGCTGATGAGCGCGCCTTTCGATGCCGCATAGTCGGAATGCATCGCCTCTCCCCGCTGGGCAGCGGTCGAGCTGATCAGCACAATGCATCCCGCCGCCGCATTTTTCGCCGGCCTGCCCTGCTTTTTGAACTGGCCCACCGCCGCCTGCACCACGCCAAACATGCTGTCCAGGTTGATGTGCATCGTCTGGTGCCACTGCGCATCCGCCATCGATTCAATCGGCGCGTCGTCGGGCGGCCAGATGCCGTGGTTGCCGACCAGGCAATCCAACCTGCCGAATGCGCGCACCGCATCTTCCACCAGCTCCCGGCCATGCGCCGGAGTGGTCAACTCACGATGAACTGCCAGGCAGCGCTCCGCACCGCCGCATTCCGCCGCCAGCGCTTCGGCTTCTTTCGCCGCGCTGCGATAGTTGAACACCACTTTGGCGCCGGCCTGCGCGAACAATCGAACCGTGGCCGCGCCAATTCCACGCGACCCACCCGTGACCAGCGCAACTTTTCCTTGGAGCGAGAGCACCACTCCCGAATGAGGTCCCTTTTCTGTCATAGTCTTGACGCTAAAAGAAGGCACGCGATCCTGCAACCCCACCGGCCCGTTCTTGCTCAGGAATCTTTTGCGCGGAATCCTGCCTGGGTCGAAAGCATTTCCATCGATCATGTCATGTCATGGGTGCCCCTCGATAAGAGTGAAGGCGTTGTCAAGGGCAAAGACCTGCAGGAGTTTCCTCAGAATTTTTCGCCCTGCCAGCCGAGCGGGTCCTTCAATCGCTGGTACTTCATCGCCCGGATGTCCTCCAGGCGGTGGCCCTGCTTGCGGAAGCGAAAAGTCTCCTCGATTTTCCAGCGTGTCTGGTAGATTTGCGCGGTCCACCATGGCGATTGCGGGCCCCGCGCTCCTTCCAGCGCGTTGGTCGGCAGCAGCATCGGTCCTTCTCCGGATCCAGCCGCCGCCACCAGGTCCCGCGCGTTGGTCGCGTCCGTGGCGACGAAGGTGTCGGTATTGGCGGGGGCTGGCGCAGGGCCCTCGGGCCACTGCAATTTCCATCCCATGCCGCCGCGCCTTACAATGTGGGCATGACGCTGCTCGACGCACCCAGGTACGACGCGCGCAAGGCCCGTATCCGCCGCAATATTATTATTGGCGTTCTGATCGCCATTCCATTTGTCGCCTTCTTCACCTGGTATTGGTGGAACTGGCCGGAGGAGCACCGCGTCAACCAGTTCTTCCAGGCGGTTGAAGCCAGGGATTACTCGCGCGCCTATGCCTTGTGGAACAGCGATCCCGAGTGGCAACAGCACCTGGACCGTTACACGCTGTATTCCTATAAGCAGTTCGTGTCGGACTGGGGCCCGTCCGGGGATTATGGCGCGATCGCGAAGGCAAAAATTGTGGTCACCAAGGAATACGGAAGCGGAGTGGTCATTGGAGTCCGCGTCAACGACAATCCCAAGACGTTGTTTCTCTGGGTCGAGCGAAAAGCCAAGACCATCGGCTTTTCCCCGGTAGAACTGCGCTTTTAGGAATTATGGCCTCAAAATCTATCGGTCTTTTTTCGTACACTGAAAACGATCGGTTGTCCCCCGCTCTCAAAATGGGTGCCCACTTCTCTCCCCTCTACAATCGGACGGTAGGAAGCGCATGGATGGAAGCCAAGGCAGATGACTGAGTACCGAGCTGGTTGCCACCCATCCATACCCATCGCACTGCAAAAATTCGCTTCGGGTCCTCGCATAACGGTTCGACGCGACGGGCCTCCAAAGCCCGACGGCGCGTGCGTCGTCTACTGGATGCAGCGGACGCAGCGTGGCCTCAACAATGCCGCGGCCGACTGTGCTGTCAACGTTGCCAATGAACTTGGCCTGCCGCTGCTGGTATATTTTTCCGCCATCTCCAATTTTCCAGGCGCAAACCTCAGGCACTACGTTTTCCTGAATCAAGGGCTGCCGGACATTGAAGCCGATCTGGCCGAACGCAACATTTCCTTCGTAGTGCGGCGGCCGCCGGACAACTCACTCGACAAGCTGCTGGAAGAAGTGAATGCAGCCATTCTCATTGGCGACGAAAATCCCTGCCGCGAGCCGGAGCGATGGCGGCGGGTGGTTGCGAAACGTCTTCGCATTCCATTCTGGACGATTGATGCGGACGTTGTGGTTCCCAGCAACTTGTTTCCCAAGGCGCAATACGCGGCCTACGTGTTGCGACCGAAACTTTACCGAGAGCTTCCAAGTTACCTCCATCCCCTTAAAAATCCCAAAGCGCAACATGCCTGGAAACGCCCCAAAAAATTCGACAGTTTTCCAGTGACCGACGACATTACTGCGGGCTGGAAGAAATTCGATCGGACGGTCGGTCCCGTGGATGGATTTACCGGCGGGCCGCGCGAAGCGCGCAAGCGGCTGCAATTTTTCGTCCAGCATCTCTTGCCGGACTATGACGAGCAGCGCAATCAGCCGACCATGGATGGTTCAAGCCGGCTCTCTCCCTATCTCCACTTTGGACACATTGGGCCGACAGAAATCGCACTTGCCGTAGATGCGGCCGCCAAAAAAAACTCTTCGCTCAAGGAAGCGCGTGATTCGTTTTTCAACGAGCTGCTCGTCTGGCGTGAGCTGGCAGTCAACTTCGTCAAGTACACGCCGAACTACGATTCAGCCGAGTGCGCCGAGCCGTGGGCACGCCAGTCCCTGGCCGAACATGCGCGCGACCGCCGCGAGTGGAGCTATACGCTGGAACAATTGGAACGTGGCGAAACCCATGACGAACTATGGAACGCGTCGCAGTTGCAGATGGTCCACTTTGGATGGATGCATAACTACATGCGCATGTACTGGGGGAAGAAAATTCTGGAATGGTCGCGAGATCCGGCAACGGCGTTTGCCCATGCGGTTGCGCTGAATGACAAATATGAACTCGATGGTCGCGATCCCAGCGGCTACGCCGGGATCGCCTGGGCCATCGTCGGAAAATTCGACAGACCCTGGTTCGATCGCCCTATCTTCGGAAAAATTCGCTACATGTCGGCGGTGTCCACCGGCAAAAAATTCGACTCCCAGGGCTACATCGCCAAGGTCCGCCAGCACGCGGATTCAGGCACGTTGTGGTGATGGCCGCGGCCTCTATTTTGAAAGTCGCAGCAGCACCACGCCGTGCTTCGGGACCATCGCTGTGTAGGAGCCGTGTAGCGTACCCAGGTCCTTGCCCGACCACAAGTCGCGCGCGTGGACAACGCCGCTGAATCCCATCTCCTTGAATTGCGCGGTAATGGGATATTCCGCTTCGCTGCGGTTGAACAGCGCGACGGCTTTGGCGCCGCCCGCAAGCGGCTTCATCCACACTTCAAACGGGCCAACCGCGCGGACGCGACCTCCCTGGATGCCGAGACGGTCTTGATCGACGGCGATTACGTCCTTGTTCATCAGGATGCTCATCGTGGTGTCGTCCATTTTGCTCAGATCGTTTCCGGCCAGTAACGGCGCAGCCAAAATGGCCCACAGGCTCATATGGGTGCGGTATTCATCCGGCGTCATGTGGCCGTTGCCCACTTCCAGCATGTCGGGATCGTTCCAGTGTCCGGGCGCCGCATATTTTGACAGCCCAGCCTGCGCAAATCCAATCACAGACATGCGGTCGTAGCTGTCGTTGATGTCCCCGGTCGTGCGCCACAGATTCCCGCCGACTTTCGGGCCCCAGTTCCACACCGCGTCAAAACCGTACTGGCAAAGGCTGAAGACGATGGGTCGGTGCGTGTTCAGCAATGCCTGGTGCATCTTCTCATAGGCCGCCTGCATCATCTCCCATTGCTTCTGCTGGTCGCCGGGAGCTTCTTTTCTCATGATGCCGCCGTAGCTGCACAGGTCATATTTCAAATAATCGACGCCCCATTTTGCATAGGTGTTCGCATCCTGCTGCTCGTGGCCATAACTGCCGGGATATCCGGCGCAGGTTTTCGGTCCAGGCGAAGAATAAATCCCAAGCTTCAGGCCTTTCGAGTGGACATAGTCCGCCAGCGCCTTCATATCTGGAAATTTGCCGTTCGACTGGATATTTCCCTGGGCGTCGCGCGCGCCTTCCCAGGTGTCGTCGATATTGACGTAGACATATCCGGCATCGCGCATTCCGCTCGCCACCATGGCATCCGCGGCTGCGCGCACATCGGCGTCGGTCACTTTGCCGGCAAAATGGTTCCAACTGTTCCACCCCATCGGGGGCGTGGCTGCCAAAGCGCCGGATTGCGCGTGGGCCGTTGGGCAAAAGGGCAGAAGCCGCAAAATCCCGGCAAGCAGCAGAACAAAAAAACCATGACGACGATCGATACGCATACGGTCCTCCAAACTTAGAATCGCGGATAAAGCAAACGTCCACCATGTTATCAGCGAGATTCAAATCGGTCTCGCTGCCGCTGCGCCATCAAGTTGCAAATTGCATTCAAGTCAACACGCCGCATCGTAAATGCGATGCGGTCGCCGGACTGCTTCCGCTCCAGTCTACAATGCCAGTAGGCGTAGGATGTGTTGCCGGCGAACAGGCGAGATGTTTTGCTGTCGCATGGACGGCCGCCGATCCACCTGGATGACCCATGGCTGCAATCAGCGCATCTCCTTTTCATGTTCTTACCAAGCCGATCGGGCCCATTTGCAATCTGGACTGCAAATACTGCTTCTATCTCGAGAAGGAGGTTCTCTATCCCGACACGCCGAAGTGGTCCATGCCCGCGGACGTTTTGGAGTCGTACATCCAGCAGTATATTCAGCAGCAGAACACGGATGTCATCCATTTTGCATGGCAAGGCGGCGAGCCGACCCTGCTGGGGGTCGACTATTTCCGCAACATTGTCGCGCTGGAAGCTAAATATGCAAACGGCAAGCGAATTGAAAACGCGTTTCAGACCAACGGCGTTCTGCTGAACGACGAGTGGGGAAATTTCTTCGCGGAGAACCATTTTCTCATCGGAGTTTCCATCGATGGTCCCAGAGAATTGCACGATGCCTATCGCGTCGATAAAGGCGGGCAGCCGACCTTCGACCGCGTCATGCGCGGCATCGGCTTCCTCAAGAAGCATTCCGTCGCCTTCAACACCCTGACCACCGTCCACCGAAAAAATTCCTACAATCCTCTCGACGTCTATCGCTTTCTGAAGGAAAGCGGCAGCGGATACATGCAGTTCATCCCCATTGTTGAACGCATCTCTACCCACACCGCGCAGGATGGCATGGCGCTGGTCTCGCCCAGCTTTTCCGGCCGCGCACGGGTGTCGGACTGGTCGGTCGAGCCTGTCCAGTTTGGGAGATTTCTTTCCACCATCTTCGATGAGTGGGTGCGCAACGACGTGGGAAATACCTTCGTCCAGCTTTTCGACGTATCGCTGGAAATGTGGCTGGGCATGGAAGCCAGCCTATGCATCTTTCGCAAGACATGCGGCTCCGCGCTCGCCGTTGAGCATAACGGGGACCTCTACTCCTGCGACCACTTTGTCTATCCTGAAAACCGGCTCGGCAACATCATGCGGCAGGCGCTGGGAGAGATGGTCGAATCGCCGCAGCAGGTCCATTTCGGCCAGGCGAAGAACGATACGCTGCCAAACTATTGCCGGCAGTGTGAAGTGCGGTTTGCCTGCAATGGCGAATGTCCGAAGCATCGCTTTGCGACCACCCCGGACGGCGAAGCGGGACTGAATTATCTCTGCGCCGGATACAAGAAATTCTTCACCCACATCGGTCCCTACATGCAATTCATGGCCGCGCAACTGCGCCAGCAGCGCGCTCCGGCCAACGTGATGGAGTGGGTCCGCATGTGCGACGCCGAAGCATCGCAGTCGGACAAGCCGGGCAGAAACGGCCCCTGCGCGTGCGGCAGTGGAAAGAAGTTCAAGCGCTGCTGCGGCGCATCCGCATAGTCGCAGTTTCACAAGCCAATTCATCGGGAATAAGAATTCACGCGCGCGATTGTATTTGCGCTTGCTGCGTCGGCGATACTATCCGGTCGCCAGATGGTGGCGAACGTCCGCGCCACGCACCCAGAAAATGACGTCCTCGGCGATGTTGGTGGCGTGGTCGCCCACCCGTTCCAGGTTCCGCGCAATCAGCAACACGTTTAACGCCTGCTGCGCGTGCTCCGGCTGCGCCTGGATGTAAGTCGTCAGCGTGCGAAAGATGGCGCGATTCAACTCATCCACATCGTCGTCCATCAGCAACACCTTCTCGGCCATGGCCGCGTCGCCGTCGATAAATGCCTGCAGCGCATTCCTCACCATGGTGGCCGCCAGCGTCGCCAGCTTGGGAATATCGACCGGCAACTCGACTGCGGGAACGGTCTGCAGGTCGCGGACCCGTTCGGCAATCTTCACCGCTCGGTCGCCGACCCGCTCCAGGTCCGCGTTGATCTTGATTACAGAAAGAATGAATCGAAGGTCGATGGCCATGGGCTGCTCCATCGCCAGCAAGTCGAGCGCCATCTGGTCGATGTCCCGCTCCATGCGGTTGATGGCGGGTTCCGAACGCATCACCAGATCGCAGATGGAGACATCGCCCACGCGATAGGCCTCGATGGCGCGCTGGGTCGCCTGCTCGGCCATTCCAGCCATGACCAGCAGCCTCTCTTTCAAGTCGTCGAGATTTTGGTGGAACCGAGTGCGCGTCATCCAAACCTGCCTGTAATGTAATCTTCCGTCCGTTTGTCTGTCGGATTGGTAAAAATTTTTGTGGTTGCATCAAACTCGACAAGATACCCGTTCAGGAAGAACCCTGTCATCTCCGCGACGCGTGCCGCCTGTTGCATATTGTGGGTGACGATCACGATCGTGTAGTCCGCCTTCAGTTCGAAGATCAAGTCCTCAATTTTCGCGGTCGAAATGGGGTCCAGCGCCGACGCCGGCTCGTCCATCAACAGCACCTCCGGATCGATGGCCAGGGCGCGCGCGATGCATAGCCGTTGCTGCTGCCCGCCAGACAGGGCGGCGCCGGACTTGCTCTTCCAGACGTCTTTGACCTCCTCCCACAACGCGGAGCGGCGCAGGCTGCGCTCCACAATTTCGTCCAGCCGCTTGCGCTTGCGGATGCCGCCCAGCCTCAGTCCGGTGGCGACGTTGTCGTAGATCGACATGGTCGGAAACGGATTGGGCCGCTGAAACACCATGCCGACGCGACGGCGAATCGCAACCGGCGGCGCATCGTTGTAAATGTCCAGATCGCCAAGCTTCACTGATCCCGTGACCCGCGCAATCGGGTTGGTCTCGTGCATCCGGTTCAGGCAACGCACAAAGGTCGATTTGCCGCAGCCCGAAGGTCCAATCAGGGCGGTCGCCCGGTTCGCTGGAATCGCCAGACTGATGTCGTGCAGCGTATGCGTGCTGCCGTACCACGCATTCAAATTCCGCACTTCAATTCCTGCTCCCACCTAGGACCCTCCCGCGCGCGGAACCATTTTGTTCGTCTCTCTCAAGATGCATTTCACATCTGCAACGCTGGCGGTCATCGTTTAAGGCTAACAATTTTTTGTAAACGTGCGATGAACGGAGCGTCTTTGGCTCTGTCGATATCTGTTCGATACCTGCCAAGCTGTCATCCTGGGCCGCAGGCGAAGGACCTTGTGGTTGGCCAGAAGCCGCGAGATCCTTCGCTTGTCGCCGCGGCGACTTCCGCTCAGGAAGACACCACTGTTTTGGTTGAGGATGTCAACACCCGTCAGCGTCTTTCATGGCTACATCCCGGCGGCGGACCGCACTGGATACTGACCACGGTGATGTCATCTTCCTGGCCGAACTGTTTCGCCGTTTCCGCGATGGAGGCGGCGGGCCGGCTGCTGACCTGCTGCGTGCGCTCGAACCCGTACAACTCGCCCTTCGTGTTGCGGGCCTCGACCACCCCGTCGGACATGAAGGTCAGCAGTTCACCCGCAGCAAGCGGGTAATCCGTTTCTCCGTAGCTGCCCTCGGCGACAATGCCCAGCGGCAGACCGGAATCGACGGCCAGCTCTTCGCCGTTGCGATACGGCGCGAGATGTCCGGCGTTGGCGATGGTGAGTTTGCCTTCAGTTGTAAGCAACGCGGCGCAACACGTGACGAAGCCGCCGATCTGGCCATAAAGTACGCGATTCAAGTGCGCGAGAATATCCGCAGGCCGGCGGGTGGGGTAATCGCGCAGCGCCCCGATGATGGCGCTCACCGTCATCGCCGCCTTCAGTCCTTTGCCGCTCACATCGCCGACGACAATCAGCAGCGATCCGTCCTCGCCCGGCAGAATCTGAAAGAAATCTCCGCCCACTTCGCTCGCGGGAAGATAAACGCTCTCGACTGTAAAACCTGGCGTAACGGGCGGCGTTGCCGGGACCAGCAGCGATTGCATGCTCCGCGCCGCCTCTAACTCGCCGACGAGGCGCTGCTCCTCGCGCCGGGTGCGCGCGAATCGATTGATTAGGATGGCCAGCATGGCCAGCAGGAAGAGAATTTCGACGGCATCATCCCCCGTGAAAGTGAAAGGCCGGGTGAACAGGTCGAGATAGGGACTTGTTATCGACTTCTGCCATCCGAGCTGATAACCAGCATATAGCGCAGTTTCAATCGGATTGAGTGTTAGGGCAAGCAGCACCGGCACCAGCAAGAGTCGGGCATCCGGAAAGCCCATTCTGGATTTTCGAATCAACAGGTCAGCGGCCCAAGCCAGAATGACCACATAAAGAATCGCGTCTGTCAGATTCAACAAGCCGACATAAATTAGGCCGGACTGAAGCAGAAAATAACCAAGAAAAATCCCTAGAGAAGCGGCAGTCGCTAGATATAACATCACGGTGCGGCGGGCCCGCAAAAGCGTGACCAGGAAGGCAATAAAGAACAGCGCTGACGCTAAATTGAGGAAGTTGTCGACCCAGTCGCGTGTGATGAGCGCGACGGGGACCAGCCGACAGAAGATGAAAAAAGCAAAAGTCGTGGCATTCGATAGCGCATTGCCGGCAAACCAAAGATATTCCCACTCCGTCCGCCGGATCAGAAACAAAAGCAGGCCCAGCAACCCTGCGATGCCCTCGACCAGCGCAAGGGTATAATCGCCGCCGTTGGACAGCAGGCGGGAATCGTGGGAAAGCTCTGTTTGCTTCTGTAACAGAAAGGACTGCCCCACCAGACCGCCACCGGCTTGTGGACCGCCGCCGTGATAGCTCGACCAACCGGGCCAGTGCCACACACGCAGCGCAATTTCGATCGAACGCGGACTCTGCGATGCCGCGCTTTGCAGAGGAAGCAGTACCGGGCGCGGGGGAATGCCTGTGCCATCGGGAGGCATCCGGCCTACGGTCTTCACCAGCTTGCCATCGGCAAATACCTGATAGCTGGTCAGGATGGGCGGCAGTAACAGAGATAGATCGCGCTCACCCGGCGGAACGACAACCTGGAAGCGATACCACGCAAATCCGCTGTACCCCTTGTAGCCTTGCGTGGCCCAATTTTCATCAGAGCGCAGCAGCGGCCACTGCGAATCGTCAAAGTTCGGATCGGCCCAGGCTGGGTTATCGCCGGCGTGAAAACGCCACAGGCCGTCGAGCGAGGTGATGTTTTCGCGCTCAGTTTGCGCGTTGAAAGTCTGCGCCCGCAGCCGGCCAGGCGAAAGCGAAAGCAGGAATAGAAGACAAGCGAACAGCAGCGGCAGGCGAAAGCCATTCCGTAGGCGCATCGAAATTCCCTTTCACTCAAAGCTTCGCTGGGGAACGTATCGATGCTATCGGAACTAAGTCTGCTTGTCTTCGATTATCAAGGGTGCTTGCGCGCGCCGGACGCCCTCACGGCCCGACGATCGAACCGGGAATGTCGACCAGGGGATAGCCCTGCTCTTTCCATCCGTCGAAGCCGCCGCGCAATGGCCGGATGCGCTCAATGCCGAAGCGGCGCATCGCCAACGCCACCTTGGCGCTGGTCGCCTCGCTGGGACAGGTGCAGTACAGCACAATGTCCCGATCGCGCGGAATCTCCGCGTTCCGGGCGATCAGTTCATGCGGCGGCAGGCAGATCGCGCCCGGCAAAATCCTTGGATCGGGCAGGATGTCGAGCGGATGGCGCAGGTCGATGATGTAGGGATTGTCGCCCCGGTCTATCATGGCCTTCAGTTCTGTCGGCTCAATCCTCAACGTCCGAATCTTGCGCAGAAACTGCCGCTGCCGCACCAGGCGGCCAATTAAGGTCCCTATCGCCACCAGAATGACCAGCGCGAACGCAGAACGGTTGAGCCAGTGCAATATCGCTGCATTGCGGCGGATTGCATCGCCAAAAAATCTGCCGATCAGGACCAGGGTCGCAACCCATAAAAAGGACCCCGCCATGTCGTACATCAGGAAGACCCGATACTTCATCCTGCTTTGGCCAGCCAGCGGAGCGGCCATGGTGTTCAGGCCGGGAATGAACTTTGCGAACAGCAAAGCGACCGGGCCGTGCCGCGTGAGTATGTCCTCTGTCCTGCGCACGCAGGAGGCAGCTTCCAAAGAAAATTTGCACATCCAGCGGCCCACGGGGCTGCCGAACCGGCCTCCCAGCCAAAACCAGATCGAGTCCGCCAGCGCACAGCCCGCCATCGCCGACAGGACGATCATGCTGATTTCCATGTGATGGGTCGAGGTGAATGTTCCCGCAGCGACCAGGATGGGCGTACTGGGAAGAGGAACTCCCAGTTGTTCCGCCAGCACCCAGCTAAACAGGATCCAATAGCCGTACTCGAGAAAAAAATGGACTGTAAAGTGCATGGAATCGACCGCCTGAACGTCCTGTACGTCAGATGTTTGAATCTGGAAAAAGCACCAGGACAATTTCAGCGCGATCCGGGCGGGGGCGTAACCTCTTCCATCGCTGCCGGGGAGGTCGCCCAATAGCTTGTTCTTGCCAGCACCCGCGCTTCCAGCGGCTGCCTTAACTTCACGCTCAACAAATGCATGCCCGGTCTGTTGTCAGAGGGCTGAAAGCTGAGGATGTAGCGATTATGCACCTGGTTCGCCAGCATTCCTATCTGGCTGTCCAGTTGCTTTCCGCTGTTGAATCGAAGATATTGCCCCCCGGTCATGCGCGGAATTGCCGCGGCGGCATTCTTTCGCAGCGCGGCAATCGCCATCCTGACCGGCGCCAGCAGATCGGCGCTGTTGCCGCTGGGCGCGGAAAAATCGAAGAGGTCCCCGCGCCCCGGGCTGAACGCCAGACTGTAGACCACCACGTCGCTCTGCCCGATCTTGCGCAGCACTTCCTTCATTGGCGTGCGGCTGCCCTGGTCGCGGGTCTCGCTCAGCAGCACAATGACGCGCTGGTTCTGCTCAGGCTCATCCTGCAGCATGTCCACCGCGTACCAGACCGAATCCAGGATTGCTGCGCCGTCATCGCCGGGTTGAATGGAGTAAATGCCGTGCCGGACAGCGTTGGGATTGCTGGTAAAATCCTGCAGCATCCTCGGCCGGCTGTCGAACTCCACCACCGCGACATGATGTTCGGTGTTGCCCGCCAGTGCATCGATCATGGTCGGCAGGCCCAGATATTTATCGAACTCGCGCACCGCGGAACGTCCCACCTGCACCAGCACCACAATCGAGATGGGCTGCTTGTACGTTTCTGTGTCGAGGCGAATCTTCTGTTCCACGCCGTTGTCGGTGACCAGAAAATCCTTGGCCGCCAAATTGAATACGGGCTCTCCGGCTTTGGATTCCACCAGCGTGGGGACCAGCACCAGATTCGTGCGTGCGCGTAGAGTCGGCACCTGCTGCGCCTGGGCAGGCCCAAGCGCAATGGCCAGGAAAAACAAGAAAAAACATTGTGCCAGACGAACGGGATGCCCTCGCCGCATATTTCATTTCTACACTGTCGCAGCGTCCCATGAGGAGGTACCAGGAACGCCATCTCTCGCCGCCGAAAAAGAAAACCACGCAGCCAGTTGCGCTGCGTGGCCCCAAACATTGCGTGCTGGATCGGTCTACTTCCCGGCGTGTACCAGAGGCATGTTCACCAGGTGTTCGCCGATGAACCAAACCTGCAGCTCATTCGTCCGCACCACGTCGCTGACCAGCAGGTCGTTGGTGCCGTCGTCTCCCTTTTCCGCGGCTTCGCGGGCCAGCGAGCGCGCCGTCACGATGATCTGTTCATGCGCTTCCAGCAGCTCGGCAATCTGGATCGGGACTTCCTGGCGTCCACGCGGCGGCCTCTTCAAACGGGTCAGCTCGGCCACATCATGGGCCATGGCGACGCTGACGCCGCCCAGGGTTTGAATGCGTTCGGCGATGGTATCGACCAGCTCGGCCTGCTCGCCATAGTGCTTGTCGAAGAGGAGGTGAAGCTGGTAAAACGTGGGCCCGCTCACCTGCCAATGGCTCTTCTTGTACAGGTCCCGCAGCGTAATGGTGTCGGCCAGCAGCAGGTTCAGCTCGTCCGTAATTTCCTTCCGGACTTCCGCGTTGAGTCCAATCGACAGGTGCTGGATGACCGTTCCAAATTTTTGGATTTCACCGCCATGTTGGTTCGCGTGCGGGGTAATATGGTCGGTCGAGGATGAATTTCGTGTCGCAGTTGGCATGGTTTTCGCTCTCCTTGTTCGCACTCAGTTAGATGCTGTCGCCAGTCGCCAGATGCTGAAAAATTGGCAGACTTTCTTCGGTCGCCCATCGACGAACAAAAAACTGTACCCCTTATCGAGCAACCCGGCGCATACGCCCGGCCTTTTCCAGCAAATACATCTCATTGCGCCACAGGACCTTGCGGCTGCAATAGCTGGCCGCCCAGAACAGAATGCCCAGCAGGTCGCGTACCGGATACAGAAGTACGCTTGCCCATGCGGATTTCTCCATCACGACCTGTCGGCTTACCGCAAAGGCCAGTAGCATTCGCGTGCCAACGCTCCACAGCAGCGCGCCTGCCGCTAGCAAAAACCAATGGAACGGCCGCAACCCGCAGAGCGCCACCGCCGTCAGCAGTCCGAAGGGAACACTGAATGTCAGCGCCGTGCCCAGGTGGCCTTTAGGCCGCGAGAACCGCGTGCTTTTCATCCAACGCGCCTGGTGC
The DNA here is from genome assembly GCA_021792795.1 of Acidobacteriota bacterium. GTDB lineage: Bacteria > Acidobacteriota > Terriglobia > Terriglobales > Acidobacteriaceae > JAKAAZ01. The sequence continues at coordinate 40,192 of JAJYUB010000007.1, read as the reverse complement.
TGCATAGAGGGCCAAAAGGACGCATGCAACACGACATGGTCGATCGCGTGCCTCGACAAGACCACCGTGTGACCCCGTTCCGCCACCCAATTGCCCAGCAGAAAATCGTCGGCGCAATAGTCTCCCATCGGCAGAAATCCGCCAATCTCGTCGAGGCAAGACCGTCGAATCGCCATGGTTGGTCCCAGCGCAAACTTCATCCCTTCCAGCATGTCGGCGACCAGCACGCCGGCGCTCATTTCGACGGACATGGCCGCCGCCTCAATGCGCGACCACAACCCGCCTTGCGCGGCCACGCCGCGGTACAGGCAAGTCACGGCGCCGACCTTTGGGTCCGCAAAGGGCGCCACCACATCGCGCACGTAGTTCGGGTCCACGCGGACATCGCTATCGCTGATGATCAGCAGATCGTGCTGTGCGGCTTCCGCCATCCGTTCCAGCGACAGGATCTTGGCATTCGGCACGGTCGGCTCGCCGCTGGAAAGAAACTGGACCGGCACGTTAGGAAAGCGCGCCGCCACTCGCCTGGCCGCGACCAGTCCGGCATCGTCCAGTTGCCGCGCGCAAAACAGGATTTCGTAGTCGGGATACTCCTGTTGAAAAAAAGTCGCAAGATGCGCCTCCAGGTCCGGCTCCGCCCCGTGCAATGGTTTCAGCAGGCTGACGGCAGGCTCGAAACTTGCCCCGGAACCGCCGTGCCCGCAGCCCACAAACCTGCGGACGGCCAGCATCGCCAGCATCGTGTAGATGGTCGAGGTGACCATGCCGAACAGGCCGATCCCCAGAACGAATTCAAGCAGAATTTTCATCAATGGCAGAACAGATGATAGAGGATTGGGCGCAGAATCGGAAAGGATTTGCGCGTCTGCTGTGGATGGCTGTGCCGTTGGAGGCCAGTACCGCCTGTACAGGCCGCCAGCTCGTTACGGCCTCTTCTTCGACTCCCGAGGAGGCACCGTGACGATCACCGGGCGGCGCAGCGGCACCAGGCCGGGCTGCGACGACGAACTCCCCGGCTGCACGCGCGTCAGCATCTCCGTGCGCACATAGTCGACGAAGCTCTGCATCTGACGGTTCATCTCTTCCATGCGCTCGCGCATCTGCAACACGATGGCGATGCCGGCGATATTCACGCCCAGGTCCCGCGCAAGATTCAGGATGAACTCCAGCCGCTCCAGGTCTTCTTCCGTATAGAGGCGCGTGTTGCCTTCGGTGCGCGACGGCTTCAGCAGCCCCTCCCGCTCATACAGCCGCAGCGTTTGCGGATGGATGCCGTACATCTCGGCAACCGACGAAATCATGTACGCGCCTTTTGATTTGCGCTTGGTGGCCATGGTCTTCTCCTGTAGCTTACCTCAATTCCATGCGACTTCAGTACATGGTTTGTGCTAAAATGCCGCACCATGCGAGCCTTCACGAACCTCTTTGCCGTCTCGTTTCTCGTTGGACTGTGCGCCTGCGCGGCGCTGGCCCAGAAACCGCATGTTCCGTTCCAGCCCGGCGAGTGGAAGATCAATCTCACCATGGTGCTGAACAATGGCAAGCCCATGACCACCGAAATGCAGGTGTGCGCCGCCCAACCGGAGGACGCGTGGAACCAGAAACGTCCGGGGCAGAACTGCGATCCGGTCCAGTTCACTCCTGTTCCCGGCGGCGTCCATGTGCAAATCCATTGCAAAGGCGGCAGCGGGCAGGTGGTGACGGAGATGCACGTTGACATGCTGACCCATTTCTCCAGCGATGGGACATCGTATACGGAAAGCGGGACAAGCACTTCCAGCACCGCCATGCCTGGTCGGCCGCCGATGGTGATGAGCATCCAGATGAAGGGCCAGGGCACACGCGTCGGCCCATGCTCCTCCGCCGCCGCCAAGCCGTAACGCCGCGCCAGGCGATCGCGTTGCCGCAGCCCTCCTCTTCAGCGGAGTGGCCACCCTTGCGCCATGCTAGTCTATGGTTCGAGGCGAGCGATGAGGAGATTTTCCGTGCTGTCCGCCCTGCTGCTTCTCTGCGTACTCACTCTTCCAGCCCAGCAGCCGGTCCCGTATTTCCATCCTGGAGCATGGGAAATCGATTCCGTGACCACCGAGACCGACGGCAGAACGGTTTCCTCCCAGACTGAAATCTGCGCCAAAGAACAAATTGACTTCTGGAAGGTCGCCCAGGCCGGCCTGACCTGCAAAACTCCCAAAAGCCATCTCCAATCCAATGGCCTGGTACGAGTTCGCGTCCGTTGCGAATACAAGGGCGACCGTCTCCATTCTGAAATTTTGTCCGATGTCGTCGAGACGGTTTCCGACCACGGAAACAGCTTCACCCTGGACGGGACCAGCACCACCAACACGGCGTATCAGGGGGTGCAGCCAAAGCAGACCTCCATTCATCTCCACGCGACGGCCCACCGCACCGGCGAATGCCAGTAGCAAAGCCAATTAGACCCGGCTGAATAATTCCGACCGTGGGTCCTCTGGATTCAGCCGCGCCAGCTCGCGCAGAATTTCCTTCGACCGCTCGTCCTGCACCTTCGGCACCGCAATCTGCACTTCGACAATCTGGTCGCCGCGTTTGCCTTCCACCGATGCGGAGGGGGCCCCTTTTTCCCGCAGGCGCAATTTTTGCCCGGTCTGCGTCCCTGGGGGGATTTTCAACTGCGTGCGCCCATCGATGGTCGGCACCTCAATCTTCGCGCCCAGGGCGGCTTCCGCAATTGTCACCGGTACAGTTACATATATGTCGTCCACGTTCCGCGTAAACACGGGATTGGTCCCGGCGCGAACAATCAGATATAAATCTCCGGCGGCTCCGCCGTGCGTTCCGGCATTTCCTTTTCCAGCCAGGCGAATGCGCTGGCCATCGCGCGTTCCCGGCTTGATGCGGAATTCCGCCGTCTCCGTCCGTGCAACCGTTCCCTGGCCATGACAGGTGGCGCATGTTTGTTGCACCTGGCCGGTGCCTCCGCAGCGAGGACACTGGATGTTGAATTTCATCCGCCCGCCCATCTGCGTCACCTGGCCGGTGCCGTCGCATTCCGGACAGACCGTTTCTCCGCCCTTCGAGGCCGCGCCATGACAGGTCGGGCAGACCGCCTGCCGCGTAATCTGCAACTTCAAGGACCCGCCCCGGATCGCCGTCCAGAAGTCGACATTCACCTGATATTCCAGGTCGCTGCCGGGCTGCGGGCCAGCTTCCTGCGGGTCTCCGTGGAACATGCCTGAAAAGATGTCGCGGAACCCTCCCCACGAAGTGGTCCCTCCAGCGCCGCCGCGCGACCCTGGAGCCGAGCGTTGCGCGCCGCCGGCAAAATCCGAAAAATCGAAGCCTTCAAATCCTACCGGGCCGCCTCCGCGCGGCTGCCCTGCTCCGGGCCCGCCACGGAACCCGTAACCGCCCTGCGCCGCCGCTTCCGCTGCCGCCGGATCGATGTTGTCGGAGTAAAACCCAAGCTGGTCGTAGATCTTCCGCTTCTTCGGGTCGCTCAGGATGTCGTTGGCCTCCGACATCTCCTTGAACTTCTCCTCGGCCTTCTTGTCTCCCGGATTCACGTCGGGATGATATTTGCGCGCAAGCTTGCGAAACGCCTTGCGAATATCCTCCGCCGACGCCGTCTTCTTCACCCCGAGAATGCCGTAATAATCTTTTGTCTGTGTCGCCATAGCTGTTCTTGTTTACAGGCTTGGAGCTTTATGCGCTTCGTTTCATGCGGCCAGGGGCTTCGTCAGCCATATCGGGCCTACGACAGACTTCCCGATGGATCTTCGGCATCAAATCGCGGTGCGCAACGGCCATGTCATACGCGGTCTGCATGTTTATCCAGAAATCTGGCGTTGTGCCGAAGTAAATCCCCAGACGCATTGCCGTGTCCGTTGTGATACCCCGTCGCTCATTCACAATTTCAGAGATGCGCGTGGCCGGAACACGCAGCGCCAGCGCCAGCGCGTTCATGGAAAGGGAAAGCGGCTTCATAAAGTCTTCCCGCAAAAACTCGCCTGGATGGATAGCTACCAATCTGTCTTTGATCGTCCGTCGCGGCATAGCGCCACCTCCTAGTGATAATCCACGATTTCCACGTCCCACGCATCCTTCTCCTGCCAGCGAAAACATACGCGATACCGGTCGTTGATTCGAATACTGTATTGCCCCTTACGGTCGCCTTTCAGGGCTTCCAGTCGGTTGCCAGGAGGATCACGCAGGTCCTCGACCGACGTTGCAAAATCGATTGCGCCCAATCTGCGCGCTATCACGCGGGCCAGGCTGCCGTATTTCTTGCTTCGACCGGTGTTGTAAATCTTCTGCGCTTCGTCGTCCTTGAAATGCTGGATCACACGTTCAGCGTACCACGCTGAACGTTATGTAGTTGTATTGTTCAAAGCCGCTTCGCGTTTCCAAAAATCCGCCTTCACGAAATCAAGATCTGCCGGCGATAAACCAGAAGGATAAGGTTTCAAGCCAAATTCGATATCTGTCTTTGCCAGACGATCCGCAAGTGCCTCTAAAAACTTGAACTTATCTTTGAGATTGTCATCCTTAAGAAACTTGCCGAATTCAACCCACATGATAGTTATGTAGTCCCCATATGCAATTGCAATATCTTCCAGCGCAAGCAGGTTTTTCTTCCACATTTGTGCAATTTGAGTGAAGAAGTAGATCGGCATCCACGCGGGTTCCTTTGGCATCCGTAAAATGGTCGACAAGTCAGGATTTTTGGTCATCATTTTTCCGAGGGCAGATCGAGCAACCAACATTGCTGGAGAATTGAACCGGCTGTCCATCCACTTCAAGCGTTCGAACTGATCTGCCCGCTTCTTGTCCTGCTTCCCCCGCCTGCCCTCATTGATGCTTAGGAGCAATGCAAGGAGAGGGATCAATGCAAAGGCGGCTAACACCCATGTTGCAAGCGTCTCGCCGTTTGGATACAGCCAATTATGAAGAAAACAGTGCAAACTGTTCATTCAATCCTCATAAACATTCCATATTTCAAGCACCTTCTGGATTCTTCCCCTTCGACAGGCTCAGGGTCAGAATGACTCTTTCTGTTGGGATAACATTACCCCAAAAAAGGGAGTCATTCTGAACGAAGCGTAGCGCAGTGAAGAATCCAGACGAAGCTAGCGTCACAATCGCCCTATCGGCTCTCAGGAATCTCCATCGGTTTTCCCCAGCCTTCAGACAAATCCTTCCATTCCGGATTCAAACTTTCTATCAGCGCTATCTTTTTCGCCCGCGTCCATCCCTTGATCTGTTTCTCCCGATCGATGGATCGTCCAATGTCACCCGATTCCTCATAAAACACCAACCGATTGCAATCGTACTTCGCTGCGAAACCAGACCGGATTTTCTCGCGATGCTCCAGCACCCTTCGGTACAGGTCGCTGGTGACTCCCGTGTACAGCGTGCCTGTTCTTCCAACGAGAATGTATACCCAGCCTGGTCTCATAACGAATGCATCATGCGCGAGCTAATATCGTCTGGATTCTTCCCCTTCGGCAGGCTCAGGGTCAGAATGACTCTCTCAAGAAAAGTAAGGTCAGTTCCACACCTTCTCCACATCGATCGGCTCGATGCGACAGAAAATGTCCGGCGCCACCCGCGCCATCTTTGCCACAAACTCTTCCGCTTCTTCGCGCGTCTGGAACACTTCCTTGCTGTACACCTGGCCCGCGCGGAGCTGCTCGCATTGCCATACAGTATCGGTCATCGCCACTCCTTCGCCAACATTGTGAAACCCTTGATAAAGCAGTGGAGGGTGCCCGCAATTTCACGAGGACACCCTCCATTCACATGGGCCACATTTGTCCCATGTCCTGCATACGTTCGCTACAGCCTGCCTGATTCCGTTTTCTAACTCGATCCGGCGCGGCCTTATTTCTTGTCTTCGACGTCGACGTACTCCGCGTCGATTACGCCTTCGTCCTTCTTCGCCTCGGCTTGCGGCTGCCCGCCTTGCGCAGCGCCTTCGGCTGCGGTTGCGGTCTCAGGCGCGGCGGCATTGGCCTTGTACATCGCCTCGGCCAGCTTGTGCGACGCAGCGGTCAGCTTCTCCCGCGCGGCATTCAATTCCGCCGGGCTCGGCGAGCCTTCCAGCGTCTTCTTGGCTTCCGCCAACGCGCTTTCCACTTCGCCCTTGTCCCCAGCCGGGACTTTGTCGCCGCTGTCCTTCAACATCTTTTCAATGTTGTAGGCCAGGCCGTCCAACTGGTTCCGCGCTTCGATTTCCTCGCGCTTTGCCTTGTCTTCCGCGGCGTGGGCGTCGGCATCTTTTGCCATGCGCTCCACTTCTTCCTTGCTCAGGCCGGAAGAAGACGTGATCGTGATCTTCTGGTCCTTGCCCGTCGCCATGTCCTTGGCGGTCACGTTCAGGATGCCGTTGGCATCGATGTCGAACGTCACCTCAACCTGCGGAATGCCGCGCTGCGCCGGTGGAATCCCGCTCAACTTGAACTTGCCCAGCGTGCGGTTCTGGCTGGCCAGCGGCCGCTCGCCCTGCAGTACGTGGACTTCCACTTCCGTTTGATTGTCCGCCGCCGTCGAAAACGTTTCCGTCTTTTTGGTCGGAATCGTCGTGTTGCGCGGAATCATCGGCGTCGCCACCCCGCCCAGCGTTTCAATGGCCAGGGTCAACGGAGAAACGTCCAGCAGCAGCAGGTCCTTCACCTCGCCGCCCAGCACGCCCGCCTGCACCGCGGCCCCAATCGCGACCACTTCGTCCGGATTGACGCCCTTGTGCGGCTCCTTGCCGAACAGGTCCTTCACGATCTGCTGGATCTTGGGCATCCGGGTTTGTCCGCCCACCAGCACCACTTCATCGATCTTGCCGGCGTCAATGCCGGCATCTTTCAGCGCCTGTTTGCACGGCCCAACCGACCGCTGCAGCAGGTCGTCCACCAACTGCTCCAGCTTGGCGCGCGTCAGCTTCTTCACCAGGTGCTTCGGTCCGGTGGCGTCCGCCGTGATGAAAGGCAGATTGATCTCCGACTCGGTTGTGGTCGACAGCTCAATCTTGGCCTTTTCCGCGGCATCCTTCAGCCGTTGCAGCGCCATTTCATTGCCCTTGGCGCGCAGATCCAGGCTTTCGTCCTTCTTGAACTCATCGATCAGCCATTCCACAATCCGCTGGTCGATGTTGTCGCCGCCAAGGTGCGTGTCGCCGTTGGTCGACTTCACTTCGATGACGCCTTCGCCCACTTCCAGCACGGAAACGTCGAAGGTGCCGCCGCCAAAGTCGTAGACCACGATGGTCTCGTCTTTTTTCTTGTCCAGCCCATACGCCAGCGCTGCCGCCGTCGGCTCGTTCACGATCCGCTTCACATCCAGGCCGGCAATCTTGCCCGCGTCCTTGGTCGCCTGCCGCTGCGCATCGTTGAAGTAGGCTGGCACCGTGATGACAGCTTCCGTCACCGACTGGCCAAGATAGTCTTCCGCGGCCTTCCGCAGCTTCTGCAGGATCATCGCCGAGATTTCCGGCGGCGTGTAGTCCTTCCCCTGCGCCTCGACGACGATGTGGTCTCCCTGCTGCTTCACCTTGTAGGGGACCATCTTCATTTCGTCGTTCACTTCGTTGAAACGCCGTCCCATAAAGCGCTTGATCGAATAGATGGTACTCTCCGGGTTGGTGATTGCCTGCCGCTTGGCCACCTGCCCCACCAGCCGCTCGCCACTCTTGGTAAAGGCCACCACGGATGGCGTCGTCCGGCCGCCTTCCTCGTTCGGAATCACCTTCGGCTCGCCGCCTTCCATCACCGCGACAACCGAATTGGTGGTTCCCAGATCAATTCCAATAATTTTGCCCATGATGCCCCTCTTTTTGACAGATTCTTCGCCTGGTTCCGCTTCTCCAGTATCACAGTTGAGTGACTTGCTGTCAACTTAATTGATGCGACTTATCGCAATGGGGATGCAGATATGTTGGATTTTTAGCGGAAAAAGTTATGCTGCGAGGTATCCTTCATTCCTGATCCCGACAATACAATCCACAAGGGCCGGATCGCCGATCCCGTGCCGTGGCAACCACCACGCCCGGCGTTCCTTGCCGCATACTTTCACTTTTTGCCAGAATTGCCGAAGCCAATTGCTGGCAACCCGCGTCCCTTTATGCTCATATATATCGCGACATCCGCGCGCGACTCATTGTCAGCAAAAACTCAAGCGTCTGGATGGCCGCGCAGGCTGCTATGATGGCGGTGTTCGGTTCGATGCACAAGACAAATCACAGGCCAGATTTACTGCAAACAGATCGCGATATGCCGGTCAAGACAAGGTGATTGAACATGAAAATAAAAGCCATTCACTTTCTGCTCCTGCTGACTTTCTCCGTCACTATGGTACATGCCGATGTTGTGGTCCTGCGGGATGGCAAAAGCTATTCCGGGACATACACCGGCGCGGCCAATAGCAAGCTTTCTTTTCAAGACAATGCTGGAATTCAGTACACGTTTCCCGTAAGCGATGTGCAGTCGCTGGTGTTCTCCAACGTTGGCGATCATATTACCCTGCACAACGGCCAGACGTACTCTGGCCAATTGACAGGTACCACGACACTGGCCTTTCAGGGAGCAAACGGCGTCTCCTACGTTTTTCCAGTCAGCGATGTCTCCTCGCTTATCCTCACGGGGGTTTCGTCCGTCCAAGCTGGAAATCAGCCGCAGGAGGGGCCTGCTTCAACTCACCAGAATTACCAGGTGCATACGGGGCAGGCTCCGGTAATAGCCGGGGCCGGCAACGGCGTTCCTTCCGTCGTGATTCCCACAGGCACGCCAATTGTTGTGCGTACTGTAAGCCCCATCGACAGCACCAAAGACGCTGCCGGGAAGCTCTATTCTGCTCAGATAGAGCAGAATGTCGTCGATGGCACGGGAGCCGTTGCCATCCCAGCCGGTACCAAGGTTAATCTCCAGATCGTGAACGCAAGCAGCGGCGGGTTTCTGAAAGGTCAGAACTTGGCGCTAAATCTGTACTCGGTGGATATCAATGGCCGACAATATCGTGTCGATACCTCCTCCGTGACCGAAAACAGCAAGTCCAACATTGGCATGAATCGCACGACTGCGGAGTATGCTGGCGGCGGCGGTGTGCTTGGTGCACTCTTGGGGGCAGCTTTTGGCGGCGGGCGAGGAGCAGGAATTGGCGCATTGGCGGGAGCGGGTGGCGGCGTCGCCACGCAACTCTTTACCCATGGCAAGCAGGTGCAGGTTCCTGCCGAGACTACTTTGACGTTTCAGTTGACGCAGACGCTGGTGCTACATCCATAATTGCCTGTGAATCTACGTTTGGATCTGCTTTTGTTCCTGCCGAATTCATGAGTAGCGCAAGCGATAGGTGCGCTGAAATTTGACGGCCAGTTCAGGTGGAAGGTTCGATCCGCGCGTTTAGCGGACGAAGGCTATCGTTTGCCCCCGCCGTATCGTGCGCTTCATTCTCGATGGTGAATCATCGTGCCGATGCTTTGCTGGTGTAACAACCCTGTTGCCCTTCTCAGTAGCCCATATGGTGTAGGTACCCCACGGCGACGGAGGCCACCAGGCAATAGATGCCGAACCAGTGCCAGCGACCAGTTTCCAGCCACCGGCTTAACCACTTCAGGGCGACCAGGCCAGCCAGAAACGCGAATACCATCCCCAGTAGGCTCGGCATCATGGCGGAGGCCATAGGGGCCGCTCCAGCAAGGTGCTGCGCTTTCATCAGCCGCCACACTTCGCGGGCGATGGCCGGAGGCGTCAAAATCACAGCCAGGGCAAAGCTGAACTCCTCGGCGCGCGCCTTGGCCACGCCCAGCAACATCCCCGCCGAAATGGTTGCGCCGGACCGGGAAAATCCCCGGAAAGGCAGACAAAAACCCTGGATCGCGCCAATCCAGCCGGCCTGATTCATATTGAGCCCAGTGAAACCGGCGCGGCCCTCTGCCGGGGCTGCGCCAGAGGCCGCCTGTTCCCGACTCTGTCGCAGGCCCGCGATCAGGATCAAAACGCCCACCGCAGCCAAGGCAGGCGCAATCAGGTCGAGACGGCCAAACAACTGTTCCACCTGCGCGTGCTTGCCATGGAGAACAAGCTTCTCGATGACCTCAATCAGTCCGTAGCCGATGATCGCCGTGACGAAGCTGGCGACAAACAACTGGGTGACGATGGTTTTGAAAGTTCGCGCGTCGCGGAAATACGTCGCCCGCCACTGCTTCCAAAAGTAGGCAATCACGGCAAACATGGTGCCGGTGTGCAGCATCACCAGCAACAGCGTCATCGCGGGGGCGGTCGGGTCCATCCCCATCAGTTTTTCCGCCACCACAACATGCGCGGAACTGGAGACCGGCAGCAGCTCGGCCATCCCTTGAATGATCGCGAGGATGATGACGTGCAAGATTGTCATGCGAATCCTACGAAACAGCTTTCCCTTGAGAGTTGTTGAGCGTGAACTTACAGCTACTGTATTCCAAAAAGAGATGAGTCATTCTGAGCGTAGCGAAGAATCCAGAGCCTGATGGCAGGGCTGTCGATGCGAATACCATCTGGATCCTTCACTCGGTTCGCCCCATTGAGAGTCACCCTTTCGATCCATGCATAATTAGTGCGCCACGCGTTGCCTTGCGATCTCAACCTGTTCGCCCAGCTTCTCAACGCCCGCCCGCCGGTTCCGATAGCTGGCCCCGACAAATTCTCGAAACAGCGGGTGCGGCTGCAGGGGCTTCGATTTGAACTCCGGATGGAACTGGCAGCCCAGAAAAAATGGGTGCGTCGGAATCTCCACAATCTCGACGTATGTCGCGTCGGGAGTGGTTCCCGTGATGCGCAGGCCGGCGCCGGTCAGAATGGCTTCATATTCCCGGTTGAATTCGTAGCGATGGCGATGGCGCTCGCTGATCTCCGTTTGTCCGTAGGCGCGCGCCGCCAGCGAATCCGGCTGCAACATGCAGGGCCATGCGCCCAGCCGCATCGTTCCCCCCATCTCTTCCACGCCGGTCAACTCGCGCAGTTTGTAGATGATGCGATGCGGCGTCGCCGGATCGAACTCGCTGGAATTGGCCCCATCCAGTCCGCAAACGTTGCGCGCGTATTCAATGCAGGCGGTCTGCATGCCGAGGCAGATGCCGAAGTAGGGAATCTCCTTCTCGCGGGCATAGCGGATGGCGTTCAGCATGCCTTCAATGCCGCGTTTGCCGAAGCCGCCGGGCACCAGGATGCCGTCGAATCCGGCGAGTTGGCTTTCGTAACTACGATCAGCGGCGTCTTTTGTTTCGAGTCCCTCGGCTTCCACCCAAGCCACAGACAACTTCAAATTATGGGCCAGCGCGCCGTGGACCAGCGCCTCTTTCAGCGATTTATAGCTGTCCTCATACTCGACATACTTGCCGACGATGCCGATGGAAACTTCATCTTTGGGGTTGTAGCAGCGATGGACCAGCTCTCGCCAGCGGTCCAGCTTGGCTTCGCCGGCCTGCAGGTGCAGATATTTCAGCACCAGAGCATCCACTTTTTCCTGGGCGAAGACCAGCGGCACTTCGTAGATGGACGGAACGTCCTTTGCGGTCACCACGGCCTGTTCCTCCACGTTGCAGAACAGCGCGATCTTCGACTTCATCTCGTGGGATAGAAAACGGTCCGTGCGGCACAAAAGAATGTCGGGCTGAATTCCAATGGAAAGCAGTTCCTTCACGGAGTGCTGGGTGGGTTTGGTCTTCAATTCCTGCGCGGCGGCAATCCACGGGACCAGAGTGACATGCACAAACAGCGTGTTCTCGCGGCCCAGCTCCTGGCGCATCTGGCGGATCGCTTCCAGAAATGGCAGCGACTCGATGTCGCCGACCGTCCCGCCAATTTCAACCAGCACCACGTCGGTATCGATCGCCACTTTGCGCATGGCGTTCTTGATTTCGTTGGTGACGTGCGGAATCACCTGCACGGTCTTGCCCAGATAGTCGCCGCGTCGTTCCTTGGCGATGATCTGCTCGTAAATGCGGCCGGTGGTCGTGTTGTTGTCGCGCGACAGGTGCGCATGGGTGAAGCGCTCGTAGTGGCCCAGATCCAGATCGGTCTCCGCGCCGTCGTCGGTGACAAACACTTCGCCATGCTGGAAAGGCGACATGGTGCCGGGATCGACGTTCAGGTACGGGTCGAGCTTCATCAGGTTGACGCGCAGGCCGCGGCTTTCCAGCAGACAGCCGAGCGAGGCCGCAGCCAGCCCTTTTCCAAGGCTGGACACAACTCCACCGGTAACGAAAATGTATTTGGCAGACATGGGTGCGATTCCTTGAAAAGCTTTTGGGTGTGGATCGTACGTGGTAGGCACGATCTATTTTCGCAGAAGCAACGACAGGAGGAAAGAAATTTCCGATCAATTTCACTTCAGCCACAAAAAACAAATCGCCGCGGGAATAATTTCTGGGCGCTTCGGGTTTGTCGAGTGTGAAGTGGAAGAAAAAGGCAGGCTTACAGCGATTGGGTCGAGGGTAAAACGTAGGGGCAGCGTGGCAAACCACCTGCCCCTTTGCGGTTCTGGGGAAGGACCCTCAGAAAAACCAGATTTCGATTAGCATACTAGAAATTGAAAACCGCCTGCGCGGTAATCATTCGTGGCGGAACAAAATGCGTCCCGCTGAAGGTGGAAAGAAAATTGTACAGCGCCACCTTGTTGGTGACATTGGTGACCGTCAGGTTGAGGTTGGTCTGATAGCGCTTGCGGTGGAAGACATTGTCCCAGCCTGCGTCCATATCGAACAAACTGCGCGGTGCGACGCGCGGCGGATTGCTGTACGGCGTTTCCGTCCCCGCCCGCGGAATCGTGACCAGCGGCGATTTCAACTGCTCCGGCAGGCAACTGACCAGCGGAGCGGTCAGCGTCGCCTGCACGCCATTGCAGCTCAAGCGAATTTGCTGCTGCTGGTCGGGCGTCAGATAGGTCAGGCTGACCGGCACGCCGGGGGCCGTGCCAAACGGCACATTGCCCGCAACCAGACCGCTCTCATAGCGCCATGTAAATCCATACCAAGGCCCATTTGCCTTGGGCTGATATTGCACATGGGAATTCTGCTCGTACACTTGATCGTGATCGATCAGGAAAGGTTCAGAATCCACCGCATTGGTATTGTCGTTGAAGATGATACCGCCAATCTCTGGCGGATAAAACAGCGAATGCGAATGGCCCATCGTGGTGTAGGCGGAAACTCCATGGATCGGAACCAGCGTAATTTCCGCGTCGGCGCCGGTAATATCGGACTTTTTCCACTGGATGGGAAAAGTCAGCGGCGTGTTCAGGATAACGTCGAAGTCGTAATCCGACTTTGTATATTTCCAGAAGTATTGCGCGCTGATAACAATATATTTTCCGAATCCCTGTTGCAGCCCGACGTTATATTGGTTGCGCGTAGCCGGCGTCAGCGGATGTTGCCCGTGCGCCCCCAAATTGTTGGCCAGACCGCCGCTTCCCGTATAGCTGGATAAGATTAGATTTTCGTTGTAGGGAGTAGGCATGAGGCGCGCGTACCCTGCCGTGATGATCGTCCCCGTCGGCAACGCATACGTCACGCCGGCGCGCGGTTCCAACATGTATTTCCGGCTGATACCGTTGTAGTTGTCCCCCCGCGCTCCAATCAAGAACTGCCAATTGTGCCAGACGATATTGTCCTGGTAATAGAGCGCTTCTTCCTTAATATCGGTGTGCCCTTTAAAAGTGAATTCTTTGCCCCCGCGTGTCAGATCGTATTGGAGTTCCCCGGGTAGAAAGCCGGGATTTGGCTGGTAGCCTTCTGTGGCGCAAGCATCTGGATTCGTGATTCCAGGCGCAACGACCGGCGTTCCATCGGCCTTCTGACACACAGCATTGTACGTGGCGCTGGTGATCCCAAAGGCGAAGCCCTCATTCAAAGGGGTCTGGTAGATTGCCGCTCCCATCTTGATATTGTGAATCCCATGCGCGTAGGAATAGCTTGCATGAACGCCGAAATTTTGCAGACTGCGGCTTTGTTGCAGCGTGGCCGGAGTGTCTGCGAAAATGTTCGCGCTGGGATAATAGTGGAAATTGTCCTGGCGTATATATGCGTCCATGGCGAAGAGTGAACGGGCATTCAAAAGATGCGTCCAGAAGCTGGCAATGTTATACGTAAAGATCTCGGCGCGTTGGTCCTGGCCAGCGGCCTCCTGGTCGAACTGGTTCGGATTCTGGTCCCAGGTTCGCGCGGCATTCATATCCAGATGCAACGTGTCGGCGGGTCTAGGGTTGTAGTCGATGCGGTCGAAGAAGTTCTCGTTGTTTCCATGGTCATGCACAACGGTAAATTCCGGAGTGTCCATGAACCTTCCGCCATTCAGGCCATTGATGTCCAGAAAATTGCCCCATTGGTTCGATCCCTTGGCGATATTTGCGTCCAGCATGCTGGTGCCGAAAGAACCGTAACTGCTCGTAACGTTCCCGGTCGGTTGGGTGTCCCCTAAACCGGATTTCGTGGTTGCCTGCACAATGAGACTGGCTTTGTCCCCATATTCCGGCGGAATGATGCCATTGATGATCTTCATCGACTGGACCGCGTGGGACGTAAGTTGGTTGGTAAAATTGCGGCTCTGCTGGTCGGAGTCCGGCTCTCCGTCCATGCTCACGGTTGTGTCCGCGTGTTCTCCTAGTGGGTGGAACATGCCATTGGAGTCTGCTGCAATACCTGGACTCGCCAGAGTGATGGCGCCGCTGAGGCCGTTCTGCGCATCGTCATTCGGGACCGTATTGAACTTCGACATGTCGATGTTCGTGTGATAGCTGGGATTGCCGCTCAATAAGTCCCCGCTGTCGATCGATACGGTCACGGTCGTATTGGAAGTAGCGACGCCCATGGCCAGATTCAAATCGACAGGCACGGGCGTCAACAATTGGATATCGCGATGGATCGCATCGAATCCCGGGGCCTTGACGGCCAGATGGTAGTTTTGGAAAGGAATGTTCGGGATCGAGAAGTTGCCGGACGCGTCTGTGGTGGTCGTTCGATGGAGGCCGCTGACAGGATTGATCAATTCCACCGTGGCTCCAGAGATAATGGCGCCGGTCGAATCCGTCACCGTGCCATGCACGCTTCCGCCCGTGCCACCCTGCGCCCAGGTCCGCAATGTTCCGAAGCATAACAATTGAAATACAAAAGCGAGTGTCAGCAAAGATGCCGCGCGCCTCATAAGCAAATTCCTCCCCCAAAGTTGAAAAACGCCGCGATTCAATCGTGAAATCTGGATCATCAGGCGGGGAGGGGCGGAGCGCGGCTGGCGGCAAAGCGGGTCACAACGCTGGGTTGCGCCAGCAATCTCGGAATGAGGACTTGACCGGTCGCATACAGCCGCACCACGGGCGGCAGATGGACGCCCAACGGCGGCGCCGCATGAAGCGTGACGCAGATGGCGCAATGGTCCGGGGCCGCCTTATCCAGTAGCGGGTGGATGTGGCAGACCGGCAGCATCATGGCCAACAGCAACAGGAAGATGCTGGTGGCGATGGCGGCCTTGCTCACACGGGTTAGACGGTTCGTTTGCATCGTTTGGACGGGTGTTTGCAGGCAATCCGCAAGGATATACGCCTGCAACTATTATAACGATTGAGTTCCGTGCAGCCGGACGTTGCCGATGGATTCCAATCCAGGCCCTAATCGGCCATCCTCGTCTCAACCAGGCCCTCCGCAAGGGCGCACACCTGTTCCAGCGTCAGGCCGGTGGTGTCCAGATGGACTGCGTCCAGTGCGGGTTCCAGCGGCGATGCGGCGCGATTTCGGTCTCGGGCGTCGCGATCGCGGACCGCCGCAAGGACTGCCTCAGGTGTCGGCGCATCGTTCGATCCCGCGCTTTGCAGGTAACGGCGCTGCCCCCGGACCTCATCCTGCGCGTCCAGAAAGATTTTCAGCTCCGCATCGGGAAAGACCTTGGTGCCGATGTCGCGGCCTTCCATGACCACGCCGCCTTGCGCCCCCATGGCGCGCTGGCGTTCCACCATCCAGGCACGCACGCGCGGGTGTACGCTTACTTGCGACGCAGCTTCTGAAACGTCTTTTTCGCGAATGCGCGCCGTGACATCGTTGCCGTCAAGCAGGACGCGATTCGTGTCATTCGGACGCGGTTCCAGAAGAATCTGCGTGCTTGCGGTCAGCCGCGCCAGCGCAGCTTCATCGCCCAAAGCGGTGGAGGTTTCCAGCGCTTTCAGGGCAAGCGCGCGATACATGGCCCCAGTTTCGAGATTGAGTAGCCCGAAACGGCGGGCCAGATGCGCGGCCAGCGTGCTTTTGCCCGCTCCCGCCGGCCCATCGATCGCAATTACAGGGCGCAGACGTCCATTGGCGGCTGCGGTCATTTCTTCTTGCCGCTCTTTCTCGCCGTCTTCTTTCCCCGTGGACGATTGCTGCGGCCGGCTGCGGTCGAACCTTTCCCGCCGCGCGGATTCTTCGCCCAGAACGGCTTGCTGCCGCTCTTCTCCCGTGGCGCCGCGGCTGACCCGTCTTTGCGCTCGCGGCGCTTGGGTGCGGCTTCTTCTCCACCGGACGGGGCGGATCGTTTGGCCCACGGCTTGGCCCCGCCAGCCTTGGCGTAAGGCTTCGCAGCAGACCGGGCGGCATAGGATTTTGCCGAGCCAATCCTTGATCCCGCGCCCTTGGACACCCACGGTTTCGCGCCTGCGGGTCTTTCCTCTGAGGACCGGGCATCTGCCGATTTCGATCCCGCCGATTTGAACCCGGAGCGAGTAAATCCGGAAGGCTTTCCGTACGGTTTTCTCCCTGCGGGCCCGTCGCTCGCACCAGCGCCAGAACGCTGCCAGGGCTTGGGACGGTCGCCTGCTTCGCGAGCGGCAATGGTGCGAGGTCCGCGAGGGGAAAATTTGCCATCGCTCGACTTTGCCGCCCAGGGCTTGCCGCCACGCGGCTTGAAGCTGGAGGATTTCGATGCGTAGGGTTTGCGCTCTGCGCCTCGCGCATCGGGCCCCAGCTCGCCCGCGCCGCCAAATTTCTTCCACGGTTTTGGATGCTCTTCGCGGCCTTCGTCACTGGATGACCTGGACTGCCACGGCTTCGCGCTGCCAAACTTCGAGCCGGGCGCTTTCGCGCCGAACGGCTTGGCCCCGCGGAATTTCGGGCCGCCCGGTTTGAAGCCGGAGGATTTGAATCCTGACACTTTAGCCGCGAATGGACGACTGCCGGACCGAGGCGCTTCGGGAACCTCGCCGGTTTTCTCCCAGCGCTTGGCGCGTTCTCCCATCCCATGCCCCTTGGCTGCGTAGCCTTTTCTCTCCTGCGTCTTCGGGCCGCGCTCTCCACGGTTGCGAGAGAAAGGTCCGCGAGGTGCAGCCCCGCGAGAAGGGCCGAAGTCGCGATCGCGCCCAAACCGCGGCGGCCCAGATCGGCCCGGTCCGGAACCGCCTGTCCCTGAAGGGCGCGGACGACGCGCGCTTGCTCCTTCTTCGGCGCTGGCGGCAAAGCTGCCTGGGCGAGGGACATAGGCTCCTGCTGGACGGGAAAACCCGCCTGCGCCGGAACGCGACCCTCCGCTGAACGGACGCTTTGGATCTCTTTCTTCGCCGGAACCGCCGGCCGCAAACCTCGTCGATGGCGTCCGGCCCGCGTCCGCCTGCCGTGGCACAAATTTCTTTGGCGTGAATTTCTTGATGGCCGAAGGTTTGGCCGCGTCGGAATCCTCCAGCGGTTGCGATCGCCAGGAACGCGGCGACGGTTGCGGCACCGCCTCAATTTGAATCCCAGACTCCATCTCGGTCCCCGAATCCATGCCGGTCTCCGCTTCACTTTCCATCTCGGCTTCCATCGCAATCTCGGGCTCACCCTCCATCGCGGGAATCGACGAGGCCGCAAGCGTTCCTTCCGCAAGCTGCGCCACCATTTCCGGCAGCAGGCCGCCCTGCAGCGCCACGTGGGCGCGACCGCCAATGTCGAGGATGTCGAGCTGGCGCATCGAACCCAATCCGCGAATCACTTCGCGCAGTTTCGATTGCGGGGCCAGCGGCGAAAGAAACGCCAGGATTTCTTCTTCGCGCGCGGCCACCGAGGCCTGCAGATACAGCGAGATCATCGCCGACTGCGCTTCCGCATGGCCGGTGCTGGCTCCCGCGGCCACCGGTTTGGGATAGCGGCGGAACATCAGCTCCCACTGCGCGGGTTTGCCGGCTCCCCGCAGGATCGGGAAAACATACATGCCGGACCAAAGCTCCTGCAGCGCGCGCGCAATCGCCGCCTCGGTAATATCGCGACCCAGGATCGGCTGCAGCGCGGCCACATCCAGCGGCCCCTGTTGCTCAATGGCCTGCCAGCAGTGCAGCGACAGTGGCGTCACTTTTTCATTGCCCACGGTCAGCGGCCTAGTTTTGAAATTACGGTCTCCGCGCAGCGCGTAGACGAATCGCAAAACCTCCGGGCTGCAGACGAAGTCCGGTTGCTCCCCCAGCGACGAGCCAAGTTTCAATGGCACGACGGCGGAATTTTCGATCAATCGCGCCAGCAGATCCAGCGCGCGCGCGCGCTCCCCCGCGCTGGGCGTCTGCGCAGGTCGCCCCACCACCGCCTCAAGAAAACTGGGCGCGGGCGCGCTGCCGGTCAGGCCCATGGGCACGTATGGGCAAAAGCCAATGTCGTCGATCCACTCCGACGCCGGTTCCAACGTGAGTCGCGCTTCGCCGTTCTGGCTCCAACGGGCCAGTCGTGCCGTGTTGAGTTGTTCCGCGTTCAATATGTCCTTCTTCCGATGGTTTTTGTGCCTGCGGCGGTGTGGGTGCCCCAGGTCTCGATATTGAGACCTGGGATTCTCCAGTCCTCAAATCGTCAGATGCGACATCGCGCGCGCAAACACCTAGATGCGCTGAAATGCGCGCTGTATCTCTTTTAAAGAATACCGTAGGACGATGGGACGCCCATGCGGGCAACTGGTCGGGTGCTCGGTTTTCGCCAGTTCCGCCAGCAACCACTCCATTTTTCCCATCTCCAGCGGCGTGTGGATTTTGATGGCCGCGTGGCAGGCGATGGACGCCGCGATGCGCAGCCGCAGGGTGTCTAGGTTCTGCGCCTGCTGCTCCCGCTCCGTCTGTTCCAGCACCTCGACCAGCGTACGTTCCAGCTCGCGGCCGACCAGCCCAACCGGCGTGGCTTTCACGGCCAGGGTGCGCGGCCCAAACGGCTCCGCCTCAAAGCCATTGCGCTCCAGTTCCGCCGCAATCGCGGCGAACAGGGGCATCTGGTCCGGTTTCAGGTCGATCAGTACCGGCATCAACAACCGCTGGCGCTGCACCTGTTCAACATCCCGATCGCGAACGATCTTCTCAAACAGCACCCGCTCATGCGCCACATGCTGGTCGATGATCCACAGCCCTTCTTCATTCACGGCAAGGATGAAGGATTCTTCCAACTGCCCCAGTGGTCGCAGGCTGGCCAGGCCGTTCAGCGTGGGCGGAGCGATGTCCTCCTCCTCACCTTCTTGCTGCGCCGGAATGGCTGGACTGCCCGGCAAAAACGGCAGCCCTTGCGCAGCAGGAGAAATCGGCGGCGGCTGCAATTCAAACCGCTCGGCATCTTCGACCGCTGGTGGTGGATCGGAATCCTGGAACGCTACGGCCCCAGGAGAAACTGTTCCAGAGTCGATCGGGCCTGGTGTTTGGCCGGGTGCCCCAGAGCCTGCCCTGAGCTTGTCGAAGGGTCTCGCTTCTGAGATGTGGGTCCCCTCGCTGCCAGGCCCGCCAGTAGAACCATCCGCCGGTTCCGGCGCGCCCGGCAGCGGCGACAAATCCGGAACCAGCGCCGGCGTCATCGCCGCATGATCGCTCAACGCGGTGAGAAAACTGGCCGCCGGACGTGTCTTAATAATCGAATTGCGGACGGCGTCGCGAACGAAATCATGCACGAATCCCTGCTGACGAAAGCGCACCTCCGTCTTGGCGGGATGCACGTTCACATCCACCTCCTGCGGCGGCATTTCCAGAAACAACAGAACGACAGGAAACGACGTGGGCGGAATCACGTTGCGGTACGCCTCAGTCAGCGCATGCAGCATGGTTCGGTCGCGAATCAACCGCCGATTCACGAACACGTACATGGAATTTCGGTTCAGCTTCTGCAACTGCGGCCGCGAAACGAACCCATGCAGACGCAGCAGGCCGGGCGTTTGCGGCTGCCAATCCTCCCCGCGCTTCCACGGCGGCGGTTCTGGAATGCCAGCCCGCTCGAAGTTCGTTTCCGCCGCCACCGGCAATAACTGGTCCAGCACATCCCGCCCGAAGACCTGAAAGATTCGTTCCGATACATGCTGCACCGGCGGGGCTTGCAACAGCGCGTGGCTGGCGCTATGCAGCTCAAAATGCTTGGTCGGATTGGCCAACGCATAATGCGTGGCCAGGGCCGCGATGTGCGACAACTCCGTCTGCTCCGCTTTCAGGAATTTCTTGCGCGCGGGCGTGTTGAAGAAAAGGTCGCGCACCTCCAGCGTTGTACCCGCCGGAATGCCGCAGTCTGCGACCCGCAGGATTTTCCCGCCGGCAATTTCCATTTCTGTTCCCACCGCTTCTTCGGCGGAGCGAGTGGTGAGGTGTACCCGCGCCACCGACGCGATCGAGGGAAGCGCCTCGCCGCGAAATCCCAGCGTGGCCAGTTCCAGCAAATCGTCGCTGGAATGGATCTTCGAAGTTGCATGGCGCTCGAAGGCCAGCAGGGCGTCGTCGCGCACCATGCCGCAGCCATCGTCCGCAATGCGGATCAGTTTGCGGCCACCCGCTTCCACATCGATGCGGATGCGCTGGGCCCCGGCGTCGAGCGAATTTTCCAGCAGTTCTTTCACCACCGACGCCGGCCGTTCCACCACCTCGCCGGCGGCGATCTGGTTCGCCACCTGATCGGAAAGAACACGGATGTAGCCCATAAGGAACCAATTGTAGGATGTTTACAGAATTTGGGTTGGCCCAAGAAGCGCGGAGGAGGCTGAACAAGGTTGACGACGGGCCTGCCTGCGGTCCCGTTTGCGATCTGGATGCCCCATGTCTCGATTCTGAGACATGGGATTGTGCGCTATTTTTGCAGATTTTGAGCTGCGGGGCCGGTCGCAGCGGTCTGCCGGGAAGCCTTCGGCTTTTTCTTTTTCGGTTTCGCCGGTCCCACCTGCTTGCGCGAAAGTCGCTCGCTATCTCCCACCGTGTGCAGTCGCAGGAAGTTGGTCGATCCAGTCTTGGTGCGCGTACCCGCGACCATGCCCAGAATCTGCCCCTCTTGGACATCTCCGGACTCCGACAACAGCCGCTCGGCGGTGTCCACCATCTGGTCGGTATGCAGCATCTTCTGGCACTGCACCGGATTCACTCCCCACAACAGCGACATGCGGCGAATCGTTTTCTCCACGCTGCTCAACGCAAAAATGGGCGGCCCCGGGTGATACTTTGAGAGCAGGCGCGCGGTGTTTCCGGTTTCAGTAAACACGGCGATGGCCGCCAGGTCCAGGTCTTCGGCAGCGTGCGCCATCGATTCGCAGATGGTCTCCGGAATCGAGAGTCCCCGGTTGACGTGATACGGATAGCGCTGGGCTTCGGCGCGGATCTGCATTTCGGTTTCGGTGACGATCTTGGCCATCATCGCAACGGACTCGACCGGATATTTTCCGGCGGCGCTTTCCGCGGAAAGCATCACAGCGTCGGTGCCGTCGTAGATCGCGTTGGCAACGTCGCTAGCTTCGGCGCGGGTGGGCCGGGGATTTTCAATCATCGACTCCAGCATCTGCGTCGCCGTAATCACCGGCTTGCGCAACTCCGCGGCGCGGCGAATCACCCGCTTCTGGATCGCGGGCACCTTCTCCGGCGATATTTCCACGCCCAAATCTCCGCGCGCCACCATCACCCCGTCGGCAACTTCCAGAATGCTTTCCAGTTGCTCGATGGCCTGCGGTTTTTCCAGCTTGGCGATGATCCAGGTCTCCGCCCCCAGCGCCGCCACGCGGTGCCGCACCAGTCGCACATCCTCCGCCGTCCGCACAAAGGAGACCGCAACCATGTCCAGGTCAAGCTGGATGGCGAAGGCAAGATCGACTTCATCCTTGGCAGTCAGGGACGGGACCCGCACCGAGATTCCCGGCAGATTGATTCCCTTGTATTCGCCCAGCAGGCCGCCGTTGATCACTTCGCAGGTCACATCGGCCCCGCGAATCCGTCGAACTCGCAGCTCGATCAGCCCATCGGACAGCAAAATGCGCGATCCTTCTTCCAGATTTTCTCCCAGCGTCGGAAACGTCGTCCCAATCACGGCGGAGGTCCCCGGAATGTCGCGCGGCGTAATGGTCAGGTGCTGGCCGGTTTTCAGCGAGATCGGA
Organism: Acidobacteriota bacterium; assembly: GCA_021792795.1. Lineage (GTDB taxonomy): Bacteria > Acidobacteriota > Terriglobia > Terriglobales > Acidobacteriaceae > JAKAAZ01. Next base: position 17,909 of record JAJYUB010000007.1, on the reverse strand, counting down.
AGACGATTTTTCAGCCTGCCGGTGCGGATCTTCGGTCCTTGCAGGTCGGCCAGAATGCAGATGTTCTTGCCTTCATCCGCGGCCACCCTGCGGATCAACTGGATCAGCTTCACTTTTTCCGGATGCGTGCCGTGCGAGAAATTTATCCGCGCCACGTCCATGCCCGCGCGCAGCAGGCTGCGGAAGACAGTTTCCGTGTTGCTGGCGGGCCCAATGGTGGCAACGATCTTTGCGCGCCGCGCGCCGGGGGAAGAACTCGCCGAAGTGAGCGAAGTATGCATTCATGCTCCATAGGAGGGGAGATTGGCTCGACCCTTTCATTGTAATGGCTGCGATGTTGGAGGCAGATGAAGCAGCGCGAAGCGGGCGAGGACTACGGCTCCTGGCGGCGCGCCTGCGCAGGTTCGCGTTTCTGTTTGGGGAAGACTTCCGCGTTGAACTCCGCCCCAATCATCACGCTCACCAGGATGATGTAGAGCCATACCAGCAGCGCCACTCCCGCGCCCAGCGAACCGTACACCTGCCGGTAGCGCGCATGGCGGGTGACATACCAGCCGAAAGCCAGCGTCGACGGAAACCACAGCGCCGTTGCCAAAATGGATCCGGGAAGCACCTTGCGCCAGGACTGCGTGCGCGGAGTGCCCATGTGATAAATAATGGCGAGCAAAGCGATGCTGGTGGTCAGCGCCAATGCCCAACGCACGATGCGCGCCAGGATCACCACATACGGACGAACATCGGACAGCGATCGATACAGCATCCAGGTCTCAATCTGATGTCCGAACACGACGAACATGGAGGCCAGGGCCAGCGGGAAAAACGACAGAAACGTCAGCACAAACGCGATCAGAATTTGACGCGACATGCTCCACGCGCCTGCCGGAATCTTGTAAGCGCGCCGCATCGCTTCCATCAGCGTGGTCATCACGCTGTTGGATGCCAGCAGAAACACGGTCGCCGCCGACAGTACCAGCCGGAACGAGCGGTGCTGCCCTTGAAAGTAGGCGAGTACGAGCGGCGGAATGTCCGGCGGAAACATCTGATACAGCATGGCGCGGAGTTCCGCGCGCACCACTTCCGCGGCGGGGGAAGTGGCGAGCACTGCGGCGGTCAGCAGAACAATGGGGAAGACGCACAGGATGGCGGAGTACGCGCCCGCCCGCGCCAGCATCAGGACGTCATTGCTGAGGCTGTTGACGACCGTCCTTCGTAGATGTACCAGCCAGCGCAGCATACGTTGAAAAGACTATAACGAAATAGGGAAGCACGTCCCATTCGGCATCCTACCAGGGGAAGCGCCGCCGCCGGATGCGAGTTGCGCGATGGCGGCCGGAAATTTCGTTCACTGCTAGCATAAAGGATGTTATGAATTCGATCCGATGCGCCCCAAGATTTATGGTTGCAGCTCTGGCGGCCCTGTTCCTGATCTGCTGCTCCACGCAACAATCTCAGGCGCAGTTCCATCGTCGTCATTCCTCCGGCTCCGCTGCCACTTCCAAGAATTCCGCCGCCGCTTTCGTTCCCAATCCTCAATTGACCGGTCCCGCTTTGAATAAAAAAGTGGATGCGTTGTTGGCCAAGATGACGTTGGAAGAAAAGGTCGGCCAGTTGGTCCAGTTTTCTTCCGGCACACCCACTGGCCCCGGAACCGGACGGCAGAGCTATGACGACATGATCGCCGCAGGGCAGGTGGGAGCGCTGCTGAACGTCGCCGACGCGAAAAAAGCGAACGCCTTCCAGCATATCGCCGTTGAAAAAAGCCGCCTCCATATTCCGCTGATGTACGGCTTCGATTCGATCCATGGTTATAGGACCATCTTTCCTGTGCCGCTCGGCCTCGCCTCCAGCTTCGACCCTGCGCTGGTGGAAGCGACGGCGCGAATGGCCGCCCAGGAAGCAAGCGCCGATGGCATTCGCTGGGTCTTTTCTCCCATGGTCGATATCGCGCGCGACGCGCGTTGGGGACGCATCGTCGAAGGCTCGGGAGAAAGCCCGTATCTCGGCTCCGCCCTGGCTCGCGCCTATGTGCGCGGCTATCAGGGCGCCAGCCTCAGCAATCCGGACTCCGTGGCGGCCTGCGTCAAGCATTTTGCCGCCTACGGCGCGGTCATCGCCGGGCGCGACTATAACGCCGTGGACATGTCCGACATCATGCTGCGCCAGGTCTACCTGCCGCCCTATCAGGCTGCGGTCGATGCCGGCTCGGCCACCGTGATGAGCTCCTTCAATTCTCTGAATAGCGTGCCTGAGACCGCCAACCCCTATACCCTCACCCAGATTCTCCGCAAGGAGTGGAACTTCGGCGGATTTGTCGTTAGCGACTGGGGTGCGGTCGGCGAGCTGGTCCCGCATGGCATCGCGCTCGACAATGCAACCGCAGCGCAGAAAGCAATCGCCGCCGGCTTGGACATGGACATGGAAAGCGGCGCGTATCACGAGCGTCTCGTCGCCCTGGTGCGCAACAATGTCGTCCCTGAATCCACGATCGATGAGGCAGTACGGGGCGTGCTGCGCGTGAAGTTCGCTCTCGGACTCTTCGACCATCCCTACGTGGATGAGGACCGTCCGCCGTATCGGGCAACGCCGGAAAAACGCGCGCTGGCGCGCAAGGCAGCCGAGGAATCCATCGTCCTGTTGCAGAACCGCGCCGAGGAAGGACAGCCCAGTCTGTTGCCGATTTCCGCCCACGTCCACACCATCGCATTGATTGGCCCGCTGGCCGATTCGCAGGGCGAAATGCTCGGCTCCTGGGGAGGACAGGGAAATCCCACCGACGCCATTACCTTGCGAACCGCGCTGGAGCAGCGCATGACGAGCCGGGGAGGAAAGGTCCTCTACGCCGAAGGCACCCAGATACTGACGACATCGGACGCAGGATTTGATGCCGCGAAACATGCCGCCGAGCAAGCGGACCTGGTCATTCTTGCGCTGGGTGAAGACGGCCCTTCAATGACCGGCGAGGCTGCGTCGCGAGCGCATCTGGACTTGCCCGGCAACCAGGAAGCATTGCTGCACGCGATTGCCGCCACCGGCAAACCGGTCGCCTTGATTGTTTTCAGCGGCAGGCCGCTGGTGCTCAACTGGGCCGCGCAACATGTCCCCGCAATCCTTGAAGCATGGTTTCCTGGGATCGAAGCTGGCCCGGCATTGACGGATCTTTTATTCGGCAACACCAATCCCAGCGGCAAACTTCCCGTCAGTTTTCCTCGCGCCGTCGGGCAGGAACCGCTCTACCTGGCGCAAATGCCGACGGGTCGTCCAGCGGGAAATATGGACCTGTCGCATCCGCCGGAAAACGCTCCGGAAAAATATGTTTCGCGCTACATCGACGTTGCCAATTCTCCGCTCTATCCCTTTGGCTACGGACTAAGCTACACCCAGTTCGACTACTCCCCAGTGACGCTCAGCGCCAGTTCGATGCCGATCGCGCAATTGATGTCGGCTCCCGATCAGGGTGCTTCACAACCGGCGATTGAGGCCGCAACTACGGTGCGCAATTCTGGCGCGGTGGCCGGGACCGAAATTGTTCAACTCTACATTCGGATTCGCGGAGCCAGCGTCGAAGAGCCGTTGCGCGTATTGGAAGGCTTTCAACGCGTAAGCCTGCAGCCCGGCGAATCGAAAAAGGTCACCTTCCCGCTGGGCTTCAAGGAGCTGTCGTTCATCAACGTGAAAAGCCAGCGCGTCGTGGAACCGGCGGACTACACCGTCTTTGTCGGCGGCAGTTCCGAGGCCACCCAGAGCGCCGACTTCAAAGTGGTGCCGTAGGGGGCTTTCACAGATAGCGAAACGTCATGGGTGCCCCATCCTAGCGAAGCTAGGGTGGGATAGAACAAAGCTCGCATCACAATAACATTGAAAATGCCGACGGCGTTTTTTACTTGCCGGGGCGTTGTTTCCTGTAAGTCGCCCTCGGTTTCCACTTCAGCAGAAACTTAGTTACGGCAGCCGAGTCTTTCACTCGCATATTTTCAAACTCCGCATTCCGCTGTGCGTACAAAATATGCCCCGCGCCATCCAACACCACCAGCGCCGGAACGCCTTTGCTGAGCGGGATGCCGTACTTGCGCGCCAGGTCGAGGTTCCTGTCGTATTCCCCGACATTCACATGCACCATCACATAATTCGCCGCCAGCAGGGATGCGTTGCCAGGATCGTGGAAGTAAAGTTCGAGAAGATGGCAATCCACGCACCAGTTGCCGCCGAATTCCAGCAGTACATTCTTATGTTCCGCGGCAGCCTTCAAGATCGCCTGACGAATGTCTTCATGCGCGTTTGCCGTGTCGGAATACAGTTCGGCGGATGCCATTTGAAAATGCATCTGCCCATGCAACGACAGGCGCGGAAGCGCTCTAGCCGAACCGGCCGCCGCAATCACAACAACGGCGTAAACCGCAGCCTCCCGAAGAATTTTAAAAACCCGCATTGTCGGATTGTAGCTCGGAGCGGCGATCAATTTCCTCAGCTTGTCTTGTAGTAAAAATGTTCGCGGACAATCTTGCCGTTTTCAACCGTGTACAGTCCCACCTCGTCCAGTTTCATACGTTTGCCAGACGGCTTCTGCGTCACATCCAGCTTGAACTGAACCGCAAACTGCTTCTCCCCAACAAAGGGTCCGTTCACTTCGGCGCTATGAATCTCGTTATTCTCCTCGAAGTGTTTGGTCTTTCCCTTGATCGCTTCGATGCCTTTCATCTCCGCCGGCATTCCCGGAAACTCGGCCGATTCTACGCTGACAATCTTGTCGGAATAATACTTTTCGATGGCGCCCATGTACTTGCCCTGTCGACACAGATCGACCAGTCCCTTCGCTACTTCTACTGTAGACATAAACGATTCCTCCGTATGATTTTGCCGCGCGGTTCCGCGGTGTTGACGTGGATTTGAGCCTTCCGCCTCGCCCCGATTCGCGAAACGCGAGCCTATGTAAGGGTAGGATGCCTCTGCCGCAGAAGATGATTCAAGGATGTCGATCCGACATTCAGATTTTGATCGTCGTAGTGTTGCAGAAGAGTCACGAAAAAACAAAAAGGGCATGCGGAGTGCGCATGCCCTTCCATTTAGAACAATGACTGTTACAAACAGCTACTCGGCTGCCATTTCCTCGGCTTCGCCTTCCTGGCGCATCAGTTCCAGCTCGCGCTCGGCCGCTTCGGTGGCCTCGGAGACCTCCTGCTGCACGCGGGCAGCCGCGTCTTCCAGTTCCTGCGACAGCCGGACATTGCGGTAGTACTCCATTCCCGTTCCCGCCGGGATGAGGCGTCCGACGATGACGTTTTCCTTCAGGCCGCGAAGCTGATCGACCGCGCCGTTGATGGCCGCTTCGGTCAGGACACGCGTCGTCTCCTGGAAGGAAGCGGCGGAGATGAACGAGTCCGTCGAGAGCGAGGCCTTGGTGATGCCCAACAGCAGCGGACGGCCCACAGCCGGACGGCCGCCATTGTTGATGACGCGCTCGTTTTCCTCGCGGAAGCGGAACTTGTCCACCTGCTGCTCCACCAGAAATGCCGTGTCGCCCGGATCTTCCACCTTGACCCAGCGCAGCATCTGGCGAACGATCACTTCGATGTGCTTGTCGGAAATCGCCACGCCCTGCAACCGGTAGACTTCCTGAATCTCCGTCACCATGTAGGACTGCAGTTCCTTCTCGCCCAGCACCGCCAGAATGTCGTGCGGATTCAGCGGGCCGTCCATCAGAGGATCGCCGGCGCGCATCCGTTCGCCTTCCTGCACGTTGACGTGAACGCCGCGCGGCATCGAGTATTCCTTCTCTTCGCCGCTGTCCGCCGTCACGTAGATCTTGCGTTGGCCCTTGCTCACTTCGCCGAAGCGGACCGCGCCATCGATTTCGCTGATGATGGCCGTCTCGCGCGGCTTGCGGGCTTCGAACAGTTCCGCCACGCGCGGCAGGCCGCCGGTAATGTCCTTGGTGCGCGTGGTTTCGCGCGGGATCTTCGCCAGCACATCGCCCGGGAAAACCTCGTCGCCATTCTGCACCATCAAATGCGCGCGGCTGGGGAGCAGATAGCGCTTCGGGCCTTTTGCATTCTTGATCATGATGGCGGGTTGACGTTTCTCATCCGATGTTTCCGCCACCACCAGACGGGACAGGCCCGTGACCTCATCCACTTCTTCATTCAGCGTGGTGCCTTCGTGAAGATCGTGGAACTGCACCGTGCCGCCGACTTCCGTCAGGATGGCAAAGGTGTACGGGTCCCACTCGCCAAGCGTCTGGCCCTGCGTGACCGCTGCGCCTTCTTCCACCTTCAGCCGCGCGCCGTAGACCAGCGTGTAGCGTTCCTTTTCGCGGCCGCGATCGTCGACCACCACCACCACGCCGGAACGGTTCATCGCCACCAGATCGCCCTGCTTTGAGCGGACCGTGACCAGGTTCAGGAAGCGCACCGTCCCTGCGTTCTTCGCTTCCAGTCGCGACTGGTCGGAAACGCGCGAGGCCGCGCCGCCGATGTGGAAGGTACGCATGGTCAGTTGTGTGCCCGGTTCGCCGATAGACTGTGCCGCGATGACGCCGACCGCTTCGCCCATCTCCACCAGCCGGCCGGAAGCCAGGTTGCGTCCGTAGCAGAGGATGCAGACCCCGCGCTTCGATTCGCAGGTCAGCACCGAGCGGATCTTCACCCGCTCGACGCCGGCCGCCTGGATCGCGCCCGCCATGTCTTCGTCGATTTCCTGGTTGACATCGACCAGCACGTTGCCTTCAAAGTCCTTCAGCTTTTCCAGCGACACGCGGCCAATGATGCGGTCTCGCAACGGCTCGATCACTTCGCCGGCTTCGATGATGTGGCCGACGTAAATTCCTTCCACCGTGCCGCAGTTGTAGTCGCTGATGATGACATCCTGCGCCACATCCACCAGACGGCGCGTCAGGTAGCCGGAGTCGGCGGTCTTCAGCGCCGTGTCCGCCAGTCCCTTGCGCGCGCCGTGCGTCGAAATGAAGTACTGCAACACTGTCAGCCCTTCACGGAAGTTGGCCGTGATGGGGGTCTCAATGATTTCGCCGGACGGCTTGGCCATCAGTCCGCGCATACCGGACAGTTGACGAATCTGCTGCTTCGATCCGCGAGCGCCGGAGTCGGCCATGATGTAGATCGGGTTCATGACGCCGGCCTTGTCCGCGGCCTTCATATTGTTGAACATTTCATCGGCGACCTGTTCCGTCACCGACGACCACAGTTGGATTACCTTGTTGTTGCGCTCCCCGTTCGTGATCGCGCCGTCCAGGTATTGACGCTGCACGCTCACCACCTGCTTCTCTGCATCGCTGACCAGCTTGTATTTCGTGTCGGGGATGACCATGTCGTCGAAGCCGACCGAAAGACCGCTGCGGGTGGCGTACTTGAAGCCAATGTCCTTGATGCGGTCCAGCATCTTCACCGTCACTTCCAACCCAAGGTTCAGGTAGGACCAGCTGACCAGTTGACCGATGCCTTTCTTCTTCAGCAGGCCGTTGACGAACGGCATGCCTGGGGGAAGGGAGTCGTTCAGAATAACGCGGCCAACCGTCGTCGAAAGATATTGGTTGGTGTACTGCACCGGCTCGGTGTGCAGCAGGTCCTGATCGTCGTACGCATTCGACATGTCGAGCACCGCGCCGGTATAGCGCAGCCGGATCGGACTCAGGGTCTCGACTTCTTTCGCTTCCAGCGCCAGCAACACTTCATCCGTGTTGGCAAACACGCGGCCTTCGCCACGCGCGCCGACATGAGACTTGGTCAGGTAATAGATACCCAGCACCATGTCCTGCGTCGGCACCGTAATGGGCTGTCCGGAGGCCGGCGACAGAATATTGTGCGAGGCCAGCATCAGCACGCTGGCTTCCACCTGCGCTTCCGGCGACAGCGGGATGTGGACCGCCATCTGATCGCCGTCGAAGTCGGCGTTGAACGCGGTGCAGACCAGCGGGTGGATCTTGATGGCCTTGCCTTCCACCAGCACCGGCTCAAACGCCTGAATCCCCAACCGATGCAGCGTCGGCGCGCGATTTAGCAATACCGGATGGTCCTTGATCACCTCTTCCAGCACGTCCCAAACGATCGGGTCCTGCATCTCGACCAGTTCCTTGGCCTGCTTGATGGTGGTGCAGTGGCCGATCTGTTCCAGCCGGTGATAGATGAACGGCTTGAACAGTTCCAGGGCCATCTTCTTCGGCAATCCGCATTGGTGCAGCTTCAGTTCCGGACCCACGACGATGACGGAGCGGCCCGAATAATCCACGCGCTTGCCCAGCAGGTTCTGGCGAAAGCGCCCCTGCTTGCCCTTCAGCGTGTCGGAGAGCGACTTCAGCGGACGATTGTTGGCTCCGCGCAGCACGCGGCCGCGACGGCCGTTGTCGAACAGCGCATCGACGGCCTCCTGCAGCATGCGCTTTTCATTGCGCACGATAACTTCCGGCGCGTGCAGATCCATCAGCTTCTTCAAGCGGTTGTTGCGGTTGATGACGCGACGATACAGGTCATTCAGATCGGAGGTCGCAAAGCGGCCGCCATCGAGCGGCACCAGAGGGCGCAGCTCCGGAGGAATGACCGGAACCACATCCAGAATCATCCACTGCGGCTTGTTTTGCGATTTGCGAAAGGCTTCGACCACTTTCAGGCGCTTGGCATACTTCAAGCGCTTCTGCAGCGAGGTTTCGGTCTTCATGCGTTCGCGCAATTCGACCCCGAGCGTGTCGATATCGACCCGCTTCAGCAGTTCCTTGATCGCTTCGGCGCCCATCATCGCCTTAAAGCCGGCGGGACGATACTGCTGATCGAGTTCGCGATAGCGCGTCTCGTCCTTGATGATGTCGCGCTCCTTTACAGGAGCGTCCCCGGCATCGATGACGACGTAGCTTTCGAAATAGAGGACGCTTTCCAGCTCGCGCAGGGAAATGTCGAGCAGGTGGCCGATGCGCGACGGCAGGCCCTTGAAGAACCAGACATGCGAACACGGAGAGGCCAGCTCAATGTGTCCCAGACGCTCGCGACGCACGCGCGACAACGTCACTTCCACGCCGCACTTGTCGCAAATCACGCCGCGATGCTTCATGCGCTTGTATTTGCCGCAGAGACACTCCCAGTCCGTGATCGGCCCGAAAATGCGGGCGCAAAACAGGCCATCGCGCTCCGGCTTGAAGGTGCGATAGTTGATGGTTTCCGGCTTGGTCACTTCACCGTGCGACCAGCTGCGGATCTTCTCTGGCGATGCCAGGCTGATGCGGATTGCATCGAAGTCCGAAATCGGATTGCTGAGCTCGAATGGATTGGAACGGAACAAGACAACCTCCGTGACCGGATCTCTGCCGCGCGCGATGCAAGCGCAACAGGACCGGTTCTCGCGTTCCCGGGATTTCCATCATGCCGGTCGTCCGTCCGTCCCGGGAGCGCGTTGGCTTATGTGGACGACAACCGTGTCTCTTAAAAACTGGCTTCAAAAAAACTGTTTCCAAATTCGCTTCCCAGGCGCCGCAATCGCTCGCGGCGCTCCGGGCTTGCATTCTCAATCGGCGGCAGCCATCGTCGGCAGCGGCACTTTCTTGTTCTCTGCCTGTTTGATCAGCTCCACATCCAGGCACAACGCCTGCAACTCGCGCACCAGCACGTTAAACGACTCCGGCACGCCCGGCTCGATCGCCGCTTCGCCCTTCACGATGGCCTCGTAAATCTTGGTACGGCCATACACATCGTCGGACTTCGCCGTCAGCAGCTCCTGCAGAATGTAGGCTGCGCCGTACGCTTCCAGCGCCCACACTTCCATTTCTCCAAAACGCTGGCCGCCGAACTGCGCCTTGCCCCCCAGCGGTTGCTGGGTAATCAAGGAGTACGGCCCGATCGAGCGCGCGTGGATCTTGTCGTCGACCAAGTGAGACAGCTTCAACATATACATGTAGCCCACCGTGACAGGCTGCTCAAACTGCTCGCCCGTCATGCCGTCGAACAGGTAGATTTTGCCCGCCGTCGGAAGACCCGCGGCCGTCAGCAGCGCCTTGATCTCTTCCTCTTTGGCTCCATCGAATACCGCGGTCCCGAACCAGATGCCGCGCTTCATGCCGCGCGCCACCTGCAGCAACTTCTCATCGTCCAAGTCCAGCAACTGGCGCAGCAGCGCCGTCCCGCCGAAGCGCTCTTCCATCAGCTTGCGCACCTCGTTGGCCTTCTGGTTCTTCTCCACCAGTTCGGCGACCTGCTTGCCCAGCTCATGCGCGGCCCATCCGAGATGGGTCTCGAGAATCTGGCCGACGTTCATACGCGAAGGCACGCCCAGCGGGTTCAGCACGATGTCCGCGGGCGTTCCATCTGGCAGATACGGCATGTCCTCTTCCGGCAGAATGCGGGAGATGACGCCCTTGTTGCCGTGACGGCCGGCCATCTTGTCGCCGACCGACAGCTTGCGCTTCATGGCGATGTAGACCTTCACCTGCTTGATGACGCCCGGGGCCAGCTCATCGCCCTTTTGCAGCTTGCCGATTTTGTCGTTGGTGATCTTGCGCAGCACGTCGATCTGGCGCGAGGTCATTTCTTCGATTTCATCGATCTGCTCATTCACCCGCGGGTCCTTGTCCGCGTAGCGAATGCGCTTCAGGTTGCGGGTGCTGATCAGCTCGATGGTCTCGCGGTCAAGGATCGCGCCCTTGGCCAGCAAGCGCTTGTTGCTGCGCTCATCGTGCAGGTCGGCCAGGACTTCCTTGGCGCCGAGGATCGATTCCAGACGCTTCAACCGCTCGTCGGTCAGGATTCGGATCTCGTCTTCCAGGTTCTTTTCCAGTTTCGCGATTTGGTCGGCTTCAATCAGCTTGGCGCGCTCGTCCTTTTCCTGCCCCTTGCGGGAGAAAATACGCACATCGACAATGGTCCCTTCCACGCCCGGAGGGCACGTCAGGGAAGCGTCGCGAACGTCGCCGGCCTTTTCGCCGAAGATGGCGCGCAACAGCTTTTCTTCCGGCGTCAACTGGGTTTCGCCCTTGGGCGTCACTTTGCCCACCAGGATGTCGTTGTGCTTCACCTTGGCGCCGATGCGAATGATGCCGCTCTCGTCCAGGTCGCGCAGCGCCGTCTCGGAAACGTTGGGAATGTCGCGCGTGATCTCTTCCGGTCCCAGCTTGGTGTCGCGCGCTTCAATCTCGTACTCTTCAATGTGCAGCGAGGTGTAGTAGTCCTCCCGCACCAGCTTTTCGCTGATCAGGATCGCGTCCTCGAAGTTGTAGCCGCGCCACGACATAAAAGCCACCAGCACGTTGCGTCCCAGCCCCAACTCGCCCTGCTCCGTGCAGGGCCCGTCGGCGATCACCTGGCCCTTCTGCACGCGCTCGCCCTGACGGACGATCGGCTTCTGGTTGATGCAGGTGTTCTGGTTCGACCGCTTGAACTTGGTCAGTTGATAGATGTCGGAGCCCACCTCACGCGACAACTGCGTCGGGTGGTGCTCGCCTTCGACGCGCACAATGATGCGCTCGGAATCGACCGAATCGACGATGCCATGCCGACGCGCCAGCACCACGGCGCCGGAATCGCGCGCCGTAACGCCTTCCATCCCGGTGCCCACAAAAGGCGCTTCCGAGATGAGCAGCGGCACCGACTGGCGTTGCATGTTCGCGCCCATCAATGCGCGGTTGGCATCATCATGTTCCAGGAAGGGCACCAGCGAGGCCGCCACCGAGACCAACTGCTTCGGGCTTACGTCCACGTAGGTCACTTCGCTGCGGTTCACCAGGACAAAGTTGCCCTGACGCCGCGCCGTGACCAGTTCCCGCTTGATGCTGCCATTCTCGTCCAACTCCACATTCGCCTGGGCGATGGTGTAGCGATCTTCTTCCCACGCGGAAAGATAGAAGCTGAACGGACCGTATTCCATCGGCCGCTTCTTCTCTTTCAGCAACTGCTGGTTCTTCTTGATGGCGTCCGGCTTCTCCAAATGGTCGCCCACGCGCAGCCCGCTATCGCCGGCGTTGATCACCTGGACAAAGTCCAGCAGCAAGCCATCGCGCACGCGGCGGTACGGAGACTCGATAAAGCCATACTCGTTGATCCGCGCAAAGCACGACAGAGACGAGATCAATCCAATGTTCGGACCTTCCGGCGTTTCAATCGGGCAAATGCGGCCGTAGTGGGTGGGATGCACGTCGCGCACCTCAAACCCGGCGCGTTCGCGGCTCAAACCGCCCGGCCCAAGCGCGGACAGACGCCGCTTGTGCGTAATTTCCGACAACGGGTTCGTCTGGTCCATGAACTGCGACAACTGCGAACTGCCGAAGAACTCCCGGATCGCCGCCATCACCGGCTTGGCGTTGATCAGGTCGTGCGGCATCGCCGTCGACATGTCCGGATAGACGCTCATCTTTTCCTTGATGGCGCGCTCCATGCGCACTAGGCCGATGCGGAACTGGTTCTCCATCAACTCGCCGACGGCGCGCACGCGGCGATTGCCGAGATGGTCGATGTCGTCGACCACGCCGATGTTCTTGCGCAGCTTCAGCAGGTAGCGAATGGTCGAGTAGAAGTCTTCCGGCGTCAGCGTGCGATGGTCGAGCGAAGTGGCGTCCTGCTTGTCGTACAGCTTGATGTTGAACTTCAGCCGTCCAACCCGCGAGAAGTCGTACTTCCGCGGATCGAAGAACATGCCTTCAAACAGCGCGGTCGCCGTGTCCAGCGTCGGCGGGTCGCCGGGACGCAGCTTGCGATAAATCTCGATCAGCGCTTCTTCCGGCTTGTGTACCGTATCGCGCCGCAGCGTGTGGGAAATCACATTGCCCACGTCGTCGCGTTCCGGCAGGAAAATTTCGAGTGACGTAACTCCGCTTTCCAGCACCTGCCCCAGCTTTTCCTTGGTCAACTCCTGGTTCGCTTCCAGCAACAGGTCGCCGGTGGTCGTATCCACCACGTCGGCAGCCGTCATCGCGCCATCCAGCTCGGACTCCTCAATCTCAACTTCGTTGACCTTGGAAGCGCGCAGCGCTTTCAGAATGCTGGCCGTAATCTTCCGCCCGGAATGCGCGATTTCCTCGCCTTTGACTGTCACCGCATGGGCTGGCTTCACCCCCAGCAGATGGGTCGGCTTGGTCTCGTCGTGGCCCACCGTCCAATGCAGCTTGCCGCCCTTCACTGCGATGGTGTCGATGGTATAAAAACTCTTCAGGATCTCTTCGTCCGACTTCAGGCCCAATGCCCGTAGAAACACCGTCCCCAGGAACTTGCGCTTGCGGTCGATGCGGACGTACAGCGTGTTCTTCTGGTCGTACTCAAACTCCACCCACGAACCGCGGTACGGAATGATCTTGCCCAGGAAATACGTGCGGTTGTTCGCCGTCTCGAAGAACACTCCAGGCGAGCGATGCAACTGGCTCACAATGACGCGTTCCGTTCCATTCACCAGGAAGGTCCCGTTCTTCGTCATCAACGGAATGTCGCCGAAAAAGACCTCCTGCTCCTTCATGTCGCGGATGGTCTTGACGCCGGTTTCCGGGTTCTTGTCGTAGATCTTCAGCCGGATCGTGACCTTCAGCGGCGCGGAATAGGTCATGCTGCGCTCTTCGCACTCGCTCTGGTCGTACTTCAACTGCAGGCCGACAGGGTCGCCGCACTTGTTGCAGAAATCCGGCGTGTTCTTGTTGTAGGTGCCGCACTTCCCGCACAGCACATCGCCCGGATGAAACGGGTCGGTAATCACCATGGCGCCGCAATGGATGCACGTCGTGCGCAGATGGTGCAGTCCCTTCAGGTGTCCGCACTTGCACTCCCAGTTGCCGATCGAAAAATCGACAAACTCCAGCTCCGACAAATTGCGGAAGTCGGTGATGGGGAACACGGAAGCAAACACCGACTGCAGGCCAAGGTCGTCGCGCTCGGTCGGCAGCTTGTCCATCTGCAAAAAACGCTCATAGGAACGTCGTTGCACTTCAATCAGGTTCGGAATCTGGATTTCGGTGGGAATTTTGGAAAAATCGAGACGGCTACGGATCGCGCGTTTCTCGTTCGGCATGCTTCACTCCTGGCTGTTTTGCCTTTTGCGGCCATTCCCGGCGGCAACCCGAAAATGGACTCGACGGCGTTCTGGTTCCTTCACGGAATGTCCGTCGATTCGACGTGGTTGAATGACAACGAAATCAAGTTTGCTGCTGGTATTCAAGTCCGTTTCGGGTATTGCATCCCGTTCGCGACCCGCTCCATAACAACGCGAGATGGAGATACTCTTTCCCTGACCCTGTCCGCTATCGGGCCGACTGCGATCGACTGAACTCTCGCGGTCGGTCCGGCGCGTATTCCCATCACGGCCCCTAATTTCTACGGACGCTTCCGTTATGCAAAAGTGTTCAAAAACAGAAAACGGCCCGCGAGAGACAGTAAGTCCCGCGAGCGCCACAACCGGATTGTGCACTATTTGAATAGATGGGTTTTTGCTTCCGCCTGCGCTAGGGACCGCTCCCAAGCGCTGTTAGAACAATCGAAGTGAAGCCGAACTGCCATGTCGCAATCGGCAGGAACTTCACGAGCCATCGAGCCTGCGGGGCGAATGGCTCACTTCGTAAGAGTAGCGCACATTCGCCGCGCTGGCAAGGACAATTACTTTACATCAACAGCAGCGCCGGCGTCAGTAAATTTCTTCTTGATCGCCTCCGCCTCGTCTTTGGTGATGCCCTCTTTCACCGTCTTGGGAGCGCCATCCACCAGGTCCTTCGCTTCCTTCAGGCCCAGGGCCGTCACTTCGCGGACTACCTTGATCGTGTTGATTTTATTGGTCCCCGCATCCTTCAGGATGACGGTAAACTCGGTCTGCTCTTCCACCTGCGCCGCAGCGGCGCCCGCGCCTCCTCCCGCCACCATCACCGGCGCGGCGGCCGCGGCTGAAACTCCCAGCCGCTCTTCTAGCTTCTTCACCAGAGCTGCCGCGTCCAGCAGGGTCAGCCCGACAATTTGATCCTCAATTTGCTGTAAATCCGCCATGTCCATTCTCCATATCCTTGCGAAAACCGAGTCGTGAAACCTGATTCTTGTAATGCTTGCGGGACCTCAGATGCCTGTCCCGATTGCCGCCGCGATGGTTTCCGTTGTGTCCAGACGACACCCCAACGCAATGCAGCAGATCTCTCGAAAAAGTGCCGGGTGCCCCAGGCTCGCGTAGCTAACCTGGGATTGATAGCGTTCCAGCGATCGTGAAACTACTCTAAAAAAACTACGCAGCCCTTACGAAGCGGCCGCTTCCGAAAACTTCTTCTGCTCGACTGCCTGCCCGATCACCACCGCAAGGTCGCGTCCGGTAGCATTGATCACCGTCGCCAACCGCTGTGCCGGAGAGCTAATCAGGAACAGCAGCTTCGAGTACAGCTCCTCGCGTCCCGGCATCGAGGCCAACTGCTGGATCTCTGCCACTGACAGAATCTTGCCGTCGACAATCGCCAGCTTGAAGGAAAATTCCGCGTTGTCCTTCACCCAGGTGGTCAGCGCCTTCGCCAGGGCCACCGGATCGCCAGTGCTGTACGCCAGCGAGGAAACGCCCTTCAGCCCCTGTAGCGCCTGCTCGACCCCGGTACCCTGCGCGGCCCGCGCGGCCAGCTTATTCTTCACCACGCGATACTTGCCGCCTGCGTTCCGCACCACGGTCCGCAGCGCAAAATCCTGGGAAACCGTCAGCTTCTGAAACGTCCCGACAATTGCCGTCGTCGCGCCCGTCAACTCGGATGCCAGCTTTTCAACCTGCTCTGCCTTCTTGGCTCTCGTCAATGCCATCTCAATGTCCTCTATACCTGGGCGCCGGGTGCCCCATTCAAGCCTTCTTTTGGCTTGAGTGGGATGAAACAAAATCCGCGCGGTCTCGCTTCTTCAGATCGGAGTCTTTTCCTGTCCCAATTACTGTTGCGCCTTGCCCGCCGCGTCCACAACCGCATGGTCCAACTGGATTCCAGGTCCCATGGTCGAACTCAGCGTCATCCCTTTGACATACTTGCCCTTGGCTGCGGAAGGCTTGGCCTTCACCACGCTGGTAATCACCGTGGTGGCATTCTCAATCAGCTTTTCCGGAGAGAAGGAAAGCTTGCCCACCGGCACATGGATCAGCGCCGTCTTGTCCGTGCGGAATTCCACCTTGCCGGCCTTGATCTCTTTCACCGCAGACGCCACATCCGTCGTCACCGTGCCCGTCTTCGGGTTCGGCATCAGTCCGCGCGGTCCCAGGATTTTGCCCAGCCGGCCCAGCGCCTTCATCATGTCCGGCGTGGCGATCAGGGCGTCAAAATCGGTCCAATTCTCTTTTTGGATTCGTTCCACCAGGTCGTCGCCGCCCACAAAGTCCGCGCCTGCTGCCTCCGCTTCGCGGACCTTCTCGCCGGAGGCAATCACGGCCACGCGCTTTGTCTTGCCTAATCCATGGGGAAGAACAACGGTGCCGCGGACCATCTGGTCGGCGTGCTTGGGATCGACGCCCAAACGCAGCGTGATCTCCACCGTCTCATCGAACTTTGCGTATTTGACCTTTTTGAGAAGCGGGACCGCTTCGGTCAGGGAGTAAGGGCGGACCTCAACAGCGGCGCGCGCCTTTTCTATATTCTTTCCTGCTCTTTTCGACATAATTTCCTTTGTCTCCCACCGCGCGGACCTAAATGCAGCGCTTGTTTCCGCTGAACCACTCCGTGTTGCTGGTATTCAACTGCATGGTTGGTGCATTGCTCGGAGCGGCCGTCCGGCCGTGGTATGTGGCGCGTACAAGTAGCAACGAATTACTATAAGCACGCGTCTATTCATTATGCCAGAACGAGCCAAGAAAGCGCAACTGACTTCCCAGCCCATGCCCAATAAACTGCGCCAACCGCGATGACAAGCCGGAGCACCATACTGTTACTGAATCGGATCGTGAGCATTGTCATTCGGCATCCCAATCCGGTGGCGTCCTAAATTTGCCTCTTGGGGCCAGCAACGCTAATCGCAATACTCGTATTGGGGATAATCATCTAACCTCGTGAAACTCATATCTTCAGGGTGCCATTGAGCCGCGAAGCCAGTCCGCCGTCCGACCCCCGACAAATCCCGATAGTGGAGGAAGCCGAAGCAAATTAGAGGACTAGTGCTAATGTTCTGTCCATTTCTCGACATCTCGTGAAGGTTTCGCAGGTGTGCGGTGTCGGGCTGTTGCGATAAAATCACGACTTTTTCTTGACGTTCTCCTGGTTCGATGGAGAACTGTTCAAACGAGTAATCTCTCCCGTAGGCAGGCAAACCGGGAAGCAACTCGCTCAGCGTCCCAATTCCAAGTCGGCTGAGGGTCAAATTGCTCCCTACGATCCGAGCTGTGCTGCCTCCGAGATTTGCTATCACGCAGGCAATTCGCCAACGAGGATCATCCTGCAAAGTTGAATTGCCTCTCACTTCTACCAGCGTGCCGGGAATCAGAGATATTCGTTTCACAACAACCTTTGGCCTTTGGGTTTGGATGAGGGTGTCTTCAGTGGCCTTCGTCTGCCTCTCAATCTTGTGAAGGGTGCAAACCGCTACAACGATACCGCCGAGACCTACAAAGAAGAGGGCTATGCTTGGGGCATTTTCAGGACTAAAGAGACGCTTGAGATAACTATCCGGTTTTGCTTCTGACCAATTGCATTTTATGGTGGTGCCATCATCTTCCACCGCGCATGTGGCTGTCCTGGACGGCGGGGTTGGGTTTTTCGCACTTGCAGTGTCGTCTTGACCGCTTCCGGCTTGGGAGCCATGCGCCTGCCCATCTATCTGACAGGTGGCTGCAAGGAATACGGCGATTGTCAGTATTCTCCACATAATTCACCAACGCGGGAAATCGTTCATCTAGTGTAGTGCGTCATGCAGATTGACCGTTATGCAGGGCCGCCCGAGCGCGCTTGACCTTCTCCAGGATGTCGGCGGCCTTGGCGGTCCAGATGAAGGGTTTGGGGCTTTCATTGTGATGGTCGA